>JBEKSD010000007.1:0-62891 GCA_049517335.1 Candidatus Omnitrophota bacterium | reverse complement strand
ATGGTTAAAGGCTGGTAGTGGCCTACAGAGAAGGAGGTAAAGGTATCTTTTAGGGCTGCCAGAGAGAAAGGCTGGGCAGCCGCAGTTTCACCTAAATACTTATCATCATCCCAGTTAACAAAACCATTCTTAAGGCAGGGATAAAAAGCCCCAAAGACAATGATCAGGATTAGAATGAGGCAGAGCGGGATACGAAAGTTTGTTTTCCCCATTACCACATATTTTTTTTCATCCATGCATCCAAACCCATGATGCCTGCCCCTAAACCTTGCGCATCTTTGGCTACGCCTTTTGCTGTACAACCAATGCCTTCGGCAGCGCCTTTTGCAGTATTGCATCCGGATAAGATTACTACGCTAAGGAACAAAATCAACAGCAGGCTGAATATCAGTCTTTTGGGCATTTTTACTCCTTTTTTATAAACTTGTCTAAACGTTGTTTAGTCCGCTCTTTGCCTAAATAATAAATAACCTCAAATAAACCCGGGCCGACGGTTTTTCCGGTTAAAGCAACGCGGATAGGATGAATAAGCGCTTTTGCCTCTATGCCTAATTCAGCTACCATGCTGCGGAATTCCGTTTCAATTGCAGTAATATCAAAATTTTGCAAAGTGTCCAACCGTTTTAAAAAAAGAGTAAATTCTTTTGAAAGATTCTGCGAGAGGTATTTTTTCTGCGCCTCAGGCTCAATAATTATCTCTTTGAGGAAGAAAAAATCCGCCCATTCGGGAAAATCCGCCAAAGTATTTAATCTCGCCTGGAATAATTTTACTAAAGAAACCACATAATTTCTATCAAAATTGTCTTTATCAATGTAATTTTTCTCAATTAATTGCGGGATTAATTCGTCCGCCAGTTTCTCCGGATCCTCGTTTTTTAAATATTGGTTATTTATCCATTGTAATTTTTTCAGGTTGAATGTAGCGGCGGTTTTATTTACATTCTTTATATCAAACAACCCCACAGCTTCTTTCAAACTGATTAACTCCCGGTTTTTGCCCGGCGACCAGCTTAAAAGCAGCAAATAATTGACTAGTGCCGGCGCAAGATACCCCATTTTGCGGTAATCGCTTATGGCAGTCGCCCCCGTCCTTTTGGAGAGTCTGCCTCCTTCTGTACCAAGTATTAAAGGTAAATGTGCAAACTCGGGCAGAGTAAAATCAAGCGCCTTATACAAAAGAACCTGTTTTGGCGTGTTAGAGATATGGTCATCGCCCCTGATAACATGAGTGATATTCATAGCCGTATCATCCACCACGCAGGCGAAATTATAGGTGGGTGTTCCGTCGGATTTAATCAAGACCTGGTCTTTTAAAGTCTGGGCATCAAACTCAATCTCTCCGCGGATTAAATCCCGGATTTTAATTTTCTGCGGGGTGACTTTAAAAATTATTGCCTCGCCCTTCTCGCTTTTTTCGATATAGGCAAAACCTGCCTTGAGTAATTTCTGCGCGTATTCCCGGTAAATGTCAAATCTCTGGCTTTGATAATAAATCTCATCCCAGTCAAACCCCAGCCATTTCAGGCTAAAGAGGATTTCATCTAAAAATTCTTTTTTTGACCTCAGCTGATCCGTATCTTCAATCCTTAAAACAAACTTCCCGCCCTTAGACCGGGCAAAAAGCCAGTTAAATAAGGCAGTGCGTCCACCTCCTATATGCAGATAACCCGTGGGGCTGGGTGCGAAGCGAACCTTAACCATTAACTAACCTCATTCCTTTTTTCAGGGCATCCTGATTGATTTTTATTAAATTCTTTTTATCGGCAGGCGCAATTTGCTCAATAACGCGTAAAATTTTATCTATACTAACTATCTTTACAGCCTGCGCGTAAACTCCCAATGCTGCCATATTTGCAACTCTCATATTGCCTAAATTAGAGGCAATATCGGTAAAAGGGAAGCTTAAAATAGTAAATCTCTTATCGGGCGCCGCTTTAACCAAAGAGCTATTAGCAATAAGCAGCCCCTTATCCTTAAGCCTGTTTTTAAATTTTAGTAGAGACGGGCTGTTCAGGACGATAAGCGTATCGGCTTCTTTGATATAAGGCGAGCCTATTTCTTCATCCGATACAACCACCAAACAATGAGCGGTCCCTCCGCGCACCTCTGCGCCATAAGAAGGAAGCCAGGTTACGAATTTACTGTCCTCCATTGCGGCAGTAGCTAAAATTTTACCCAACAGCATTATTCCCTGCCCGCCTGCGCCTGCAATAATTATGCGTTCTGTCATTGGTTACTTTATCCTGCCTAAAGGGAATTCTTTGCTCATTACTTCCCTAATCCATTTAAGCGATTCCTGTGGGCTCATGCCCCAATAAGTCGGGCACGGGCTAAGCACTTCAACCAAAGAGAAACCCCTATTCTCAATCTGGTTGAGAAATGCCTGCTTAATTGCCACTTTTGTTTTAAGAATACCCTGAACCGATTCAAGAGAAGTGCGCTCAATGTATGTTACGCCCCTTAAACTTCCTAGCATTTCAGATATTTTTAAAGGATACCCCTGTAAAGCAGCACTTCTTCCTAAAGGCGTAGTTGCGCTCTTCTGACCCAGAAGGGTAGTGGGAGCCATCTGCCCGCCGGTCATTCCGTATATCGCATTATTTATAAATACCACAGTTAAATTTTCGCCCCGGTTAGCGGTATGAATTGTCTCATTGCCTCCGATGGCAGCCAAATCCCCATCCCCCTGATAAGTAAAGACGATGTTCTGCGGCCGTACCCTTTTTATTGCCGTGGCTACTGCCAATGCCCTTCCGTGGGCGGCTTCGGAACAGTCAAACTTCCAGTAATCATAAGCTATAACCGCGCACCCAACGGGAGCTATGCCGATCACTTTTTCTCTAATATTCAACTCATCAACGATTTCGGCAATCAGCCTATGCACTGTGCCGTGGCCGCATCCCGGACAATAATGCGTTGAAGTATCGCGTAACGATTGAGGGTGAGAAAATATTTTTTTCATTATTTCAGGCTCTTGATTTTTTTGATAATTTCTTCTTCGCCCGGCACGCCGCCGCCTGAACGGCCTAAAAATTCTACCCGGGCTTTTCCGTTTACCGCCAATTTTACGTCTTCCAGCATCTGGCCGTAGGACATCTCAACCACCAGAAATGCCAGCCGTTTATTCTTTACCGCTAATCGCTTAAAAATATTTTCCGGAAAAGGCCAGAGCGTTATCGGTCGGATTAAGCCGATTTTTAAGCCACCCTTCCTTAATTTATTAACAACGCTTTTTACAATGCGCGCCATCGTGCCATAGGCAACCAACACTATTTTTACATCATCAAGGAATAAATCTTCAAAGCGCTCTTCTTTCGCCTGGATCGTTTTATATTTTTTCTGTAATTTGATATTGGCCTGCTCCAAATCCCCTTCTGCCATGAAAAATGATTTTGCGATATTCGGTTCCCTATTCCTGCAGCCTGTCAAGGCCCAGGGTTTTTTATAATTTTTAATTTTAAATTTTGTTAATTTTAAGGGTTCCATAACCTGCCCAAGCATACCGTCCCCTAAAATTATCACCGGCATGCGGTATTTATCAGCTAAATCAAAGGCCGTGAACATTGAATCATACGCCTCCTGCACGCAAGAGGGCGCAATAACTATACAGCGGTAATCACCGTGCCCGCCGCCGCGCGTGCTCTGGAAGTAATCTGATTGCGCCGGCCAGATATTCCCCAGGCCCGGTCCGCCGCGCATAATATTTACAATTACTGCTGGGAGCTCGGCTCCGGCAATATAGGAAATGCCTTCCTGTTTCAGGCTTATACCCGGGCTTGAAGAAGAAGTCATTGCCCGCACCCCTGCGGCAGAGGCGCCGTAAACCATATTAATCGCCGCAAGTTCCGATTCAGCCTGAATAAAAATCCCTCCGCGGCTGGACAAGTTTTTAGCAAAATAGGCGATTAATTCATTCTGCGGGGTGATAGGGTACCCCGCATAAAAAGTGCACCCTGCCTGCAGCGCGCCTTCGGCAATTGCTTCATTTCCTGATATCAATATCTTCTTCATTCTTCTCTAAATACCTCTATGCAAACATCAGGACAGATTATCGCACACATGGAGCAACCTAAGCAATCTGAACCTTCCTTAAATTCAACGGGCTTAACCCCCCTCTTATTTAAAGTTACTTTTTGTTTAATGGAACCCTTGGGGCAGACCGAAACACAAAGAAGACAGCCTTTGCATTTTTCATGATTAATCGTTATTTTAGGCATAAGCCGATTTTATTTTTGCTGCGATTTTTCCGGCAGTCAGGCCGTATTTATCCAAAATTATTTCTCTCTTCCCGTGGGTAATAAACTCGCAAGGCAGCCCTATTCTTGTAACCGGCATACCTATTGTCTCGCTGATGGCGCTGCCGAACCCGGCGTCAATTATTCCTTCCTCGACGCTGAATATGCGTTTTTTCCCAGTTGAAAGTGTATGCAGCATATCGTTGTCTAAAGGCTTTACAAAACGCGCGTTTACCAAGGTCCCGCTTAGGCCTTCTTTTTGCAATAAATTCAACGCTTCATAAGCAGGCATAACCATGCTCCCTAAGGCAAACACAACAAAGCCCGCGCCTTCTTTTAAAATTTCAAACTTACCCAATTCTATTGTGGAATCTTCTAAATTGAGCCGCTCACCCATGCCTTTAGGGTATCTTAAAGCCACCGGTTTATTTAACTTAAAGGCAAATTCAAGCATCTTCTCTAGTTCCAAAGTATCTTTCGGCGCCATGACTATTAAATTAGGAATGGTTCTTAAATAAGCAATATCAAAAATACCCTGATGGGTAACGCCGTCTTCTCCGACTACCCCTGCGCGATCAAGGCAAAAAACAACCGGTAAATCCTGCAAAGCGATATCCTCAACAATCTGGTCATATGCTCTTTGCAAAAATGTTGAATATACTGCCACTACCGGCTTAAACCCCGCCTTGGCAAGGCCTGCGCTAAAAGAAACCGCGTGAGGCTCGGCAATGCCGACATCAAAGAATCTTTGCGGGAAAGCATCCCGGAATTTATCCAACCCCGTCCCTTCCGGCATAGCCGCGGTTATTGCCACTATTTTCTCATTTTGTCTTGCTAAATCAATAATTTTATTGCTGAATACTTTAGTATAGGTTTCTCCGGATGCACCCTTAACCGCGTCCCCGCTTTGCGCATCAAACGGGCCCAAGCCGTGGAAACGTACCGGGTCCTTTTCAGCCGGAGGATAGCCTTTTCCTTTTTTAGTAATCACGTGCAAAAGCAAAGGCCCTTTAATAAGCGAAATATTCTTTAATGTCCTGACTAAAAGATTGAGATCGTGGCCGTCAAGCGGGCCAAAATACCTAAAGCCCAGCTCTTCAAAGAGCATGCCGGGAACGAATAAATTCTTTAACCCCTCCTCAAATTTATTTACCAGTTTTAAAATCCTGCTTCCTTTGGGCAGGCGTGAATTCGCAAACTTCTCAAGCGAATCTTTAAAACGGTTATAAACCGGCAGGGAAATAATTTTATTCAAATAAATACTTATCGCCCCGGTATTAGGAGCTATGCTTAATTCATTGGTGTTTAAAACTACAAGGATGTCTTTCTTAAGATGGCCTGCGTTATTCAGGCCCTCAAAACAAAGCCCACCGCTTAAAGAGCCGTCGCCAATAACCGCTACTGTCTTGAAATTATGCTTTAACGGGCTTAAATCGCGCGCGCATGCCAGCCCTAAGGCAAGCGACACTGCGTCTGAGCTGTGCCCTGTTGTAAAGGGATCATAAACGGATTCGTCTTTGGAGGGGAATCCGCTTAAACCCCGATATTGCCTTAAGCTATCAAATGAGCCGTTCCTGCCAGTCAATATCTTATGGGCATAAGTCTGATGCCCTACATCAAAGATGATTTTATCTTCCGGGGTATTCAGGCAATAATGCAGTGCAACGGTCAATTCCACTGCGCCCAAAGAAGACGCCAGATGGCCGCCGGTCTTTGAAACCACTTCAATTATCCTCTGACGTATCTCTGAGGCTAAAACAGGCAATTGCTCTATGCTTAGAGTCCGTAAATCTGCGGGAGAATTGATTTTTTCTAACATTATTCCTTTACTTCGGATTCATTAAGGGGTTTTAAGCCAAATTCGCCCTTCTTGTTCTTAGTCAGAATGTCTATCTTTTTTTTGGCATTATCCAGCCGCTGCGCGCAGGTGCGCGATAATTCAATCCCTTCTTCGTAAACCTTGAGCGCTTCATCCAGAGAGAGCTCGCCGCCCTCAAGCTGTCCAACAATCTTCTCCAGTTTTTTTAATGCATCTTCGAATTTTAATTCAGCCATTTTTAATTTACCTCCGTTACCCTGCTTATGATTTCTCCCTTATGCAAACGTGTCTTAATCGCATCCCCTGTTTTTAACCCTTGGGTGCTTTTGATGATTTCTTCTCCCGGCATTTTAAAGGTAATGCTGTAGCCGCGCGCCAGAATATTCAAGGGGCTTAAGGATGCCAGTTTTTCAATTAAAGTATTAAACCCTGCCCGGCGTAATTTTAAGAAATGTTCCGTACGCACAAAAATCTGCCGCGCCAAATCCAGCACCCTTTCTTTATACTGCTTGAGCAGCGCTATTGGGTTAAGCAGGGATAATTTCTTCTGAGTGCTAAAGAAATCCTGCCGCAATAATTCTATGCTGTGATTCATGCTTAGATTCAGACTTTCAACCAGCACCTCTATCTGCTCCCGCAGTTCTTTTTTCTCAGGTACGACCAACTCTGCCGCAGAAGACGGCGTAGGTGCGCGCATATCCGCAACCAAATCCGCAACCGTCCAGTCCCGTTCATGCCCTACTGCTGAAATTACCGGAATGCCAGAATTGTAAATGGCCCGGGCAACAATTTCCTCATTAAAAGCCCAGAGGTCTTCAATGCTCCCTCCGCCTCTACCGACAATCAGAACCTCAATATGCTCTTCTAAAGGCAGGTTCTCGTTATAACAATTGAACTCCTCAATGGCGCAGGCGATTTCATCTTTAGCAGTATCCCCCTGCACCTGAACCGGGTTAATAACTACATGAATATCCCCGAACCTTCTCTCTAACACCTTTAAAATATCTTTTATCGCCGCGCCCGAAATAGAAGTTACCAGCCCTATTCTTGATGGCAGGTAAGGTATGGGTCTCTTATGATCCTCGGCGAACAGCCCTTCTTTTTCCAACTTTCTTTTTAACTGCTCCAGAGCCAGTTGGAGGCTACCGATACCTTTCGGCTCGATTTTTTCGATTATTAACTGGTATTGCCCGCGCGGAGGATAAACATCAATCTTGCCATAGCAAATTACCTTTAATCCGTCTTCCAGCTTAAATTTAGTTTCCAGCGCTGCCCTAGCGAATATTACCGCGTTTAAAAGCGCGTCTTTGTCTTTTAGAGAAAAATAAAGATGCCCTGCCTGCGACGGGCGGAAATTAGAAACTTCGCCTTCAACCCAGACTTGCGCAAAAGTATTTTCCAGAATCAACTTGATATCCTGAGTAATCTCGGCTACGGTATAAATATGCCTCTTAGTATCAAGCGCTTCATTGGGCATTATTTCTTTTCCTCTTCTTTTACCGGTACCGTTGCCGCCGGAGCCGGAACTGGTTCTTTAGGTTTAACTTTAAGCACAATCATATTAACGGAGTAAGGGCTTATTGCAAGCGTAGCACTGTAATCGCCGGCTGTAATTTCTTTTTCTTCCCGGGGAGAAAAGACACAGCTCTTTATGCAGTTTGAGTCAACCGAATAAAGCTGATAGATATAATTTTCTTTCAGGTTCTTAATATTTATTTTCACATTGCGGCTTTCGGATGAGCATTTTTTAGTTTTTTCGCTTATCTCTAGCGCGGAACCCAAGAGCTCCTCAACCCTCTTTGTCAGGTGCAGCGTAGACACGCCTATTGAGCCGGAGATTATTTGATTAAGTTTATCAGTCTTAATGATATTAATCAGCATCTTCCTCTCGGATGCACTTAAATTTACGATGTTCTTGGATAAATAGTTGCGGGCTGCCTGGGGATCTATATAATTATAAATAAGCAGGGTAATGGTATCGTCTGACTTTGTAGCGAGCAACTTACAGAATTCATCATCCGTTTTGGTAACGAACATGTTTTTCCCTAACGAACCGAGCATACGAAATACATTATAAATCGCCTTGGCTTCGCCTTTATTTTCAAAGGCTCCCACGTTCCTTACAATTGCTTCTTTCTTATTCTCAAAATCCTGAAGCGAAAAATAAACTTGATTATCAATCCCAGAGTCAAGCATGCCGTTGATGCGGGCGGGTATGTAACTTGCCGCGATATACGCATGCTCATGACGCTCTGGCAAGATATTCGTATCCCGGTCAAAATTCCATTCATCAATAATTATCGGAGTATTGCTCTCAAAGCGAAAATAGGTAAGCCAGTCACGTATGAGGGATACGGTATATTTATGGTAAAGCGTACTTTCTTGTTCAGCCATGGGGTCAGTTGAATAGCCGTGCCAGCTGATAAAATCAAGCGGGAGCTGGTACGAATAACAATAACGGATTAACCCGTAAATCAAACTTCTCTCCGGCGTAAGGATAGTATTCGGTTCCAGCGACTTGAACCACCAGCTTACCGAAGGTCCGCCTACCGGGATATTTATGTTGGTCTCCTGCTTCAGTTCTTTTACGGCTTGCGCAACTGTACGGTAGAGATTGAAATACTCCTGCTGCCGGCCTAAGAAAAAATCATCCAAATCAGGAGCATTCCAAACTTCATACCATATATTATATTTTTTATTGCAGCTTAACTCGCGAACCGTATCCTTAATCAACTTCTTAAACGCGTCTAAATCCACCGGAGCGCTTTTTTTATCCAAAACCCTGCCCATGCCCGCGGGTGTGCCAAAGATATCCAAAATCACAACTGCGCCGGAATCGCTTATACTCTTAATAACATTATCATAATTTTCCAAAAGCTTTTTCTGCTCATCTTTATTCTTTGCCAGTTCGTTAATTTCCCATAAATTATATTGTATGCGATAGAAACCGGAGAAACCTATGTCCTTCTGCCAGATTTCCACTACTTCTTTTGAACTTAAACTCTGCGGCCAGCCCGGGCTGTAAACTCCCCTGCCGCTTAAATCCACATTGGGCTTATAAATAGCCGGTAGCGAAACAGTGGGAGAATTAAGATCAATGTTAAATTCTAAATCATCACCCTGCGCAAAAGAAAAATTAAGAAACCCAATGCACAAATTACAAACGATGAATAATAGTAAAATTCCGGTAACAAAGTAATACTTTTTAAGCATTTAATTTCTTCTGTATTCTTTCAATTGACTTTGCCTTGCCTGTTTTCTCATCTATGTCTAAAATTACCCCGTGCAACTGGATATTACCTTGCGCAACTTCAAATCTTGTCGGAATAAGGGTAAGGAATCTCTGCAAGACGTCCTCTGTCCGCCTGCCGATTACCGAATCATACGGTCCGGTCATCCCCGCGTCACTGATATAAGCCGTGCCTTGGGGCAAGATTCTTTCATCGGCGGTCTGTATATGGGTATGGGTTCCTAAAACCGCAGAAACTTTTCCGTCTAGATACCAGCCTAAGGCGACCTTTTCAGATGTGGCTTCGGCGTGCATATCCACTATAATAATATTTGTTTCTTTGGAGAGTTCTTCTGCTGCGGAAGATGAGGTTTTGAACGGGCAATCCAGCGGTTCCATAAAAACCCTGCCGTTCACATTTATTACGCCTATCTTTTTGCCAGAATTTGTTTTAAAAACCGCGCTTCCTTTTCCCGGTGCACCAATAGGAAAATTAAGCGGACGCAAAATCCTCTCTTCTTTACTTAGTAATTCAAAAATTTCGCTCCTCTTCCAGATATGGTCTCCGGATGTCAATACGTCAAGACCTGAAGTAAAAAGGTCCTGTGCGGTTTTCAGGGTAATCCCCGAACCACCGGCAACATTCTCGGCGTTAGCGACCACAAAACCCAAAGAATGTTCTTTTTTTAACTCAGGCAGTAGCATTTTAATCGCTTCCCTGCCCGGTGAGCCGACAATATCACCGATAAAAAGTATATGCATATTATTTATAGGCTACTTTGCGTATTCAATTGACCTTGTCTCCCTGATCACGGTAACTTTTATCTGCCCCGGATATTCCATACCTTCCTCAATTTTCTTGCGGATTTCCCGGGCCAGATTAATGGCGTCCGCATCGGAAATCTTTTCCGGCTGTACAATTACCCGTATTTCTCGGCCGGCCTGAATAGCAAAAGACTTCTCCACCCCTTTAAAGACGTTGGCAATTGATTCCAGGCTTTCCAGCCTCTTAACATATGTCTCTAAGGTCTCTCTGCGTGCGCCCGGCCGGGCAGCGCTTATAGCGTCGGCGGCAACTGCCAAAACCGCATACAAACTCTGCGGTTGCGTTTCTTCGTGGTGGGCTTCAATAGCATGGATTACTTCCGTTGATTCATTAAATTTCTTGGCTAAATCTGCCCCCAGTTTCGCATGGGTCCCTTCAACCTGATGATCAACCGCCTTGCCGATATCATGGAGCAGACCGATCCTGCGACCAAGCTTAAAATCAAGGCCGATTTCAGAGGCCATAACGCCTAAAAGAAAAGACACCTCTTTAGAGTGCTGCAGGGCATTCTGGCCAAAACTGGTGCGGTATTTTAACCGCCCTAAAAGCTTTATCAATTCGGGGTGTAGGCCGTTCACGCCGGCCTCAAATGCTGCACGCTCCCCTTCTTCTTTAATTTTATCATCCATATCTTTTTTAGTTTTCTCAACCACTTCTTCAATGCGGCCCGGATGGATCCTACCATCGGCAATCAACTTTTCAAGGCTTAAACGGGCGATTTCCCTGCGCACCGTGTCAAATGCCGACAAAGTTACCGCCTCAGGGGTATCGTCAATGATAACGTCCACTCCCGTTGCCATTTCAAGGGCGCGGATATTGCGGCCTTCCCTGCCGATAACCCTACCCTTCATTTCATCGTTAGGCAACGTTACCACGCTTACCGTTGTTTCTACTGTATGTTCCGCAGCGCATCTTTGTATCGCCAGGCTCATTACCTCCCTTGCCTTTTTATCCATAACAGCGCGTAATTCCTCTTCATGCTTTTTAATGAGCACGGCTTTCTCATTATTCAATTCTTCGCTGAGCCGGCTTAATAAAATCTGTTTTGCTTCCTCCGCAGACAAAGAAGAAATCTTCTGTAATCTCTCCTTCTCTTCGGCAATTAAAGAAAGCAACTGGGTGTCTTTTACTTTTAAGGCATCCTCCTGCTTCTTCACGTTTTCGTGCTTAAGTTCTATATCTTTTTCTTTCTGCTCCAGTAAGTTGAGGCGGCGGTCAATATTTTCCTCTTTTTGCGCAAGTCTTCTTTCTAAGTTCGTTATTTCCACCCGGCGGTCTTTAGTCTCCCGCTCAAAATCCTGCCGCATCCTGTATAAAAGATCCTTGGCTTCAAGCTCGGCTTCGCGCCTTTTATCCTGAAGCTCTTTCCTCGCCTGTTCTAAAATTACCCCCGCCTGCGTTTCGGCATCCTGAATCTTTTTTTCAGCGAGGTGTTTCCTCAAAAGGTAACCGCTGACTGCCGCAATAACACTAGCGGCAAATAAAATAAATATATTCAACAACATCTTAAACTCCCTTCTTTATGCTACTGCAGGATGAATTTTTTAAAAATTAAAAGATTAGTTAAAAATTACCCTGCCGACTGCTACGTCGTGGGCGTGGGATGGAACAGATGAGAGGATTTGAAAGTCAAATGCCAAGCCGATAGATTGTATTGTCCTGGGTAGTTTCTGGAGTAAGCGGTCATAATAACCCTTGCCCCGGCCGAGACGGTTGCCTTTTTTGTCAAAGGCAATCCCCGGAACGATTACGAGCTGGAGCGCGGATAAAGGGAGGCATCTTTCCTCCACCGGCTCTTTTACTCCGTAAGGGCCCCGTTTTAAATTTGCGTGGTTATCTAAAATACACGGCTCTAATGCTAATTTATGTGGCTTACAAACTGGCACAGTGACTATCTTACCTAGATTTAAAGCTTCTTTTATCATCTCTTCTGTTTCTACCTCGCCCTTAAACGCGATGTAAAACATTACAATTTTTGCTTTTCTAAAAACCTTGGTCCTGAAAAGTTTATTTTTTATTATAGAACTTTTTCGCTTCCGGCTTTCCTCCTCCTGATTTTCTAACTCTAAAAGGATTTTACTACGTATAGCTTGCTTTGTCAACATGGCTTATACCTAACTATCCGCTCTTTCCATGCTCATCATGGGTGTGCGGTTTATCTTCAAAAGGAACGCTCATCCCCTGCTTGCGGTAATAATCTTTTAGCGCCGAGCGCAGGGCATCTTCAGCTAAGACGGAACAATGCATTTTAACCGGAGGCAGGCCTCCCAACGCTTCAGCAACCGCTTTATTGGAAATCTTCAAAGCTTCCTCAATGCTCTTGCCTTTGACCATCTCCGTAACCATTGAACTCGTGGCTATAGCGGCTCCGCATCCAAATGTCTTAAACTTAACATCCACAATGACATTCTTCTCTATTTTTAAAAACATTTTCATTACGTCCCCGCAGATCGGGTTGCCAACGGTACCTATACCGCTGGCATCATGAATTTCCCCTACATTTCTGGGATGGGAAAAATGATCCATTACTTTTGCGCTATAAGGAAGCGGCTGTTCCATGTCTACTGTGCCATTATTAATTTACGCGGCCTTAATGACTTTTTATGGTCCTTCGGCTGACGAATTTCTTTTAAAGAACCTAACTTATTCTTTTTCTCTAATTCTTTGTAAATTAAAACCCAGGCGCAGTCTTTTTCTTTATCCACTTCGCATTTACCTTTATTCATTCCTCCGCAGGGACCGTTCAAAAGTCCTTTAGCGCATAAAGTAACCGGGCATATCGCGCCTGTTACATCCAAAACACATTCTCCACATAAGGAACATTTCTCGGCGAAATTACCTTGCGAGTCCATTACTGCGCCAAACATAGTATTCAGCGCAGGAATTACTTCCAGGCCTAAACGCTCGTTATCTTTGACGGACTGCGTCCCTAAACCGCAGGCTAAGACTAAAATCGCTTCGGCTTCCCGCAGCGATTTCATATTCTTGGCTAATTCGGTTTTTACTTTTGCGGCAACGCATGGGGCAGACGGTACGCACATTCCAACTACATTCTTGCCGTGCTCCTGAAGCTGTAATTTTAACTGCTCCATTTCTACCTCACCACCTGTCTTACAGGTCGTGGCGCATTCCCCGCAGCCAACCAAGAAAATCTTGGTATAACCACCAAGCGCTTTCAAAATCTGCTCTAACGATTTTTTCTCAGTAATAATCATATAAAAATTTTATCACAGTTTATACCCTACCACAAGCTAAAAACTTAAAGCTATCTTTCTTCTTCGGCTTTTTTCTTGCGTTCTTCGCAGATTTTCTGGGCGATTTCCTGCGGCACCTGCACGTATTTATCAAACTCCATCACCGCATTCGCCCTGCCGCTGCTTAAAGAACGGAATGCCGTAACATAGCCGAACATCTCCGACAAAGGCGCTTGCGCAGAAACCACTTTTTGTTTGCCCTTCATATCAATATTCAGGATTTTCCCGCGATGCGAACAGATAAAACTTACTGCCCCGTTTACATATTCCTCCGGCGTTGTTACCTCTAATGACATGCTTGGTTCAAGTAAAACCGGCTGGGCTTTTAAAAACGCCTCCTTGAATGCCATACTCCCGGCGATCTTAAAAGCAAGCTCCGAAGAATCAACTTCGTGGTATGAACCGTCGGTTACATTTACCTTAATATCCACTATCGGATAGCCGGCAAAAACGCCTTTAGCCAATGTCTCAATTACGCCTTTTTCAATTGCCGGTATAAATGACTGCGGGATTGCCCCTCCCTTAATGCTGTTTACGAACTGGAATCCTGTTCCGGCCTGAACCGGAGAAACTTCCAAAACTACATGGCCATATTGTCCGCGGCCGCCGCTTTGCTTAACATATTTATTCTCTCCGCCTGCTGCCTGTAAAATCGTTTCGCGAAATGCAACCTTAGGCTGACCCACGACAGCTTCAACGCCAAACTCTTCTTTTAGCCTGGCTACGATAATTTCCAAATGCAGTTCTCCCATTCCGGCTAAAAGGGTTTCTTTGGTCTCTTCGTCGGAACTAACCAGAAAGGTCGGGTCCTCATCGCTAAGCCGCGCAAGCGCTTTGCCTAACTTATCCTGATCTGAACGGGTCTTTGGCGTAATACTCAAAGAAACTACCGGTGTCGG
Organism: Candidatus Omnitrophota bacterium; assembly: GCA_049517335.1. GTDB lineage: Bacteria > Omnitrophota > Gorgyraeia > Gygaellales > Profunditerraquicolaceae > JBEKSD01. Next base: position 48,629 of record JBEKSD010000007.1, on the reverse strand, counting down.
GAATTCTATGGCTTCAAGCAGGACCGGGTTATCCGGATCACACAAGGTATGCCCTGTAATCGTATCTCCAAGCCCGACCACCGCAACGATATCCCCGGCATAAGCGTATTCAATATTCTCGCGTTGATTCGCGTGCATCTGTACAATCCTGCCTACTCTCTCTTTCTTATTTCTCGTGGCATTTAAAATATAGGTACCTGTGGAAAGCACGCCCGAGTAAACCCGAGCATAAACGAGTTTACCCATATGCGGGTCGGACTGGACCTTAAAAGCAAGCGCAGCCAGAGGCTCATTATAATCGGCACTGCGGGTGATCTCATTTTCCGCATCGTCCGGAGAATGCCCTTTTACAAGCGGGAGATCTTTGGGGGAAGGCAGGAATAAAGTAACCGCGTCCAGTAGCTTTTGCACTCCTTTATTCTTAAATGCCGCCCCGCACAAAACAGGAACAGCCTTATTCGCGATTGTCCCGCTGCGTATTGCTTTAATTAATTCTTCGATAGTAATGGAATCCGGGGCTTCAAGGTATTTTTTAGTTAACCCTTCGTCAAAGGCGGCCGCCTTTTCAATTAATGTCTTTCTATAGAGCTTGGCACTTTTCATTAAATCCTGCGGAATATCTTCAACCCGGTATTCTTTACCCTGAGATTCGTCCTCGTAAAAATACGCCTTCATTTCCAATAAGTCTACTACCCCTTTAAACTGATCTTCTGCTCCGATCGGAATCTCTAAAGGTATGGTGTGCCCGCCAAGCTGGTCTTCAATGCCTTTTAACACCCCGAAGAAATCCGCGCCCGTGCGGTCCATCTTATTTATAAAAGCTATTTTAGGCACATTGTATTTATCAGACTGGTGCCACACCGTCTCCGACTGCGGTTCAACTCCACCCACGGCGCAGAAAACCGCTACCGCTCCGTCTAAGACACGCAAGCTGCGCTCAACTTCAACCGTAAAATCAACGTGCCCCGGGGTGTCAATAAGATTAATCTTGTGACCTTTCCAAAAACAAGTGGTGGCAGCTGCGGTAATGGTAATTCCTCTTTCCTGCTCCTGCTTCATCCAGTCCATAGTCGCTTTGCCTTCATGTACCTCCCCGATTTTATGCGACTTCCCAGTATAAAAAAGAATTCTTTCCGAAAGCGTAGTTTTACCTGCGTCAATATGCGCTATAATTCCTATATTACGGGTTTTATCAAGGGCGAATTTGGGCTCGGGGATAGCTACTGGCTCTTTTTTTTCCGTCTTGTCTTTTTTTTCTTCCTGTACCTCTTCCTTTATTTCTTCTTTTTCTTTTATCTCTTCTTTTATTTGCTCCGTAGGCTGCTCCACAGGAACGGCTGATTCCTGAAGCACCGCTACTTCCGTGGCCGGGGCTTCTAAATCATGCACCCTAATCCCAGTCACCAATTTACCCTTTAAGTCAATGAGTTCCTCAACAAGCGAACGCAGTTTCTCTTCATCGGCCTCAATTTCCTTTTCCAATTCCGTATATTCCTCATTTAATTTGTTAAATTCCGCCTTTGGTATCCATTCACTTTCCTGCTCCCGTTTTTTAAAAGCATGGATACTGTCTTTCTGTTCCTTAATCTCCTGTATGTATTTTTCTATCTGGTGTTTCTGCGTTTCAATTGTGTCGGATTGCCCTTTTAGGGCGCTGTCTAATTCCTGAATCTTAAGGTTAGCTTCCTGCAGTTGCCTGGTTAAGTCTATGCTCTTGCTGAACTCATCCTGTGAGTTCTCCTCCCGTAGGTTGAACTTATTTCTTAACTCGGTATTTTCTGCTTTAACTTTATCCAGCATCTCCTCGGACTTCTTAAGCCACTCTTCTCTGCGCTGAATTTCTTCCTTTAACTTCTCTTCTGTGCTTCCGACGGAATTAAACCTCTCTTGCAGCGCGGCATATTCGTATTTTGCCTGCTCCAGTTCTTTTTGCAAAGCTGCTATCCGCTCATCCTGATCTTGCCCTGCCTCTTTGGAAAGATCCCCTCCTGCGTAAGGCTGGGGTGCTTTTTTATTCTTTGTTTTCTTCTCCGCTTCAGGTAAAGCCATGCCAATGAGAGCATAAATAACCAAAGCTACCCCCGTAAAAAATACCGCATACATTATTACCGTCATATTCTGCATATTAATCTAAAGGCTCCTTTGTTTATCGCTTTTCCCTTTCCCGCTACCGGCGGCTAATTTCTCCATACGTTCTTTAATCTTTGCCTCATAGCCTATACCCGTCGGTTCATAGTACCGGACTTTTTTAGGCAGGTATTTTTGCTTAACAAAGCCACCCGGGTAATCATGGGCATACTTATAGCCTTTCCCATGGCCCAAGGCTTCCGCGCCCTTATAATGCGTGTCTTTAAGGTGGTCGGGGACTTCCTGCACCCTGCCGCTTTCAATATCTTTATATGCCTTTTCAATCGCCAGATAGCTGGCGTTGGATTTTGGCGCGCAGGAAACATAAACTACCGCTTGCGCAAGCGGGATTCTTGCTTCAGGCATGCCTACAAATTCGCAGACCGCCAGTGCCGCATTCGCCAACACCAAAGCCAACGGATCGGCATTCCCCACGTCCTCTGCGGCCAATATGCAAATCCTGCGCGCAATAAAACGCACGTCTTCTCCGGCATAAAGCATCTTTGCCAGCCAATATAAAGCCGCGTCGGGGTCTGAGCCGCGCATGGATTTTATGAAAGCGGAAGCTGTATCATAATGCGCGTCTTCGTCGTGGTCATAGACAACCGCTTTCTTCTGGATAGACTCTTCTGCGACATTGAGGTCAAAATTAATAAAACCATCTTTATCTTTAGGCGTAGTAAGGACTCCTACTTCTAGCGCATTCAACGCCCTGCGCGCATCTCCTTCGCAGGTCTTGCTCAAAAAACTTAAAGCAGGCGGCGATACTTTAACTTTTAAATTTCCGAAACCCCTCGTTTTATCTTTAAGCGCCGCATCCAAAATCTGCGCGATGTCTTTTTCTTTTAAGGCTTTCAGCTCGCAGACAAGGGAACGCGAAAGAAGAGGAGAGGCAATGGAAAAATACGGATTATGCACGGTTGCTCCGATTAAAACAGGATTTCCTTCTTCTATATCGGGCAATAAGACATCCTGCTGGGTTTTATTAAAACGGTGGATTTCGTCAATAAAAAGTATGGTTTTGCGGTTCGTATTGTTTTTCTTAAGCTTGGCGGAGGCGATAATCTTCCTTAGTTCTTCAACGTTGGAAGTAGTGGCGTTAATGGGAGAAAAATATGATTTTGTCATTACGGCAATGCAGCCGGCTAAAGAAGTCTTTCCTACCCCGGGCGGACCGAAAAGAATAGCTGAACTGATCCGGTCAGCTTCAATGGCCCGGCGCAGGAGTTTACCCTTACCCAAGATATGCTCCTGCCCGATGAATTCATCCAGAGACTGCGGCCGCATGCGCATTGCCAGGGGCGAGTCTTTTAAATTATTGCTACCCTCTTCTTTAAACAAATCCATTATGACCTCAATATAAAAAACCCCGCGAGTGCCGTTGGAACGATATTTTGAACCATTCGCTTCTAAGTGGGTGCCCTATCTTAAGTACCGAGGTACCTAAAGAATCGCGGGCTCCCTTATTGTTGGTGTTGGTTCAACAATTATCAGCTTATCCAACGCGCACCGCAGGGATATTTAAAAACGTCTCTTTTCCTCGTAAGAAAAGTATAGCACATTTTTAGCGGGTTTTGACGCCAAAACGCGAAACCAGCGTAGCCAAAACTTCCGAGTGTACGGGATTAACTTCTGACTCGGTTAACGTCCGTTCGTCAGAGCGGTAAAGACATGAAAGTGTCAGGCCCCGGTACCCTGAAGGAATCTGTTTACCCTGATAATAGTCCGCAACTTCTATTTTACGCAGCAATACCCCACCTTTATCCCCTATGCAATTAATTATATCCCTTATCAGGATATCTTCCTTCAAAACAAAGCTGATATCGCGGCTAATCGCAGGGTATCTGGGGAGAGACTCAAATTTTTTCTCCGCATTAACATGCGGGATGAGCTTTTCAAGCGATATCTCCGCAGCAAAGACTGCTTTATTTTTTATATCTAATTTCTCTAAGGCGCTTCTGTCTAACTGCGCAAGCGACCCGATATTTTCGCCGTTGACTGAGACGGAAACTTTCCCTTCTTTATTCTCAAAAGAATATTCCTGAATGCCTAATTTCCTGAAGATTGTCTCTAATGCACCCTTCAAATTCAAAATCCCTGCATCATCCTTGACCAGTCCGTGGTTAAGAAGCATGGGTTTTCTGCCGCACACTGCCAAAGCCAACATTAACTCTTCTCTGGGGCTGTCCGGGCCTTTGACAAACCTCTTGGCCGCCTCAAAAATATTCAGATAATCCTGCTTTTGGTTCAGGTTATATGAAACTACACGGCTTAAATTCGGGATCAATGTCGGCCGGAGCACTTCCTGCTCCCTGCTTAAAGGATTAAGCACCTCAACGCACAAGGAATCATCTATATTAAAATTCTTTAAAAGCTGTCGGTCAATCAGGCTATAGCTTATCGCTTCAGAGAACCCTAAGCCAATGAGAATATCTTTGATAACGGAGACTATCTCTCTTGTTTTATCAAGGGTAACCTGCGGTTTAACTGCGGGCAGATTTTCCTTAATCAGTTCAAAGCCATAAATACGGGCAACCTCTTCAATAAGGTCTTCTTCCAAAAGAATATCCCGCCTGAATGACGGCACTGTAACAATTATCTTGCTGTCTGCGCCTGTCTTTAGCTTAAAATCCAGAAGCTGCAAAATCTGTTTTATCTTAGGCTGGGGGACATTCTGCCCCAATACTCTGGAAACTTTATTCAGATCAAGAGCAATTGTCTTGCCTTTAAAGAAAACGTATTTTGAGCTTTTTAGTAAAACGGTTTTTCCGCCTGCCAGTTCTTCAATTAAATTGCTTGCGCGCAATGAAGACGGCTCTAGCCCTTTAGCGTTTATTCCTCTTTCAAAACGGTACGACGAATCGCTATCAAGAGATACGCTCTTTCTGCTGCGGCGTATCAAAACAGGGTCAAATACCGCTGCCTCAAGAAGGATATTCTTAGTTGAGCCGGTTACTTCGCTATCCTTGCCGCCCATTAGCCCTGCCAAAGCCAATACTTTTTCCTTATCCGCAATAACCAAGATTTCCCGATTCAATTTTTTCTCTTGCGCATCAATAGTAACCAAACGCTCACCTTCCCTGGCCCTGCGCACAAAGATAGTTTCCCCGCTTATTTTATCCAGATCAAAAGCATGCAGGGGTTGCCCGGTTTCAAATAAAACGTAATTGGTGATGTCCACGATATTATTGACGCTACGGCAGCCGACGAGCTCCAATCTTTTCCTCAACCATTCCGGCGAGGGGCCCACTTTTACATCTTTAATTATTTTAGCGGAATATAAAGGGCAGTCTTTTTTATCTTGTATTTTTATATTTAATTTTTCTTTGGAATTATCCCTGGTCTTACACTTAGCCGCTAAGCTTTGCGCCTTAAGCCTTAAACCCATAATCGCCGCTACTTCCCTGGCAATACCTTTTACGCTCAACCAATCCGGGCGGTTAGAGGTAACCTCAATCTCAAAAATAAAATCCCCTTCTTTTTCCTCTAAAGAAACAACCTCAAGCCCGGCCATGGTAAGTTTATGGCTAAGCTTTTGCGGCGGAATCTTAATGGCAACGAATTCTTTTAACCAATTATAGGTAACTTTCATTTAGAATTGTTTTAAAAACCTTAAGTCGTTCTCAAAAAATAAGCGGATATCATTAATCCCGTATTTAAGCATGGCAATCCTCTCAATGCCCATGCCAAAAGCAAAACCGGTATATTTTTTATGGTCAATTCCCACGTGCTTAAAGACATTGGGATGAATCATGCCTGAGCCGAGTATCTCAAGCCAGCCTTTCCTGCCGCAAACAGAGCAGCCCTTGCCCTTACAGATAATGCAGGAAATATCCACCTCAGCGGAAGGCTCGGTAAAAGGAAAAAAATGAGGCCTGAAGCGCATCTTTATATCTTTGCCGAAAATCTCTTTGGCAAAAAACTCTAACACTCCTTTTAAATGCGCGAAAGTTATATTCGTATCAACAATAAACCCTTCAACCTGATGAAACATAAACAAATGGCTGGCATCCACTGCATCCGGACGGTATACCCTGCCCGGAACCACTATCGCAAGTGGCGCCTTACGGTTTTTCATTGAGCGCACCTGGACAGGAGAAGTGTGGCTGCGTAAAAGTAGCTTGTTATAGCCTGTTAGGTAAAATGTATCAAAGGCATCGCGCGAAGGATGCTCTAACGGGATATTCAGCCCGGTAAAATTATTAAATTCCGTTTCAATTTCCGGGCCTTCCATAACCACAAAACCCATACGGTTAAATATACCGCAGACCTGATTGATGATTTGGGTGATTGGATGCAGCTGGCCAAGCTCGCTTGCTATGCCGGGCATACTGATGTCTGGGATGAGCTCATTTTTCAGGCCCTGAACCGGGGTTAAAGTCCTTTCTTTTTCTTCAACCAGAGCCAGTACCTTTTGTTTTAAAGCATTAACCTGCTGGCCGAAAGAAGCGCGTTCCTGAGGCGCTAAGGCAGGGATATTCCCCGTAAGCTGAGCTATCAAGCCTTTTCTGGAAAGGTATTTCAGGCGAAATTCTTCCAGCGCCTGCAGAGAGCCGATATTCGCAAGTTCCCTTTCTATCTGCGTTTTAATTTGCTCAATATCCATGTGTTTGCTTATAGGCGTTAATTATTTCTTAACTAACTGCACTAACTTTTTAAAAGCCGGCGCGTCATTTACAGCCAGCTCCGCAAGCATCTTCCTGTCTATGGCAACCTTGGCCTTCTTTAAACCATTCATGAACACGCTATAGGTAATGCCTTCCTGACGGCAGGCGGCATTAATACGCGTAATCCAAAGGGCACGGAACACCCTTTTTTTGTTACGCCTGTCGCGGTAGGAATAAACAAGCGCATGCATTAGCGCGCGGCGCGCCTGCTGAAATTGCTTACTCCTGTCGCCAAAAAACCCCTTTGCTTTCTTTAATACTCTCTTTTTTCTTCTTCGCGTTGCCGCGCTATGTTTGATTTTTGCCATTTTTACTGCACTCCTTTTTAACCATACGGTAGCATACTTTTAATAAATGCCTTTTCTTTTCTCTTGTGAATATAATGCGACTTGCGTAATTTCCGCAGCCTTTTTGTTTTTTTATTCGTGCCCAGGTGCGATTTTCCGCAAGCCTGATATTTAATTTTCTTACTTTTAGTAAGCTTGAACCTTTTTGCAACCCCTTTTTTTGTTTTTAACTTGGCCATGGATTCCTGCTCCTTATTAATACTTATTATTTTGGGCCGATTACGAAAGACATGATTTTACCTTCTAAAACCGGCGGTTTTTCCAGCTGTCCCTCAGTCTGCGTATCGGTTATAAATCTATCCAGAACCTTCCGGCCCAAATCCAGATGTTCCATTTGCCTACCCCTGAAAAACATGTTAACCTTAACTTTGTCCTGTTTTTTCAGGAACGTAGCTGCCTGCCTGACCTTCGTCGCATAATCATGGTTGTCGATATTGGGCTTGAGGCGGATCTCTTTTAGTTTGGTCTGTTTTTGGTGCTTCTTTGCTTCGCGTTCTTTTTTTTCCTGATCATACTTAAATTTACTGAAATCAATAATCCTGCATACCGGGGGAGCAGCGTTTGCGGCAACTTCAACTAAATCCAGTTCATGCTGATTGGCCAGCTCAAGTGCCTTTTGAATTGTAACCACCCCCAATTGGCCTCCGTCGGGCCCGATAAGGCGGACCTGCGGAACGCGAATCCTGTCATTGACTCTGATAAACTTTTTTATAGCACACCTCCCTGATTTTGCTTACCGCATGCCGTTAACCGTTTCCCCGTATACGATAGGCTATTGTTTTTCTATTATCCTTCCCTTTATTCCCTTTACAAATTCCGCCAGTAACTTTACGCCGGAATCACCTTTACCCTTAATCCTGACCGCAACGCTTTCTGCTTTTGCTTCGCGTTCTCCGATAATTAACGTATAAGGGATTTTCTCGAGCTCTGCATTTCTTATTCTCTTATCCAAAGTTTCATTGCGATTATCAATCTCAACCCGCACACCCTGCGATTGAAGCTCCTTTGTAACTTTCAAGGCATATTCGCGCACTGTGTCTTTAATGGGTATGATTAAAACCTGTACCGGAGCCAGCCATAATGGCAGTTCTCCATTATAATGCTCGATGAGCGCGCCGATAAAACGCTCCACGCTTCCCAATAATACCCTGTGCAGCATTATTGGCTGTTTCTCTTTACCATCGGAATCAACATAAGAAAGATTGAACCTTTTTGGCAAAGAGAAATCGCATTGTATTGTGGCGCACTGCCATGATCTTTTCAAAGCATCTTTTAATTTTATGTCAATCTTAGGGCCGTAAAAAGCCCCGTCCCCGGGATTAACATCGTATTTAAGACCTTTTTCTTTTAATGATTCTTCAAGCGCGGCTGTGGCCTTCTGCCAGTCTTCATCCGAGCCAATTGACTTTTCCGGCCGTGTACTTAATTCAATACTGACATCCTCAAAGCCAAACGTTTTCATCGTATCAAAAACAAAATCAATAACCGACTTTATCTCATCTTTGAGCTGCTCCGGAAGACAAAATATGTGGGCATCGTCCTGAGTAAATCCCCGCACGCGTAATAGCCCATGCAAGACGCCTGCCTTTTCATGGCGATAAACTGTGCCTAACTCAAAATACCTGATAGGAAGGTCTTTGTAGCTTCTGGTCTTTGATTTATAAATCAGAATATGCCCTGGGCAGTTCATCGGTTTTAGCACGAATTCTTTACCTTCGATGTCCAATATGTACATATTCTCTTTGTAATAATCATAATGCCCGCTTGTTTTCCAAAGAAGAGAATCCATAATATGCGGCGTGGTAACGATCTGGTAACCCCGCCTCAAGTGTTCTTCTTTCTCATAATCCTCAATTATCTTTCTAAGAAGCGCTCCTTTGGGATGATAAAAAACAAGCCCTGCTCCGGCAATCTCATGATATATGTCAAAGAGCTCTAATTGCGGCCCCAGTTTCCTGTGGTCCCTTTTCTTTGCTTCTTCAAGGTTCTTTAGGTGAGCGTCTAATTCTTTCTGCGTTTCAAAACAGGTCCCGTAGATCCTTTGAAGCATGGGGTTGGTTTCAATGCCGTGCCAATATGCTCCGGCAACTGAAAGTAATTTAAAAGCCTTAATCTCCCCGCTCGATTTTACATGCGGGCCGCGGCATAAATCAATAAAGCTGTTTCCCGTTTTATAAATAGAAATCGCCTCTGAGTCGGATAGCGCTTTAATTAATTCCTGTTTGTATGGTTCGTTTAACTTTTTAAAAAGTTCAAGTGCATCCGCTCTAATTAATTCTTCCCGGATAAACGGCTCATTCTTCCTGATAATCTCCTGCATCTTCTTTTCAATAGAAGATAAATCCTCGTCGGAAAACGGCTCCTTCTTCTCAAAATCATAATAAAAGCCGTCTTCTATTGCCGGGCCGATGCCAAGCTTGGCCTCAGGCCATAATTCCTTTACGGCTTGAGCCAAAACATGCGAACATGAATGTCGTAGAATATTAATATCCATAATCACCTTTGTGGCACTACGCTCACTACACCCCTTGCCGGGGCGTTTAACGCTCGCTTTAGTGTCATTAAAATTTTGCTTGTCGCAAAATTTTAATGGGCCCATGAGGACTCGGACCTCAGACCTTTGCGATGTCAACGCAACGCTCTAACCAACTGAGCTATGAGCCCGTATCTATTACTTAATTATGTTTACTGGGCAAGGAGGGAGTTGAACCCTCACGACCTTACGGCCAAAGGATTTTAAGTCCTTCGTGTATGCCATTCCACCACTTGCCCTTATTATCACAAAAGTGGAGGCGTGGACCGGATTCGAACCGGTGAATAGCGGTTTTGCAGACCGCTGCCTTGCCACTTGGCTACCACGCCGTAATTTATTTCACAGTACTTTTTACTACCCGGACAATTTCTTCGACGCTGGCCAAGCAGCCTAAACCGCTCCTGCCGCAGGCAAGCCTACCTTCAGCCGGCCCGACAAACTTATACCCGAATGACTCCAGCTTCTTAATGTTTCCCTGCGTGATCTTGTTTTTATACATATTCTCATTCATTGCCGGAGCGAATAAAACAGGGGACTTTGTCGCCGCGATGACGCAAGTCAGTAAATCATCACTGATGCCGGAGGCAACCTTAGCGATAATATTGGCGGTAGCGGGTGCAACCAAAACCAAATCAGCTTTATCCGCCAATGAAATATGCTCAATCTCCCACGCGTCGGGCGCCTCAAACATACCTTGATAAACTTTATTGCCTGACAGGCTTTGAAAGACTATCGGCCGGATAAGCTCGGTGGATTCTTGCGTCATTACCACAGAAAGCTTAAACCCTTCGCCGGTAAGCTTACGTACAATATCGCAGGCTTTATAAATGGCAATACTAGCCGTAACCCCCAGGATTATATTCTTCTCTGCCACCTGATTTATTCCTTAGTTTTTGTCTTCCTGCATTCAATCTTGCCTTCGGCGATTTCATTAAGCGCTACTGTTGAAGGCTTTGTGGCAGCAGGCATATCCACAAGCTTGGGCTGGCCTTCGGCAATCTCAAGCGCCCTTTTCGCGGATAAAATCACCAGCTTATAAATTGAATTACAGCTTTTATCAAGCAGTTTCTCTCTTCCGACGTAAGCCATAATTTACCTCGCTCCTTTATTAACCATAATTTCCTTTGATATAATTTTCCGCAGCCTCTCTAATGCTCCTTTAAAATTCTTATTCACTATCACATAGTCATACTTTGAAGCAGCTAATAGCTCTGTTTCTGCCAGTTCTAAACGCCTGCCGGTCTCATTTGCGCAAGTTTTCCTGCAGCGCTGCTCGATACGTTTCTTTAATTCTTTTATAGACGGTGGCTTGATAAAAATCGTAACCGAACTTGCCGGAAATAATTTCCTGATTTTCCGCGCCCCTTTTAAATCAAGACATAAAAGGATATTTTTGCCTTTGCGTAGCTCCCCGGCGACAAAATCGCCTGACGTGGCGTAATAATAACCCAGATAGTGCGTCCATTCAAGGATTTTTCCTGCGCGTAATTTACGTTTAAACTCGGGCTCTGAAATATAGAAATAGTCCCTTCCTTCCCGTTCCCCAGTGCGCATCTTCCGGGTGGTAAAAGAAACCGATTTTACAAAGAGCTTTTGAGTTTTCCTGTCTTTTAGCAGGTAGTCGCGCAGGGTAGTTTTCCCGGAACCTGAAGGCCCGGAAATAACAATTACCTTGCCCTTATTTTGCGCAATGCTTTTCACTCTATGTTCTGCACCTGTTCCCGTATCTTTTCAATCTGGCTCTTCATCTGCACTACTTTCGCGGAAACGCCCGCGTCAAAAGACTTAGCCGCCATGGTGTTGGCTTCGCGCTGCATTTCCTGAGCGATAAAATCAAGCTCTTTACCTACCGGGATATTTTTAGAGAGTTTGCTCTTAAAATTCCGCACGTGGAAAGTTAAACGCTCCATCTCTTCGGTTATATCCGCATCCTTTAGAAACGCAGAGCGTTCCTCAGCGCAAGTCAGCTGTTTTACTTTTTTTGCTGCTGCTGTCTTAAAGCTCGCCCTCACCGCTTTAAGGCCTTTATCAAGGCTGTCAGCTTTATTCTTAAAAAAACCGAACAAGGCACGGCCTTCTTTCGCGCGCATTTTAACCAATTCATCTAAGGCTGCGTTAAGTAAAATTTTAAGGCGCGGCCAAATGCTAGAAGCGGGGATATTATTTTCTTCCAACGATAAAATTCCCGGCAAATGTATCAGGGTATTAACACTGAACTCTTCTCTTATGCCGAATTCTTTTTTTATGCTCTTTAAGCCCGCAATATATTTTTTTAAAAGCCCTCTATTGATAAAAACCCGGGAGTCTTTTGAGCCGGATATATTAATGGCGCAGGTAACCCTGCCCCTCTTGAGCCTGGTTTCAATTTCTTTTTTTATCCTGTCTTCCAGAGAAAGGAATCCTTCGGGCAGATGAAACACGCTTTCTAAGAATTTATGGTTCGTGCTTCTTAATTCAACGCTCACCTTGCCAAACGGCGCTAATTGCGCTTCTTTGCTGCCGAAACCGGTCATACTCTTAACCATAGCCTACGCCCAAACCTTTCTGGATAACTCTTTTTCTATTTTTTCCTTAACCGGATACAGAGTAACGATAATTTCATCCGGGTCAAACCAGAGCTTAATCTCTCTTTCCGCATCTTTTTCGTCGGAAGAGACGTGGATGACATTTTCATAAACCCCGGAAGTGGTGATGCGGCCGTATGAGCCCCTAATGGAAGTAGGCTCAGCTTCTTCCGGGTTGGTTGCGCCTGCCAGTTCACGACATTTTTTTATCGCATCCTTCCCCCAGTAAATGAGGGCCATGACCTTTTTACGGTCATGCAGTTCGCCCTGAATATATTTTATTAAATCGTTAAAAAACGGTTTGTCCTTAAGGTGCTTATAATGCTCTTCCGCCAACTCTTTGGTCACGCGGATCATTTTTGCCGCGACAATCTCAAGTTTTGTTTCCGACAGCCGCGTCAGAATATTGCCTGTTAACGATTTCTTCAGGCCATCGGGTTTAATTAAAACTAATGCCGCCTGATTCATTGCTTTCTGCCTCCTCTAAATATATTCATCAGCCTCTCTAGTTCATCTTCCGAGTAGAATTCAATTAAAATGTGCCCGCGCTTTTTTCTTTTGCTCACCCTCACCTTAGTTGCTAAAAGGTGCTGCATTTCTTCCTCAAGAACCGCAACATGCGGGTCGCGCGTGGAAGCGCCTATCCTGCGTTTGGGCATTTTTGGCCGCTGCACCTTAATCAAACTTTCCAATTCCCTTACTGAGAGGCCTTTTGAAATTATTTCCTGCACAAGCCTTCGCTGCTGGTTATGGTCATCTATTTCAAGCAAGGCCCTGCCGTGGCCGAAAGAAATCCTGCCCTGCTTTAATTCCTGCTGGATTTCATGCGGCAGGCTTAGGAGACGCAAGGTATTCGTAATAGTCGTCCTGCCTTTACCTAAAACCTCACTGATTTTCTCCTGCGTTACCTGAAATTTATCAATCAGGTGCTGAAACGCGTGCGCTTCTTCTATCGGGTTCAAACTCTCTCTTTGAATATTTTCAATTAATGCAAGCTCCAATGAATCCTTATCCTCAACTTCCTTGATAATAATCGGTATCTCCTTTAATCCCAATGAGTTGCAAGCACGCAACCTTCGTTCGCCAGCAATCAGCTCAAAGTCATTGCCTTTACGGCGCACCAGAAGCGGCTGAATCACCCCTTTTTCTTTAATAGACATGGCCAGCTCTTCAATGCTCTGGGTATCAAAATCTTCGCGGGGTTGAAAAGGATTGGGCTTGATGGTATCAGATTGAACAAAAAGTATCTCTACTTTTTTCTGCCCGCTTTCAGTTATTTCCTTCTCAGGAATTAAAGCGCTGATTCCCTTGCCTAAAGCTCTTCTTTCCATTATGCCTCTCCTTTAATTGAAGTTGATTTGATAGCCAGGCCTAAAATTTCTCTGGATAATTCTTCATATTTTTGCGCGCCCAAAGATTCCTTATCATATAACGCGATTGGTTTGCCGTAACTGGGAGACTCAGTAAGCCGGATGTTGCGCGGAATTACTGTTTGATAAACTTTTTCTTTAAAATAATTCCTCGCTTCATCAATGACCTCTTTTGTAAGGTTGGTGCGGTAATCAGCCATGGTTAAAAGCACGCCTTCAATTACTAAATTCGGATTCAAATTATCTTTCACAAGCCTAACAGTATTAGATAGTTGCGTTAAGCCTTCCAACGCGTAAAATTCGCATTGCACGGGAATAATTACCGAGTCGGCAGCGCAAAGACCATTGATAGTTAAAAGGCCTAATGACGGAGGAGAATCAATAATCATGAAATCAAAATTATCCTTTTCTTTTTGCAGCGCCCGTTTTAATCTGTATTCACGGCCGAGTACTCCCACCAGTTCTACTTCTGCTCCGGTTAAATCCAGATTGGATGGAGCTACCCATAGATTTGGAATTGCCGATGGCTGTAATAATTCTTTTAATTCTGCTTCTTCAAGAAGGATATGGTAGGTACTTTTGGTAATTTGATGTTTATTAATGCCTATGCCGCTTGTGGCATTGGCTTGAGGATCAAGGTCTATTAATACAACTTTCTTGCCAGCTAAAGCCAAATAAACCGCGATATTGATTGCCGACGTAGTTTTGCCAGTGCCGCCCTTCTGGTTACAAATTGTAACTATCTTACCCATTGTAAATTAATAACTTATGAATTGTGCTACGTGGAACATTCCAAAAACGATTATAATTTATTATCTTAAAATATGGCAATTTGTCAAGTATTATCTTTACTTTTAATGGTGCTTACGCGGATTTTAGCTGGTTTTGCTCCTTCCATTCCAAATAAACCTTTTTCCTCCTCGGAAAGCACTTCAATTTTCACTTTATCGCGCGGGACTTTTAACTCCTTAAGCGCTTTTTTTATTGCCTCTGCGACCGTCTTGCCTTCTACTTCTATGCTAATTTTAGGTGTCATTTTGCTCTACTCGCTTTAATCTGACTGAGCAACATTAAGCTGCTATTTATAAACCAATACAGCACCAATCCTGAGGGCATGCGGTAAAAAATAAGCCCGAACATAAGCGGCATTACAATCAACATAATCTTTTGTTGCTCTGCAGCTTCTCCAACAGCTTTAGCCATAGAAAATTTTTGCTGGATAAACATTCCAATAGTCATTAAAATAGGTAAAATATTTAGCTCATTCCCTAAAACCGGTAAGGTGAAAGGCAGGAGAAAAAGCCGGTCTGGTTCAGATAAATCCTTAATCCACAAGAAGTTAGCTCCTCTCAAAGCCACCGAGCGCATTAACACCTGATATAAGGCGAAGAAAATCGGCATCTGAAGCAGAAGCGGCAGGCAACCACCTAAAGGATTTACTTTGTGTTCCCGATACAGCTCCATTATCTCTTTATTGAGTTTCTGAGGATTGTCTTTGTGAGTTTGGCGTAAAGCTTCAATTTTTGGCTGCAACGCTTGCATCTCTTTCATAGAGCGCATTTGCTTTAAGGTCAGGGGATAAAGCAACAGGTAAATTACCAGGCTAAATACGACCAAGGTCCAGCCCCAGTTGTGCAGGATACGAAATATAAACTCAAGCAGCTGTAAAAGTACTTGTGAAATAAAATCAAAAGTGCCGTAATTAATAACTGCCGCCCAATTAGGATTGACTGAGCTGATACTGCGCAGGTCTTGGGGGCCTAAATAAATTTTAAAATTCTCAATTATCTCCCCACCTGCAGGAATTGTCCAGTCTGGAGTAACTATCCCAATTTCAGCAGTTTGGACATTACTTTTTTTACTAAAGCCAAAATATCTTTCAGAATCCGGCTTAACAATCAAACAAAAATATCTGTCGCGCAAGGCCAAAAAGTTTATATCCGGGAAATTCAGATCTTTCCGGGATGTCAAGTGCTTAACCTGTTCTTTAGTGGCCACAACCATGCCTTCATATTGCGCGAATTTATTCGTAGAAGAAAAATCTTGGGTCCCTAAAATAATTGGAAACGATATTTTAAGGGGGATATTGGAGATATTCTCTATTTTAATTTGTAACTCTATGGTGTATTTAGATTTAGAAAAATCAAAATGTTTTCTAATCCGCTTCCCGGCATCCCTATAAACAAAAGTAATAAAGTTTGGCCCGGAATTTTCTGTTTTAAACTGCAGGTTTTGATCATCTATAAAAAAAGAATCCTTCAGTAGAAAAGTATAATCTTTGCGCTCTTTAAATAATACTTTATTTATTGCCGCATCGTTTTCTAAAAAGTCAATCTCTTCATCCGGCAATACAATTTTTTGATGGAGTTGAGACAGGGAAGTTTCAACAGGGCGGGAGGTTTCTTTTGCCAGCTGTTGAACAGCAAGCGGTTGTTGGATTACTTTTGTTGTAACATTAGTATTAGCAACTGGTTGTGTCTTAGAAACGAAAGAAGACCAGGCTAAAAGCACTAAAATACATAAAGCAATGGTTATAACGAGGCGCTTTTCCATAAATTCTCCTAAGTAAGCTTATTCTAAAGGGTCATACCCTGACTTGCCGGAAAACGGGTGGCAACGACAGAGCCTGACTGCTGCTTTAAACCCACCATGAAATACACCGTATTTGCTTAAAGCGGCAATAGCATAATCCGAACAGCTGGGGCTAAAGCGGCATGATTTGGGTAAAACCAGCCTTAAGGTTACCTGATAAATTTTAATCAGGTTAATAAAAATTTGTTGTAACATCAAACGCAGATTTTTTTGCGGCCCTTATGGCGACGGCGTTTTAAGACCTGCCTGCCGTTCTTACTGGCCATCCTACGTCGGAATCCGTGCTTCTTTTTCCCGACGATGTTTGTGGGCGTCTTGAGATTTTTCTTCATTACTTATTGCTCCCCGAATTAACGGTTTTTAGGAATGTTTGTAAATTATAACATAAAGACGTATTTAGTCAACAAAAAGTGTTCTCCCTGTTTATATCTTTTCTTTTTTATTGACGCCGTAATAAATTCTTGTATAATAACTGGAGCTTAACTTTTTGGTCCGTATTATCTTTATTCTCTGGTAAAATTGATATTGATTTTTTCCACAGATTTATACAAGATGTGGATAAACTGTTAATTCTGTATATGGATAATCTTACCCAGGCTTGGGCTGCAGCCCAAAACACCCTGAAAGATAAACTGGGAGCAACGGTTTTTGAAACCTGGATCCTGCCGCTTAAAATCAAGCCGGCGGAAAGGGGGGAGCTTTGCCTTGAAGCTCCTGATACCTTCTTTAAGGAATGGGTTGAGAAAAATTACAGCCGGCTCATTGAAGAAACATTAAGGGCGGCCTCAAACGAACAATTAAAACTTTACATCACTGCCGGGGTACCGGGCATATCCGGCAAAACAATAATTAACCCTGAACTAATAAAAACCAAAGAGTCCTACGGTAGTTTTAACCTTAACCCCCGTTATACATTTGAAAATTTTATTGTCGGGCCGTCAAACCGCCATGCCCACGCTTATGCTTTGGCTGTTGCCGAATCCCCGGCAAAAGCTTATAATCCGCTCTTTATTTACGGAGGGGTGGGTTTGGGGAAAACGCACTTAATTCAGGCTATTTGCCACCATATCCGGAATAAATCTGAAAACGTAAAAGTGGCGTATCTGCCTTCGGAAAGCTTTACCAATGAATTAATCCACGGTATCCAGCACCATACAACAGGCGCGTTCCGGCAGAAATACCGCAATATTGATTTGTTGGTTATTGATGACATCCATTTTTTCGCCGGCAGAGACTCCACGCAGGAAGAATTTTTTAACACTTTTAACGCCCTTTATGACGCGCACAAACAAATCGTTCTCTCTTCGGACCGGCCGCCGAAAGAAATCACCAATTTACAGGAAAGGCTTGTTTCCCGATTTGGCTGGGGTCTGACTATTGATATCCAGCCACCGGATTTTGAGACGCGGGTAGCGATATTAAAAAAGAAAATTGAGCGCGAGCCAGTAACGGTACCGGACGATGTTATTACGTTTATTGCCAACCTCATTAAAACTAATATACGCGAATTGGAGGGTGCTTTAATCCGGACAATAGCTTATTCATTACTGGAAGAGGAGCCGATTACTTTAAGTTTAACTAAAGAGGTGTTAAAAGACCTACTTAGGGAGCCAAAAAAGTTAATTACGGTAGATTTTATCCAGCGCTGTGTGGCTGAAGAATTTGGTATGAGCCTAGGGGATTTAAAAAATAGGCGTAGAAATAAGACTGTTGTTGTCCCACGCCAGATAGCAATGTATCTAAGTAGAGAGTTGACCGATCTTTCTTTGCCGGAAATTGGAGAGTTTTTTGGAGGGAAAGATCATACAACTGTTTTACATTCTTATAATAAGATTAAGGGGGAATTAAATAAAAATATTACATTAAAAGAAAGGGTGGATAGAGTTATACAGATTATCCAACATTAAATCGAGGTTTATTCAAAGATAATAAAAGTTATAACTTAAGGATTATATTGGGGTTAGTGGTTTATACACAGAAAAGTAAAAACAATATTACTACTAAGATTTTAATAATTAATACTAATAGTAAAAGGAGAGAGGAATGAAATTAAAAGTAGAAAAAGATATATTATTAAATGGAATCCAAACAGTGCAAAATGTCATTACTACAAAAGCAGCTTTACCTATATTATCTAATATTTTATTGGAGGCCCAACAGGGGAATTTACGCTTGACAGCTACTGATTTGGATGTGGGAATAAGTTGTGTAATACCTGTGGAAACCCTGGAAGTAGGCGCTATAACCATTCCAGCCAAAAGGTTTAGTGATATTATTAAAGAATTACCATCGGAAAACGTGGATATCATCACAAAAAAGAATAATCAGGTTCATATTAACACTGATACCTGTGAATTTAAAATTATGGGGCTTGCCCGGGAGGAATTTCCGAAGCTACCTGAATTTAAAGATAGGGAGGTTATTAAATTTGACCAGGGCGCGCTGCAACAAATGTTAGCCTTGACTTCTTTTGCGGTTTCTTTTGATGAAACACGCTATATTTTAAACGGTATCCTCTTTAAAATTAACAAAACTAATTTAACTTTAGTGGCAACGGACGGTAAGCGCCTGGCAATTATTGAAAGAAAACTTGGGCACGATACAGAGAAAGAGGTTAATATTATTATTCCAATAAAAACCATTCATGAGTTAAACCGGAATTTAAAAGATGAAGGGGATGCTTCTTTGATTTTAGGGAATAATCAGGTTTTGTTTGATTTAGGCACAGTAGTGATTATTTCACGTCTTATTGAAGGGGAATTTCCTGATTACCGTCAGGTCATCCCGCCGGCCTCCAATGCCAAAATGAAAATAAACCGGGCGCAATTTTTACTGGCCGTAAGGAGGGCTTCACTTTTGTCCACCCCGGATTATCAGGCGGTAAAATTAGAGGTTTTTAAAAATAAACTGGTGGTTTCTAAGTCCACTCCCGACGTAGGCGAATCCCGGGAGGAAGTAGTGGTTGAATATCAGGGTAAAGAGTTGGCGATAGGGTTTAATCCGAACTATTTAATTGATGTTTTAAAGAATGTGTCCGAGGAAAACATTGAGTTTGAATTATCGGACAGCGAGAAGCCAGGCGTTATCAGGATTAACGGCTATGTTTATATAGTATTGCCGATGCGCCTGAGTTAAACGTATGGAAGCAATAAAAGATACGGTCGCCGCTGTTTTAACGAAATTATCCGCGCAAAAAAACAACGCGCGGGACAACAATCCCGAAGAGTGGTTAAAAAAGGTCTTGACAAAAAAAGAGTTGGAGCATATAAAGTTTAAATATTTAAAGAAAGGTTTATTGACTTTAAACGTTGACTCTTCTGGCTGGCTTTATATGTTGTCCCTTAAGAAGGAAGAGTTATTAAAGGAATTAAAAAAGTTTTCCCAAGAGGTAAAAGACATTCATTTTCGTATCGGAGAAGTAAAGTGAAGAAAAGCAAAGAAATAAAAGACAAAAAGACGAAAGCCGCTGAGTCGGATGCCTCAAAGGCCAGTAAGGCTTACGACGCTACTAGTATTCAGGTCTTAGAGGGAATTGAAGCAGTCAGGCGTAGGCCGGCAATGTATATCGGGGATACCTCGGTGCGTGGCTTGCATCATCTGGTTTATGAAGTAGTGGATAACAGCGTTGATGAAAGTTTGGCTGGGTATTGCGACGCAATAGAAGTAATCATCCGGTCGGATAACAGCATTACCGTAACCGATAACGGCCGCGGCATTCCGGTTGATATGCATAAGACCGAAAAAAAGCCGGCAGTAGAGGTCGCCTTGACTACTTTACATGCCGGAGGCAAATTTGACCACCGCACCTATAAAGTTTCCGGCGGCTTGCACGGCGTAGGCGTAAGCTGCGTTAATGCCCTCTCCGAATGGCTGGAGGTTGAAGTAAAAAGAGACGGTAAAATTTACCATCAGCGCTATGAGCGCGGCAAGACCGTTAGTAAACTTACTACTATCGGAAAGAGCACTTCTACCGGGACCAAAATTACTTTTAAGCCCGATAAAACCATTTTCTCTAAAACAGAATACTCTTGGGATATTTTATCCGGCCGCCTGAGGGAACTCGCGTTTTTAAATAAGGGCTTGAAGATAAAATTAACCGACGAGCGGACGGATAAGGAAGCGGTCTTTGAGTTTGCCGGAGGCATTGTTTCCTTCGTTGAATATTTGAATAAGAATAAAAATCCCCTGCATAATAAAGTCGTTTACTTTGAGAAGTCGCAGGATGATATTGTTATTGAAGTGGCCCTGCAGTATAACGACGGTTATGCCGAAACAATGTTTTCTTTCGCCAATAACATTAATACCATAGAGGGAGGGACCCATTTGTCTGGCTTTAGGTCCGCATTAACCCGGGCAATTAACCAGTACGCGAAGGGGAAAAATTTACTAAAAGACGATATCGCAATTACCGGAGATGATGCGCGCGAAGGGCTGACTGCAGTTATCAGCGTGAAAGTTCCCAACCC
Organism: Candidatus Omnitrophota bacterium; assembly: GCA_049517335.1. Lineage (GTDB taxonomy): Bacteria > Omnitrophota > Gorgyraeia > Gygaellales > Profunditerraquicolaceae > JBEKSD01. The sequence continues at coordinate 27,963 of JBEKSD010000007.1, read as the reverse complement.
GCAGTTTGAAGGCCAGACCAAAACCAAATTAGGTAACTCTGAAGTAGAAGGTCTATGTGCGTCCGCCAGCCTTGAGTCTTTGGGCGCATACTTTGAAGAAAATCCTTCGGTTGCCAATAAGATTATCGATAAAGTAATTGTTGCTTCGCGGGCAAGGGAAGCAGCGCGTAAAGCCAGAGAGCTTACCAGAAGAAAGGGCGCTTTGGAAGGCGCGGGGCTACCGGGCAAGCTTGCGGATTGTTCTGAAAGAGACGCAGCATTATGCGAATTGTATATTGTGGAAGGTGATTCCGCAGGCGGCTCTGCCAAACAAGGCCGCGACAGGAGATTTCAGGCCATACTTCCCATCAAGGGTAAGATTTTAAACGTTGAAAAAGCGCGCTTGGATAAAATTTTATCTAACGAAGAAATCCGCACCATCATTACTGCGTTAGGTACCGGGGTAGGGGAAGAGTTCGATCTTGCCAAACTGCGCTATCACAAAATAATGTTAATGGCTGATGCGGACATTGACGGTTCGCATATCCGTACCCTGCTTTTAACTTTATTATACCGCCAGATGCCGAAGTTAGTTGAGGGGGGTTATGTTTATATTACCCAGCCCCCGCTTTATAAGGTCAAGAGGGGACAGCGCGAAGAATATATCCAAACCGAGCAACAAATGAACGAGCTTTTATTGGATCTGGGCAGAGAGGGGAATAGTTTTATCCGGCTGAAAGATAAAGAAGCGTTCACGGATAACAAGTTTAAAGATTTGTTATTTGCCTTAGTGGAGCTAGAAAAAATAGCCAAAACTTTAGAGAAAAAGGGAGTGGATTTCACAAAATACCTTAGTTTTAGGCACCCAAAGACCAAAAAAATGCCAATTTATAGGGTAAAAGTGGAGGATAAGTACCATTTTGTCTATAGCGATAAAGAAGTAGCCAAGTTAACGGATAAAGAAAGTAAAGCTGACCACGATATTCTAGAACTCTTTGAAGCACAAGAGATAGAAGAAATAGCGGGAAAATTAGCAAAACTGGGAATAGATATTGCTACCTTTACTACTTTGGTAGAGTTAGACGGCAAGGAAAACAAGCTAAAGCCAGTTTATCGCATTAAAGGGGAGAAAGAACAGAAAGACCTGTTTTCTTTAAGGGAGGTCTTGGGTTATATCAAGGAATCTGCATCCAAAGGCATGCATATTCAGCGTTATAAAGGTTTAGGTGAAATGAACCCGCATCAGCTTTGGGAAACTACTATGGATCCGGAAAAGCGTACTATTTTAAAAGTGACTTTAGAGGATGCGGTAGAGGTTGATAAGATTTTTACCGTTTTAATGGGAGATCAGGTTGAACCAAGGCGCGAATTTATTGAAAGCAACGCGCATAAGGTGAAAAACCTGGATATCTAATATGCAGACTATAATTCCGGAAGACGAGAAAAAAGTGTTGCACCCTGTAGCTATCTTTAAAGAAGGGTGGAGCCTCTGTTTTAAGAATTTGCAAAGTTTTATTGGTCCGTATCTGGTTATCTATCTACCTATTCTTCTGCTGGCTTTGATTGAGATGGGTATGACGCGTACTAATAAGCCTGATTTAAGGCAAACCCTAATGGGTTTGGTGAATATTATTTTGAGCTGCTGGGGGTCGGTGGTGATAATTAATATTGCAAAGAAAATTTCCGACGGGCAGCAGTGTAATTTTAGCGCAAGCTTTAAAGGCAGCGGTAAGTACCTTTTATCTTACCTTGGCGCAGCTATTATAATGCTGTTAGTCTTAAGCGCGATAATTTTATGCGGGGTAACGCTCTCGATTTTTGCTGGGCGTATTTTCTGGCAGATTAACAGGGTTTTGACAGTCCTGCTTATTTGTGCCTCCATGGTTGCAGCTGTCTCAGGTGTGGTTTATTTTTCTATCAGGTGGGCGCTTTACGGGACGCTCTGCGTGGTTGAAGAAGCAGGCCCGATAAAGGCCCTGAAACGCAGCTTCCAGCTGGTACGCAATTACGTAACTGCTTTTGTTGCCGATGTAGGTCTGTTGTTTCTTGCAGCTTTCGTTTTTATAATACCGTTGATCATTATAGCTTTTGTTGTTACCGATAAAATGGCGATAAATTTTATAAGTATTTTTTATAATATACTAATCAGGCTGTTGATAATACCGCTTTGGTCACTCGTTTTTATAGGGTTTTATAAGAAAGCACAAGAATGTATACCAGAAACGAAAAAATAATCCCGGTTTATATCGAGGACGAAGTACAAGACGCTTATCTTAATTACGCGATGAGCGTAATTGTGGGCAGGGCGCTTCCCGATGTGCGCGATGGCTTAAAGCCGGTGCACCGCAGGATCCTTTATGCCATGCAGGAGCTCAACCTTGACCATTCCAAGCCCTACAAGAAATGCGCCCGTATCGTTGGCGAGGTCCTGGGTAAGTACCACCCGCATGGGGATATTGCGGTTTACGACACCTTGGTAAGAATGGCCCAGGATTTTTCCCTACGTTATCCTCTTGTGGACGGGCAGGGAAACTTCGGTTCTGTTGACGGGGATGCGGCAGCAGCCATGCGTTATACCGAGGCCCGGCTGGCCGCGGTTTCCGATGAAATGCTTTTCGATATAGACAAGGATACCGTAAACTTCGGGCCGAATTTTGACGCTTCTTTAAAAGAGCCGCTTTTGTTACCGGCTACACTCCCAAACCTTTTAGTCAACGGCTCAAGCGGCATTGCCGTAGGCATGGCTACCAATATCCCGCCGCATAATTTAAATGAAGTAGCGGATGCGATAATTTATTTATTAGACCACCCCGAAGCTGAGATTAAAGACCTGATGCGTTTTATCAAGGGGCCGGATTTCCCGACGGGCGGAGTCATCTGTGGAAAGAGCGGGATTAAAGACGCTTATAATACCGGTCGCGGCAAGCTCACGGTGCGCGCAAGGGCGACAGTTGAACACCAGAAAAACGGGAAAGATTTAATAGTGGTTACCGAGATTCCCTATCAGGTGCAGAAGTCGGGCTTAATTGAGGCTATCGCAGCGCTGGTGGACGATAAGAAGATCGAAGGGATATCCGATATCCGTGATGAGTCTGATAAGGACGGTATGCGCATTGTCGTGGAACTTAAACGCGATACCGAAGCGCAAATTATCCTAAATCAGCTTTTTAAGCATACCCAGTTGGAAACCACCTTTGGTATTATTTTATTGGCGCTGGTTGAAAACAGGCCCAAAGTTTTGACTTTACGCCAGATCCTCGAGGCTTACATCGCACACCGCAAGATTATTATCAAACGCAGGACACAGTTTGAATTAGACAAAGCTTTAAAAAGGGCGCATATTCTGGAAGGCTTGAAGATTGCGCTTAAATTTATTGACCAGATAATCAAGGTGATCAAGACTTCCAAGAATACGGAACACGCCAAAGAGCGTTTAATGAAAGAGTTTGAACTTTCGGAGATCCAATCGCAGGCGATCCTTGAAATGCAACTGCAGCGCCTGACCGCGCTTGAACGCGACAAAATTGATGCTGAATACGTTGAGCTTTTAAAGAAAATTGAAATCTGCCGGGCAATTTTAGCCTCCGAGAAAAAAGTAGAGGCCATTATTAAAGAAGAGCTGGAAAACCTAAAGAAGAAATACGGCGATGAGCGCAGGACCGACTTGGTAGGCGAAGCTGAAGAATTGGAAGTTGAAGATTTAATTGCCGAGGAGGATGTGGTTGTAACCATCAGCCATGGCGGATACATTAAGCGTCTTCCAGTCAGCTCGTATCGTAAACAAAAACGCGGCGGTAAAGGCGTGACTGGAGCGGAATTAAAAGAAGAAGATTTCATTGAGCATCTGTTCGTAGCTTCAACCAAAGACTACCTGCTGATCTTTACCGATAAAGGGCAGGTGCACTGGTTGAAAGTTTACGAGATACCGCAAGCCTCGCGTCAGTCAAAAGGTAAAGCCATCGTAAATTTAATCCAGGTCGATCCTTCTTCAAAGATTAGTTCTACTATACCGGTGAAGGAATTCTCTCCTGATAAATATTTGGTTATGGCGACGAAAGAGGGCAAAATCAAGAAAACCAAGCTTGATGCTTACGGCAACCCGCGTAAGGGCGGGATTATCGGGATCACCCTTGATAAAGATGATGAATTAATCGGGGTTGAAATGACCGACGGCAAAGAGGAGCTTTTTATCGGGACCCGTCAGGGTAAGGCCATAAGGTTTACTGAAACCAAAGTGCGCGACATGGGCAGGCAGGCGTCGGGGGTGCGGGGTATATCGTTAGGCAAGAAAGACGAAGTTGTGGATATGATCGTGCTTAAAAAAGATGCGGCTATTTTAACCGTTACTGAGCTTGGTTTTGCCAAACGCACTACGGTTGATGAGTACCGCCTAACCAGCCGCGGCGGCAAAGGGGTAATTAACATTAAGGTTACGGATAAGAACGGCCAGGTGGTCAATATAAAGTCCGTAACCGATACCGATGAGTTGATGGTCATAACGCAAAACGGCGCATTTTTACGCTGCGCTGTAAAAGATATACGTGAAACTGGCCGTTCTGCACAGGGTGTGCGTCTGATAAAGTTGCAGGATAAGGATCATGTGGCCTGCGTTGCCCCGGTTATTGCAGAGGAAACGGAATAATATTTGTCCCCATCGTCTAGCCTGGCCTAGGACAAGAGCTTTTCAAGCTCTCGACACCGGTTCGAATCCGGTTGGGGACACCAATAAGTTCTCTCTCGTTCCAAAAGGAGAGAGGCATAAAGCTCTGATTAGTTTAGCTGATTAGAGCTTTTTCTTTCTCTTTACGTTTCAAAGAGTTAGGGCATTGTTTTCCGACGATGACGCTAATTTTGAACACCCATCTCTTCTAGCATGTAAAATTTTTGCAGAACAAGCCAACTAATCTCCAAAATAGCGAGTTTTATCTCTGATTCGGCTTATTTTAGGACGCGTGTAGTAAATGGTATTTTTACGATAATTTGCTAGTTTTCATCAAGCAAAATAACCATTTACTAGGGTTTGGCGGATATTTGGCTGAATTTATCTCTAGTAAAGGCTTAATGGTGGGTTAGTTTTATTGGGATTTGAGGAGGTTATTCCAGATTTCTTGTTGCTTATTCCAGTCTAATTCTTTGGTTATGTCGCGCAGCTTGTATTCAGGGATGTTGGAGAGTGCCTTATTATCAGAGAGGAGTATCTCTTCCTGGATTCGTGGTGATATAAGGAGCATGTTTGTGATGTGGCAGATTCTCGCGTGAGTTATGCCGATCCAGCTAGCTATTTCTTTTAGGCCACACTTTCTTTCGTATGCCACTTGGTTTATTTGATGAGCTAGGATTAAGTTCTGGCGTATAGGTGGTTCTTGGCTTATTTTGGCCTGTTGGCGATAGAAGGGTGTATGCTTTAACTCAGACAGTTTTAACGCGAACTGATGGCTCTTATTGGCATTACAGAGCAATATTTCAAGGGTTCCGTTAATTGCATCGTAATACGCAACCTTGGCGATAGATCTAAGTATAGGTATCTTTTCTTCCAGAGTTAATGCTTCCCAGGCCTTAGCTTCAATCCTTGGGTCTTTAGATATGGTTCTTAAAAACTCCATAAACTTATCCTCGATTAATTGTGCCGATATAAGACGCGTAGGGCAGCTCTTGTAGCCTCGTTTCTGAGCATTCATACAAAGGTAGTAGTGGTACTTATTAGTACCTTTTCTGCTGTATATGTAGTACATGGTGCTGTCGCAGGCTTTGCAGCGCAGGATGCTATTCAGTAAGCCAATGCTTGTGACTACGCCGGCGACCTTGCGTTCCAGGCGATTATTGGCCAGTATTTCTTGAGCCTTTTGGAATACATCGTCGGATATTATACGTTCTTGCTCACCTTGATAAAGTACTCCTGCATGACCGACCTTGCCGATATAGAATGGATTCTTAACTATTGACTGAATGCTTGTGTTTTTAAACTTTACACCACCATATTCCCTGCCTTTAAGAGTTTTGCGACTTTTTGTTACATAGCTCCTTTCATTAAGCGCTATAGCCACTGAAAGCAAAGACTTTTTCTCAAGGTAGAGATCGAATATCTCCTTTACCAGTTCGGCTTCCTTTGGGTTTATAACCAGCTTTTTGTTTACTTTATCTATATCGTAGCCTAAAGGAGGCTTGCCGCCGACCCACTTGCCTCTTTTTTTGGAAGCGGCCATTTTATCGCGTGTGCGTTCACTAATGATCTCCCGCTCAAACTGGGCGAAGGAGAGAAGGATGTTTAAGGTCAAGCGCCCCATAGAGGCATTAGTGTTGAAATGCTGCGTTATTGAAACGAAGGTTACGTTATTTTGCTCAAAGGACTCCAAAAGCTTACTGAAATCAAGGAGCGATCGCGATAGCCGATCTACTTTATATACTACTACACAGTTAATTTTACCTTCTTTGATATCAGCCATAAGTTTTTGCAAGGCAGGTCGCTCCGTATTTGCTCCCGTATAGCCTGGGTCATCGTAGCGTTCAGGCAATGCTACCCAGCCTTCAGATTTTTGGCTTTGGATGTAGCTTTCCGCGGATTCGCGTTGGTTATCGAGTGAGGTAAATTCCTGCTCTAGCCCTTCAGTAGTTGAAACGCGCGTATAAATGGCGCAGTTAATCGTCTTCTTTTCTTGTGTTTCCATCAGACCTCCTACAGATTAAAAAACAGATACCCATTCCAATGCGCTCCGGTTATCTCTTTAGCAATGGCGGATAGCGTTTTATATATTTTGCCGGTATACTCAAAACCTTTCTCCAGCACCTTTACCTGGTACTTCGTGTCCTTGTATTCCTTAGTGATTACGGTTCCTGGAATGGGCAGCCGTTTATCTTTAGCGATAACCGGTAGACAAGATGGCTTATCAGGCCTAAGGGCTTTATTATTGATAGGATCATACTCTTCAATAAGCGTCTTAAGCCGAACCTTAGCTTTGGTCGATAGAGTACCTTGCTCGCGCTCTTGTAGCCTATAAGCTATTTTTCGCCAGAGATAGAGTCTATGAGTTCCGGCAGCGTTATCACCATAAAGCTCTTTGTATCGCCCGAGAAGCTCTTCAATGGGTGCGTTTTTAAGCACCATTATTCCATTCATTTTTGGCCTCCTCAGGACACATATGGCCATACAATTAGAGAGATATCAAGGGAAATAGAGAGGGAACTTTCAGTTGTTAAATAGAGCCAAAAGTTGTATAATCGTAAGTAATTATGAGCCCAAAAATAATAACTCTCATAATCCATACGAAAAAGAATGCGCTAATGTAAAAATTAATTTTCATAAAGATATGGCGGTGAAGATATCCTAAAAAGGACAATTCTATTTAAGTTCATAGATTGCCCTTTTTTATTACTGCGCAAAGAGGAGGATGAAAATGGGAAAGTTAACAAAGCCTGTAGTTAGAGAAATTATTGATGATTTTACAGATGAAATAGAAAAAAGAAAAACAAAGGGCCCAAAGCCTGCAAGGACGGTTATAGATTTTAGGAATGAACGGAAGCATGGCATTGAACGAGATGTTTATTTGGTTCCCTTTGAGATTCTTCGCTACAGAAAAGACAATGGTCGCATTAGCTCTGATGTATTGAATTATGAAAGGAATTGTGGAGTATTAGATGAGAAATCTGAAGAGGCGCAGAAAATGCTTAGAAAATTTCTTGAAGAAAAAGATAAAGAAAAAACCGAAGAATTGACACAATCTATCAAGCATGAAGAGCAACGAGAACCTGCGATTATTACTTGTGACGGATTTCTTATCAATGGAAATCGTAGAAAAATGGTTTTAGAAAAGCTTTGGGAAGATAGCCACGACACTCGATTTTTAAACATGAAAGTTGTAATTTTACCTGGAAAGAAGGATGAGGGTGGACCTCCAACCTTGTTAGAAATAGAGCAAATTGAAAATAGGTATCAGCTTCAGAGTGATGGTAAGGCTGAATATTATGCTTTTGATCGCGCATTATCAATAAAAAGGAAAATGGCCTTAGGAATGTCGATAGATGAGCAATTGAGAGACGATCCTGTTTTTTCAGGACTTGATAAAAAAACTTTTGAAAAGGCAGTGAGAAAATATAGAGATGATTATCTTAAGCCATTAGAATGTATCGATAGGTATCTCGATATGTTGGATAGGCAAGAACTCTATGGTACTGTTTCATCGGGATTGGGTGATCCCGAAGGAAGATGGCAAGCGTTCTACGATTATTACAACTCAGTTTTTAAAAAACTAGAAGACCCGAAACAAAGGTTAATTCTAGGGGTTACAGAAAACGAGGTAGGCAAAATTGAATCAGTGGCCTTTAAAATAATTCGACTAAGGCAGATTGATGGAATACCTAGTTTGTCAAAAGTGCATCAGGTAATGAGAAGACTTCCTAGTTGGTTAAGCAATGAAGATGCAAAGAAAGAAATCCTTAAACTGATTGAAGTCAAGGTTCATTTACCAAAGGAAGAGTGTCGTGACAAAGATGGGAACGAATATGACGTAAGTATGATTGATAAGTTATGGTGTACAAAATACAAATCACAAATTGTTAACCAAGTTAAAAAAGCCGCTTTTCTTCAAGAAAACAAGGAAGAGAGAGAAACCCCCTTAGAATTATTGGAATCAGCATTAAAAAAACTCAATCATGATGCAATGGATCCCGAGGCAGTTCCGTTATCTCAGTTTTCAAGAGCAATGGATTTAGCTAGAGAGATTAAAAAACGTGCTCAAGAGATTGAGTCTGAGTTTTACCATATAGAAAAAGAAGCCTCTGATTTTACAAAGAAAAAGAAAAAATGAATAGTAGCAAGCCACTCAGTATAGATATATTAAACAATACTTTAATCTTGTCTGGCGTTAAGTTAAATTTAAAACCCGAGCACATTAGTCAACTGACTTTCTTTGGTTTCAAAAATAATCCTCAAGATGGTTCATTCCAGCAAGAAGTTAAGGAGGTCGACTCAATACTACTCAAAATAACCGGTTATTTCAAAGAGGAAAGTATTGATTATCAATTATCTTCTATCTGTAGAAAATATTACTCTAGGTTAGTTAATGAAATTGCAGAATTTAATACAAAAAGGAAACTTGCCCAAGAATTTAAAGATGGAAAATTTGATAAGGAAGCGTTAGATAAGTTCTATGAGTTTGCCAAGAAAAGCATTCCTAGAAAATTAAAACCCCACCAACTTAAAGCAGCTTTCCATCTTTATTTATTAGAAAGCGGGGCAAATTTTTCAGTTCCAGGCAGTGGTAAAACATCGGTGATTTTAACAGTATATGAAAAACTTAAATTGGAGGGGAAGGTTAATACTTTATTTGTGGTTGGACCTACATCGTGCTTTGGTCCATGGAAGAAAGAATTTGAATCTACTCTAGGAAGAACACCAAAATTCAAAATTTTTGCTGGAGGCCACCATCTAATTAGAAAAAATGATTACTTTAGTGATCATTCGGAAAGGAGTGAATTGTATTTGACAACTTTCCAAACACTTTCTAACGACCGCATTGAAGTAAGAGAGTTCTTCAATACTAAGGGTACTAATATTTTTTTCGTTATAGATGAGGCTCATTATATTAAACAGCTAGGAGGAAGCTGGGCAAGTGCTATTTTAACCTTATCTCGATATGCGAAATATAAATGTATTTTAACGGGAACGCCTATGCCCAGAAGTTATACAGATATTTTTAATATGTTTGATTTTCTATATGATAAACTCAATCCATTAACTCCTACAATTAAAACCAGAATAAAATTGCTTGAAGACACACATAATGATTCTTCAGTAAAGGATATCCTTAAGGAAGAAATTGGAGTTTTGTTTTATAGAGTAAGAAAATCCGATCTTGGCCTAAAACGCCCGAAGTTTCACAATCCTTTTGTAATTAAAATGAATCAGAACGAAAGGATGATATATGATGCAATTGAAAGAAAAATCATAAACTATTCTAAGGAGGATTATTTAAAGAATATAGATTTAGTATTAAAGTTAAGAAGGGGCCGAATTATGAGACTTAGGCAATGTGCTTCTTATGTAAAATTATTGATAAACTGTATAGATGGGTATACAGAAGACCTAGTGAAGGAGGATAAAGACTTACGTAATGTCATTTATAATTATGATAGGCTTGAGAAACCCGAGAAGTTAATTTTCTTAGGCCGCTTGATAAAAAAAATATTTTTAAAAGATAAAAAAGTTATTATTTGGGCTAACTTTGTTAATACGTTGAAATTTATAAAAAAGTATTTAACTCAAAAAGGGTTTAATTGTGAGTTGATATATGGAGACACTCCAACAGAACAAACTTCTATACGGGAAGCAATGACAAGAGAAAAGATAATCAATAAATTTAAAGATATTAAAAGTGGGCTGGATGTTTTAATTCTTAATCCTGCTGCTTGTGCTGAATCGATATCTTTGCATCAAACGTGTCTTCATGCCATTTACTATGATTTGTCTTATAATTGTGCGCAATATTTACAATCGCTGGATAGAATACACAGAGTTGGCGGTTCCGAAGTAAACGTTGCAAACTACTATTTCCTACAGTATGAAAATACTATTGATCAAGATATAAAGGATAATTTAGACAGAAAAGCCGTAAGAATGCACGAAATTATTGAACAAGATTATGGTATTTATTCATTGGATATGTTTGAAGGGGATGAAGAAAATGCTGCCTATGAAAGATTATTTAATAAAAGATAAAATATCTTTTGAAAAGATTTCCTTGAAGCAGATATTCATTATTTGCGAAATCATCAATGCTTCGTCTCTTTTGAACGAAGAGTTCCTGCGAAAACGATTCTTAACTAAGTCCGTGTATTTTAAAGAAACCGTAGATTTCTTAAGAGACCTTGGGTTAATTTTTAATAATCAAGGTAATATCCAGTTATTACCGAGTTTTAAAATTTTATTGTTAAAGATAAAAGATATCAATAATCCAGAGCAGAAGATAAAAGAATTCTTAATTAACATCATATTAAATAAGAAATTATTAGTTTGTAAATCCCTCTACGATTTCTTGGCAAATTTTAAATTAAAGGATGGAGAGTATTCATTCAAGCCGGCACCATCTCAGAGATATAAATCTAGCGGCCCGAGAAATTTCCTTATGGAGCTAGGAATTATTAAATTATCTCTAGACCAGAAAAACTACATTCTTTTAAATGAATATCAAAAACCTACACTGATAAAAAATAAAAGAAAAATTACACTAGAAGAGTTTTTGAAAAACAAAAAGGCCGATGAAGAAATAGGTAGGGTTGCCGAATTAGAAGTACTTAAATATGAAAGAAAGAGATTGGCTAAATTTCCAGCTTTAGTTAAGAAAATCAAATATATATCCCCAAAAGATGTATCTGCTGGTTACGATATAATTAGCTTTGATGAAAGCTCGTCCTTAGAAAGATATATTGAAGTTAAGGCGGTTGCAGCACTTGAGCATAAATTCAACTGGACGCGCAATGAAATAGAAAAAGCAAAGTTTCTTCGCGAGCAGTATTATTTATATTTATTACCACATAGCGGCAGGAAAGAATTTAATATTGAAAACCTAAAAATAATCAGGGATCCATTTGTTAATATTTATAAGAACAAAAAGGTATGGGAAAGTACGCAAGAAGTATTGTGTTTTTATTTGAAGTCTCCTCACTGGATTACTAATTAAATTGCTGGACCAAGGAACTATAATTTGCTATACTCTCAAATATGAAGATTAAAGGTCGATTAAGAGAAAGTGTAAATAAAATAGCTTATGGTGATTGTCTTGATGTTTTAAGTGACTTACCAGATAATTGTATCGATTTAATAGTCACATCACCTCCTTATGCAGATAGCCGTAAAGATGATTACGGAGGAATCCATCCAGACCAATATGCAGAATGGTTATTGCCGAGAATGGCTGAGTGTTTTAGGGTTTTAAAGTCCACAGGCACTTTAGTCTTGAATATCAAAGAGAAAGTAGTCAATGGAGAGCGTCATACGTATGTTATTGATTTAATATCTGGAATGAAAAAACAGGGATGGTTATGGACAGAAGAATTTATATGGCATAAAAAGAATAGTTTCCCCGGAAAATGGCCTAATCGTTTGAGGGATGCATGGGAAAGATGTTTGCAGTTTAACAAAAGAAAGAAATTTAAAATGTACCAAGATGCAGTGAAGGTTCCGATAGGAAAGTGGGCAGAGACTAGGCTTAAAAACATGAGTGAAGACGATGGCAAAAGAATAAGTTCAAAATCCAAAAGTGGCTTTGGAAGAAAAGTATCAAATTGGGTTGGGAGAAGAAAAGTATATCCGACTAATGTATTACATTTAGCAACTGAATGTGCATATAGGAATCATAGTGCTACATTCCCTATCAATTTGCCAAAGTGGTTTATCAAGCTATTTACAAAAAAAGGGGATATAGTGCTTGATCCTTTTATGGGTTCTGGAACAACTGCAATAGCTTCTATACAGATAGGTCGTCAATATATAGGGATAGATATTAATAAAAAAGTTTGCAGAATAGCGAAGAATAATATTAATTCTTTCGGAAAATGTATAGCAAAAAATGGCAATTAAATTATCCCGTTAAAAATTGGAGTTATTTTTAGACTCGGAGCGCGCATTATTGTTTATCCACAAATAGAATTATTTGTTTATGAAGCTAATTCACTTTTCTGATACGCATCTCGGCTATGGCGAATATTCAAAGATTGACGCAGTATCAGGAATTAATCAGCGAGAGCTAGACGTAAACGCGGCTTTTAAACAAGCCATAGATTTTATTCTGAAGAAAAAGCCTGATCTTGTAATACATGCTGGGGATCTTTTCGATAGTCCTCGCCCAAGCAACCGGGCTATTCATATTGCCCTATCCGAGTTACAACGACTATCAACTGCCGGGATTCCCACCATCCTTATTTCTGGAAATCACTCAACTCCTCGAGTTGCTTCCTCTGGGTCAATTTTTGAAGCGCTGACAATACTTCCGAACATATATCCGGTTTACAAAAAACAATATGAGAAAATAAGAATCGGGGATGCCGCCATCCATATTGTACCCCATACTTCCTCTGATGCAGAGCTTTGCGCGGAACTTGAAAAAGTAAAATTGGATTCAAAGGCCAAATTTAACATTTTAGGCCTTCATGCCGGCATAACCTTAGATGACGTTTATAAGATGGGGGAATTTAACGAACTGATCATTCCCGGGAAAGTATTTCTCAGGTTTAAGGACTTCGATTATGTCTCTCTTGGGCATTGGCATCGCTTTCTAGAAATTAAGAACATTCCTAATGCTTACTATAGCGGCTCTACGGAAAGATTCAGTTTTCGTGAAATAGGCTATCCTAAAGGCATAGTTTTTGCTGATTTAGCTGAGCATAAAGCGGAATTTATTCCGATAGAAGTTCGGGAGATGTTAAGGTTGGGGCCGGTAAATTGCGCCGGTAAAGATGCCTCCGAAGTCCTAGATATGATAAGCGAATTAAAGACTAAAAACAAGATTGATGGAAGGATAATACAGTTAAAACTGGAAAATCTGACGAGGTCAACTTATGTCCAGTTGGATCTTAAGCGTATACGCGAGCTGTTTGTTGAAGCCTTCCACGTTGATATTCACCCGGAATTAGTGCAGGAAAAAGACGGTGATGTCATAGTTGATAAAGCCATAGATGCTCTTCCGCTTGAATTCGAACGATTTTTAGCAGATATTAAAATGTCAGATAATGATAAAAAGGAGCTTGTCAATCTTGGAACGCGCTATATTAACCAGGCCCAAGAAAAGGAACAATCGTGATAATTCGGCGCCTTACTCTAACTAATTTTCGCAGATTCAAACAGCTTGACCTTACAGATCTTCCTGCAGGGCTTATCGGTATTATCGGAGAGAATGGATCGGGTAAGTCGACCATTCTTGAAGCCGTGGGATGGGCGCTTTATGGAACATATGCGTTAACGGGAAGAACCGATAAAGAAGGAGTAAGGACACAGGGAGCTGACATTGATGCAAACTGCGAAGTGACGCTTGAATTTGAAATGGCAGGAGACACTTATAAAGTTGTTAGGCGACTGCAGGGTAAGCGGGCTATAGCCCAGGCATTTGTTTATAAAAATGGTAAAGAGCAGGCAGTCGCAGAACGGGAAGATGGTGTTAACGCTTATATTTCAAAACTTTTCGGAATGGATCGTGCAACATTTTTCGCGTCCGTGTTTGCACGGCAAAAAGAATTAGATCTGTTGACTTCCCAAAATCCGGCCGAACGACAGCAGATAATACGGCGCTTACTGAGGATCGATCTGATTGATTTAGCGCTTAAGGAAATAAGGCAGAACCGTCGTATTAAACAACAGATGGCCGAGAGCCTTAAAGAGATGATAATGGATGAAACTGCGATTATCGGAGAAATAGACGAACTTTCAAAGAAAAAGAGTGCGACGGTTGAGCAACAGGTAACGAACGAGAAAAAGTTTGAAAGTATTAAGATCGAGCTTAAGTCCGCCAAGGCTAAAAAACAGGAATTGGAATCCAAAAGGAAAGGCTTTCAGCAGATCCATACTAGTATTATACGCTTTGAGAAAGAGATTCAAGGAAAGTCAGAACAAATAAAAAAATACACGGAAGAGCTCGATGAGCTCCAAACTAAAAAAAAGGAGCTAGTCAAAATAGGGCCTAAGGATGCCGAATATTTTTCTGCCAAGGAAACATTGGAAAAACTTGAAGCGATGAGGAGCCTGTATGAGGAAAAGAAAAATCTAGAGAAAGATCTCAACGAGCGGTTGGATGACCAAGCTGAGGTTGTTCAAGAAAGAAAGCTATTAATTGATAGTTTATCCAGTTATAGAGGATTGGTGGCGAAGAAGGAAAAATTACAGCTTGAATTGAAAAATGAAAGTTCTATCTTCAAACGTATATCCAAAGATCTCAATACATTATCCGTAAAAATCGAGGCCTGTCGTGATTCTATTGCTCAATTAGAAGAAAAAAAGGAGAATATTAAAAAGCTTGGTCCTAATAGCAAGTGCTCTGAATGTTCACAGGACCTGGGAGCTAATTACGAAAGCATATTAGAGCATTTTAGTAAGGAAATTACAAAAAAGCAGCAGAGCATCAAGGATATGAGTGCCGAAAGTAAGGAACTGAAGATAAAGGTAGATGGTACGGAGAACCGCGTAGAAGATATTGAAGCCCGGCTGGAAGAGCTTCGTGAAGATGAAAAAAAGGAATCGGGTATCAAGAGCGAACTTGATGTGAAAGAAAAACGCCTTTTAGCGCTTACCGAAAGTGTCAAGAAGAAAAAGGCGCGAATTACCGAAATCGGTAACTTGCAATTTTCAGAAACTCGGTACGAAGAATTAAAAAAGAAAAATAAGGAACTATTGAAGATTCACGAGCAAATTATGGAATTACGGACAAAAACAGCAAGAATCTCGATTCTTATAAAAGAAATCAAAACACTCGATGAACAAGCAGCAGAACTTAATAAGGAAAAAACGTTAAAAGAAAAAGAGCAAAAAAGCATCGGATTCAGTGATATAGAATTAGCTGCCGCCGAGAAGAATTATGATAGCATACAAGACAAAGCTCACAGGCAGGAGATTGCTATTAATGATATAATACATCAAATCGAGTTGATGCAGGCTCAGATTATCCAAAAAGAAGAAGCTCTTAAGAGCCAGAAGGAAATTCAGAAAAAATGGAAAGCGGCTGATAGTGATGCGAAAAAGCTAACCGTTTTGGATGAACTTATGGATAAGTTCCGGCAAAATTTAGCAAGCAGAATAAGGCCCATGCTTATTGCTCGGACGAGTCAACTTGTAGCTGGCACCACAGATGGTCGATATCCAGCCATTGACCTTGATGAGGAATACAATGTTTTTGTCTATGATGGCACTGAAAGCTTCCCGGTGAAGAGATTCTCAGGTGGGGAACAGGATCTAGTGAATTTGTGCCTACGTATTGCTATTTCACAAATTATCAGTGAACAGAATAGTAGGACAGGGATTAATTTTATCGCACTGGATGAAATATTTGGAAGTCAGGATGCAGGTCGCAAGGAAAACATTCTAAAAGCTCTCAATAATCTATCGGGACAATTTCGGCAGATTTTTTTGATTACACACCATGAAGACTTGAAGGACTCTATGCAGCATGTCCTAATTGCCGAAGAGTCTGAGGGAGGAACGTCAACAGCGGTTTTTGCATCCTAATATTTGAATAAAGTTACCCACAATATTTTGGGTACTTTTTAAACATGAAGATTATAGCTTTAATTGTAACGAGAATCTGATTTTTAGTGCTTTTACTAGTTGCTTATGGGTTAAAGGAGGCCATCTGTAATTTCTATAATAATTTTCCAACATTTCCGTTCCTTTTGGTAAGTCCGTTAGAGGATGGCTTTTCTTATCAAGAACATAAGAAACACATTCATCCTTGGGTTCAACCAAATCAAAATAGTAATATGGAACCCTCATTCTTTTTATCTTTCTTTCCATAAAATGGGATGCCCTCGCCCTTGTAAAACCGCAGCCTAATTCCTTTCTCCAGGTTTTGTAATTTTTTTCCATGTAAAAATAAGCCTGAATGGTTGGATAGGGAAGATAGACATCCAATTTGTCTTCGTCTATAAGGTAAAGTTTCTTTTTATCTTGCCTTATATTTGGAAGGGGATAGATATAGGGAAATTTTATTTTGTCAAAGAAAACTTTTAGCTTTTCAGGCTTAATATCTAAATTTTTGGCCACCTTATTAAGATAGGTAAACCTAAAACCAGGATAAGGTAAAGGTATGCCGTAGAAATTTTGGATTTTTTTAATAATGGAGGTTTAAGTTGCAGTATTTTTTCAAATCCCTCCCGGAGCATACCCTTAAACCAGTCTGTACCGAGGTTGTTAATAATACTGCAACACTCTTCGGGAGATATGCCTTTTGATAGAGGGGGCTTGGCGGTTTCTGTTTTAGCTGTTTTAGAGATTCCTCTTTCTTTACTAAGTTGTTCTATTTGTCTGCTTTGCTTTTCTTTTATTTTTGCGACTAGTGCATAAAAATCTTTTCCAGTTTCCCCTGTGTTTAAGGTGTCTTTTTCTTTTTCCGATAACCCAGCGGTTAATTCCTGATATATTAGCCTATTATCAAGGGCTTCAATGTCTGTAGCTACATCTGGTGTCCTTACGGTAGCTTGGTTTCGTTCCTCTGAATCTATATCAATCTTATATTTTGGCTTTTTTTTATTTTTTATATCGTTATAGATGTCCCTGTCTTGCCTTTTTTCTCCGCGCAAAATCTTAATTTCTTCACTAACCAATTCCTTTGCTATATGCTTTATAGAATCTTTCCGATGATGCATGCTCCAGTTTCCTTTGAAGCCTAATTTTAGGAAATCCCACCCAATATACCTATCCGCAACTTTTCTGGAAAGTTTATTTATCAAGTCTGCATAGCGTTTCTCAACAATTTCCTTCTGTCCTTTAATCATCTCTAATTTTTTTTCGGGGGATTTAGCGTATCCGTAAGGCGTAATGACAAAAAGATAATGTTTGATGCGGGGGTATTTTGACAATTCCTTTTTGGTAACCTCCAAGGCTTGGGAGACCAATAAAAGCTTAAGCCTGGGAGGCCACCTTTTCTTAAAATCCTTCCCCCTCCTACCTTTAAAGAAAGAAAGGCTATTTTTAGTCATTCTATTCTCCGTCTCTTCTAACCTACGCCTATTCTGCTATAAATCCTTAATCTTGTCAACATTCGATATGCTTTCATTGGTTAGAACCTAGAAAAGAAAGGAAATGATGTGTTGATTTTAAGAATTCTAATAATGCTCGTTATAAGAACGAGGATATTGCGTTCTATCAGGGTAATAGCATAGATGTTTTAAAGACGGCAGTTCACTAAACGCTAGATGTACAGAGGATTATTGGTAGGGATATCCAACTTTTAACTGGGAGGGCTGGCTATATGGACATCTGTTGTAAGACATCTCAAGACAGTTAGCTACTATGCAAGCGGTTAAACCAAAAAGTATGTTTATTTTCTTAACTTATTGAAAATAAACGCGAAGGGAGAAAATTATGGATATTCAGATTATCATGCTTAAAGACTATTGTGAAGCTCCGTACAATCCCCGCAAGGATTTGAAGCCGACTGACCCGGAATACCAAAAACTCGCCCGCAGCATTGACGAATTCGGCTTTATCGAGCCGATCGTCGTCAACAAACGCAGCATGCATATTATTTCGGGTCATCAGAGAATTAAGGTGCTGCGCGAGCGCGGCATTTTGGGCGTTGAGGCTGTAATAGTTGACTTTTCACCGGAAAAGGAAAAGGCCTGTAACATTGCCTTGAATAAGATCGCCGGAGATTGGGACGAGCAGAAATTAAGCGTACTCCTGGAGGAGTTGGCCCGCGTGCCTGATTTTGACGTCACTATTACCGGTTTCTTAAACTCGGATATATCACACCTATTGGATCAGTATGGCGTGCAAAAAGACCCGGATGATTTTGACTTTGAGAATGTAGTTGATTCGATAGATAAGCCGATTACCAAGCGAGGCGATGTGATTGCGCTTGGGGCGCATCGCATTATGTGCGCAGATGCGGCATGCGAAAGCGATCTGGACATCTTGATGCAGAACGAAACAATCGACCTTGTGCATATTGATCCTCCGTACGGCTGTTTCTATTTAGCGCAAAATCGACCTGACCTTGAATCTAGGCCTAAAAAATCCAAACGCTGGGAAAAATTGTACAAGGATGATCTTAATGAGAAGGAATATGAGCAATGGATTGGAAGCGTTTTAAAAAATATAAGACGCTTTCTAAAAGATGGCGCATCAGCGTACATATGGAACGGGCATGCTAAGTTTTATTTTGTCCACCAGGTCCTAAAAGAACTTGGATTCCACGTGTCAACGGTAATTACTTGGGCTAAACCGACTTTTGCCATTTCATACGGGGATTTTAACCAGCAGACTGAGTTTTGTCTTTACTCCTGGCTTAAGAATGCTCCGCATAAATGGTATGGCCCCACAAATGAAAGCAATTTATGGGAGATAGACCGCGATAAAGCCGCAGATCTGATTCACCCCACCCAAAAGAGCGTTGAAATTCCCGCTAGGGCTATCCGGAACAGCTCAACAAGAGGCGACGTTGTGTTTGACGGATTCCTCGGCAGTGGTTCAACCTTGATAGCAGCAGAAAGTTTAGGCAGATGTTGTCATGGAATGGAAATCGAACCCAAGTATTGCGATGCGATTGTCAAACGCTATATCGCTTTTGCGGGGGTAGATAAAGTTTCGGAAGAGCTAAAAACCAAATATCTCAAGGAGGGTATCCATGCCTGACGATAACCATGACCATGATGAGCAGCCGATTCTTTCTCTTATCCAGCAGATTAAAGACGGCACCTTGAATCCTAAAACATTACCCAAGGAAGTAAGGCAGTCGTGCGTAGAGTTTCTTGACAGCGAAGGATGCATGCAGCATGCGCAGATCGCACAGTTTCTTAAGATAACCGATAGGACCGTAAGGCGAGATTTAGAGGAGATAGATGACCGAAACGCCTTAACTCTGGATATTAAACAGAGTAAGCGCGTTCTAGCAAATATGTCTCAAAAGGCCATGGTGCATCATAGCTACCTCATGCGCCTTGCGCGCAGCCCGGATGCGACTATCGGAGAAAAAGCTCAGGCGGAGTTTTTGGCCTGGCGCGTTTTAAAGGAGTTTGTGGAAAAAATGCAATCAGTGGGATACTTGCCCCAAAAGCCACAGGAGCTGATTAGCGATATCTACCATCATAGCGAGGGAGGTGATAGTAAAACATATGAGCAGTTAAAAAATGACCTTCAAGAGATAGAAAGAGTGGCCAGAGAGACCAACACGTTAGACCTTAAGACAGAAGAGGGTATCAAGCTCTTGTTGCAGCGTATAGAAAAAGCGGAAATAAGCGAAGAGATAGCTGACTTAAATAAAGCTAAAGACGGCGATTCCAACAATAAGGAGGAAAATAACCATGAAGAACAATAACTTGTTTAGCGAAGAGGAACGTATCCGCCGGGAGGCGGGAGAGAAGTCTGTAAGGGTGTTTGCGCAGCTCTACTTTCCGCACTACCTGAAGGAGAAGTCGTGCTCATTTCACGATGAGCTCTACGCAATGCTTGACGATATCGCGGCAAAAGGCGCAGGCCGGCTAGCGATCGCATCGCCCAGGGGGAGTGCCAAAAGCTCCATAGCCGGCATGATTTATCCGCTCTGGTGTATCTGCTATAAGAAGGATAGCTATATCCTGCTCTTATCGGATACAGGCGATCAGGCGGATACCATGCTTGCGCATATCAAGAACGAACTCGAGAATAACGAGAGGTTGATAGCGGGCTTTCCCGATGTCTGTGAAATAGGCCAAAAGCCTAAGCCGGAGCGTTGGACAAGAAGCGAGATCATGACCCGTAACGGCGTTAAGGTTACGGCGCTCGGCGCGGGACAAAAAATCCGCGGGCGCCGCAATAAAGCCATGCGCCCGTCCACGATTATAGTAGATGATATCGAGAATGACGAAAATACCCAGTCTGAGGATTCAAGACAGAAGCTCTTTGACTGGTTCACGAAAGCCGTCCTAAAGGCTGGTTCTGCAAAGACCAACGTCGTGGTTATAGGGACAATACAGCATTACGACTCGCTTCTGGCCAAGCTCATCGATGAAAACGCCATGCCCGGATGGGAGAAGCGTAAATACAAATCCGTGATCGAATGGGCTGTAAGAACAGATCTCTGGCAGCAGTGGAAGCTCATATTCAATAACAGAGAGCAGTACAATGGCGTAATGGGTAAGGAGGCTGCTCTTGCATTTTATCTTGCCAACAAAGACGCTATGCTCGAAGGAACGAAGGTCCTATGGGAAGAAAAGGAGGACTATTACTCGCTCATGGTTATGCGCGAGTCAGAGCTTGAGGGCAGCTTCGACTCCGAGAAGCAGAACGAGCCGGTCAGTTCCGAATGGAGCCTCTATAATCCCGCGGAATTTCGTTACTATAACGATATGTACCGCTCTACGGAAGAACTGTTGCAGTGGCTGGGCGATAATGCTGATATTATGGGCGCATGCGATCCCGCTATGGGAGAATCCACTAATAGGGGAGACTATTCGGCGATTATCATAGCGGCGCGGGATAGAAGGGACGGAACAATCTATATAATCGAAGCCGATATCAAGCGCAGAACGCCGAATGATACGGTAAATGATATCCTGGCGTATTGTAAGAGATATAAGGTAAAGAAATTCGCCGGCGAGGCGAATTACTTCCAGAGTCTCATGGTTCAGGACCTGGAAAAGCGCGTAAAACAGGAAGGCCTGTATAAAACGGAGATTATTCCGATCAAAAACACCTTGAATAAGAGGGAGCGGATACAGTCTATGCATCCGTTGATCAAAAACGGTACCCTTATCTTCAACAGGTTCCTTCAGACGCTTCTTGACCAGTTCAGGTATTTTCCGAAAGGCAAATATGATGATGGTCCGGACGCGGTTCAGATGGTCGTGGAGGTATGCAGCCAGCCTATTGTAGAATTTTCGTTTGGTTTTGCTGGAGACGAAACGCTAAAGAAACAAAGGACAGGAGAAGTATTGACTATGGAAGAGCGAATGAAAAGAGCCGCAGCTATGCCTGCTGAGGGAGCCTTGGTTCCTTATGGTTACTATGGTTGGATGAGGCGGGGATAATTCTTAAGTGAAGGAAGTTTTAAAAATCGAGGAGTTTCAAGAGATATCAAGTTAAATGAAAGAGGAAAATAAGCCCGGGTAGCCTCTAAGAAATACCTTGCAATCCTTCAGATGTTATGGCCTATACATCCTTAAAAGGAGGCAGTTATATGAAGATGAGCAAGGCAGAAATAATCGCTAAGATTAAAGATAGACTGCAATACCCTAAAACTACGCTGGAATTGATGGCAGAATTAAAAGCAGGCAAGAGGGAACGGATTCCTGAATATTTTATTGATGATGCGCTAAGGGAGCTTGATAAAGCAATGCAGCTTTTGGATAAACTCGTGTAGGGTCAACAAAAAAATGAAACAGCCGTGTTTAATCTACCTGTATATAGAGAGTCTTTCTGCCGCGCCGTATTTCTGGGCGTCCTTATCGGGAATACCTCTCAAATTTACCAATAGCTGTGTCTAGAGAGTCTTCCCCTTGTGCAATATTTATTTGAAAATCACCCCCAATAATAATGCTTTATCATCCCACCCAGCCGGGACTAGCATTTGATCTTATCTTTAGCCTTTCGCGGTCTATCGCGCCGTATTTCTGCCCGTCCTCACGGGGAATACCCATTTAAAATTCTTGACAAAAACCGTATTTTGTTTTATTATTAGCATATGCCAATAATTAAAAGGAAAGTATATGTCTAGGCCGTGTAGATGTAGAAGAATAAGGTGTAGCCCGGATACGAATTACTTCAAACCCCGAGGTATACCTGTAGATATGCTGGAAGAAATAAATCTTACTTTGGATGAATTAGAGGCAATTAGGCTTGCGGATTTTGATGGTTTCTATCAGGAAGACGCAGCCAAGAAAATGAATATTTCCCGGCAGACCTTCGGAAACATTATTAATTCTGCCCACAAGAAGATTGCGGACGTTTTATTGCACGCCAAGGCGTTAAAAATAGAAGGCGGTATAGTCAAAAAGGTAAAATAACTAAGAAAGGAGTTCTAAAATGAGAATATGTATACCCACGGAAAATAAGGAAGGTTTTAATGCTAAGGTCTATGGGCATTTCGGAAGTGCTCCATACTTTACTATTTATGACACAGAGAAAGAAACTTTTAAGATCGTTGACAATACCAATGCCCATCATTCTCATGGCATGTGTCATCCGATAGGTGTATTGGGTACATCATCTATTGATGCGGTTGTTTGCCAAGGCATGGGAATGAGGGCAGTGCAGAAATTAAATGAAGCCAATGTTAAAGCCTACCGGGCAGCCGGCGAAACCGTGGCTGAGATAATCAAGAAATTCAAGTCAGGAGAGCTCGAAGAAATAACCGTAGAGAATGCCTGCGCACAGCACGGCTGTCATTAAGTAAGGGGGCGCAAATGAAAATAGGGGTGATTATTTCGAGTAACGATGCGGAAACCTGCTGGAATGCACTTAGGTATGCCAATTTCTGTCTTGGACAGAAGGATGAAGTGAAGGTCTTTTTGACCGGTAAAGGCGTTGAGTACCAGAAAATAAGCACTGAAAAGTTTAACACAGTTGAGCAAGCAGAAAAGTTCTTAAAGTCGGGCGGTAAAATTCTCGCATGTGGAACGTGCATCAAGTTCCGTAATCAGGAAGGCACGGAAATCTGCCCGATCAATACGATGAAGGACATGTATGAAATAGTCAAGGAGAGCGATAAAGTGGTGACGTTCTAGTAAAGAAAGGTAGCTGATATGAAGGGCTTCGTAAAAACGGTATATGGCGATATCGCCAAGAAGAAAAAGAGCTGTTGCTGCGGTTCTAAGAACACTGATGTTTCAGAAAAGGTTGGTTATTCCAGAGATGATTTAAATTCTATTCCTTCGGAAGCCAATATGGGGTTAGGTTGTGGAAATCCCGTTGCACTTGCCTCATTGAAAGAAGGGGAGACGGTTATTGACCTAGGTTGTGGGGGTGGTATAGATGTATTTCTTACCGCAAAAAGAGTGGGGAATAAAGGTAAAGTAATTGGAATAGATATGACAGAGGATATGATTAATAAAGCAAGGGCCAATGCTAAAAAGACCGGTTTTAAAAATGTTGAGTTTAAATTAGGTGAAATTGAAAACCTCCCCTTGGATAGCAGTATAGCCGACTGCATTATCAGTAATTGCGTTATCAATCTTTCGGAAGATAAGCAAAAAGTGTTTGATGAGGCATTTAGAGTATTAAAGCCTCGTGGCCGGCTTATGGTTTCTGATATGGTACTTCTTGCAGATTTACCAGATTCGGTTTTAAAATCACCAGAGTTGCATGCTGGTTGTATTGCCGGTGCATTACACAAAGAAGATTATCTTAATAAAATAAAAAAAGCAGGGTTTAGAGAGGTGACTGTTATAAGAGAAGATTCTGTGTCACTTACCGATTATATAGGAACAGATAAGGTTATCAGTGATCTTGTTGAAAACATGACAGATTTAGAGAGAGACGGAATTAATAAGGCGGTTGCGAGCATAAAGGTTTCGGCAAAAAAGTAAATATTTTACCAATGTCCGGGTCAAGAGAGGCGGACATCCATATCTTCTAATGCAGCAACAAGTTAGAGAATTTCTGGTCAAAAATGACCGGACAAAACGGACACAATTTCGCCCATTTTGTCCGCTTGGACACCGAAAATAACCGAGGGATACTATCTCTGAGCTCGAAAATTTCTTGCCATAACCTACTATTAAGGCTATAATACACCTATATAAATAAGAGATACTTTCCCGTAGTGATACGGGAAAGGGACATTAGATAAGATTACTTCATCTTGTAGAGGCACTATTACCTAACGGATGAGCATGTAGATAAGGCTGTAGAAAAATTGGAGTTTGGTTGCTAAAGATAAGGAGATCGTATCGTGACAATCAAGCCCGGCATCAAGGAATTTCTGTGGATGGCCACCGGGGCGGTGATTTTGCTCGTGGTTATGCTCGTAGTGCTGCATTTTAAAACAGAGCAGAGCCCCGCCGAGCAACTCGCTTTCAAGGCCAAGCGGCTAGACTTGGTAGCTCGGATGCGCTTAACGCTGGCCTCAGCCTCAGAAGCTGAGAAGAGCGCGGTCTTGGCAATCACCGATCAAGACTCACAGACTTTCGCAGACCAGGCACGTGCAGCCACGGCGGAGGTGGAGCGGGAACGCAAGGAACTAGGGGAACTCCTGGTGGCTGGCGGAACCCAGGGCGAAAAAGCCCGTCTTGCGCAATTCTCCAAGGTTTTTACTGACCTCCAACACATCGACAACGACCTGCTGGGTCTGGCAGTCAAGAACACCAACATCAAAGCTTACAGTTTGGCCTTTGGCCCGGCCGCTGACGCGCTCAAGGAAATGGACACCGTCCTCTCTAGGCTCGTGGCGAAGAGCGCCGGATCCCCGGAGGCCGGAAATGTGGCGCTGCTTGCTTTCGGCGCCCAGACCGCAGCGTTACGCATACAGACTCTGCTTGCGCCGCATATCGCGGAAGAAAGCGATAAGAAAATGGACGAGTTGGAAGCACTGATGGCCAAGGAGGATCAGCAGGTCCGCAAGGATCTGGGTGGTTTGGCCTCGCTCCCAAAACTTCACAGTGATCCCGATCTTGAAGCGGCAACTTCGGACTACGCCCGGTTCAGCGAGGTCAGGGGCCGTATCCTTGTTCTCTCTCGCGAAAACACGAACGTTCGATCCTTGGCCATGTCCCTGGGGCAGAAGCGCAAGGTGTTGTTTCAGTGCCAAGACGTCCTGTCCGTCCTGCAGCAAGCTATCCAGAACGAACACATCGCGGGTGTGAATTACGAGTCCGTGTCTAATCCTCGTTCTCTACAAGTTGGAAAATCGGGTACAGGCAACTAGTTTCCGCTGAGGAGATTAATGCTTGGGACCGTTCGCCTTTTCTCGAGTATAACCCCGCCCGCCGTTCCTCTTAAGGGAGTCACCTCACAAATTTCCCCATAGCTGTGTCTAGAGAGTCTTCCCCCTTGTGGAATATTTCTGGGTCCTTTCAGAGAATACCTCTTGACAAAAACTTAGCCTGTGATACAAATAGAAATGATTTCTATTTATGGAGTAAGGCATGGAATCTCATTTGCAAACATTAAAGGATAATAGACTAAAAATAACTCCGAGGCGTAAGGCCGCTATCAGTCTATTTGAGGATAGTGGTGTGTGCATGGGGCCATACGAAGTTTATAAGAAATTAAAAAATAAACTCCCTACCTTGGGATTACCTACAGTTTATCGAATATTAGATGAGCTTTCCAAAGCCGGCATTTTAATTCGGTCTTTGTCAGAAGATCGTCAATTGCGTTATATGCTTTGCGCCCATCCGTACGAACATCATCACCATTTTACGTGCCGTAAATGCAAGAAGGTGGAAGAAGTCGATTTTTGTAATTTTAAAGGTGTTTCACGGTTTATCGAAAATAAGCTTAATGCAAAGATAGAGTCACATCAATTGCAAATAGAAGGATTGTGTTCAAAGTGCAAATGAGAAATAAAGCATCGTTTTTATTGCTGGTTGTTTTTGCTGTTTTTCTTGGAATAGTGATATTACACCCGCTTTCTCACGGATTGCATCATGATGGAGATGATGGGCATGAATGCCCGATTTGCCTTTGGTTGCATAATAATACTGTTTTTGTTTCTTCTGTTATGTCGTTATTGATTTTTTTCGCATTCTTCTATTTTTGCTGCTTACCTTTTTTTACTCTACCAGCAGTACCTCGTTTCGCTACCCAATTTTCCCGCGCACCCCCTTTTTTAGTTTTCAAAATATCATAAGATAATTTTGTAGCTTAAAAAGGAGAGAATATGTTTAGACATCGTATTCCCGCGTTCATTTTATCTATTTTCTTTATGGTTTGTTCTTTTATTTCTATCGGCGCTGCTGTCGCTGAGGCTAAAGATATCAAGGTAGTCGCTTCATTCTATCCGGTTTATATTATGGCGAAAAATGTCACAAAAGATGTTCCCGGTATTTCAGTTCAGAACCTTACCCCACCGCTCACTGGATGTTTACATGATTATACAGTTACTACTAATGATATGAAGAAGCTTACTGACGCGCAGGTCTTTGTGGCCAATGGTGCAGGGATGGAGTCGTTCTTGGATAAAATTATAGCGCGGCATCCCAATTTGAAAATAATACAGCTATCTGAAGGAATATCTTTAATCAAAGGGGAGGGGAATGAAGGAGATAACCCGCATCTATGGGTGAGTATTTCTAATGCGATAATCCAGGTAAAAAATTTAGGTAAGGCAATGGGAGAACTTGACCCTAGCCACAAAGAACTCTATGTAAAAAATACGGCTAATTATGTAGTAAAGCTTGAAGCGCTACGTCAGAAGATGCATTCAGCATTAGCTCCTTATAAGGGTAGATCAATTATAACGTTTCATGAGGCATTCCCTTATTTTGCCCAGGAATTTGGCTTAACAATCGCGGCTGTAGTAGAAAGGGAGCCAGGGAGCGAGCCCAGCGCAAAAGAACTTGCCGATACCATTGAGCTTATTAAAAAGAACGGTATTCCGGCATTGTTTAGCGAGCCACAGTATCCAGCCGCTGCAATAGAAGCTATAGCTAAGGAAACAGGCGCAAAAGTATACGTTCTTGATCCCGCAGTAACCGGGCCGGATGACTATGATGCCTATATCAATATAATGAAAGACAACCTTAAGGTTTTAAAACAAGCTTTTCAGAACTAAGCCAATGGAGTAGTATTATGCTACGCAAGGCTTTTCTTTTGTTTTTCATATATTTCGCACTTGTCGCTATAAGAACAAACGCCTTCGCAGAAGAGGTATCTCTAACTCCGGAAGAGTGGAATCCGTCTTCTGCCGGCCCGATTACTACCTGGACTGCACCTCTCTGCGGTAAAAATAAGTTTTCGCTGCAGCCTTTTTTCTTTTATAATATGACAAGAGGTTCATTTGATTCAAAAGGTGATTATAAAACTTTGCCAAGCGGTGATAAGGCATATCAATATCAGGAAGTATTGCTTTTAAAATACGGCATTACAGAAAAACTCGAGATTGCCGGTCAAATTACTAACCAAGAGAATTATATCAAGCAGGGAGGCTTAAGCGCCCACGATGCTGGTTTAGGAGACAGCTATTTGCTTGCTCGTTATTGTGCCATAGAAGAAAAAGGCTGGCTCCCAGATATAGATGGTATGTTCCAACTTAAAGTTCCAACAGGTAAATACCAGCATCTTGACCCGAATAAACTAGGTGCAGATTTAAATGGCGCTACTTCCAGTCCTGGTGCTTGGGCTCCAGGCATTGGCATAGATATGACTAAAAGGAT
>JBEKSD010000006.1:0-64551 GCA_049517335.1 Candidatus Omnitrophota bacterium | reverse complement strand
TAATAGACGGGGAAAAAGGCAGCTGAACCACTTGGAAATCCTATAACAGAAGCAATCAAAACATACTTGATTTTGTTTCTTAAATATCCTGTTGCTTTTTTAAAAGCTTCAAACAATAAATAATAAGCAATTGCAATATAAAGAATAAAATAAGCGGTAAATCCGTTATAAAATATGCCTGCTTCAGTATAAAATTTAAAGCCAAATTTTGAAGTAACATCTTTTACTATCCAAGGCGTAAAAATAATCAAAAGTAGGTTTATAAATACCAAAATATAACCTGACCACAGAATTTTTTTTAACTTATTCTTTAAATCTAAAAGCGTAGATACGAAATGCAAGAAAAATACTGGAATAAAGATTGCGCCAAAATAGTGAGGCTTAATCCAAAAATAAGATATCTCTCTAGTAGAAGAGGAGACCACCTTAAATAAACCAAAACTCCATAGAGAAATGCTTAAACATAATAAACAAAGAATTTTGTTAATAAATAGCTTTGTCCCTCGGACATAAACTAATAACCCTAGAGAAAAACTACATACTGAAACTATCAAACAGGAAATCTTAAAAAAATTCATTCTTTTCCTTTTTCTCCTGATTTTCTACCATATTTCATAAAAGCCTTAACAAAGGTATGATTAGCAATTGAAGCGCAGATAGAAAATTCTCCTGCCAAAGCAACGGCTGCAGCAATTTCGGCAAATTTCTTGGCTTTACCAGAACCGTAGCAACCAAGCACTTCTAGACATTCACGTTGAGTCACTAAAGAAGCACCTCCCCCTACAGTGCCAACCAATAGACTTGGTATATAAACACTAATATATGCATCTCCATTTTCTCTTACTTCTCCATGGCAAATAGTCATAGAGGCACCTATTATCTCTGCAACATCCTGACCGCAAGCTAAGAATAATGCACCTATCCCATTTGCTACATGACCATTCATTCCTATCATGCCAGCATGAGAATTTCCAATAACATAAGCATGATAATAATCAAACATTTCTTTAGGCGTAGTGCCGAAAAATTTGACAACATGTTCTGGGATAGATATATCAGCAAATACACTCTTACCATATCCTTCAACAAAATTATGCATAGAGGCTTTTTTATCAGAACAAAGATTTGATTTAATAAAGAATTTTTTACCGGTCTCAGAAAAAATATATTTGCAAGCCGATTCTGTGGCGATAGCCACCATGTTCGCCCCCATGGCGTCTTCAGTAAAATAACTAAACTTTAAGATAACTCTTTTAGACGCAACAATAGGGTCTATTCTCAATAACTTTCCATGCTTGGTTGTTTTCTCTGTTTCTTTTTTTATATTATTAAAATTATTTCTTATCCATTCTATAAACTTAGTTATATCATTTAAGCCATCTAGTATAAATATAGGAGCAATGTGTATTTCATCTTTAAAAATCTTCACATTAACTCCTCCCGCTCTTGTCAAAATAGCCATACCCGAATCATAGGATTTTAAAAGAGTTCCCTCTACTGTTGCCATCGGAATGTAAAAGGCCCCCTTGGCATATTCTCCATTTATCTTTAAGGGACCGGCAATACCAAGGGGGATTTGACAAACACCTATTGGATTCTCTATGTTTCCTCTCATATCTTCACTTGGTTGGGAATATTGGCTAATGTGGTGTAACTTTGTATTGGTTTTATTACTAAGCCAAGATAAGCGCTGGGATATAAATTCTTTAGAATAATCTTTTGCCATATTAATTGGCGGCCGTTCTATAATTTTATCTTCTTTAACAATTGATTTCATTGGATTCTCCTTTTGTCTTAGCGCTTGTAACTGCTGTCAATTTAAAACCATCTTAACTCAAATTCTTTATAATTAGATTTATAATATTATCTACAGTTTCAATATTCTCTAAATCCTCATTCGGTATTTCTTTTTTGTATTTATCTTCCAGAGCAAAGGCGACATCGATGGCGCCAAAAGAGTCCATTCCCAAATCTTCCCGTAACTTTGAATCTTCTCTTATCTTATCAACTGACACATGTAGCCTTTGGCTTATAATTTCTTTTACTTCTTTTTGTATGGTTTCTCTATTTATAGATAGCATAATTCCTCCTATTCAGTAAAACGCCTAAATACTAATACGGCATTATTACTACCGAATCCAAAAGAGTTTGAAAGTACAGTATCGATTTTACGTTTCTGCGCTTGGTTGGGTACATAGTTTAAATCACAATCCGGATCGGGTGTTTTGTAATTGATTGTTGGTGGAGCGATATTGTGCTGGATGGCTAAAACTGATACCACCGCT
The DNA here is from genome assembly GCA_049517335.1 of Candidatus Omnitrophota bacterium. Lineage (GTDB taxonomy): Bacteria > Omnitrophota > Gorgyraeia > Gygaellales > Profunditerraquicolaceae > JBEKSD01. Next base: position 62,266 of record JBEKSD010000006.1, on the reverse strand, counting down.
TCGACTGCGCCTGCAGCACCGATAGGATGACCAATCATGGATTTAGTTGAACTTACTGCTAGCTTATAGGCGTGCTCCTTAAATACTGCTTTAATTGCTTCTGTCTCAACCTTATCGTTTGCCTTTGTAGAAGTACCATGGGCATTTATATAATCAACATCTTGGGGATTTATTTCTGCGGTATTTAGTGCTATCTTCATTGCCCTGATTGCATCCTTACCTTTGGGTTCCGGTGCTGCCATATGATAAGCACCCGATGTAGACCCATACCCTATAAGCTCAGCATAGATATTTGCTTTGCGATTCTTTGCGTGCGATAATTCTTCTAAGATTAAGATTGCCGATCCTTCACCCATCACAAAACCATCCCTATCTTTATCAAAGGGTCGGCTTGCCTCTTTAGGAGTATCGTTCCTTCTAGACATTACTCGTAAAACGCTAAATGCCCCAAAAGTAAGCGGAATTATCGATGCTTCCGTGCCACCAGCCAAGATAACATCTGCCCTTTCCAGTTTTATCATGTCCATAGCTAGACCTAAAGCATGGCCTCCGGATGAGCAGGCAGTAGAAACCGTGATATTTGGACCTAATAAGCCATTTTGAATAGAGATTTGCGAGGAAGGAGCATTAGGGGTAATGCGAGGCACACAGGCAGGTTCTATCTTTTTAACTGAATTTTCATACACTGCAATGATTTGTTTTTCATAAAAAAACATCCCACCTAAACCAGCGCCAATGCATACGCCTATTGAATTCTTATTATCTTTTTCAAGATTAATCCCAGCATCTTCTATAGCTAATTTTGCTGCTACTAAAGCAAACTGTGTAGACCTGTCAATATTGTCTATAAGCTTTTGAGAGAGATATTTTTGCGGGTCAAAATTTTTTATCTCTGCTGCTATTTTAGTGGCATAGTCTGCAGTATCAAAACTTCTTATTTTATCAACTGCGGATACGCCCTCAATGTTCGCCTTCCAAAAATCCTCTTTCCCTATCCCACTCGGTGCCACTACGCCTAATCCGGTAATTACGATCCTTTTATCCATATTTAAGCTATGCTCATTCCGCCGGCAATAATAATGGTTTGTCCCGTGATATACCCGGATGCATCGGAAATTAAAAACTTTACCGTCTTTGCCACTTCTTCTGCCTTGCCAAAGGGATATGCTTTAATATCTGCGCCTTGTGCTCTTCTTTTAAATCTTTGAGCATGTCGGTTTCAATAAAACCGGGGGCTACCGCATTAACCCTCACCCCCTAAAGGGCTACTTCTTTTGCCAGCGCTATTGTGAAACCGATGATGCCGGTTTTTGACGCGAAATAATTTGTTTGCCGAGGCAAGCCGACCACGCCGCTGACAGAAGTTACATTAACGATGTTGCCGCTTTTTTGTTTTAAAAAGGTTATTATGGCGCAGCGGGATAAATTAAATACCCCGTCAAGATTAGTATTGAGTACATCGCGCCATTCCGAAACATCCATAAGGGCAAGTGCTTTGTCCTTGATGATTCCGGCGTTATTTATTACCGTATCCAGCGAGCCTAAGATTTTTTTTGTTTCTTCAACCCATGTTTTAACAGCCTCAAAGTCCCTAATGTCCACCTGAAATGCTTTTGCTTTTACGCCAAGCGTGCTAATTTCTTTTTCAAGGGCTTGCGCTTCTTTTACACTGCTGGCAAAACTAAAACTTATATTCGCGCCTTCTTTTGCCAGCTCAAGCGCGATAGCGCGGCCGATCCCTCTGCTTGCCCCGCTTTATCATTATGTTCCTGCCCTTTAATAGCATTTTTGTCATAATACCGGCGCTTCCGGCACCCAGACCTCAAACCCCTGCCGCACCGCGGTATTCGCGATCTCTTCCAGTATCTCCAGATTACTATTTTTGCCTAATGAATAACTAACGGCATTATCGTCTAAAACAAGCAGGGCTGCCTCGGCTAACGACGGAGAAATAAATCTACTAACGCCTGCCCCGTATTCCCTGATACGCAGGGCTTCTACGCCGGAATAAATCGTATTTTCTTTTAATTTAGGCAGAGGCTCATAAGCTTCTTCGGCATTAACCACTATGGATACTTCATTCAATGCAGCTTCGATATTAGATTCAATGATTACTTCAATATGATTTTCCTGCAGGATTACTTCTTTAAGCTTTGCCAGTAGATTTTTATCAGTTCCCGCAATAATGATTTTAGCAGTGTATTCTGATAATTTTCTTGCGGCTAAAGAACCGGTTTGGGTGTCTGCTCCGAGAAAGAGTATTGTTGAGCCTTTAAGGGGGATATTCTTTGCCTTTGCCAGCCGGTAAACTTTTTCAAAAAGGCACCATGCGCTCAATGCGTTGCCACAGGTAACCGGGATTTTTACGGACTTAATTATTTTATTGTAATTCTTATCTGCAACCAAAGCAGCATAACCGCCAACGCCGATTAATTTTACGCCGAGCTTTTCGGCGATACAACAGGCAGAGATTATTCTTTCAAGGACCAGATTATCCTGTTTATATTCATCCAAAATAGGACAGACTATTTTGTATCCTTTGATAGTTTCTGCCTGCACTGATTCAAATTTTCCTAACTTTATAATTTTATATTTGGGGAGTAATTTACGAAGACGACTTAGAATATAATCCGGAAGGTATTTTAACGCCTGCCACTGCTCCTTAAGCTGCTCGGTATTTATAGGGGTAGTAATATATGCGAAGGTTCTCATATAACTGATAAGCCTGATATTTAAAGTAAATTTTTCTGTGCCTTGTTGCGAACCTGATGGTTAGATTTTTCCTTAATCCATCTCTCAATATATTTCGTGTGGAACCTCCAGTCCGTACCTATCTTGAAGGCGGGAATCTTGCCTTCACGGGCGTACCTGTGGACGGTGAGAGGATGAATATTAAGGTATTCCGCAACTTCTTTGGCTGTTAAAATTTCCTTAGTCTTTGCCATACCACACCTCTTTTTAACATACTTACCATAATCATATATATATTAGAAATATACTAATAAAACTACCCGTTGTAAAGAAGTATCTAAGATAACATAAAAAAGGGAACGGGCTCTAAGGAGCCCGTTCCCTTTTTTATGTTTTTGGTTATTTGTTATTCTATCTCTGCCAACACATCTCCGATATTGGCAGTGTCGCCTTCCTGAATGAATATTTGTTTTAATATCCCTGCAGCAGGGCTGGGAAGATTAAAAGTTGCTTTATCAGTAGTAAGTTCAACTAAATCTTCTTTTTCCCCTACCTTCTGCCCCGCTTGAAAATACCAGTAGGAAACAGTAGCCTTGGTAATATTATCGCCTAATTCGGGTAAAACTACTTTGGCCATTGCATAATCTCCTTGTTAAAAATTTTGCCTACCTTATCAATATCAATGTTTTCACCCAGAATACTTTCCATTGACGTCATCATTATATCCATACCGCACGGCCTAATCAAGGAAAAATTCCCTAAATCATCCCTTTTGATGTTTATGGTTATGCCATGACAAGTAACCCACTGCCTGACAGCTATACCTATTGAGGCGATTTTTTCATTATTAATCCAAACTCCGGTAAGCCCTTGCCTTTGGCTTGCCTTAATATTAAAATGCATCAGCGCAGCAATTGTAACTCTTTCAAGATTCCTCATAAAGAAGTGAATATCTTTCTTAAGCAGACTGAGATTAAAAATCGGATAAATAGTGAGTTGGCCCGGACCGTGATAGGTAATATCGCCCCCACGCTCAACTTTAATTAATTTTATTTCATTCTTCTCCAACTCTTTTTCAGAGACAAGCAGGTTTTCTAACTTAGCCTGCCTGCCCAAAGTAATCACCGGATAATGCCTGCAGGAAATTAAAGCATGCTCAATTTCGTTGTCTTTAACTTTATTGAGGAGTTGCTTTTGAAAATCATGGGAGGTTGTATAATCAGTAAGCCCTAAATCAAAAAATTTAACCTTCATTAATGCAGCGCTTGGTGAATGCTTTCTGATAAAGTCGGGTGGGCAAATATAGTATCTTTTAGCTCTGAGGTTTTAAGCCGCTTTGATATTGCAAGGGTAAGTATTGCTATTAATTCAGTGGCTTTTGCGCCGACAATTGAGGCGCCTATGATTACATCGGTTTTTGCTTCGCTGATGATTTTAATAAACCCGTCGGTCTCATCGATTATCCTTGCCATACCCGAACTAAGAAAATCGGACCTCTGAATTTTAATTTCTATATTTCTTGCGCGTGCTTCATCTTCGCTCAGACCAACACTGGCAATCTCAGGGTCAGTGAAGATGCATCCGGGTATTATGGTATTATTCGCTTTTTTCAGGTTAACCGGGTGAGCAATATTCCCGGCTGCGATAAGCCCCTGATAAGCGGCATAATGGGCAAGCATTATTTTTGAAGTACAGTCTCCTGCCGCATAAATATTCGCTATATTCGTGCGCAGGTAATCATCAACGATGACCCTTCCCTTTTCCAGATTTATGCCTAATTTCTCCAGCCCTAAACCATCTGTGTTAGGAACCCTTCCTACGCAGATTAATACTAAAGCGAAATCACCTGAGTTAAAAGTTGAAGCATCAGTATTCGTATTAACCCTAATCTTTTTCTTCTTAAAAACAGTTTCAATCTTTTTCGCCGCTTCTTTATCTACCCCGAGTAAAAGCTGCGGCATTTTTTCCGCTATCGTAACAAGCGTACCCAGAGAGGCAAAAAGGGAAGCGAATTCGCATCCGATTACCCCGCCTCCGATAATGAGTATGCTCTTCGGCGCTTCCGTAAGTTTTAGGGCTTCATTACTTGAGATGATTTTCTTCCCGTCAAATTTAAATGGGAGGAGTTCATAGGGTTTTGAGCCGCAGGCGATAAGTATATATTTTGAGTTGATGGTTTTTTCGCCTATCCTTATTTCATTATTGCCGGTTATCTGTGCTTCTGCGCTCAAAAAATCCACTCCTTGTAGCATAAACTGCATTCCCGAACGCAACTGTTGGATGATTTTATCTTTTCTCTCCTGCATCTTAAGAAAATTAAACACGGGGTTTTGCAAATCTACCCCGAAGACTAGCGATTTTTTAGCCAGGGAATAAATTTTTACGCTTTGGATAAGGGATTTAGTTGGGATACATCCGGAATTAAGGCAGGTGCCGCCAAGATAAGACTTTTCAATCAGGCAGGTTTTAAGCTTGAGTTCTTTTGCTCTTTGCGCAGCGTTAAACCCTGCCCAGCCCGCGCCGATAATCGCTAAGTCATACATATTTTAAAGAGACAGTTGTCCAACAAGCTGCCGGATGTTTTCTGCTGATTTCTTAAGTAATTCCGACTCTTCTTTCTTAAGTTCCGGCTCTGTAATGCTTAAGATGCCTTCCCTTCCGATGATACAGGAAACACCAAGGCAGACATCCTTTAAGCCGTATTCTCCGTTTAGGCACGCGCACACGCCGATTTTACGCTTTTCATTCTTAGCAACCGCTTTCACTAAAGTTGATATTGCCGCCGAAGGCGCATAATAGGCGCTTCCGGAGCCGAGCAAAGCAACAATCTCCGCTCCGCGGTTAATAGTTTTCGTAACCATTTCTTTTATTTTATTGCTATCGGCTAATTTCTCAAGGGGCACTCCCTTTACACCGGATAATCCGGGTAAAGGGAGCATCCCTTCGCCGTGGCTTCCGATAACTACAGCATCAATATCACAAACATTTACATTAAGTTCTTTTGAGATAATATTGGCAAATCTGGCTGCATCAAGGCTAACGCCCATGCCAAAAACTTTGTTCCCTTTAAAACCGGTTACCTTCAAAGCATAATTAGTCATCACATCCAGAGGATTGGTAACGATGATTAATACCGACTGAGGGGCTAATGTTTTGATATTTAGGCAGATTTCTTTTAAGATTGCGGCATTTTTTAGGAGAAGTTCTTCCCGAGTCATCCCGGGTTTACGGGCAAGGCCGGCAGTAACAACTATAATATCAGAACCTTTGATTTGCGTAAAATCATCAGTTCCCTCAATGTTATAATTTATCTTAAGCAAGGCTCGTGCGTCTTCTAAATCATAAGCTTTCCCTTTTGCTAGGCCCTTTACGACGTCAACTAAAACAACTTCTCCAAGGCAATCCTGGGCAACCCTTAAGGCGCTTGTTGCTCCGACATTTCCTGAGCCAATTATACTGATTTTCATCTTAGTCTGTTAATGATGGCATCGGCCATTTCTTTTGTGCCGGCTGCCGAAGGATCATTACGGTTAGGTTTTAAATCGTAGGTTACGGATTTACCTTCTGCGATTATCTCTTTTACCGCTTCCTCTAATCTGGCGGCAGCTTTATCTTCTTTCAAATACCTGAGCATGAGCACGCCGGATAAAATCATTGCCGCAGGGTTTGCCTTGTTCAGCCCTTTATATTTAGGTGCCGAACCATGCACTGCCTCAAACACCGCCATATTATCGCCGATATTAGCACCCGGGGCAATACCTAAGCCGCCGATTAGCCCCGCGCAAAGGTCAGAAAGTATATCGCCGTAGAGGTTTGGCAGGAGTAAAATGTCAAAGTTCCCCGGTTTCTGGGCCAGCTGCATAGCCATATTATCTACAAGCGCTTCTTCAAAAATTACTTTTCCTACATATCCCTTAGCGGTTTCACGGCTAGTCTTAAGAAATAAACCGTCGGTGAATTTCATAATGTTTGCCTTTGTTACAACTGTAATTTTCTTACGGCCGGATTTAAGCGCGTAATCAAAGGCGAATTTTGCGATCCTTGCGGTTGCGGTTATTGAAATAGGCTTAATGGAAATTCCCGAATCAGGCCGGATTTTTTTCTTAGTGCTGCCTTCAATCCTTCTAATCAGGTCTTCTGTTTCCGGTTTACCCTCTTCAAATTCAATACCGGCGTATAAATCTTCACTGTTCTCCCGGATAATTAATAAATCAATGTCCTTGTACGGGCTCTTTACTCCGGAATAACTTTTAGTCGGGCGTACACAAGCATATAAATCAAGGGCCTGCCTTATAGCTACGTTTACCGAACGAAAACCCGTTCCGATAGGAGTGGTAATCGGCCCTTTCAAAGCAACTTTATTCCTCTTAATGGATTCTAACGTAGACTCAGGTAGCAGGCTGCCGGTTATTTTAAGGGCTGTTTCGCCGGCAAGGGCCTCTTCCCATACAATATTTATTCCGGTAGCTTCAATACACCTTTTAGCTGCGTCTACAACTTCAGGGCCTATGCCATCACCAGATATTAATGTTATTTTATGTTTCATCTTAAACTTTTAATTCCCCGTACTTCCTGTAATAGTTGACTATGCCACCTTCTTTTAAAAGGTCTTGCATAAATTCCGGAAGAGGTTTTATTTTTAATTCAATATTTTTGGTGAGGTCTTTTACTATACCTTTATCCAGGTCAATATCCAATTCATCGGACTCGTCAATTTTAGTGGTATCCGTCTCAATCAACGGTAAACCGACATTAAAGCCGTTACGGTAGAATATGCGGGCGAATTTACTAGAAAGCACTGCTATAATGCCAGCTTCTTTTATTACCAGGGGTGCTTGCTCCCGCGATGAACCCATTCCAAAATTATTCCCGGCTACAATTATGGACTCACCCGGCGTTATCTTAGAGGCAAATGCAGGATCAATATCCTCCATAATGTGTTTTGAGAGCTCTTTCATGTCGGTGATGGAAAATTTATAGCGGCCGGAAATAATAAAATCCGTATTGATATTATCTCCTAACTTTATGGATCTGCCTTCCAGCCTCATAGCTGCCTGAATTCTTCGGAGTTCTTGACTTTAGACAAAGCAATGTCCAGCGTAATTGCGCCGCTTGTAACCAGATCTTTTAATGATTTATCCATTGTCCTCATCCCATACTGGGTACCGGTTTGCATCAAAGTAGGAATCTGCTCAACTTCCTGTTCGCGAATAAGGTTCCTGATGCCGGGGGTGCCGATCATAATCTCGGTCGCCAATACCCTACCCTTTCCTCCGACGCGCGGAAGGAGCAGCTGCGATACAACTCCCTGCAAACAGTTGGCTAATTGTAATTTAACCTGCTGCTGCTGATGTGGAGAGAAAACATCAATAATCCTTTCCACTGTCTGTGGCGCATCGGGAGTATGCAGGGTAGCCAAAACCAGATGTCCGGTTTCTGCCGCAGTCAGGGCTGTTGAAATAGTTTCCAAATCGCGCATTTCACCTACGATGATTACGTTAGGGTCCTGCCTTAACGCATGCCTTAATGCCGCGGCAAACGTAAGCGTATCGCTATAAACTTCTCTTTGTTTAAGAACGCTCTTCTTGTTGGTAAAAATAAATTCTATCGGGTCTTCAATTGAAATTACTAATGCTTCCCTTTCCTGATTTATCAAATTCACCATTGCCGCCAGAGTCGTGGTTTTACCCATGCCGGTCGGCCCGGTTACAAGAACCAAGCCGTTAGGTTTACGAGCCAATTCAGCAACGATAGGCGGCAGCCCTAAATCTTCTATCTTGGGAATTACAAGCGGGACCCTCCTGAATGCAGCTTCAACCGAACCTTTCTGAAGATGAATATTGCAGCGAAACCTGTCCATGCCAGGAAGGGCTAATGAAAAATCAAGCTCTAAATCGCGCTCAAACATCACTTTATGCTGATTCGTAAGCACCCCGTAAATCATTGTTTTTAACTCCTGCCTATTTAAAACTGGTAGGTGTGTGCGTATAAGTTTGCCGTCAATGCGCAAAATCGGAGGTTCATTATCGGTAATATGCAAGTCTGAAGCGCCTTTATCAACGCACATCATTAACAATTCCCTAATTTCCATTTGAACACCTCCCTATAGAAACTCTCTTGGATCGGTAATACGGCCTTTTATCGCCGATGAAACCGCTGTCGCAGGGGAACCAAGGTAAATGAAGGCCTTGGGATTTCCCATCCTGCCTTTAAAATTCCTGTTTGCCGTTGAAATCACAACTTCTCCGTCGGCAGGCACACCGTTATGCGTGCCTACGCACGGCCCGCATCCAGGCGCGACAATAACAGCCCCTGCCTTAATAAATGTGTCCACATAACCTAATTTTAACGCATCCAGATAAATTTGTCTAGAAGAAGGTGCGATAATTAGCCTTACTCCGGAAGCAACCTTCCGCCCTCTTAGAATCCGTGCGGTAACTTTAAAATCAGCTAATCGCGCATTTGTGCAGGTCCCCAGATAAGCTTCATTAATCTTAACTTTTCTTAATTTGCCAGCTTCTGTTACATTGTCCACCGCATGTGGCATTGAAACCTGTGGATTAAGCTTTGAGATATCCAGCTCTAAAATCCTTTCATAAACAGCGTCTTTATCGGGAACAACCGGTTTTATTTTTACGCCCGTCTTAACGCGTGGCTTAAGCCACGATAAAGTCTTTTCATCAACGGGCATAAAACCAGTTTTTGCCCCCATCTCGATTACCATATTACACATAGTAAAACGGCCGTCCATATCAAGTTTATCAATCGCTTGTCCAGAGAACTCAATAGCGTTATAAGTCGCGCCGTCAGACCTAACCTTATCAATAACATGCAGCATTATGTCTTTGGCGTAAATACCTTTCGGGATTTTTCCTTTTATGATTATTTTAACGGTTTGCGGAACTTTGAACCAGTTCTTCCCGCTCGCCAGAGCAATCGCCAAATCGGTTGAGCCGACTCCGGTTGAAAATACGCCTAATGCGCCGTAAGTACAGGTATGCGAATCAGCGCCCAAAACAAGGTCGCCAGGCAAAATTTCCCCTGACTCAGGGATTACCTGATGGCAGACCCCACAGCCGATATCAAAAAACCTAGTATCAAAAGTTTGCGCGAAATCGCGCATCTTTTTATGGACATTTGATACGCCTTCGCTAGGAGAAGGCGCGCTATGGTCAATGACCATACAGAATTTCGGCTTTAATTCCTTAACGCCTAATTCCTTTATCCGGTCGATTATTATCGCAGATGTCCCATCCTGTCCGAACGTAAAATCAATTTTGCATACGGCAAAATCTCCCGCGCTCAAAGATTTACCCGCATGAACACTTAATATTTTTTCAGCTATAGTTCTGGGCATAATTTAATTTAACCTATTAAGCCACAATTCCAGCCTGTCCATGGCTCTTTCAAGTTGAGGAATATTCGTAGCGAAACTCAAGCGACAGTAATCTTTCCTGCCAAACCCCTCTCCCGGAATAACCGCTATTTTCGCTTCTTCAAGTAGGCGGTTCGCTGTGGTTTGGGCATCAAGCCCTGTTTTGGAAATATCAAAGAATACATAAAATGCGCCTTCGGGCTTAACGAAGGTTATCTTATTCATTTTCTCAAGGCGCGAAATAACATAATCCCTTCTTTTACAGAACTCTTTGCAAATTTCATTTGAAAAATCGTTGCTGGCTTTTAATGCAGCGACTGCTGCTTTCTGGGCTATTGAGTTAGGGTTTGAGGTGGAATGGTCCTGCACCTTCGAAACAGCTTCCGCTATTTCTCTTGAAGCCCCCAGATAACCTATTCTCCATCCAGTCATGGAAAAACTCTTGGAAAGCCCGTTTACGGTAATGACCAAATCATAAATATCTTTTCCTAAAGATGCAATTGAGACGGCTTTCAGACCGTCAAAAATTATTTTTTCATAAATTTCATCGCTAATCACAAAAATCTTGTTTCTTATGCAGATATCCGCGATTTCTTTCAGCTGTGCAGAAACATAAACACTTCCGGTAGGGTTTGACGGACTGTTTAACAGTAAAATTTTGGTTTTTGATGTGATGTTTTTTTCTAGCTCTTTCGGCGTGATTTTAAAATTATCTTCGGGACGACTTTCAATAAACTTAGACTTACCTTCGCATAAATTTACCATTTCCGGATAACTCACCCAATAAGGCGAAGGTATTAAAACTTCGTCTCCTTTATTAAGCAGGACAAAAAGGGCATTGAATATGCTGTGTTTGGCGCCGCAAGAAACTACGATTTGTTCCGCGCTATAATCAAGGAAATTATCTTTCCTGAATTTTTCCGAAATAGTTTTTTTTAATTCAGAAGTACCGCTGGTAGGGGTGTATTTGGTAAAACCTTGCCGTATGGCCTCAATGGCTGCGTCTTTAATAAACTGAGGAGTATCAAAATCCGGCTCTCCCGCAGCGAGGCTAACAATATCCTCTCCTTCGGCTTTTAGTTTCTTTGCCTTTGAGGTAATGGCAAGGGTCGGGGAAGGTTTAATCTTTCTGAGTCGTTCGGCAATTATAAGGAATCCCTTTCCTTTTTAAAGATATTTTTAAAACCGCCAAAGAATTTTTTAGCTGGCTTTTTGCTTAGCGTAGGCTTTTCCTGTTTCTCTTCTTTTATTTCTTTTGCCGCCGCTTCCGGCTGCTTAGGATGGCTTTCCACCGGTTTCGCTTCTTTTTCTTTCTTTACCTTTTTGACTTCTTTAGGTTTCCTTTCGGTGAGCTCAAAAATCACTACATCCGCATTGTCGCCTCTGCGCTTGCCGAGAGAGATAAGCCTGGTGAAGCCGCTTGCCCTTTTTGCAAAAAGCGGCCCTGTTTCACTAAAAAGCTTGGAAACTAAGACGTGCTCGCCGAGTATCTTAAAAGCCTTTCTCTTTGCGACTAAAGTATTGCACTTAGCCAAAGAAACAAGTTTCTCCACTAACGGCTTTGCCACCTTCGCACGGTTAAATGTCGTTTTAATACTTCCATACTTCAGTATATTTTTTGTCAAGCTGATAATTGTCGCTTTCCTCCAGCTTGAAACCCGGTTCAGTTTATTCCTTCTTTTAGCGTGCCTCATCTGATTTTAGGCTTTCTTTAGTTTTTTCGGATCAATCTGCATGCCTAATGTCAAACCCATTCCCGCAAGCAGTTCTTTAATCTCGGTTAATGATTTTTTACCGAAATTCTTGAAACCGAGCATCTCATCTTCGCCTCTCCTGACTAAGTCGGCAATAATTTTAATCCCTGCCTCTCTTAAACAGTTGGAGCTCCTTACGGAAAGCTCCAGTTCCGATATCGGCAGCCTCAGCTTCTCATACAGGGCCGCCTCTTCTTTAGTCATCTCCGGCTCTTCCTCAACCACGTCTTCAGGTAGCTGGCCGAAACTGACGAAGATATCCAAATGCCTCTGCAAAATATTTGACGCGTACAAAAGAGCATCCTTAGGGCTTATTGCCCCGTTAGTAAATATCTCTAAAATAAGCTTGTCATAGTCGGTCCGCTGGCCTACGCGGGTATTTTCCACGAAAAAATTAACTTTCCGGATAGGAGTAAAGATTGAATCAATAGGTACAACCGTTGTGGTCTTCTCTTCTTTTTTATTCATTTCAGCCGGGATATACCCGCGGCCGCGCGAAACTTCCATCTCAACGTGGAATTTCGTATCCTTGGTTAATGTGGCGATGTGCAATTCCGGGTTGATAATTTCTATCGTCTCGTCAACTTCAATATCTTTAGCCTTAATCTCTCCCTTTTTGTCCGCTCTTATGTAAATGGTCTTGGGGATTTTGGAATGGGAATTCAAAACAAGACTCTTTATATTGAGGATAATCTCCGGGACGTCTTCCAAAACGCCGGGAATTGTGCTGAACTCATGCGAAACTCCCGCTATCTTAATGGAAGTTACGGCACTGCCTTCTATAGAAGATAGGAGGACCCTTCTTAAAGAATTACCCAAAGTGACGCCGTATCCTTTTTCAAAAGGGGCGGCGGAGAATTTACCGTAGGTGCTGGTGTAGCTGGCCTCGTCGCATTCTAATCTTTTTGGTAGTTGAAAATCACGCCATTTTATACCCATCAATTTCCTCCTCTATAAAATTAACTTTTCCCAATTTAGTTTTACTTGGAATACAACTCAACAATCAACTGTTCCTGTATCGGCTGCTGAATGTCTTCTTTTTCAGGAAGCCTTAAGACTTTAGCGCTCCAGGAAGCGGTGTCATACTGAAGCCATTGGGGGACCGTCCTGTCTTTGGATAATTCCAGAATTTCCTTGATTTTTTTTGAAGCTTTTTCTTTTGTCTTCAGCTGAACGATGTCGTCTTTATCAACCAGAAACGAAGGTATGTTTACCCGCTTGTTATTGACATAGACCATATTGTGGCGCACGATCTGCCGCGCTTGTGCGCGGGAAATTGCAAGACCCATGCGAAAAATAACGTTATCCAGCCTTCTCTCCAACAACTGCAAGAGCATTTTACCGGTAACGCCTTTTGTTTTAGAGGCGGTTTCAAAATATTTACGGAACTGCCTTTCCAGAACACCGTATATGCGCTTTACCGATTGTTTCTCCCTGAGCTGAAGACCGTAATTTGAAAGTTTTGACCTCCTGCCTTCTCCGTGCTGGCCCGGCGCATAAGCCCTTCTGGCTACGGCGCACTTTTCCGTAAAGCAACGCGTACCTTTTAAGAACAACTTTTCGCCTTCACGGCGGCATAACCTACAAACTGCTCCAGTGTAACGGCCCATAAATTAAACTCTCCTTTTCTTCTTAGGACGGCAACCGTTATGAGGAATAGGAGTCACATCCTTTATAGTAGTAATAGTGATACCTGCTGCCTGTAACGCACGTATGGCCGATTCCCTGCCGAAACCCGGACCCTTGACGCGGACCTCCAGTTCCGTGATACCGATTTCCTTTGCTTTTCTCGCCGCATCGGTTGAAGCTATCTGCGCGGCAAAAGGAGTGGATTTTTTTGAACCGCCGTATCCGACAATGCCGGGAGCCGACCACACCAGAGTATTTCCCTGCTTATCGGTAATCGTAATAATCGTATTATTAAAACTGGCCTGTATATGCGCGATCCCTGCGGTAATTCCTTTTGCTATCTTTTTCTTTTTTGCTTTTTCTTTTGTTGCCATTAATTTTCTCCTGCTTTCTTTAATTAATTATTATTTACCTGCCGGTTTTGCTGCAGGTTTCGCTTTCGTAGTTTCTTCCTTCTTGATGACGATTGCTCCGCCCTTACGCGGCCCCTTACGGGTGCGGGCATTGGTACGTGTGCGCTGACCCCTTACCGGAAGCCCTCTCTTATGGCGCATACCGCGCCAGGAACCGATATCCATCAACCTTTTTATATTCTGGGAAATGTCACGCCTTAAATCACCCTCAAGCCGGTAACCGCTCTTCTGCAAAGTATTGGTTATAAGCGCTATCTCCTCGTCGGTTAAATCCTTTGCCCTCTTGTCGGGACTGATGCTTGTCTGAGCGAGTATTTTGTTGGATAAAACCCTGCCTATGCCGTATAAATAACATAAAGCAATCTCTATTCTCTTCTCTTTGGGAATATCAACACCTAAAATTCTCGGCATTACCTTTTTCCTTTCCTCTGAAAAAATTACCCTTGTTTTTGCTTGTGCTTGGGGTTAATGCAAATTACCCGCACCACGCCCGCCCTCTTTATTATTTTACACTTGTCGCAAATTTTCTTTACCGATGCTTTGACTTTCATCCTATTTAACCCTAAAAGTTATTCTCCCCCTGCTTAAATCATAAGGAGAAAGTTCCAGTTTTACTTTATCGCCCGGAAGTATCCTTATAAAATGCATGCGCATCTTCCCCGACACATGCGCCAGTACTATATGGCCGTTTTCCAGCTCCACCCTGAACATAGCATTCGGGAGCGCTTCAATGATTTTACCTTCTGTCTCAATCAGTTCTTCTTTCGCCATATTATACCGTTAATATTTCCGAACCACTTCCGGTTACCGCGACCGTATGCTCAAAATGCGCCGAAGGAAGTTTATCTCTGGTTACCGCTGTCCAGCCGTTCTCAGAAATCTCGGCTTCCCACGAACCTAAGTTAATCATCGGCTCAATGGCTAAGACCATGCCTTCCTTCAAGACAGGGCCTTCGCCGGCGCGACCAAAATTAGGTATTTCCGGCTCTTCGTGCAGGTTCAAGCCTATGCCGTGCCCGACAAACTGCCGGACTACTGAAAAACCGCACCTCTCAACGTAATGCTGTATGCTGCTGGAGATATCCGATAAATGCTTTCCCGGCATTGCTTTTTTTATCCCGGCTTCAAGCGAGCCTTTTGCGGCTTTAATCAACCTGTTTCTCTCTGCGTCAATCCTACCTACCGGAAGACTCACCGCCGCATCTGAGAAATAACCGTGGTAGTTTACGCCTAAATCTATGCTGACGATATCCCCCTCGGCTAATTTGCGCTCCGACGGGATACCGTGGACTATTTCTTCGTTAACCGAAACACAGGCTGTTGCCGGAAAACCCTTATACCCTTTAAACGCCGGGAGCGCGCCTTTCTTGGTAATTAATTCCTCAGCAAACCGATCAATTTCTATCGTGGCTATCCCGGGCTTAATGATTTTTTGCACTTCCTTTATTACCGCAGACAGGATTTTTCCCGCAGCCCTTAAGTACTCAAGGTCTTTTTCAGACTTTAAAGGGATCATTGCCCCTGCTTTGCAAGCTCAATAATCTGATTTAACACTATATCCGGGTCTCCGTCAGCTGACAAACTATGCAGTTTACCGGTATCCCTGTAATATTTTATCAAAGAAACAACTTCATTTTTATAAACTTCTATACGTTTCCTTACCGTCTCTTCTTTATCGTCCGGCCTTTGATAAAGGGAGCCTTGGCAATTATCACATAGGCCTTTTACTTTAGGCGGCATATTAGAGATGTGAAAATTCGCGCCACAGGTGCTACAGACTAACCTGCCGGTAAGCCGCTGGATAATTACCGCATCAGAGGTATCAAGATATACGACTAAATCTATCCCGATCTTTTTTTCTCTTAAGATTTCATCCAATGTCTTAGCCTGAGTCAATGCCCTGGGGTAACCGTCAAGTATGAAACCTTTATTTATGTCCGGCTGCGTAAACCTTGTTTTAAGCATTTTAGCCATTAACTCATCAGGAACCAGCAGGCCTTTTTCCATATAATCTTTTGCTTGACTGCCTAATGCCGTACCGTTTTTAACGTTTTGCCTTAAAATGTCTCCGGTTGAAATATGGGGCAGATTAAGTTTTTCAGCCAGCTTCTTTGATTGGGTCCCTTTACCCGCTCCCGGCGGCCCTAATAAAATTATGCGCATTATCTTCTTCCCCGGATATGCCCGGACCTGATGAAGCCTTCGTAATGGTGCGTTAAAAGATGCGATTCAATTTGTTTCAAGGTATCAAGCATAACTCCTACGATAATAAGTATCCCTGTCCCGCCGAAGAATGATGCTACAAGGTACGGGACTTTAAGCGTAGCCATAATGAAATCCGGAAAAATAGCGATGACCGCGATGAATGCGGCACCCGCCAAGGTTATGCGGGTCATCACATAGTCAAGGAATTCCGCAGTGGGCTGCCCCGGTCTTATCCCCGGGATAAACCCGCCGTATTTCTTCATGTTTTCGGACAAGTCAAGCGGATTAAAAACTATTGCCGTATAAAAATAACAAAAGAAAATTATCAAAAGAGCGTAAACTACCGTATAAAGCACGTGCCCCCGGATTAAACTCTGGGCAAGCCTCTGGAACCCGGGGTTCGGGATAAATGAAGCCAACGTCGCTGGAAAAAGTATTATTGACTGCGCGAAAATTATCGCGATAACTCCGGACGTATCTACTTTAAGAGGTATATAAGTGCTCTGCCCGCCGTAAATCTTCCTGCCTACAATACGGCGCGCATATTGCACGGGAATCTTCCTCTGGCCCTGCGTAATCATGATTACCGCAAACACTACAATTACTAAAAATGCCGCCATAATCAGGAGCGTAAAGGGCTGAATTTGCCTGCGACTTGAAGCAAAGGGGGAAACAAGCACAAACAACTGATTCATTGCCGCAGGGATTCTTGAAATGATACCAGCGGTAATAACCAGCGAAATCCCGTTTCCTATGCCTCTTTCCTGTATCTGTTCGCCCAGCCACATAATGAATATGGTTCCCGTGGAAAGGGTCAGGACAGTCAATATCCTAAAACCCCAGCCCGGATACATCACTATTTTTAAGCCTTCAAACCGCGCTGGGTTTTCAAGCCAAAGTGCAATAAAAAAAGATTGTATTATCGAAAGAACGATTGTCCCGTATCGTGTGTATTGTGTAATCCTTTCGTACCCGGCTTTGCCTTCTTTGGCGATTTTTTCCAATGCCGGGATTACCGCAGTAAGAAGCTGCATAATAATCGACGACGAAATGTAGGGCATGATGCCTAAGGCAAAAATAGTCAGCCTTTCCATGGCGCCGCCTGAAAACATGTTAATGATGCCAAAGAGCGCGCCGCCCTGCGTTTTGGCGATACGGTTAAAAAACTCAGCCAACGCGCTACCGTCAATGCCCGGGGTCGGGATATAACAGCCGATACGGTAAATTGCCAAAAGAGCACCCGTAATAATAAGGCGTTTTTTAAGATCAGGGATCTTAAAAGAATTAACTAATGCGCTGAACATTAATGATTTCTATCTTACCGCCTGCTTTCTCAATTTCCTGCCCTGCTCTTTTTGAGAAGGCATGCGCCTGTACGGTCAAAGCGTGCTTGATTTCTCCGTCCCCAAGCACTTTAATAAGTTTTGATTTATCCCTAATGAGGCCTTTGGTTTCAAGGAATTCAGGAGTCACCACTGCGTCTTTTATCTTATTCAAGTCTTTCAGGTTTACAAGCTGGAATTCTTTCTTTACCGGAGGAGTAAACCCGAGCTTAGGCATCCTGCGGATTAAAGGCGATTGCCCTCCTTCAAACCCGAGATAAAAATGCCTGCCTGCGCGGGACGTCTGCCCCTTACTTCCGCGGGTAGATGTCTTGCCGTGGCCAGAGCTGCTTCCCCTGCCTAAAAGTTTTTTCTTTTTATGGGCGCCCTTTGGGGCGGTTAAATTATGCAAGCCGAAGATAAGTTTTTTCTCTCCCTTCTTCATAACTTTCTTTGAAGCTTTTGTTTTCGGCTTAACTTTAGTTTCTTTTACTTCCTTCTTAGGGGCTGCCTTTTTCATGTTTTTAAGTTTTTAAGCCCGTCAACCGTAGCTTTAATTACATTGACCGGGTTATTGGATTTTAAACACTTGGTAAGAATATCTTTTATCCCCACGGCTTCGCATATGGCGCGGACAGGTCCTGCGGCGATAACGCCTGTTCCCTCGGAAGCAGGTTTAAGCAAAACCTTTGCCGCTCCGTAATGGCCGGTAATCTCATGGGGGATACTTGAACCTTCTAGGGGGACTTTGAATAAACTCTTCTTAGCTTTAGTCAGGGATTTACGTATAGCGTCAGCCACTTCATTTGCCTTATCCAAAGCAAACCCCACTCTCCCTTTCGTATCTCCTACGACAACTAAAGCGCTAAAATGCAGCTTCTTGCCGCCCTTGGTTACTTTGGTAACGCGGTTAATGGTGATTATTTTTTCAATAAGCTCTGTCTGCTGTTCAATATTCAGTTCACGCATGTTTAAAATTCCAATCCGCCCTTTCTTGCGGCATCCGCAAATGCTTTTACGCGGCCATGGTATAAATAGCCGGCGCGGTCAAAAATTATCCTAGAGACACCTTTTTCCTTTGCCTTTTGGGCAAAAAGTTCCCCGAAAATAGACGCAGCCTTCACATTACCGCCGTTTCCTGCCTTCTGTTTAACTTCTTTATTGGCTGTTGAATAAGCAAAAATTACCTTGGCCTGCGCATCATCAATTAACTGCGCGGCAATATTGTTAATGCTGCGCTTGATAACTAAACGCGGCTTTTCCATTGTCCCGAACATGCGCATTTTAATCCTGTTATGCCTCTTTGACCTTGATTGTTCTTTTTTATTCATCTTATTTAGTAGTTGCCTGGGCTTTGCCGACTTTCTTCTTGACGTATTCGCCTACGAAACGTATGCCCTTGCCCTTATAAGGCTCCGGGGGGTAAATTGCGCGTATTTCAGTAGCAATTTTGCCGATTTGCTCTTTGTCAATACTTCTTATTACTAGCTGGGTCGGTTTGGGAGTTTCAATTTTTATGCCTTCGGGGATCGCCAAATTTACCGGATGAGAAAACCCCAAGGTTAAGGTTAAATTATTACCTTGCACTGTTGCCTTAAAACCGACTCCGATTATTTCTAGCTCTTTAACATAGCCTTCGTTTACACCCTTAATCATATTATTAATAAGCGCCCGGTATAGACCGTGAAGCGCCCTGTCCATTTTCGTATCAGCAACGCGCCTTACAAAAACCTGAGCGTCTTTTATTTCAACAGTAATCCTGTCGGATAAATGACGGTTTAATTTCCCTTTCAGACCTTCAACAAAAATAATCCCGTCTTTAACTTCGACTTTAACGCCTGCCGGTATCGCTACCGGCTTCTTTCCTATTCTTGACATTTGAGCACCTTATACTTTTATCCAAGGAACCTAATTTACCAGACGTATCCGATAATTTCGCCGCCGAGATTTGCTTCCCGGGCTTCTTTATCGGTAATTATCCCTTTTGAGGTAGATACGATCGCCAACCCCCTGCCCCTTAATACCGCGGGGACTTTCGCCTTTTTTACATAAACCCGCAAAGAAGGCCGCGAAATTCTCTTTATATTTTTAATCGCGGATTTGCCGGCCAGGTATTTCAGGTAAACGCGGGCAATGCCCTGCTTCTTATCGTCAATAATCTTAAAATCCTCAATGTAGGATTCTCTTTTTAAGATATCCATGATGGCCTTAATGGTATTGGAAGAAGGGATATCTACGTTTTCTTTCTTAGCCATTATCGCATTTCTTATGACTGTAAATGAATCGGCTATTAAATCGGTTCTTGACATTTATGCTCCTTAATTTACCAGCTTGCTTTTTTAACGCCGGGGATCAGCCCCTGCCATGCCAATTCCCTGAAACATATACGGCAGAGTTCAAACCTGCGCAGATACCCGCCGCTTCTCCCGCATATCGCGCAGCGGTTATGCTTACGGGTTGAAAACTTAGCTGGCCTCTTCCATCTTGCCAATTGTGAATTCTTTGCCATATTATTCCCCGGTTCCGAAAGGCACACCAAACAACTTCAGTAGTTCCCTTGCCTGTTCTTTAGACTTCGCGTTTTTAATTACGAACGTTATATCCATACCCTGAACGCGCGTAATTTTATCGTATTCAATCTCGGGAAAAATTCCGTGCTCAGTCAAACCTAAAGTAAAATTCCCCCCTTGATCAAAAGCATTCGGTGAAACCCCGCGGAAATCGCGGATTCTCGGAAGCGCTACGTTAATAAGCCTGTCCATGAATTCATACATCATAGCGCGCCTGAGCGTCACTTTTGTCCCTATCGGAGAACCTTGTTTGATCTTAAAATTGGCAATCGCCTTCTTGGCCCTGCGTAGTATCGGCCTCTGCCCGGTAATCAAAGCAAGGTCATCCATAGCCTTCTCGATTATCTTTACGTCCGTTAACGCTTCTCCCACGCCCATATTCACCACGATTTTTTCAATGCTCGGCACCGCCATTTTATTCTTGATCTTAAAAGCGGACATCATTGCGGGGATTATTTCCTTACGGTATCTTTCAAGTAATCTGGGTATCATTTATACTGCCTCTTTACAGATTTTACAGATTCTTATCTTAGCGCCGCCTTTGGGTATTGAAAAACCGAGCCGCACGGGTTTATTGCAGGATTTACAATAAAACATGATATTAGCCGTACTTATAGGTTTTTCAATTGTTACAATCCCGCCTTTTTCATCCTGACGCGTGGCGCGCTTATGTTTCTTTACGGTATTAATACCCTCAACAAGCGCACGGCTTGTTTCGGGAATAAGGTTCAGTATCTTGCCTTTCTTGCCTTTATCTTTGCCTTTAGTGACCTGAATAATATCGCCTTTTCTTAATTTAGACATTAAATTACCTCTGGAGCCAAAGAAATAATCTTGGTAAAATTCTTTTCCCTTAATTCACGGGCTACCGGCCCGAATACCCGCGTACCCCTCGGGTTCATCGTAGTGTCGATAAATACTACCGCATTACGGTCAAAACGCAGGATTGTCCCATCAGGCCTCCTGATCGGGGATTTGGTGCGCACGATTACCGCTTTTGCTTTTTCGCCTTTTTTTACCGTGGCATCCGGTGAAGACTCCTTGATATTTACGTTAATGACGTCCCCGATTTCGGCATGTTGGCAGTTTTTCTTACCCAGTACGCAGATAAAAGAGGCCCTCTTTGCCCCGGTGTTGTCCGCCACATCCAGAATTGTGCGCAGCTGAATCATTTAAATCTCCTCTTTTAACGCAATATTAGCAGCTTCGGCTTTCTTTACTACTTTTACCACCCTGAAACGCTTGTCTCTTGAAAGCGGCCGGGTTTCCGCTATAAGCACGGTATCGCCTAACTTTGCCTCAGCCTTTTCGTCGTGGGCCTTAAATTTATTATAATGCTTTATAATCTTTGAATACTTGGGGTGCTTGCTTAAATGCATAATCTTTACAATCACAGTTTTTTGCATTTTGTCGCTTACAACCGTACCAGTATATTCGCGCCTATGTCCCATACTATTTCTCTTTCTGACTATTAAGTAACGTCTTAATTCGGGCAATGTCTTTTTTCACTAAAGAAAACATATGCGGTTTTTCCACCCTGCCAGCGTAGCGCTGCAGGTTAAGTTTTGATAATTCCTCTTTCAGGGATTTTTCTTTTACCAGCAGCTCTTCTCTTGACAATGCTTTTAATTCCGTTATCTTCATCTTATTTATGTGCCCTTGTTATGAATTTAGTCCTTAAAGGTAACTTATACGCAGCCAGCCTAAAACACATCTTGGCATATTCTTCAGGGATACCGCCTAACTCAAATAAAATCCTGCCTCTCCTGACTACCGCAACCCAATGGTCAAGGTCTCCCTTTCCCTTACCCATACGGACTTCAGCCGGTTTCTTGGTAATAGACTTATCGGGAAACGCCCTTATCCAGAGTTTTCCGCCTTTGCTCAATTGCCGGGCAATAATGACGCGCACTGCTTCAATCTGGGTATTCTTCAGCCATCCGTTCTCAAGGGATTTTAATCCAAATTCCCCAAAAGCAAGCACAGCTCCGCTTGTAGCAATACCGCGCCTTTGGCCTTTTTGTAATTTGCGGTATTTTACTCTCTTGGGCATTAAGGGCATAACAATTAACCTTTCTTACTTTGAATTTCCTCTTCGGCAATTTCCTGCGGCCCTTTTTTACTTAAAACATCACCTTTGTAAATCCATACCTTGACGCCGATAAGGCCGTAAGTGGTCAAGGCTTCGGCAAAGCCGTAATCAATATCCGCGCGCAGAGTCTGAAGGGGTATTGAACCTATCCTATATGTTTCAGTGCGGCCCATTTCAGCCCCGTTTAGGCGGCCTGAACAACAGGTCCTGATACCTTTTGCTCCGGCATTCATTGTCTGCTCCATCGCCCGCTTTACCGCCCGCCTGAAGGCTATTCTTTTTTCAAGTTGCCCGGCAATATTTTCCGCGACAAGCTGCGCGTCAAGCGCCGGGTTCTTTATCTCTTCAATATCAATGGATGTCTCGGTATTGGTCAACGTATTCAAATCCTCCCTTAAGCGCTCAATATCGGAACCGTGCCTGCCGATGATAAGGCCGGGCCGGGCGGAGAATATGCGTATCCTGATTTTATCAGCAAGCCTCTCTATTATTATTTTGGAAATAGCGGCTATCTTAAATTTCTTCTTGATAAAGGCGCGGATCTTATAGTCCTGATGGATGAACTTAGGGTAACTCTTTGTCTTTGCAAACCAGCGGCTGTTCCATGTCCTGATGAAACCGACTCTTAATATAAACGGATGTACCTTCTGGCCCATTTATTTATTCTCCCCTTTTAAATCCAGCTCTATCCTGATATGCGAAGTCCTTTTTAATATAGGAGCGGCCCTTCCGAATGCCGCGGCCTTAAACCTTTTCCAGCTCGGCCCTACATTACAGACGATTTTTGAAATGTAAAGCTGCTCCGCATTAAAACCTTTATGTTTGGCGTTGGCAATGGCGGATTTTAAGATCTTCAAAAGGTGCTCTTTCGGCCTTTTGTTCAAATGAAGCAGTATGCTCACCGCTGAAGAGACATCCTTATTCCTGATTAAATCCATTACTTGCCTTACCTTTGGCGGCGACAACCTTATAAATTTAGCTTCGGCTTTAGCAATCATCTTTTAAGTTTTTTCTACGGCTTTCTTGGCTTTTACGCCGCCGTGCTTCCTGAATATGCGGCTCGGGGAAAATTCACCCAATTTATGCCCGACCATGTTTTCCGTGACAAAAACAGGGACGTGTTTCTTACCGTCGTAAACCGCGAATGTCAGGCCGACAAAGTCAGGGATTATCGTTGACCTGCGCGACCAGGTCTTTATCGCCTGCCGTATCCCTGAACCGCGCAGCCGCTCAACTTTCTTCAATAAGCTCTCTTCAACGTAAGGCCCTTTTTTTAATGATCTAGGCATTATTATGGCTTCCTTCTTTTAACGATGAATATTTGTGAATAACGGTTTGGTTTTCTGGTCCTGTAACCCTTTGTAGGCATACCCCACTTGGAGACCGGATGAGGATTACCTTGCCCGGATTTACCTTCGCCTCCGCCGTGAGGATGGTCAACAGGGTTCATGGCAAGGCCGCGGACAGTAGGCCGTATCCCTAATTGCCTGCTCTTACCGGCTTTTCCCAGCCTTAACGCTTCATGCTCAATGTTTCCTATCTGGCCGACTGTGGCGCGACAAGCAAGGCTAACCAACCTGACCTCGCCTGATGGCAGCCTTATATGCGCATAATCACCCTCTTTTGCCATAATCTGCGCGCTTGAGCCTGCGCTCCTGACAATCTGTCCTCCCTGCCCTTGTTTTAATTCAATATTATGAATTAAGGTGCCGGAAGGGATATTCTTTAATAAAAGGCAGTTGCCTGTTTTTATTTCCGCTTCTTTTTGATTGGAAGAAACAACGGTATCTCCGACCTTAAGCCCGGCAGGCGCGATAATATACCTTTTTTCTTTATTCTCATATTCCAACAGCGCAATCCGGGATGAACGGTTCGGGTCGTACTCTATTGATAAGACTTTAGCCGGCATATCAATGAGGTTACGCTTAAAATCCACAATGCGCAGCATTCTCTTATGTCCGCCGCCGATATGCCTCGTGGTAATGCGGCCGTAAGCATTCCTGCCTCCGCTCCTCTTTAAAGGAAGTAAAAGCGACTTTTCCGGTTTATCCTTGGTTATCTCCGCGAAATCCGCGCCGGTCATATGGCGCCTTGATGGTGTTGTAGGTTTGAATTTTATTATTCCCATTTTATACCGTCTCTATCTTCTGGCCTTCTTTTAAGGTCACGATTGCTTTCTTAATGTCGGGGGTGCGGCCAAGCTGATACCTTACCTTTTTCAATTTCCCCAAGGAGACATAAGTATTAACGCACTTCACTTTTACTTTATAAAGCTGCTCCACCGCATTTTTTATCTGTATTTTATTCGCGGAATTATTTACCAAAAAAAGATACTTGCCTTGCGGTTCTTTCAAGGACGATTTCTCAGTCCGGATAAGCGCTTTGATTGTATTCTGTACGTCAAGCATTATTTAAACCTTTTAGTAAGCTCTGTCAGAGCACTCTTGGTAATTACCAGTTTTTTATGTTTCAAAACTTCGTAAGCGTGCGTATCGCGCGCCAGGTTCAAATTCAGGAACCCGATGTTGCGTAAAGCAAGCTTTTCCTTCTTTTCAATTTTATCGAGTAAAAGTATGATGTCCTTAGAGCTTCCTGTTTTCTTAAAACCTAATTTAAGGTTATCAAAAACCCTCACACCTTCTTTTGTCTTGGTTTCGGTAAGCTTAAAATCGTCCAAAACCACGAAATTATTTTCGTTTAACTTTTCATTAAGGCTTGACCTTAAGGCCAAAGTTTTAATTTTTTGAGGGATACTAAAATAAAAATCACGCGGATGAGGCCCGAAAACAACGCCGCCGTGGCGCCAAAGGGGAGAACGTATGGAACCTACTCTTGCCCTGCCTGTGCCTTTCTGCTTCCATGGTTTTTTGCCGCCGCCGGATACTTCGCCTCTAGTCTTAGTTGCAGCCAACCCCTTACGTTGATTCGCCCTATAGGAATTTATCGCCTGATATATCGCCTCAGCGTTAACTATGCCGTCAAAGACTTTTTCGTTAAGCTTTATCGTATCTACTTCCTTGCCTTCCTGATTATATATAGGTAAAGTAAACATATCTTATATCACTTCTTTTTAGTTTCCTTTTTAACTTCTGCTTTTGGCTTAAAGACTTTCTTTTTCGCTTTTTTAATGATAAGGTAACCGTTCTTATGGCCCGGCACCGCGCCCCTTACCAGCAAAATATTATTCTCTAAATCTATCCTGACCACCTTTAAATTCTGCATTGTTGAGCGTACATTACCCATATGCCCGGGAAGATGATGCCCTTTAAAGACCCTACCGGGAGTGGTAGTTGAACCGATGGAGCCAATGCGCCGGCGCGAAGTAGAACCATGAGACATCGGCCCGCCGTGCCAATTCCAACGCTTCATGCCACCTTGGAACCCTTTACCTATCGTTATGCCGGTTACATCCACAAAATCACCGTTTGAGAACATATCAACCCTCAACTCATCCCCTACTTTATATTCCTTTCCCGCATCTTTTATGAATTCTCTGATAAACTTACGGGGAGCAATATTCAATTTTTTAAAAATTCCAAGGATGGGCTTTTTAAGCTGTTTTTCTTTCGCCAAATCAAAGCCGATCTGGACGTTTTTTTCCTTTACCGCCAGAATGGGGCAAGGACCAGCCTCAATTGCGGTTACTCCGACCCAATTGCCGGCTTCGTTAAAAATTTGCGTCATCCCGATTTTTTTCCCTAATATTGCCGTTGCCATATTTAGCCTGATTTAATTATTTGATTTCCACGTCAACGCCGGCAGGAAGATTAAGCTTCCTTAAAGAATCAATAGTCTTGGCTGTCGGTTCATATATATCAATGAGCCGCTTATGCGTTGAAAGGTTAAACTGCTCACGGGATTTCTTGTCAATCACGGGTGAGCGTAATACGGTATAGAGCTCTTTTTTCGTAGGCAAAGGCACAGGCCCGCAGATACGCGCGCCTGTGCGCTTTGCAGTCTCTACTATCTCGGTCACCGCCTGATCTAGCAGGCGATGGTCATAAGCTTTTAACCTAATCCTGATTTTTTGCATGTTATATTTAAGCAATAACCTCTGTTACAACGCCTGCGCCTACGGTGTGTCCTCCCTCGCGAATCGCAAAACGGGATTCCTTCTCCATGGCGATAGGCGTAATAAGTTCAACTTCCATAGTTACGTTGTCGCCGGGCATAACCATTTCAACGCCCTGAGGCAGCTTGGCACTTCCGGTAACATCGGTAGTCCTGAAATAAAACTGCGGCCTGTAACCGGTAAAAAACGGCGTGTGCCTTCCGCCTTCTTCTTTGGTTAAAATATACACCTGCGCCTTGAACTTGGTGTGCGGCGTAATGGATTTGGGCGCTGCAATGACCATGCCGCGCTCAATGTCGCCTTTTTCAACGCCTCTTAAAAGCAGCCCGACGTTATCGCCGGCCTGAGCTTCATCCATAGTCTTTCTGAACATTTCTATGCCTGTAACAACCGTCTTCTTTACTTCCGGGCGTAACCCTACTAATTCAACTTCTTCGCCGATTTTAACCTTACCGCGTTCAATTCTTCCTGTGCCTACGGTTCCCCTGCCTTCAATGCTGAATACATCTTCAACTGCCATTAGTAAAGGCTTATCAAGCTCTCTGACAGGAAGAGGAATGAACTCATCTACTGCCTTCATAAGCTCCAGTATGCATTTGGCATCTTCGCTTGAAGGGTCTGCGGTGATGGCTTTTGAAGCGCTTCCTCTGATAATAGGAGTTTTGTCTCCGGGATAGCCGTATTTGGTCAAAAGGTCCCTGACTTCCATCTCCACTAAATCAAGCAATTCCTTGTCGGTTACCAGATCAACTTTATTAAGGAATACGACCATGGAAGGAACGTTGACCTGCCGCGCTAACAGGATATGCTCTCTGGTCTGAGGCATGGGGCCGTCGGCTGCGGAAACAACCAGTATTGCTCCGTCCATCTGCGCTGCGCCGGTAATCATATTCTTGATGTAATCAGCGTGGCCCGGGCAGTCAATATGCGCGTAATGGCGGATATCGGTTTCATATTCAACGTGGGCAACTGAAATAGTTACTACCTTTGTCTCATCTCTTACGGTCCCGCCCTTTGCAATATCGGCATACTCTCTTGCCGTCGCTTTGCCTAACTTCGCCTGCACGGCAGTAATCGCTGCAGTAAGGGTTGTTTTACCATGGTCGATATGGCCGATGGTTCCGATATTTACATGGGGTTTCGTCCTTACAAATTTTTCTTTAGCCATCTCTTTCCCTCCTGTTTAATTTATAAACTCCGTCTTAAAGTTGCTCCTGTAGTGTGCCCTGCAATGATTTTTTCCGCTATATGTGAAGGCACTTCAGTGTAAAATGAAGGCTCCATTGTATATGAAGCGCGGCCTTGTGTCAAGCTTCTTAATGAGGTCGCGTAATTGAAAATTTCGGCTAGAGGCACGTTCGCCCTGATGGTCCGCAGGTTGAGCCTCTGCGATAACGCAACTATCTTTGCCCTCCGGGAACTTAAGTCGCCGATAACCTGCCCCATGAATTCTTCCGGAACGACAACTTCAATATCCATAATCGGCTCCAATAAAACAGAACCTGCTTTCCTTAATCCTTCGGAAAAGGCAAGCGAGCCTGCCATTTGAAACGCTAATTCCGAAGAATCCACTTCATGAAATGAGCCATCTACCAAAGTCACTTTTACGTCGGTCACAGGGTATCCGGCGATAACCCCGCTTTTTGCCCCGCTCATCACGCCCTGTTTTACCGCGGGAATAAATTCGCGCGGTATGGCGCCTGATTTAATCTTATCTTCAAAGCTAATCCCTGTACCGGGAACTTCCTGCGACTCTAATTCTAAAACGCAATGGCCGTATTGCCCACGGCCGCCGCTCTGGGAAATAAATTTACCTACAGAGGTGACTCTACGAGTCAATGTCTCACGGTACGCCACTTCTGGAGAGCCTACCTGTGCTTCAACGTTAAATTCGCGTAAAATCCTGTCAATGATAATTTCAAGGTGCAGCTGGCCCATCCCGGCAATTAAGGTCTGTCCGGTTTCCTGATTGTATATAACGCGGAACGACGGGTCTTCGTCTTCAAGCTTATGTAACGCCATGCCTAATTTTTCCTGCGCATCTTTTGATTTCGGCTCCACTGCCTGCTGGATAACCGGCTCAGGAAAACGCATTGCTTCAATTAAAATATGGTTTTTTTCGGTGCAAAGGGTATCCCCGGTCTTTGTTTCTTTTAAGCCCACTGCTGCGCAGATTTCTCCGGTTGAAACACTTTCGGTTATCTCCTGACGGTTGGCATGCATTTTAAGCAGCTTGATAACCCTCTCTCTGGTCCTTTTACTCGCGTTATATATATAGGAACCGGATGATAATGTCCCTGAATATACGCGGATAAAATAAATTTTTCCCACAAACGGGTCGGTTGCCACTTTAAAACAAAGCGCACAGAAGGGCGCTTTATCAGAAGCAACAATTTCTTCAAATTCGCCTGTATCAGGATTAGTCCCTTTTACGGGTGGCAGGTCTAGCGGAGAAGGCAGGTAATCGCATACCGCATCCAACACCAGTTGAATGCCTTTGTTCTTAAATGCCGAACCACAAAGCACGGGAACGAATTTATTGGCAATGGTGTTCCTGCGTATCGCGTCTTTTATTTCCTTGTTTGAAATCGCCCTCCCCTGAATGTACTCTTCCATGATCTTGTCGTCAACTTCGGCGAGTTTCTCAATTAATATATTACGGTATTTATCCACTTCAGCGCTGAATTCACCCGGAATTTCTTTTACTTCAAAATCTTTACCCAAATCATCTTTATAATACACCAGTTTCTTATCAACTATATCAATAATGCTGTCAAAATCTGCTTCCTTGCCTACCGGCAGCTGAATGGCGGCTGCGTTTGCCATTAACCTTTTATGCATCTGGTCGATTGCCTCAAAGAAGTTGCTTCCGGTGCGGTCCATTTTATTCACAAAAGCGATCCTCGGCACGTCATAACGGTCTGCCTGGCGCCACACGGTTTCCGACTGCGGCTCAACCCCTCCGACCCCGCAAAAAATCACCACCGCGCCGTCTAAAACCTTTAATGACCTCTCAACCTCAATGGTAAAATCAACGTGGCCGGGAGTATCAATAATATTAATATTAATGTCGCGCCAATGGCATGTTGTGCATGCGGCAGTAATGGTAATTCCCCTTTCCTGCTCCTGCACCATCCAATCCATTGTCGCGGTCCCCTCATGGACTTCGCCTATTTTATAGGTCTTGCCTGTATAATAAAGGATCCTTTCCGAAGTCGTGGTTTTACCCGCGTCAATATGCGCGATAATCCCGATGTTCCTGATTTTTTCTAACGGTATTTTTCTCAAGCTACCACCTAAAGTGAGCATATGCCTTATTGCTCTCTGCCATCTTATGTGTGTCGTCGCGCTTCTTTATAGCCGAACCTTCGCCCTTATAAGCGGCAATAATTTCTTCAGCAAGACTTTCTTTCATAGGCCTGCCTTTTTTGGATTTGGCAAAATCCCTTATCCAGCGCAGCGCGATTGACGTCCCACGCTCCTGCCTTACTTCGATAGGTACCTGATAAGTAGCACCACCCACCCGGCGCGGTTTTACTTCCAAGCGCGGCCGCGCATTATCCAAAGCTTTATTGAAAACCTTAATTATATCCTGTTCATTAAGCTGAACTTTAACAATTTCAAATGCGCCGTAAACCATCTTTTCGGCCAGCGATTTCTTTCCTTCAAGCATGACCATGTTAATAAACTTAGCCACTATCGCACTGTTAAATTTCGGATCGGGTAAAACTATTTTTTGCTGCGCTTTTCTTCGTCTCATTTGGCTCTCTTTGCTCCGTATTTAGAGCGGGATTTCTTACGCTGATTAACTCCTCCCGCATCCAGCGTCCCCCTGACAATATGATACCTGACTCCGGGCAGGTCCTTTACGCGCCCGCCCCTGACCAAAACAATTGAGTGCTCCTGAAGATTATGCCCTTCTCCGGGTATGTACGCAGTAACCTCAATTCCGGTTGTAAGCCTGACCCTGGCAATCTTACGCAAGGCGGAGTTGGGTTTCTTCGGCGTCATGGTGCGCACCTGAAGGCATACGCCCCTGCGCTGGGGAGAAGCTTTTAAAGCAGGTGACTTTGACCTTTTCCTTTTGGATATCCTACCAAACCTGATTAATTGTGGAATCGTTGGCATAATTTATTCCTTTTCCTCTTTGGTTACTTTGACAACTTCAATGTCCCTGTGATCACGGAAACCGGTCCCAGCGGGGATCAGATGCCCGACTATAACGTTCTCCTTTAAGCCTGATAACTCATCGTGTTTTCCGCTTGTCGCAGCTTCGGTTAAAACCCGGGTTGTTTCCTGAAAACTTGCCGCGGAGATAAAACTCTCCGTAGTAAGGGAGGCTTTTGTAATACCCAACAATAAAGGAGTTGCCTGCGCGGGCTTTCCGCCTTTTTTGATTACGCGCGCGTTTTCACTCTGGAATTTCCATTTATCCACCTGCTGAGTACCCAGAAACTCCGTATCTCCCGGATCCTCTATCCTTACCTTCTTTAACATCTGCCTGATAATGACTTCGATGTGCTTATCGTTGATGCGTACGCCCTGCAACCGGTAAACTTCCTGAACTTCATTGACAAGGTATTCCTGAAGCACCTTATCGCCGCAAACCCTCAGAATATCCTGCAAGACTACCGGGCCGTCGGTCAACTGCTGGCCTGAGCTAACCTTATCTCCTTTATAAACGTTGGGGTGTTTGCCGTGAGGTATGACATATTCTCTGGACATGCCGGTAGTAGACCTTACGATAATCACCCTTTGGCCTTTTTTGGTTTCCCCGAATTCTACAAAACCGTCAATTTCGCTGATAATCGCCGGGTCCTTGGGCCTACGCGCTTCAAACAACTCGGCAACTCGGGGAAGGCCTCCGGTGATATCTCTGGTCTTGACTACTGAACGGGGAATCTTCGCTAGAAGGTCGCCTGCGCCCACCTTTTGCCCGTCTTTTACCAGAATATGCGCGCCCACCGGAATGGGATAAATCCCTGATACTTCCTTTGCTTCATCCAGAATAATAATCTGAGGATGATAATCTATCTTATGCTCTACGACAACGCGCTCGGTAAGTTTAGTAACCGGGTTCAGCTCTTCGCGCACGGTCAGATTTTCTTTTAAATCTTCATATTTCACAATTCCCCCGACTTCGGTCAAAACCGGCAGGGTATAGGGATCCCATCTGACAAAAACTACTCCCTTATTTACTTCTTCGCCGTCTGCGATATTAATAAAAGCTCCCTGAAGCAGGGTATAACGTTCCAATTCTCTTCCCTGCTTATCGTTAATGCTGATTGAGCCGTTCCTGTTTAAAACGACAAATTCTTTATTTTTTTCGGTGACCCTCAGGTTATGGTATTTTACATTACCTTTATTCTTGGCTTTAATTACCGACTGCTCTACTGTACGGGAAGCGGTACCGCCGATATGGAAAGTCCTCATAGTTAGCTGGGTTCCCGGCTCGCCTATGCTCTGCGCCGCAATTACGCCGACTGCTTCGCCTAACTCAACAAGGCGTCCCGTCGCAAGGTTACGGCCGTAACACTTGGTGCATGCTCCTTTACCGGATTCGCATGTTAAGACGCTGCGTATCCTTATCTTTTCTATCCCCAGCTTCTCAATCATATCCGCTTTCTCTTCACTGATTTCAGAACCCTGCTCAACAACCACTTCGTCGGTAATAATATCAACGATGTTATCCAGAGCTACCCTTCCGACAATACGGTCTTTAAGACTGACCACTTCTTCATCGCCTTCAACGATGGCCGAGACGGTAATCCCGTTTAAGGTGCCGCAGTCGTCTTCGCAGATGATTACTTCCTGGGCCACGTCAACAAGCCTGCGGGTTAAGTAACCTGCATCCGCGGTCTTAAGCGCGGTATCCGCAAGGCCCTTACGCGCGCCGTGGGTTGATATAAAATATTCCAAAACATTCAGACCTTCCCTGAAATTCGCGGTAATCGGGCTCTCAATGATTTCTCCCGAAGGCTTTGCCATAAGGCCGCGCATACCGGCCAACTGCCTTATCTGAAGGCGCGAACCGCGCGCGCCCGAATCAGCCATCATAAATATGGGGTTGAATACTTCCATACTCTTAAAGAGCAGGTCGGAAATCTTATCGGTTGCGTGCGTCCAGATATCAATTACCTTGGATTTACGCTCGCTGTCCGTAATGATGCCTCGGCGGTACTGCTCGTCAACCTTGGCAACTTCTGCTTTTGATTCCTTTAAAACTTCGCCCTTTTCGGTTGGAATCCGCAGGTCATCAATACCTATGGAAATCCCGCCTAAAGTAGCATTTTCAAATCCTATTTTTTTGATATCATCAAGCAGCTTCACGCACGTGGCGTGGCCGAATCTTTTATAACAGTTAATCACAATTTCGCTCACCCTGCTTTTGTTCAGTTCCTTATCGACAAAACCGAATTCAGGAGGCAATACCTGATTGAAAATCACCCTTCCCACGGTAGTCGTGATTATCTGTTTGCCTTCTATGAATTTTTTTTCATCAAAATCAAAAACATTATTAACCCTTAATTTAATGCTGGCGTGTAAATCAACGTTCTTGTCGTCATACGCGATAATTACCTCATCGCTTGAGGAAAACATCCTCCCCGACCCTTTTGCGCCCTGCTTTTCTTTGGTAATATAATGGACGCCTAAGATGATATCCTGTGTGGGTGAAAGTATAGGCCGGCCGTCCGCAGGAGAAAATATATTATTAATGGAGAGCATCAAAAGTTTTGCTTCAAGCTGGGATTCCAAAGACAGCGGAACGTGCACCGCCATCTGGTCTCCGTCAAAGTCGGCGTTAAATGCGGTACAGACTAAAGGATGTATTTTAATGGATTTACCTTCAATGAGCAGGGGCTGAAACGCCTGAATACCCAAACGGTGAAGTGTGGGTGCGCGGTTTAACAATACCGGATGGTCTTTGATTACTTCATCAAGGATATCCCAAACTTCAATTTTCCCTCGCTCAACCATCCTGCGCGCGCCCTTGATGGTGTGCACAAAACCTTTTTCTCTGAGTTTTTTGATAATGAACGGCTCAAATAATTCCAAAGCCATCTGCTTTGGCAGGCCGCATTCATGAAGTTTTAATTCGGGGCCGACAACGATGACCGAACGACCGGAGTAATCAACGCGTTTTCCGAGGAGATTCTGCCTGAACCGGCCCTGTTTTCCTTTTAACATATCGGAAAGGGATTTCAACGGCCGGTTATTGGCACCGATTACCGGTTTACCGTGCCTGCCGTTATCAAGCAGCGCATCCACGGCTT
The DNA here is from genome assembly GCA_049517335.1 of Candidatus Omnitrophota bacterium. Lineage (GTDB taxonomy): Bacteria > Omnitrophota > Gorgyraeia > Gygaellales > Profunditerraquicolaceae > JBEKSD01. Next base: position 28,869 of record JBEKSD010000006.1, on the reverse strand, counting down.
CCTGAAGCATACGTTTTTCGTTACGGATGATAATTTCCGGCGCGCTTAAATCCATTAACTTCCTGAGGCGGGCGTTACGGTTAATCACCCTGCGGTAAAGGTCGTTTAAGTCAGAAGTAGCGAACCTGCCTCCGTCAAGCGGGACCAAAGGCCGTAAATCAGGAGGAATTACGGGAAGGATTTCCATGACCATCCAATCCGGTTTATTCCCTGATTTTTTAAAATCTTCAACAATCTTTAAATACTTTAAAACTTTGCGGTTATTTAATGCGTCTTTTGATTTCTCAAGGTCGCGGCGCAGTTTACGGCACTGCGCATCCAAATCAAGCTCCTTTAAAAGGTCCCTTATTGCTTCCGCTCCGATTTTAGCCTTAAAATTAGCCCCGTATTTCTCAAGCGCCTCCTGGTATTTCTCTTCGCTTAAGAGCTCTCTTTTCTTCATCGGGGTCGTGCCGGGGTCAACCACTACATACTCTTCATAATAAATTATTTTCTCAAGGTCTCTTAAGCCGATATCCAGCAGCGCGGACATGCGCGAAGGGACAGCTTTAAAAAACCAGATGTGCGTGACCGGGGTCGCCAGTTCTATATGGCCCATGCGCTCGCGCCTTACCGACGAACGATCCACAGTGACCCCGCAGCGGTCACAGGTTATACCTTTGAATTTTATTCCTTTATATTTACCGCAGTTACATTCCCAGTCCCTGACCGGGCCGAATATCTTTTCGCAGAAAAGTCCGTCCTTTTCCGGCTTTAAGGTGCGGTAATTGATGGTCTCAGCTTTCCTGACTTCGCCCTTTGACCATGATTTGATTACCTGAGGGGAAGCTATCTTTATTGAAATATTATCGAATGAGAGGACTTCTTCCATTATTTTGCCTTTTCTGTCTTGATATCAAGGCCTAAGCCCTGAAGTTCTTTAATTAACACGTTGAATGATTCGGGTGTTCCGTGGGAAAGCCGCTGCTCACCCTTAACTATTGCTTCGTATATCCTTGTCCTTCCGGAAACATCGTCGCTTTTAACGGTGAGCATTTCCTGTAAGGTAAAAGCTGCGCCGTAGGCTTCCAAAGCCCAGACTTCCATTTCGCCGAGTCTTTGCCCGCCGAACTGCGCTTTTCCTCCTAACGGCTGCTGAGTAACCAGAGAATAAGGCCCTATTGAACGGGCATGGATTTTTTCATCCACCAGATGGATAAGCTTCATAATATACATATAGCCGACAGTAATCTTGTGGTCAAAAGGCTCTCCTGTGTGCCCGTCATACAAAGTAATCTTGCCGTCTTCAGGCAGGTTGGCCTTCTTTAACATATCTTTAATTTCAGTTTCGGTTGCGCCGTCAAATACGGGACAGCCTACAGACAGGCCTAAAGCCTTTACAGCCCAGCCAAGATGACACTCAAGAATTTGCCCCACGTTCATACGGGAAGGTACACCCAGCGGGTTCAATACAACTTCAACCGGTGTCCCATCAGGCAGATACGGCATATCCTGCTCGGGAACGATACGGGCGACCACGCCCTTATTTCCGTGTCTTCCGGCTAACTTATCGCCTTCGGCAAGCCTGCGCTTGGTAGCAATGTAAACCACGACTCTTTTTAATACTCCCGCAGGCAGCTCATCGCCGCGCCTTACCTTCTCAATCTCCTGCTCTTCCTCGGCAATTAATTCCTGAATCTGCTCATCAAAAGAAGCCGCTAAAATCTTGGCTTCTTCATTCTCTCTGTAATCGTATTTCTCAACTTTCTTTTTATCAATGCCCAATACCTGCGCTAAACGCGCGGTCTTTTCCGTCTGCACAAACTCAATTTCCTGTTTATAATACGCTTTTAACTCCCTTATCTTTGAGAGTTCCTTGGTTTTCTCTTCCTTAGATTTCCTGCCGCGGTCTTTACGCGCAAAAACATGCACGTCTACAACCACGCCTTCAACTCCCGGAGGAACAATCAGGGAGGTGTCCCGCACGTCTCCGGCCTTCTCGCCGAATATTGCGCGCAATAATCTTTCTTCCGGCGTCGGTTCCGAATCGGTCTTGGGAGTGATTTTGCCCACCAATATGTCTCCGGAGCCTACTTCCGAGCCGATACTGATTATACCGGTATCTTCTAAATTCCTTAAAGCTTCCTCGCTGACATTGGGAATATCGCGGGTAATCTCTTCGTTGCCCAAACGCGTTTCAGTTGCTTCAGTCTCAAATTCTTCTATGTGGATGGAAGTGAAAGTATCGTCTTTAACCAATTTCTCGCTGATTAGAATCGCGTCCTCAAAATTATAGCCTCTCCACGGCATCAATGCGACTAAAACGTTCTTGCCTAAAGCGAGTTCCCCTCCCTTAGTGCTGATACCGTCGGCAATGATCTGGTCTTTCTCAACGTGCTCGCCCAATTTTACCAGCGGCCTCTGGTTCAAGCAGGTATCGGCATTGGTGCGCAGAAATTTCATTAAATGGTATATCTTTTTTCCTACGGTGATGGAGGAAGCATCCACATTGGTGACCTTACCCGATTCCTGGGCAATTACCACGGTGCCGGAATCCCGTGCAACTTTCTCTTCCATCTGGGTTCCCACAAGAGGAGTCTCGGTTATCATTAAAGGAACACCCTGACGCTGCATGTTTGAACCCATTAAAGCGCGGTTGGCGTCGTCATGCTCTAAGAAAGGGATAAGGGACGCGGCGACAGAAACCAGTTGCTTAGGAGAAACATCCATATACTGAACCTGTTTGGCAGGAACTTTGGGAAAATCATCTTTATACCGGCAGGAGACTTCTTTATCAATGAAATAACCTTCTGAATCTATTGGTACGTTTGCCTGCGCAATGACTTTATCTTCTTCTATGTCTGCAGTGAGGTATTCAATCTTACGGGTAACCTTTCCGTCTTCAACCTTACGGTAGGGTGTTTCTAATAATCCTAACTTGTTGACCCGGGCATAACAACTCAAAGAAGCAATCAAGCCGATATTCGGACCTTCAGGCGTTTCAATGGGACAAACGCGGCCGTAATGCGACGGATGGATATCTCTTACTTCAAAACCTGCGCGTTCACGGGAAAGGCCGCCGGGCCCGAGGGCGCTTAACCTTCTCTTGTGGGTCATCTCAGCTAACGGGTTTACCTGATCCATAAACTGGGAAAGCTGGGAACGGCCGAAGAAATCGCGGATTTGATTGGATAATAACTTGGAGTTAATCAGGTAATGCACATTAAGATTATCAAACTCGCCCAATATGCTTAACCTCTCCCTGATTGAACGTTCAACGCGGCTTAAGCCGATTCTTACCTGATTCTGAACCAGCTCACCGACTGTCTTAATGCGGCGGTTACCGAGATGGTCAATGTCATCTATTTTTCCCACCCCTTCTTTAAGCCTGATCAGATATTCAATGACTTTTATTACGGTATCGGAATCTAAAATCCTCTTTTCAAGAGAAACATCCATACCTAATTTTCTATTTAAGATAAAACGGCCTGCTCTTTCTAAATCATATCTGGCAGGATCAAAAAATAATCTATAAAATAATCCTTCAGCCGCTTCCTTTGTCACCGGCTCAGTCGGGCGCATCTTACGGTAGAAATCAAGATAAGCTTCTTCTTTATTCTTGGTATAATCCTTATTTAAGGTATTTGTAATCTCTGGATACTCTTTGCCGAAGGCAGAGATGATTTCGGCGTCAGTAGAAAAACCGAGAATCCTTAAAATCTGGGTTGCGGGAAAATTCCTGCGCCTGTCAACATAGGCGAGTACCGTATCGGTAAGGTCATATTTAAATTCAAGCCAAGCCCCGCGGTAAGGGATGATCCGGCCGTAAAATATCTTTTTTCCTGTAGGATGGTCTTCTTCCTCAAAAGATACGCCCGGTGAGCGCTGTAGCTGGCTGACCACCACGCGTTCGTCGCCATTAATAATAAAGGTGCCGGTTTCAGTCATAAGGGGTATCTCGCCGAAATACGCGTCCTGTTCTTTTGTCTCTTTCGGCGTAGTCAGACGGAATTTAGCTTTTAAGGGCGCGGCATAACTTAAGGCCCGCCTTTTAGACTCAGAAATGGTATATTTTGGCTTTCCTAGTGAATAACTGATAAATTCAAGTTTAATAGAACGATTCAGGCTCTCAATGGGAAAGATCTCCTCAAAAACTTCCTGCAAGCCTATGCGTTCTTTTTGCGCAGAGGGAATATCCATCTGCAGGAATTCGTGATACGCTTCCAACTGCACATCCAGAAGGTTAGGGAGGTCATAGACCTCTTTTAACTTACCGAAACTTTTTCTCTTTATCATGTGGATTTATTTCAATTCAACAGTAGCGCCTACTGCTTCAAGCTTTTTCTTCATATCTTCGGCTTCTTCCTTGGCAACGCCCTCCTTAACTGCTTTAGGCGCACCCTCCACCAAATCCTTGGCTTCTTTTAAGCCGAGGCTAGTCATAGTCCGAACTTCTTTAATTACAGCTATCTTATTGGTGCCGGCGCTTGTCAATACTACTGAAAAAGTGCTTTTCTCCTCAGCTGCGGGAGCACCACCTACTGCGCCGCCGGCTACGGGAGCAGCCATCATCGGCATATTCGCCTTAACACCAAACTTCTCTTCGAGTGCTTTCACTAAATCAGAAAGCTCTAATACCGTCATGCTCTCGATTGACTTAATCATATCTTCTAAGTTCTGTGCCATTTTACTTCCTCCTTTTAATTTACTTTTTTTGTTTAATCTGGTCCAAACATATAACGAACTTAACCAATAGCTGGTTTAACGTAGTAACTATTCCTGCTATCGGAGAATTCAAAACCATGACTACTTGTCCTCTTAAGGTTTCTTTTGAAGGCAGCTTGGACATGGCTTCAATATCCTTCTTCTCTAAAATCCTGTCCTGTAAATATCCGCCCTCAACTTTCAGTTTCTCATGATCCTTGATGAAATTACATAATACCTTTGATGCGCCTACAGGCTCCTCTTTAATAAAAATTAAACCGCAGGGGCCTTCAATGCTCTTAATCATCGCCTCAAGGCCTGAACTTTTCAGCGCTCTCCTAGCCACGCTGTTTTTTACGACAAAAAAACGGGCGTCGGAGGTCTTAAGGGATTGCCTTAAGGAGCTCAAGTCGGGACTGTTTACGCCGGAATACTTCACTACAAAAAGGGCGTTTGATTTTTTTAAGGTATCCTTAATGCGGCTTTCAGAAACTTCCTTAAATATTAATCCAAGTTTTTTCATCTTATATAACCAGCCTTAATCCGGGGTTCATTGAACCGCAGATTGATAAACTACGTACAAATTTTCCCTTTACGGATGTCGGCTTGGCCTCATTTATGGCTTCAATCACCCGCGAGGCATTATCATAAAGCTTGCCTTTGTCAAAAGAAAGCTTGCCCACGGAAAGATGAATCCCTCCCTGCTTATCTACGCGGAATTCAACTTTACCTTTTTTCACATCCTCTATTGCTTTGGCAATATCGTTTGTGACCGTACCTGTCTTGGGGCTCGGCATAAGCCCGCGGGGACCTAAAACTTTTCCCAATTTGCTTAAATCCTTCATCATGTCGGGGGTGGCGATAGCGCAATCAAAATCAAGAAAACCCGCGGCAACTTTATCTATTAATTCGTTTGCCCCCACGTAATCTGCCTGAGCCTCTTTCGCCTCTTTTTCATGTTCTCCCCGGCAGAACACCGCGACCCTCACCTTTTTACCGGTCCCATGCGGCAAGGCAACTGTCCCGCGAACCATCTGGTCCGACTTCTTACTGTCTACATTTAAGTTAAAATGCAGATCAACCGAGCCGTCAAATTTAGCGGGAGACATTTTTTTGATGACAGCGATGGCTTCTTTAAGCGGGTAAACTTTCTCCGCTTCCTCTAGATTCTTAACCGACTCTTTATATCTTTTACTACGAATTTTCATAATCCTTAACCTTCCACCGCTATGCCCATGCTACGGGCCGTGCCTGTAATGGTTTTAACCGCTTCTGCCAAATCCGAAGTATTTAAGTCCTGCATCTTTTGTTTGGCAATTTCTTCAATTTGTTTCTTTGTGACCTTGCCGATTATTTCCTTGCCGCTTATACCTGAGGCTTTAGCAAGATTAGCCGCACGCTTTAATAATACCGAAGACGGCGGGCTCTTGATGATAAATGAAAAAGACCGGTCTTCATAAACGCTAATGACCACCGGCAGTACTAGGCCGTCTTTGCCCTTTGTTTGCTCGTTGAATTGCTTGCAGAACATCATAATATTCACGCCGTGCTGGCCTAAAGCCGGGCCGACCGGAGGCGCGGGGTTTGCCTGGGCTCCCGGCACATGCAGTTTAATCTGGGCGGTAATTTTCTTTGCCATTATACTTTCTCCACCTGCCAGTATTCTAATTCCACCGGCGTTGAGCGGCCGAAAATCGAAACGCTGACCTTTATTTTGCCTTTTTCAGGATGTATTTCGTCAATTGTTCCGTTAAAATTTAGGAAGGGACCTTCAATAACGCGTACTTGTTCGCCTTTTTCAAAGACGATTTTTGGACTTGGTTTTGTCGCAGTTTCTTCGGTTCGCTTTAGGATATTGTCTACTTCTTTTTGGGGCAGGGGCATTGGCTTCTTGCCTAATCCGATGAATCCGGTAACGCCTGAGGTGGTTTTAACAAACAAATAGCTTTTCTCATTAAGCTCCATTTCAACCAGAAGATACCCGGGGAAAAACTTCCTCTGGGAAATCTTTTTCTTTCCCGCGCGGACTTCGGAAACCTGTTCGGTAGGAATAACCACCTTGGAAATAAGGTCAACCATTCCCTCGTGAACAATCCTGTTCTCCAGGGTAGTTTTCACTTTGTCTTCAGAACCGGTTTGAGTATGGACAACATACCAGCTTTTCGTCATTTAAATAACAGGCTTAAGAATTTTGATAATAGAAGATCAATTATACCGATAAAAACTGCCACGATTACGGTTGTCACTATTACTACTGCCGTAGAACTTATCAATTCCTGCCTTGTGGACCATGCTACCTTACCTAATTCCGCCTTCACTTCTTTTATGAAATTTATGGGTTTAGCTATTAGGTTCATTTTTTTTCTTCAGGAGCGGCAGGACTTGAACCTGCAGTCACGGTTTTGGAGACCGTTGGTTTGCCATTAACCGACGCCCCTATTTTAGTTTTCCGGCTAACTACTTAATTTCCTTATGAGGGGAATGCTTACGGCAGGACCTGCAAAACTTGCTCATTTCCAACCTGTCCTGATGTAACTTTTTATTTTTAGTCGTCGTGTAATTTCTATTCTTGCAAACCGTACACTCTAAAGTAATTATTTCTCGCATAAATTTTATAAGCTGGAGACGGGAATCGAGCCCGTGACCCCGTCCTTACCAAGGACGTGCTCTACCAACTGAGCTACTCCAGCAATATGAGCCTGCTCCGTCGATTAGAGCGAAGTTTAGCGAACAAAAAACTATCCACCATTAAAAAATTCTTATTAAGAATTCTTTTCTAACCTACTATTAATATAATATATCTATTAGGGAATTAGATAGATGAAAAAATATACACTATAAACCGAGAGTTGTCAAGTACTTTTTAATGATTTAGCGACCTGTCTAACCTAAAGGGTTAACATCGGTTCAGGGGTTCTTTGTGAAAATGCAAGATATCCACAAAGTCTTCAAGGCTAAGCTGTTCCGGCCGCGTATTTTTATCGAGCTTCTTCCTTGTGAAAAACTCATTAAGCGGACTCTCCCCTACTACTCCCTCCAGGCTATTCCTTAAGGTCTTTCTCCTCTTATTGAATGCCGCCCTTATAATCTTAAATAACGCATTTTCGTCATCAGCCTTCACAAGGACAGCTTCCCTCATTGATAAATGTAAAAATGCGGAGTCTACTTTCGGCTGGGGTCGGAAACAGTTTTTACTTATATTAAATAATATTTCCGGGCAGCTGTAATACCATACGAAACAGCTGAATGACCCGTATTTTTTCGTGCCCGGTAAAGAGTTCGCTCTCTCGGCAAATTCTTTTTGGACAGTCAAGAAAATATCGCTTATTATTTTTTTATATTTAAACAGGTGTTCAATTATGGGGCTTGAAATATAATATGGAATATTCCCTATGACTTTAAGCTTACTGTTTCCTATCTTTATCTTAGATAAATCGAATCTTAATATATCTGCGTTGATGAATTTAATGTTACTGCGGTCTTTGAACTCTAAAGCCAAATTGACATAGAGTCTCTTGTCTATCTCCAGTGTATAAACCGACTTTACTTTCTCCGCGATTAGGCGCGTTAATTCTCCTCTTCCTGCACCTATTTCAAGAACAATATCATCAGCTCGTAAACCGCAGGAGTTTACTATCTTTTCCCTGATATTACGGTCAACTAAAAAATTCTGGCCTAAGCTCTTTTTCGGTTTAATGTGCATTCTACGGCAAGTTTTATGGCAGCGATAAGGGAACGAGGGTCGGCTTTGTCGAATTGAGATGCAATATCAAAAGCAGTTCCATGTAAAGGAGAAGTGCGCACAAACGGCAAGCCAAGCGTTAAATTTACCCCTGTTTCAAATGAAGTGAGCTTTAGCGGGATGAGCGCCTGGTCATGATACATTGCGATCACGCAGTCATATTTCTTATTTTTAGCCAAAGCTACTGCTATATCCGCTGACACAGGACCTTTAATGAAGGTCTTATGCCTTATCTTTTTTAATGCCGGAATAATTACTTGGTTCTCTTCGTCGCCAATTACGCCGTTATCCGAAGCATGGGGATTAAGCCCGCAAACGACGATCCGCGGTTTTTTGACCCGGAATAATTCTCTTAAAGATTCAATGACCATGAGGATATTATTTTCTAAATCGCGCTTATTCAATTTTTTCGCTACCTCTTTTAAGGGGATATGCCGGGTGACAAGGCTGAATTTCAGTTCCCGGTTTAAAAGCATCATCACCGTATCTTTTACTGCACAGGCTTCTGTCAGATATTCCGTATGGCCGCTGAATTTAAGGCCGGACAAATTAACTGCTTCTTTGGATACGGGTAAAGTAACAAGACAATCAAACGTATTCCGCTTTATGAGTTCAAGCGCCTTATTAAGGTATTCAATAGAAGCTTTTCCATATTCGGGAGTAATCCTGCCGAATGAAAAACGATTACTGTCTATATTACCTAAATCAATGAAATTAGCTGCAGGCAGTTTCAGTTTATGTCTTTGAAACGGGACAAAGCTGCCTATAACAGTAAACCGGGCAAAGGATTTCAGCTGTTTTAAGGCTTTCGAGATTATCGCCGAGCTGATACCGGAAGGGTCTCCTAACGTAATACCGACTCTAATTTTGGAGGACTTTAATGTAGGACTTATTTTTGAGTTCATCCACCCACTTGGTAAGTTCCTGCTGCATTTTCGTCTGAAATATAATTTCTTTGATTTTATCCTGCACCTCGAATAGCGCTGGTTTTCTGGATGCAACTATGTTATCCAGCTTAAAAATATAAAACTGCTCGTCAATCTTTACCGGCTTGGATATTTCACCTATTCCGAGCTTAAATACCTGCTCTTCTATATCTTTCCTTAAATTTTCACCCTTTGCCGCTTCGAGCCTATTTACCGTTGCCGGGTACCTACTCAGTAAATCCTCAAGCTTTTGGCCCTCCCTCCAGTTATAAGAAAACGCCTGCGCTAAATCTTCATTTTCTAGACTCACGAAGGTAACCTGATATAATTCCGGGGTCATGACATCATTACCCTTGGAATCATAAAATTGAGTAACCTCATCGGGCCTGACGATAACCTTGTTTCTTACTTTGGAGTCGATTATATTATACATAAGCATCTGTTCCCTGATCTTATTTTCAATATCCGCTGGCACCAGCCCCTGCCGACCTAAATCCTTCTGAAACTCTATATCCGAACTATAGTGTTTACGAATTTCATTCATCTTTACCTTTACCCTGTTTTCATCGGCTATAATATTTTCTTTCTTAGCTTCCTGCAGGATTAACCGGTCTTCAATAAGCTTATCAAGCAAACCTTTTTTGGCGTCCTCAAGCTTAACTTTAAGTTCTTCTCCTTTATACTGTTGGGAAAATTGGATACGCATAAAATTAAGAAAATCGCTTAAATCTTTGCGCGTGATTACAGTGTTATTCACCACAGCTATGATTTGGTCTTGAGCGTGACATTCGTCACTAGTAACTAGTAAATGGCAACTGGTAATAAGAGTCAAAAACAAAAAAAACCTGATAAACTTACACATTTAAAACTCCTGTTTTCTTAAAGGTTGAAATTGCTTCTCTCAATAACCTGCAATAAAGGTCAAAACCTACTGCCGTAATGAAACCGTGCTGTTCTATCCCTAATAGATTACCCGCTCCACGTATCTCCAAATCCTCCATAGCAATATTGAACCCCGAGCCAAGCTGGGAGTGCTCCTGAATTGCCTCCAGTCTTTTCCGCGCATCAACATCAAGCGCTTCTTTCTTAGGCACCATAAAATAAGCGTAGGCTGTTCTGTCAAACCTGCCTACCCTCCCGCGCAATTGGTGCATATCGGAAAGGCCGAAACTCTGCGCATTATTGACGATTATCGTATTTACATTAGGGATATCTATGCCAGATTCAATAATCATAGTACAGACAAGGCAGTCAATATTGCCTTTTAAGAACTCCGACATTATTGTTTCCAGCTCTTTGGGGTGCATTTGGCCGTGAGCCACAGCTAGCCGTATACCCTGCGGTAATATCTTTGAGAGCTTCTCTTTTACTTCTTCAATATCCTCAACACGATTATGCAAAAAGAACACCTGTCCCCGGCGGTTAAGCTCCCTGACGATTGCCTGCCGGATAAGGTCAGAGTCATATTCTACCATAACGGTCTTAATAGGCAACCTATTTTGCGGCGGCGTATTAATAACTGAAAGGTCTTTACCTCCCATTAAACTCATATAAAGCGTACGAGGAATAGGCGTAGCGGTCAGGGTCAGGACATCCGTTGAAAGTCTTAATTTCTTAAACCGTTCTTTATGTTTTACCCCGAACCGCTGTTCTTCATCAATAATTACAATCCCCAAATGTTTAAAGCTGACGTCTTCTGACAACAGGCGGTGCGTACCGATTACTATATCAACGGTACCTGACTTTATGCCTTCTATAATAACTCTTTGCTCTAATTTCGTATTGAAACGACAGAGCATCTGAACGTTTACGGGAAAGTTTTTAAGCCGAGAACTGAAATTCTGGAAATGCTGTTCGGCGAGTATTGTTGTTGGCACGAGATAGGCCACCTGTTTATTATCCATCACTGCCTTAAAAGCCGCGCGCATAGCCACTTCGGTCTTGCCGTATCCGACATCACCACATAAGAGCCTATCCATCGGCTTAGACTCCTGCATATCGCGCTTTACCTCCTGCGTTGCCTTAATCTGATCAGGGGTTTCCTTATAAGGGAAAGTCCGCTCAAATTCTTCCTGCCATGCGGTATCGGGAGAAAATACAAATCCTCCGGAACTCATACGCATGGCCTGTAAGCTCAAAAGTTCCCAGGCAAGCTTCTGTATCCCAATCCTTGCCTTTTCTTTGACCCTCTGCCACTCTCTGCTTCCTAAACGGTGGAGTTTCGGTTTACGTACATGGAAAGCGATATACTTCTGTACAAGATGCATTGATTCAACAGGGACATATAATTTTTCTCCCCGTTCATACTCAATAGCCAGATGGTCTTTGTTTTTTCCCTGAATCTTAATCCGCTGCAGACCTAAGAATTTACCTATCCCATACTGGTTATGCACCACATAATCGCCTGTTTTTAACTCAACAAAGCTAGAAAGCGGGAATTCTTCGCTAAAAGCTACAGTTTTTGTAACAGCTTTTTTAATCGGTAGGATAATGGCTATATTATGAGTCCATAAGGGAGAACCGTCATCGGGATTAAAAGTTTTTATATAAGAAATCTTATCGTTTTTTAGATCGATACGGATTGGTAATTCAAAAAAGGAAGGAAAAACATCAATGATATCGCCACGACGGGCAAAATCACCTTCTTCTAAAACATTATCTTGCCTTTTATAACCGTAATCGACAAGAGTGGAAGTTAATATTTGTAGGTCAATATTTAATCCGGGGTATATTTTTAAAGACTTAAACATAAGATACCCCTTCCCTTGACCAATCTATTTTGCAGTTTTGCGGGACCAAGCAATCACTAAAGGAGATGCGATATAAACAGTCGAATAAACACCTGATACAAAACCCACAAAAAGTACTGCCGCGAAATTACTCAGTACAGCTCCACCAAAAAGTAATATTCCAAGAACCGTCAATAATGTGGTTGTCGTCGTAAGGATTGTCCGGCCTAATGTCTGATTAACACTTAAATTAATTAACTCAATAAGCGAAAGTTTTCTATAAAGCTTATTGTTTTCCCTTACTCGATCATAAATAATGATAGTATCGCTGATAGAATAACCAGCAATAGTCAAAAAGGCGGTAATACTCAAAAGATCCAGCTGCCTTCCTGTTACGAGAAGGAAGCCTAGTGCGACCACTACATCGTGAAGTAAACTGACAATACCGGCCAAAGCAAAATTAAAATGTTTAAATCTAAAAGCAATATAGATCAAAATACCAACCATCGACCATATAACAGCATAAATCGCTTTAGTTTTAAGCTCTTTTCCAGCTATTGGACCAACACGCTCTATCCTACGGATTTCAACATTATCTCCAGGAAAAGCAGCATTAAGTTTTTCAGTCAATATCTTACTTCTATCATCTAATGATCTGATAAGTACTATATGGGGATTATCGCTAAATTGCTGTATAGATGCATCCTGAAGTCCGGCTTCTTTTACGACTTCACGCACTTTATCGATAGGTGGAGGAGTTTTAAAATTATATTCTTGCAGTTCCCCTCCTGAAAAATCAATCCCGTAAGCATATTTACCTTTGTTAAAATAAGCAAAACAGCTGACAGCAATCATAATAATGGAAAGAGTATAAAATATTTTCTTCTTCCCGATAAAATCAAAACTTGTCTTGCCTATAAGATGAAGCATGGGCAAAGAATTCTTCAGCCATCCAAGATTTAATAGAATCTCAAATATCGTATGCGTTACGACTATTGAAGTAAAGAGACTAGAGATTAAGCCGATAGTTAAGGTTACAGCAAAACCTCTTATTGGGCCTGTTCCAAACTGGAACATCAAGAAAGCCGCTATCAAATTAGTCATGTGGGAGTCAAGGATAGCACTAAATGCCCTATGATATCCATTATTTATAGCTATACGCAAAGTCTTTCCCGCAGCTAACTCTTCCCTTATTCTTTCATTAATAAGAACATTCGCATCAACGGCCATACCTAAAGACAATACTATACCTGCGATACCCGGCAGGGTTAACGTTGCCGAGATTCCGGGAAAAACAAAAGGCAAAATACCTAAACCTCCAAGGATCATAAATAAGTTAATTATAAGCGCTATATCGCTTATGAAACCAGCCAATAAATAGTATACTCCCATAAAAAGAATAACAAATATACTACCTATAACTGCAGCTTTAACACCCTTATTTATGGAATCCTGCCCCAGAAGCGGACCAATAGTCCTTTCTTCCTCAATATGCATAGGAGCTGGCAAAGCGCCTACCCTTAGAATCAACGCAAGGTCCTGCGCCTGCTCAACTGAAAAACGACCGCTTATGACTGCCTGGCCTGAAGGTATAGCCTCCCTGATATTGGGGGCTGACTGAACTTTACCATCCAAGACTATTGCCAGTCTTCTTCCTACATTAGCTGCCGTAACTTCAGCAAATTTCTTAGCGCCCTCCGCATTGAATTGTAGAGAAACTACCGGTTCGTTAAACTGGCTTTGACTAAAATTTACCTGCGCGTTGGTAAGAGAATCTCCTGCCAGAACCGTTTGTTTTTCCAATAAAAGCGGCTCGCTGTTATCTTCGGAATATTTTAATTCATAACCTTCAGGAACACTTCCGGCAAGCGCCTGCTTTAATTTATCTGTATCTGTAGAGACGAGTTTAAACTCTAAAATCGCTGTTTTACCGATAACATCTATTGCCCGCGTCCTGTCCGTAACTCCAGGAAGCTGAATTACTATTTCATCCTCACCCTGCTTCTGAATTGAAGTTTCCCTTACTCCAAACTGATCAATGCGGTTGCGGATAACCTCAACTGCGCGGTCACAGGCATCGGCTTTTGCCTGCCCGGATAGCTGCGTAGTATCAACTTTCATCAAAAGATGCATACCTCCTCTTAGGTCAAGCCCTAAATTTATTCTTTTTTCCAGAGGAAAGGCAAAATAAACAGATATGCCCAGAACTACTAGAATCAACAGCGATTTAAAAGCTACTTTTCTCTCCATTTTATTTGATTTCTCCTTAAGAAGCGACCGCACCTTGCGGTTTTTTCACATAAGCAATAGAGCTTTTTTCGATCTCAATCTTGACGTTCTCATCGATTCTTAGAATTATCGTTTTATCTTTTACATTAACGATAGTTCCGTGGACGCCACCGGTTGTCACTACATCATCGTTTTTATTCAGGTTATTTAACATTTTTTGATGCTCTTTTTCTCTTGTCTTCTGCGGGCGTATCAACATAAAGTAAAAGATCACAAAAATGATAACTAAAGGAAAAAGATTCATCAAAGGATTACCTGCTTGCGCCTGAGGCATTTTTACTTACCCCCCTTTTCTTGTTTTTTTAATAAACTTTTTACCGTCGCGGAAAGCTGGGCGCCGTTTTTAACCCAAGCCTGAAGCTTCTCTTTTTTTATTTCAGCTTTGCCTGTCACCGGGTTATAATATCCAAGCTCCTCCAAAAACCTACTGTCCCGGCCTTTCCTTTCATCAAAAACAGTTACCCTGAAATGCGGCTTACCTCTCGGGTTTTTTCCTATCCTTCTTAAACGAATATGCACTGCCATTGTTTTACCTCCCAGTTATTGCTTCAATTAACGCCTTTGCTTTATTCACTGTTTCCTGATATTCTCTTTCCGGCAGAGAATCCGCTACGATGCCTGCCCCGGCCTGTACGTATGCCGTATTGCCCTTAATCACAATTGTCCTTATCGTAATACAAGTATCCATATTGTGAGAAAAACTAAAATACCCTATGGCTCCCCCATAAGGGCCGCGTTTGACGTTCTCCAACTCATCTATTATTTCCATTGCCCGGATTTTGGGGCTGCCGCTAAGGGTGCCGGCGGGGAATGCGGATTTTAAAACATCATATACGTCATACTTCTTATTGTCAAGCCTTCCCCTAACCTCGCTGACCAGATGCATAACATGGGAATATTTCTCAACAGCCATAAATTCGCTGACCTCTACCTTCCCGGTTTGGGAAACCCTGCCTAAATCATTCCTGCCCAAATCCACCAGCATAAGGTGTTCGGCGCGTTCTTTCTTGTCTTTTAAGAGTTCTTCGGAAAGCCGGGCATCCTCTGTTTCATTCTTGCCTCGCGGCCGGGTTCCGGCTATCGGCCGGGTCTGGATTAAGCCGTCTTCGCATCTTACCAGCATTTCAGGAGAAGAACCCACGATTTCAATATCCTTTAATTTAAGAAAATACATATATGGTGAAGGGTTCAGGCTGCGCAATGACCGAAAAATATCAAAAGCCTTCTTGCCGGACTTTATCTGAAAACGCTGCGATAAGACAACCTGAATAATATCCCCCTTCCTGATATATTCTTTTGCCCGGGAAACAATATTCATAAACTCTTCTCGGGTAAAATTTGATTCAACTACGTGCTTACGCGTAACCCCGCTGTTTTCAAGATAAGGAGAGACCTGCGGCTTATTAAAATCACTTTCTATTTCTTCAATTTTTTTCAGGGCCCGGTTATAGTATTTTTTTAATGACGGAGCTGAAGAATTCTTGCCTTGAGGAAGGAAAACATTGCTTACTATTTTTATAAGGTGATTAACGTGGTCAAAAATCAGAATTGTATCAGTTAAGAGAAAAACCGAATCTGCGAGCCTTAAATCATCGGGGTTTTTATCCGGTATCTCTTCAAAGAATCTGACCATATCATAACCGATATAGCCGACTAAACCGCCGTAAAAACGCGGCAGGCCTTTGACCGATACGCTCTTAAAATCCTGCATTATTTTTTTTAATTCATCCAAAGGAGTAGAGCGGGTAATAAAACAATCTTTGATATTTTTTTTAGGGTAAATAACCTGAATATTGCTTGCCTTGCTGCTGAATATCATAGAGGGGTTGCTTCCCAAAAATGAATAACGGGCAATCTTCTCTCCTCCTTCCACAGACTCAAGAAGGAACGCGTAATCGCTTTTTTTAAGTTTTAAGAAGGTGGAAACCGGCGTATCAAGGTCAACGTTAATCTCCTTGTAAACCGGTATCACATTGCCTTTTTTGGCTAACTTTTTAAATTCTTCAAAACCTGGAGTAAACATTATATTTTACGATAAAAACACGAACGGTTACCGGTATGGCAGGCCGCTCCCACCTGCCGTACTTTAATCAAAAGTGTATCAAGGTCACAGTCATAAAAAACGGACTTTACGAACTGGAAATTACCTGAAGTCATCCCTTTAACCCAGTACTCTTTCCTTGAGCGTGACCAGAAACAAGTCTTGCCTGACTTTAGCGTGCGGCGCAGGGATTCTTTATTCATAAAGGCTAGCATAAGGACTTTGCTTGTCTTATAATCCTGTATAATCGCCGGGATTAAGCCGGCTTTGTCAAATTTTAAATCACCTAATCTAAACTTTCTCATAACCTTACGCGGACCCCTCTTTCTCTCAGGTATTCTTTTACCTGCTTTATGGTAAACTCCTGATAATGGAATATAGACGCGGCTAACCCAGCATCCGCATCCGCCTTGGTAAAAACCTCGTAGAAATCTGCTAATTTTCCTGCGCCGCCCGAAGCAATTACCGGCACTTTAACAGCGCTTGTTACTGCGCCGGTTAAGGCAAGATCAAAGCCGTTCTTAGTCCCGTCATAATCCATGCTCGTCAGTAAAATCTCTCCTGCTCCGAGTTTGGCAGCCTTGCGCGCCCACTCAATTGCATCAAGCCCGGTAGGCGTCCTGCCGCCGTTAATGTAAACCTCCCACCTCTCGCTTGTTTTTTTCGCGTCAATCGCCACCACTATACATTGGCTGCCGAAACGTTTAGCCGATTCACTGATTAAAGTAGGCGACTTTACCGCTTGAGTATTTATGGAGACTTTTTCCGCTCCGGCGTTCAACAGCGCGCGGATATCAGCGGTATCCCCTATGCCTCCTCCTACAGTAAAAGGCATAAAAATATTTTTGGCGATTTCTTCAACCAGACTGACTAAAGTCTTGCGGTTTTCAAAGCTGGCGGTAATGTCAAGAAAAACCAGTTCGTCTGCGCCTTGAGTATCATAAGCTGCTGCCACCTCAACCGGGCTGCCGGCATCTTTAAGCCCTAGGAATTTAACACCCTTGACCACACGGCTGTCCTTTATATCAAGGCAGGGTATTATTCTTTTAGCTAACATATTTCAAGATAACGACGCTACTTCAGCTTTTCCGTCTTTAATCTCCTGTCTTTTTTCAGATACGGCCTTAAGAGCTTCCAAGTCTTCTTATTTACTTGGCCGGTGACCTTTAAATTATTTGCTTTCTGAAACTACTTGATTGCTATTATTGTCTGTTTGCTGATTACTCCGCTAATGATTCCTGGGTCAAAGCCTGCATTCCTCAAAGCTATCTGGATTTCCATATCCCTAGAACGCATTTTTTTCGTAACATAACCTTTATTCTTTACTGTTTTTTTAACGGGAACTGCTTGCTTTACCACTCTTTGTTCGCTCTCTCTCCCTAACTGCTCTTTTAAAGCATTCAACTCTTCATCTTTAGACTGAACCTGCGACTCTAAGACCGAAACTTGATTCCTTAACCCCTGGATTTCTAACTCCTTTTGTTTACGTTTTCCTGTTGCACACCCTGATAGGTTCAACAAAAACATAAATCCAACCGCCAAAACTGCTAACCTCTTAACCATGTTCCCTCCTTATTTTATAATTTTATGGCCTGCGAAAGCGTAAATTTGCCTTCATACAAAGCCTTGCCAATAATAACTCCGATCACTCCCGACTTTTCGATTCTCTTAAGCTTCAATATGTCATCAAGCGAAGATATGCCACCGGAAGCAATCACTTTTAAATTCGTCTCTTTCAAAAGTTCTTTGATGCTTTTTATATTCGGGCCGGATAAAGTCCCGTCTTTTAAGGTATCTGTATAAATAACCTGCTTAAACCCGATATCCTTTAAATAGGCGGCAAAACTCAATACATCTGTCTTTTTTCCTTCATTTCTCCAGCCTTCAGTCATAACTATGCCGTCTTTAGCATCTATACTGACTATTATTCTATCTTTAAAGTTTTTATAAACTTTTTTTAGAAAATTTTCGTCTGAAACCGCTTTGGTCCCTAGGACCACGCGCTTGACTCCAAAACCAAGCAGGGTGTTTATGGTATCTAGTTTTCTCACCCCGCCGCCAAACTCAACCGGAACGGAGATATTTTTAACTATCATTTTAACGATATCTATGTTCTTAGGAATACCTGTAAATGCGCCGTCAAGGTCAACTAAATGTAATAACTGCGTACCCTGCTTTACCCAGTGTTTTGCGGTTTTAAGCGGGTCTTTTGAATAAATTTTTTTCTCGCGCGCCCCCTGAACATACCTAACCACACAGCCATCCTTTAAATCAATTGCCGGAATAATTAACATAATTTGACAAAACCTTCCAGAATATTTAAACCGGTTTTTTGGCTTTTTTCAGGATGAAACTGCACACCGTACAAATTATCTTTAGCTACGGCAGCAACAAACTCATTACCATAATTACAGGTTGCCGCGGTAACAGACTGTTCCTTCGGCACAGGGTAATAAGAATGACAAAAATAGACAAAAGTAACATCATTGATGCTCTTAAATAAAGGGCACGTTTTATTGGTAACCTTTATCTGGTTCCATCCCATATGCGGGACTTTAAGGTTATATTTATGCGAAAAACGTTTAACAGAACCTTTTATTAAGCCTAAACCTCTTTTACTTTTTGCCTCTTCGCTTTCTTCAAAGAATAACTGCATCCCTAGGCAAATCCCAAGCAGTGGTTTCCCGCTCTTCACAAATTCATTTATTACCTTAATAAGCCCCTGCTTTTCAAGCTCAAGCACAGCGTCGTCAAATGCGCCTACCCCGGGCAAAACCGCTTTATCAGCTGCCGCAATTTCCTTGGAGTTATTAGTGGTCTTAGTTTGTGCGCCAAGCAGCTGCAGTGCTTTATTAACGCTGTGAATATTGCCCATTCCGTAATCTATAATAGCGATCATTAGTCAATCACACCTTTAGTGGACGGAATGCCTTTGCGGCGAGGGTCAATTTGAGTCGCCTGGTCCAAAGCAATACCCAAAGCCTTAAAAATAGGCTCTAAAGTAGCGTGTAAATCCCGATTTGGATTATCTAAATTTATGTTGAGGTTCATCCCTAACTGCTTGGCAAAAGCTTCGAAAAAATGCTCGGCATTTCTAAAATCGTAACCACTCGGCTCGCTCGGGAGATTATACCCAATCTGATTAATAATCATTTTATACGACGGCCTTCCAGAGATATCCACGGTTACGTGGGCGGTTACATCTTCCATTGGCGCTGATGCCGAACCAATCCTCCTGATACCCGTCTTATCTCCCAATGCTTTCTTAAAAGCCGCTCCCAATACAATACCTAAATCTTCGTTGGTATGATGAATATCCACGTTCAGGTCAGCTTTATTCGTCAGTATATCAAGGTCAAAATGCCCCCAAAAAGCAAACAGCTCCAGCATATGGTCTAACAATCCTATTCCGCAGCTAATATTCGTTTCGCCTGCGCCGTCAATATTAAGCTTGATAGTTATATCCGTTTCCTTGCTTACCCTGTTAAATGACGCCTCGCGCATTTTTTTCTCCTAAATAAATCTTATTTTGACTGAATCCAAATGTTTGCTTAAGCCTTCTATACCAGCAATCTTTTCAAGCGGATCCTTGATTTTCTCAAGTGCCCGCTTTGAATATCCGATAATGTGGTTACTTTTTATAAAATCGCACACTGATAATCCCGAGAAGAACCTCGCTGTGCCGGCTGTCGGTAAAACATGACTCGGACCCGCCACATAGTCCCCTATTGCCGTAGGGCTATAAGGCCCTAAGAATATTGCTCCGGCATTACGTATAAGCTTCAGCAGCTTTTGCGGGTTCTTAACCAGTATCTCAAGGTGTTCAGGGGCGATCCTATTGGAGATATTGGCAGCTTCCTCCAGGTTTTTAGTTAAAATTATCATCCCCTTATCATCAGGCAGAAGGGTCTTTACTTCTTTAGCCAGCTTTTTAGAGTTAGTGATTAAAATTGCCAGGCCTTTTGAATGTTCTGCCTGCGCTTTCAAATCCGCAGCGATGAATTTAGGGTCGGAAAAACAATTAGCAATGATAACTAGTTCCGTGGGCCCGGCAATCATATCAATATCTACCTGCCCGAAAACCTGCCTCTTTGCTTCGCTCACATAGACATTCCCCGGCCCGACAATCTTATCTACGCACTTAATGGTTTTAGTCCCGTAAGCCAAGGCAGCTATGCCTTGCGCCCCGCCGACGCGGTATATCTCGTGCACTTTCAATAAATCGGCAACCACTAAAATGTGTGGGTTAATTAGACCGTTTTTGTCCGGCGGGCTGATCAAGACTATTTCCTTTACCTGCGCGATTTTTGCCGGCAGGACGGTCATATAAACGGTTGAAACAAGAGGAGCAGTCCCTGCCGGGATATAAATGCCTACCCGTTCAAGGGGCTTAAGGTTCTCGCCCAACACCGCACCGTCCGAGTCTTTGATGCGCCATGACTTTCTTAGGCCCTTGCGGTAAAACCTATTTACGTTTTCAATGATTATTTTTAACGAAGAGACGAAATTTGGGCTGATGTTCTGATAGGCGCCGCTTATGTCTATTTCAGATACTCTTAATTGCCGGATGGACAATTTCACGCCGTCAAATTTTTTTGTGTATTTTATGAGCGCGTCGTCCCCGAAAATGCGCACGTCTTCAATAATCTTCTTTACACTCTCTTCAATTCTTTTCTGCTTATTGAAACCACGGCTGTAAATTTTTTCTAAGCCCACATTATTCGGCCGTATTATTTTCATAATTTACTTTTTAACTCCTCTAATGCTTGTTTTAAATTGCCCGGGTTATTGCCTCCGGCCTGAGCAAAGTCGCTCCTGCCTCCTCCGCTTCCGCCGATTAACCCTGATATTGAACGGATAAGCTTTGTGGCATCCAAGCCTTTTGCGCAAAGGTCAGGAGTTACTCCTACAACCAAGAGCGCCCTTCCTTCGATACTGGAACCAAGACCTACCACTGAACTGATAGCTTTTTCCTTAAGTAAGTCTACGTTCTTCCTTAATAAATTCATATCAAGACCTTCAAACACTTTCAAAATTACTTTTGTGCCGTTAACAATTTCCGCATTAGCGACCAGCTCATCGCAGCTATCTTTCAACAGTTCCATCCTACGCATATTTAGTTCTTTCTCCAGCTCTTTAAGCCGAACGCTTCTTTTTTCTACTTCCTGCACGATTTTATCTTTAGGAGTATTCAATATGGCGCCCAATTCAGAAATCATCCCTTCCTCTTCTTTGACCGCCTTATAAGCAAAAGCTCCAGTCACCGCTTCAATCCTACGTACCCCACTAGAAACAGAACCTTCATGAATAATCTTAAATAACCCTATTGAGCCGGTTGAGTCAAGATGCGTGCCTCCGCAAAGTTCCATGGAAGTATTCATTATGGAAACAACACGCACTTTACCTTCATATTTTTCGCCGAAGAATGCCAAAGCCCCGGATTTCTTTGCTTCCTGCAGGCTTTTCTCTTTCTTCTCCACGGGCAAATTCTCCAAAATTGCCTTGTTTACGAATTCTTCAATGTGGTTGATCTCTTCATTAGTTATATCTTTAAAATGCGAGAAATCAAAACGCAGGCGCCCTTGCGCCACTAATGAGCCCTGTTGCTGGACGTGCGGCCCCAAAACTTTTCTTAATGCCGCCTGCAAGAGGTGCGTTGCCGTATGATTGCGTTCAATAGCCACGCGCAGGGCAATATCAATTTTCGCCGTTGCCTCATCGCCGGTCTTGAAACTACCCGTCTTAACTTTACCTATATGTAAAGTTACGTTGCCGGACCTGCGCGTATCCGAGACTTCAAAAATATTTTTTCCCTTTACGATTTGTCCCTTATCCCCGACCTGCCCTCCTCTTTCCGCGTAAAAAGTAGTTTTATCAAGGATTATCAGGCCTTCTTCGCCTTTGGATATTTTTTTGGCCGGTTCATTGCCTTTCATAATCTTAATAACCTTCGCCTTGGCCTGTGACTCCTTATAACCCAAAAATCTCGTCTCTTTTACCCCATAATCAAGTTGAGCGCTGAAGACGTCACCCTTCATGGAACTTTGCAGTTTTGAACGCTCTTTTTGCCGGTTGAGCTCATCATTAAAAGCCTGCATGGAAATCTTTATCCCCCGCATCTCAAGCCAGCCTTGTGTAAGCTCTAAAGGCATACCGTAGGTATCATGGAACTGAAAGGTTATCCTGCCGACTTCCTCAGGGTTCTGAACCTTCAAAAAACCCTGGAATTTTTCTTTTAATAACGTATCGCTTGAATTAAGGGTATTTATGAATGACCTTTCTTCAGACAAAATTATTTCGGCAATATTCTCTTTGCGCACCATTAAATCCGGGTAAAACGGCTTCATAACCAGCGCAACTGGGACAACAAGCTTAAACAAATACGGCTGACTAATGCCCAATGACCTTAAATGTAAAACGCTTTTTCTTACTAATTTACGAACAATATAGCCCCTGCCCTCATTTGAAGGCAAAACTCCGTCATAGATAGAAAACGTCACTGCGCGTATATGGTCGGCAATCGCGTAAATTAGGGGTTTATTATCCCCAGCTTCATTCTTACTCCCATTATTAATCTCCGATATAATTGGGGTAAATAAATCGGTTTCAAAATTACTGCTTACGCCCTGCATTACCGCGGCGAGCCTTTCCAAGCCCATACCAGTATCAATGTTCTTATTCGGCAGCGACTCAAGCTTCCCGCCTTCTTTACGGTTAAATTGGGTAAAAACTAGATTCCAAACTTCCATAAACCTTCCACATCCGCATGAAAGAGAGCAATCTTTAGATTTACAGCCGGTACCGCTGCCCTGATCAAAAAATATCTCCGAACACGGACCGCAGGGACCGTTTGGGCCTTTTTCTTTTGCCTCAGAAGGCCAGAAGTTTTCCTTGTCTCCAAGCTTGACAATCCTTTTAGAGGGAATTTTTATTGTTTCGTTCCAAAGCTTATAAGTTTCCTCATCGTCCTTATAGACTGAAACCCAAAACTTAGCCTTATCGATTTTCAGCACTTCCGTCAAAAATTCCCAGGCCCAGTTAATCGCCTCTTTCTTAAAATAATCCCCGAAGGAAAAATTCCCCAGCATTTCAAAAAAAGTATGGTGGCCGGAAGTTTTACCGACTTTAATCAGGTCATCTGTGCGCAGGCATCTCTGGCAGGTAGCGGCGCGGGGAAATCCGGAATCAAACCCTAAAAACTCTTTTTTAAATTGATTCATCCCCGCAGGGGTAAACAGCACCGTAGGGTCGTCTTTAGGTACCAGCGAATCGCTGTCCGTTATTTTGTGTTTCCTGGCTTTAAAAAAATCCAAGAATTTAACCCTTAATTCGCTCGCGAGCATAGTTGATTCAAAATATCCGTTATTGTTTCGGGAAGAAAACCGCGGCGCAACAGGTAAGCATATACCTTCTGCTTCGCTTTATATGGCTCAACCCCTTTTAGCCTGTTTAATCTCTCTTCTGCGATATCCCTGATAATCCTGCTTTCGCAATAATCCTTATTTATTTCTGAAACGGCGCTATCTATTAACTCACTATCTACGCCTTTTACCCTTAATTCATCTTTTATCCTTCTTAATCCTAACCTTCTTTTAATCCGGGAACTAGCCCATACTTTTACAAAGGCAGAATCATCAATAAACTGTTTATCTTTTAGAAACTTAATCGTATTTTTAATTACGTCATCAGGGAATTTTTTATGTTTAAGCCGGCTGTAAAGCTCTTTTTCGCTACGCAACCGGAATTTAAGCAGTAAAAAAGCATATTCCCGGGCTTTTTCAAAAGGGTCCTGTTTACTTCTCACCTTGAGATAACTTTTTCCTCACTTCTTTTTCTATCTCTTCCGCCAGCTTCGGCTTCTCTCTTAAGGTTTTTATTGCCGCTTCCCTTCCCTGGCCGAGCTTCTCATTACCAAAAGACAACCAAGTGCCGAATTTGGCGATGACTTCCGAATTTAGCCCTGCGTCAATAATGGCGCCAAACCGAGAAATACCTTCATTATGCAAGATATCAAATTCGCCTTCTTTGAACGGAGAGGCAACTTTATTTTTAACCACGCGCACCCTTACTCTTCCCCCGATAACCGCATCAGCCTCTTTGAGCGAAGCAATCCTGCGCACGTCAAGCCTGACTGAAGAGTAAAATTTAAGCGCCCTGCCGCCGGGAGTAGTTTCGGGTGAACCAAACATAACTCCGATTTTTTCACGCAGCTGGTTAATAAAAATCACGCAGGTACGGGACTTGCTGATTGAGCCGGTCAGCTTGCGTAATGCCTGAGACATCAGGCGCGCCTGTAAACCGATATGCGAATCACCCATCTCGCCTTCAATCTCAGCGCGTGGCGTAAGGGCAGCGACCGAGTCAATAACAACTAAATCTATGGCATTGGAGCGCACAAGAGTTTCAGCTATTTCCAGCGCCTGTTCTCCGGTATCCGGCTGAGAAATCAACAATTCATCGAGATTTACCCCGATAAGCTTTGCGTAAGTAGAATCAAAAGCGTGTTCAGCGTCTATAAAAGCAGCTACGCCGCCTTTTTTTTGATTTTCTCTTATCGCGGTTAAAGTCAACGTAGTCTTACCTGAAGCCTCCGGACCGAATATTTCAATTACCCTTCCACGAGGTAAACCCCCGACACCCAAAGCCACATCCAAAGTCAAGGCGCCGGTAGAGATTGTCTCAACATTGACCTTAACATCCCCGCCCAATTTCATAATTGAGCCTTTACCAAACTGTTTTTCTATCTGAGCAAGGGCGAGTTCCAGCGCCTTGTGCCTATCGGAAATATTATGCATTTCTTCCTTTTTCTTTTCAATTGCCATCTTAAGCCTCCGTTTTTTAGGTTTAGAGAAAATTATTATATCTTACCAACCATTTAATGTCAACTAAATCCCGAACCAAAATAATTTACCAATAGGCACCATCTCCTTATATCTTAATAGACGAAACCAGATCTAAAATCTAACCAAAATCTTAAACAGGGGACATACCCCAAGGGATATCTTCCTTTGTCTCTATTGACTTTCCCATAATTTGTGGTAATCTTTCATACTATGGACGAAATGATTAAGCTAAAACAGGAACTTGAGCGCACGAAAACCGAGCTTAGCATCCTCTATGAGATATCCAATGCCATGCGCACCACACTCAGGCTAGATGAGATCCTCTATATAATCCTCACCGGAGTGACTGCACACACCGGCTTAGGCTTTAACAGGGCGCTCCTTTTTTTAATTAACGAGAAGGACGGACTCATAGAGGGAAAAATGGGCATCGGCCCTGAAACGGGAGATGAGGCTAACCGCATCTGGAACCAGATTGAACAGGAAAAGATGAACCTGGACGACCTGATCAGCGTTTACAAAGAATTAGGCTTTGCCCCAGAGGCAGGCTTCAACAAACAAGTCCGCCACATTAAGCTTAGCCTGCATGAGCAAAACACAGGCCTGCTTACCCTCGGGGTCTTGGACGGCATGCCCCTGCATTTAACCAAAGAAAATATGCCCAAATATAAAGACGACCCGCTGGTTAAAATATTAAACAGCGAAGAGCTTATCATCGTTCCGTTAAAGTCCAAAGAAAAAGTAAACGGCTTAATCATTGCCGATAACTTTGTCACTAAGAAGCCTATAACTAAGGATGACCTGCGCATGTTAATTATGCTCGGTAATCAGGCGGGGCTGGCGATTGAAGACTCCCAATTATATGAAAAATCGGTAATCCGCGGCCACTCCGATTATTTAACCGACCTCTGGAATCACGGTTATTTCCAGATGATCCTGCAGAAAGAGCTTGAGAAATCAAAAGCTATGAAACTACCTTTAAGCATAATCATGATAGATATTGACGACTTCAAAATTTATAACGACCAGTTGGGCCATCAAGCAGGAGATACCGCCCTAAAGGAAATGGCGAATCTGCTTAAGAACCAATCACGCAAAATGGATTCCGTTTGCCGCTATGGCGGAGAGGAATTTACGATAATATTGCCCCAGACCGATAAAAAAGAAGCGTTCATGATTGCTGAACGCCTAAGGATGGATATTGATAGACACAAATTCTTTTCCGAAGAGATACTCCCCGCTAAGAAACTTACTGCAAGTTTAGGTTTAGCTACATTCCCTGAAGACGGCCAGACACCTTCCCAACTGGTTGCCGCATCGGATAAATCTTTATACGCGGCAAAAAGTAAAGGCAAGAATACTACCTGCTGTTAAACCCCCACTACCTCCGATTCAACTTCTGCATGAGGCCTTTTATCTGCAAACTTGACTGAAACAATCTTAGAAACACCCGATTGCTGCATAGTAATACCATACATTACATTTGCGTTAATAATAGTCTTCTTATTATGGGTTATCACGATAAACTGGGAAATCTTGGAAAACTCCTGTAAAATTCTGGAGAACCTGTCCACGTTCGCTTCGTCAAGCGCGGCGTCAATTTCGTCCAGAATACAAAAGGGCGAAGGCTTTACCTTGAATATGGCAAAAATAAGCGCGATTGCCGACATTGATTTCTCACCGCCTGAAAGCAGCAGGACGTTCTGGAGTTTCTTTCCTGGAGGCCGGCAGATAATTTCAATGCCCGATTCCAGGGGGTCCTGTTCGTCAATTAAATATACCTGCGCGTCTCCGCCGTTAAAAAGCATCTTAAAATAATTTTTAAACTCTTCGCGTACCTTCTCAAACGTCTCCATGAACATCTGTTTCGTAGTCCGGTTGAGCTTTAATATCACTTGATGCAAAGACTCTTTAGCGCTTAGTAAATCATTCTGCTGCTGCATAAGGAAATCATAACGTACTTTAAGCTCGTCATACTCTTCAATGGCCACAAGATTAACCGTGCCGTAAGAATCCAACTTCTTTTTAAGCTCTTCAATCTCTTTGTTCAATATATCTATCTCTAGTACATCATCAGACACAGGAACAGTCTCAATATCCTGTTTATACGCACTAAGTATCCTTTCTTTTATGGTAGAATACCTGTAATCAATATCTTTACTGTTCATCTGAAGCTGGTATAAGTTATTCCTTATTTCATCAAGCACCTTGCGGTCGGAATCAATTTTCTTTACTACATCTGATGAGCCGAGAGAGACTTCTTCATATTTCTTTTCAGCTTCTTTTAAGCCTGTATTCTTAGCCTCAATTTCCTTCAGGCACGCAGAATTCTTAGCAGCGCATTCAACTATTTCCAAAGCAAGGCATTCCTTTTTGCTCCCTGCATCGCTTATCTGCTTTTCAATATTAAAGAGCGTATCTTTATCGTGATTATACGCTTCTTCAATCAACCTAAGCGTGTCCTGGTCACTAGTGAGCCTTTTATTCAGTGACGCTAACTCTGTTTTGATCTGAGTAATAACTACCAGAACTTCTTCACGTAATTTATTATTCAAAGAAATATTTTCTTCTTCTTTTAAGATAGAATCTTCCGCTAGCCTGTGTTCAAGGTTAAGACGGTTTAGATTTTCCCGCGAAACAGCTATATTGGACTGCAGGACGGATATCTCTTTATTTACATCCTGCAGCTCCAAAACAATAATATCCTCTTCTTCCTTTATCTTATTAAACTGTTCCAGAGTCGTAAAGCGGGAGGTCTCTTTATTAGCAAGGCTGATCTCCTGATTCCGCAGTTCCTCCTGAAGGATAGCGATATTCCTATTCATTTCAGTAAGATTTGCTTCTTTTACCTGCCGGATATTTTTTAAGTTATCTATATCTGCAGCCAGCCGGTTTATCTTTTCCTCAATTTTCTCCGTGTCCAGCTCAATGGGCTTTGCCTCGCCGCTAAATTTGAATTTCACTTCAGCCGATGAAACTTTATCCTCATCATTTATTGACATACCTTCTTTAATTTTGATAACCAGCCCGCTGGTAGTCTCAAGCGGAAGCTTATCAAGATAAATTAAGGCATTCATAGATTCACCTATGTCCTCATATTTCGTTTTGAGCTTTTCCAGGAATTCTTTATGCGACTGAAGCGTAAGGGTTTCTTTTTCCAGACCGTCAATTTCACCGTTAACGCTGCGCAGCTGCAGATTCTCTTTTTCAATATCCGCTTTAAGGCCTGAGAGCTTATTATTCAGCTCCATAACCGCGGACTTTAGGTTATCAACTTCCTGAGTAACTTTATTTAGGCTGTCTTCGGTAATTACCTTTTCTTCAAATACTTTGGCCTTTTCAATCTCAAGGCGTTTTGAACGGGAATGGTACACTTGCTCTTTTGAGGCAAAATCAGAAATTTCATTCTTCTTGGCGGCTATACCGGAAACCAGTTCCATAATCAATTCTTTTGTATTGGAGATTTTTTGTAATGATGCCTTTATACTTGCTGCCAGTTCATTAAGCCGGGCTTCTTTTTCCTGAAGGGCTGACGACTTCTCTTCAATATTTTTCTTTAATCCGCCAAATTCAGTCTTAACGCTGTTCAACTTTTCCTCATCCTGAAGCAATCTTT
>JBEKSD010000005.1:0-64610 GCA_049517335.1 Candidatus Omnitrophota bacterium | reverse complement strand
CCACCTATTCTATCTTTACCATGTCCCTCTTTAATGCTTATATTGATTTTCATACTGTGGCATTCTCAAGGGTTGTCATGGGATTCGGAATGGGAATGGTTTTTGTTCCTTTAACCAGCCTCGCATTCAGCACCATAAAAAAGGAAGAGATGGGTAACGCCACCAGCATATTCAACCTATTAAGAAATCTCGCCGGAAGTTTCGGTATCGCGATTATGACTACTCTTCTTGTCAGGAGAGCGCAGTTTCATCAGTTACGCCTTTCCGAGCAACTTAACCCCTTTGACCAGCGCTACCAATTAGGCGTAAATAAGGCGATGGCTGTTTTAGGATATAAAACCGGGGAGGCGAGCGTCTCCGGAGCGAACGGAGTTATCTATCAACAGTTAATCAAGCAGTCCAATTTGCTTTCTTTTACCGACGCCTTTTACTTCTCTACGCTGCTTATGCTTTGTATTATTCCGGTCGTATTCCTGCTCAAAAAGCCAAAAAATCTGGACAAACCGATAACGGTTCATTAATGTTTCATCAGTTTTTTTGGCGGTGCCGGTTTCATTGTAGTGATTACAAAATAATAAATAAATTTAGTTTATTTTCTTTAATAATGGTATTATAATAATAAAGAATAGGAAGGGTTCCCTAAAAGGAGGTATGATATGGAAGACTATAAACGCAGAAATTATTTTATAGACAAAAGTTTTCAGACTAAATTCATAGTAAAATTCTCTATCATTGTGGTTGTCTCTTCGTTGGTTATCGGAACTTTGCTGTTTTTTCTGCTAAAGTATTTCACGATAGTTACTACAGAGAATATCCACGCCACGGCGGTCAGGAGCACGCCGAATTTTATCCTTCCGGTCGTCATGGAGACGATCTCTATTGTTATCGCTTTAGCAGGGCTCTCCGTAATTTTCCTTACGGTATTAACCTGGCACAGGATTGAAGGGCCGCTTTTCAGGTTGAATAAAGAGCTAGGCAAGCTTAAAGACGGTGATTTAAAAGTAAATTTCGCAACGAGAAGTAATGACCAGCTTAAAGAGTTGTCAACTTCGCTTACAGATATGAGCGCTGTCTTAATCGCAAAGCATTTAGAGTTGAAGAAAAAGATAGGCGAGCTTAAAGATTCTCTGCGGAACGTAAGCGAAGATAAGGAAGCCGTTTTAAAAAAAGCCAATGAATTGGAAGAAATATTAAGTTACTTTAAAACTTAATACCCGTCCTTTAGCCTCACCCTTAGTAGAGAAAAAGTCAAAAAAGGCAGAATCAGCCTACTCACAAGTTACTCGTATTGTTGTATAGCTAACATCTATAAAGCCATAACTATTTAATAAACATATTATGGGAAGCAATCAGCAACTGCATTGCCAAATTGATGATTATAAATGCCTTGAAAAGAGCCTGAGGTATTATAAGAAGCAATAATCCGGATAAGGTTTCTCTTCTAAAATTAGTTGTTGTTTTGCCCGCCATTTGTTATAATAGGGCCATGCTTTTTACCCGCCAACTTACTACAACCGATATAATCCTTAACAACTTATGACTGAAAGCAGCCGCCGGAAGATAGCGGGAGAACTCTCTAAACGCACAGCGGAACTTGCGCAGGCCAACGAGGAATTGCGGAGGAATGAAGAGAAATACCGTGTCCTCGTTGAGGATGTCAACAGTATTATCCTACGCATGGACACCGAAGGCAGAGTCATCTTTTTTAATGAATTCGCCCAGAATTTTTTCGGATATAAAGAGGAAGAAATTTTAGGTAAAAGCGTAATCGGCACAATAGTGCCCTCAACCGGTACTTTGGGTCAAGACCTTAAAGCCATGATTGGCGATATCATGCTGAATCCCCGGAAGTATCTTAATAATGAGAATGAAAATATGCTGCGCAGCGGGCAACGTGTATGGATATCCTGGAGCAACAGGCCTATCCTTGATAAAGAGAAGCGCCTGAAAGAAGTGCTTTGTGTGGGTAACGATATCACCAAGTTGAAAGAGGCGTCGGAGGAAAGGTTTGAGAGCGTTATTGAGAATTTAAGCGAGGGGATAATTTCCTGTAATCTAGATTGGAGAATAAAGTATGCGAATATTGCCGCAAGAAAATATCTGGGTATTAGACAAGCGGAGGAGCGGAGTTTAGCGGAGATAATTTTTGATAATTATTCCGTATCCATCAGCAGGGAAGAGCTGCTTGATTTTTCCGTAGCACATAAGGAATTTGATATCGTGCGCAGGGAATCGGAAGGGTTCAAAGCCTTATATCTTGAAGCGGATGCGAATGTCCTTAAAGACCCCCGCGGCGATACGGAAAATATTATCATGCTTTTCCGTAACGTGACTGAGGCCCGTAAAGAAGAAATATTGAAGCAGGATTTTCTGAGCCTGATTTCGCATAAATTAAGCACCCCTACTAATACAATTAATCAGTCGGCATTGCTGTTGCAGGAAGGCGCATTGGGGAATCTGACAGGTGAGCAAAAAGAGTGCATAGACGGCATTATGGATAAAACATTCCAGCTTAAAAGCTTGGTAGCAAACCTACTCACCTTTACTACTATAAACAGTAAGGAGCTGGATTTTAGATCGGAACCCATACAGGCAGATATTTACCTGAAGGAGTTACTTGATTCCCTGATTAGGGCTGCAAGAGAAAAGAAGGTTGAATTTAATATTAACTGTTCCGGAAAGGGCATCGTCGTAAATATCTCCCGTAAATATTTGGATCTTATTATTTTTAATCTTGTAGATAACGCGGTCAAGTTTAATGACAAAGAAGCAGCTAAGATAACGATAGGTATCAGCAGGGTTGCGGGAAGAATAGAGGTATGCGTTACTGATAACGGTCCGGGCATTCCTCCGGAGGAATATGATAAGATTTTTGAAAAATTCTACCAGATAGAGAAATATTTCACAGGAAATATCTCAGGCGCAGGGCTGGGTTTGCCGCTTGTAAAGCGTTTGGTTTCAGGTTACGGCGGCTCTATCCGCGTTGAGTCAGTGCTTGGCAAAGGCAGTAAGTTCATTATTTCTCTTCCTTCAGTAGAAAAATGATTGAAAAGTCTCATTAATTAAGATAAAATACTTAACTATAGATAAAAAAATGCCTAAAAAGAAAGTGGGATGAAAATGGCGGGAAAAAATAAATATATATTAAAACTCTATGTAGCCGGCCGCACCCCGAATTCAATCCGGGCCATACAAAATCTGAATAAGATTTTCTCCGATGAATTTAAGGATATGCTTGAGTTAAAAATAATTGATGTCCTGGAAAATCGACAATTGGCCGAGGACGAGAATATCTTAGCTACGCCTACTCTGGCGAGGGTACTTCCGGAGCCGGTAAAGAGGGTTATTGGGGATTTTAGCAACAAGGAAAAGGTACTTTTGGGGTTGGACCTGCTTTAAGATAGGGGAAAAAAGTAAGTTATGGTTAAGATTGGGCATTTTGAAAAGCTCAAAGAAGAAGACAAGATCCTCCGGGCCAGCCAGCGCCATCTGCGCACTATCTTTGAAAAAAACCCGGACGGTATGATTGTCGTGGATAATGAAGGGATTGTTTGTTTTGCCAACCCGGCAGCAGAATCTTTCTTTGGTCTTCAAAAGAATAAGCTCCTGAGCTACCCGTTCGGAGTACCGGTAATGAACGGTGAAATGACGGAAATCAATATAATCCAGAAAGACGGTAAGACCGGCACGCTGCAGATGCGCAGCGTGGAGATAGAATGGAATAAGAAACGCAGTCACCTTATATTAATCCAGGATATCACTCTGCTTAAAGAAGCAGAAAGGCTAAAATGTGAGGTTAATGAACGCAGGACGCTGGATGAACTAAAAGACGAATTTATCGGCACCGTTTCTCATGAGCTGCGTACGCCTTTGGCTACGATGAAGGAGTTTACCTCAATAATGCTGGATGGGGTTCCGGGTAAAATCAATGAAAAACAGAGAGAATATCTTGATATTATCAAGGCTAATATTGAACGCTTAGGCCGCATAGTGACCGACCTGCTTGATATTTCCAAGATTGAAGCAAAAAAAATACTGATAAGAAAGAATCCGGTGGATATTGTGGGTTTGGCAAAGGAAACGGTTACTATGCTCAAAGCCAGTGCGGATGCAAAAAATATCGTTTTGGAGACATTATTCCCCTCTCAACGCGTATTGAATATTTATGCCGACCCAGACAGGATAACTCAGATATTTACCAATCTAATCCATAATGCCATTAAGTTCACGCCGGAGAACGGCAGGATTACCGTGGAAATAAAAGTGGGAGAAAGAGAGGTGGAGTGCAGCGTAAGCGACAGCGGTATCGGTATTGCCCCGGAGAACAAAGATAAGCTCTTCAGTAGGTTTACACAGATCGGTAGGGCTGTGGGAGGCGGGTCAAAGGGCACAGGATTAGGCCTCTCCATAACCAAAGGGCTAGTCCAGATGTACGGTGGGAAAATCCGGGTAGAAAGCGAACTCGGGAAAGGGAGCAAGTTTATATTTACCCTGCCTATCTTAAGTAGCGAGGCTGTCTTTAAAGAATATATCCATAACGGGATTAAAGAAGCGGAAAGCAAAGGGACTAAATTTTCAATCATTATTATTTCCCTTGATGATTTGCAAGGTGCCTTGAAAAAACTGGGGACGGAAACAGTCCGCCAAATCATCGGCGATTTGGAAGAAGTAGCCAAAAAGACGCTCAGAAGAGTTACCGACATGCTCGTAAAAAATAAAGAGGAGGTTATTATCCTCCTCCCAGATGTCAAAAAAGAAGGTGTCTTTACGGTGAAGGGTCGTCTTGAAGATGCCCTTAAGGCGTATAATAGCGAGAAAAAAGATTTATTGGAGGAAATCCGGATAAATTTAGGGACCGCTACTTTCCCGGATGAAGCTGTTAATGATGAGGAGTTGGTTAATAAAGCACGCAGCCGATGAGGAATGACTTCTTAGAGATATGAAAATACTTATTGCCGACGATGAAAAGGAAGTAGTTCTTTTGCTCAAGAAGTTCCTAGAAAGGAAGAATCACGATACGGATGTCGCCTATGACGGCGCGCGCGCTTTAGAACTTATCAAAGAGAACAAATATGATTTGGTATTTTTGGACCATAATATGCCGGAGATAACGGGGTTAGAATTGATTGAATATATAAAGAAAAACACGCCGGAAATAAAAGCGGTAATGATTACCGGATATCCGCAGATGGCGGATTCTGCCGCTAAAGATTTAGGCGCGGATGAATATTTAACCAAGCCTCTCCAATTTAAAGACATAGAAGAGATCATTGATAAATATAAAAGCGAAAGAGAAGGATAATGGTTAAGAAAAGAATATTGCTGGTGGAGGACGAGCTTGAAATGGTCAGGGCAATGCAAATCAGGCTCGAACAGGCCGGCTACGAAGTTTTATCTACCGGCGACGGGAAGGAAGCTCTGGATAAGGCGAAGAAAGAAAGCCCTGATCTGGTCATTCTTGATTTGATGCTGCCTAAGATGGACGGCTACAAAGTCTGCGGCCTGCTTAAAGCCGATGCCAGATATAACAGGATTCCCGTAATCATGGCTACGGCAAGGGCGCAGGAAAGCGACGAGAAACTTGGGTTTGAGGTTGGCGCCGATGCTTATATTACTAAGCCCTTCCAATATGAAATACTTTTAGCTAAGATAAAAGAGCTATTGAAGGAGTAACGGACAGTGCAAAAACAAGAGAAAAAGTCATTGGGTGAGAGCCTCGTAGAAACAGGCATTATTACGCCTGAGCAGCTTAAACAGGCGCAGGAAGAGGAGAAAAGAACCGGTCAGCGTCTACGCAAAGTTCTAGTGGATAAGGGCATAATTAGCGAAGAAGAGCTGGCGGAGTTCTTAAGCAATAAGCTCGAGCTGCCCAGAATAGAATTGGATAACTACCTCATAGATCCTAAAATAATTGAGTTGGTGCCTGAAGAATTAGCCAGAAAGTATGAGCTCATTCCTATTTTAAAGATCGGTAACCGGCTCACCTGCGTCATGGTTGACCCGTGGAATATATTTGCCTTGGATGAAATAAGGGCAAAGACGAACCTAATTATTGAGCCGGCAGTAGCCACGGCGTCGGAAATAAAAAAATCCTTAAGCCAGTATTACGGCACAAAAGGTACGATGGAAGATTTAATCAGAACCATTAATGAGGAAAAACTCGGTTTAAACAAAGATGAAAAAGAGATAGACCTCAAAAAAATAGAAGAAATGGGGGAGCAGGCTCCGGTGATAAAGCTGGTCAATCTGACTATAATGAAGGCGATTAAGGAGGGGGCAAGCGACATACACATAGAGCCGGAAGAAGAGGGCTTAAAGATCAGGTTCAGGGTTGACGGTATGCTCTATGAGGTTTCTTCTCCGCCTAAGTATCTCCAGTTTGCCATAATTTCAAGGATTAAAATCATCGCAAAGCTGGATATTGCGGAAAAAAGGAAACCGCAGGACGGAAGTTTTTCCATTAGGATGGAAGGTAAAGAAATAGACGTCCGTGTTTCTTGCGTACCCACTGTGTACGGCGAAAACGTGGTCTTACGGCTTCTGGATGTATCCAGCGTGCTTTTGGGGCTTGAACAATTGGGTTTTTCTAAACCGGTTCAGGATGTATACCAAAAACTTATCCATCGCCCACACGGGATAATTTTGGTTACCGGTCCTACAGGAAGCGGAAAGACTACCACCTTGTATGCTTCTCTGGATAAGATAAATACCATTGAGAAAAACATTATTACCATTGAAGACCCGGTGGAATATAAGCTGAAGGGCGTGCGCCAGATTCAGGTAAATCTTAAGGCGGATCTTACTTTTGCCAACGGCCTGCGTTCAATATTGCGGCAGGACCCCAACATTATAATGGTGGGCGAAATCAGGGACTTTGAAACCGTGGAAATTGCCATTCATGCAGCCTTAACCGGACACTTGGTTTTTTCCACGCTCCATACCAATGATGCCCCGGGCACAATTACCCGCTTGATTGATTTAGGGGCCGAACCCTTTTTAGTCTCTTCATCTATCATCGGCGTTTTAGCCCAAAGGTTAATAAGGACTATCTGCCTTTACTGTAAAGAAAAATATTCTCCCACAAAAGAAATGTTGAAGGACATTGGCTTAAGTGAAGAAGAAAAAACCGAATTTTATAAGGGAAGAGGCTGTCCTAAGTGCCTGCACTCTGGCTATAAAGGAAGAATCGGTATCTTTGAATTAATGATTATGGATGATGCAATCCGCAACTTGACCACTGCCAAGGCCTCGCGGGAAGAGATTAGAAAGCATGCTGTGACTTTAGGAATGAGTACCTTAAGGGATGACGGAATTCAAAAAATTAGAGAGGGTCTGACAACAGTTGAAGAAGTACTGCGCGTAATCCAGGAGGAATAATGCCGACATATACCTACAAGGCGCGCGACGCAACGGGACAACCGATTAAAGGCGTGATGGAGGCTGCGACTAAAGAAGAGCTTGTAGATAAACTGCACAAGCTGGGTTATATGACTACGGAGATAAGTGAAGCCTTTACTAGTATTAAGGTCGATATGCTATTTGATAAATTTAAAGTCATAGGCATGCAGGACCTGATTGTATTTTATGTCCAGCTTTCCAATATGCTCAACGCCGGCATAGACATCTTGTTCAGCCTAAAGACTCTCGCCAACCAGACCGGAAATAAAAGATTAAAAGAAATCATAAACGGCGTTTCAAAAAGCATTCAAGCCGGTGACAGTTTTTCTACCGCTTTATCCGGCTACCCGAAGGTTTTCCCCTTTCTTTTTATAAGCATGGTCAAGGCAGGAGAAGTAAGCGGCAAATTAGGCGCGATATTAAGCCGCTTTGCGCAGTTTATCGAACATCAGGAGGATTTAAGACAGAAAATAAAAGGGGTCCTGTTTTATCCTTTGATACTTCTGTTGGCCGGTATAGGCGTCATTCTTTTTATATCTACGTTTATCATCCCCAAGTTTACCGAGATTTTCCTGAAGGCGGGTATAACGCTACCGCTACCAACTTTAATACTCTACAGTGTCGGGATCGGGATTAAGAGATTCTGGTACTTATTAATTTTATTAATTATCCTTTGTGCTGTCGGTGTGAAATATTATGTTAAAACAAAGTCAGGGCGGCTTAATCTGGACAGCCTTAAACTAAAATTGCCTCTCTTTGGCGCCTTATACCGTAAAGCTGCCGTATCCCGGTTTTCCCGGACCCTGGCAACACTGGTAGAGAGCGGGGTGCCTATTTTACAGTCTTTGGATATCACACAGGACGTGATAGGCAATGAAGTCTTAAGCCATATAATAAAGAATGTGCGCGAGAGCGTGGAAAAGGGCGAGAAAATCTCGGAGTCCTTAAAAATAAGCGGAGAATTCCCGCAGGATGTTATCCAGATGATTTCCGTGGGGGAGGAGACTGGAGATTTGGCCGGGATGCTTAATAAAATTTCGGATTTCTACGATATGACCTTAAGCTACGCAATAAAGAGGCTGGTTACCGTGTTAGAACCCTTGCTTTTGGTAGTAATGGCTGTTATGATAGGTTTTATTATGGCATCTATGCTGCTACCTATGTTTGATATGATTAAGACATTACATCATTAACAAAAGGAGAAAAAATGAAAAAAGGTTTTACGCTGCTCGAACTCTTAATGGTAATTATGGTTATCGCTATCCTTATCGGTATAGCCCTGCCGCGCTTTAGAGGTATGGTAGAGGAAGGCAATATTGCCAAGGCTAAGGGTGAATTAAGGACATTACAGATTGCAGTAGAAAGTTATTATATGCATAATTCCAATATTTATCCTACAACCCTCACTACAACGGTACTTAAAAATCAGAGTCCCCAGATTTTAGAGGCATTACCTACAGACCCTTTCTCTAGTGGTGGCGCTGGTTATCAATATCTAAACGGAGGGACAAATAATAAATACTATGCAATTTGGTCCGTTGGTCCCGCAGGGAATGGATCCGTTACTGGTTTTGCAGATACTACTAATGATGTTCAGGAGTCAAACCCCGCAAGCTGTATCTATGTTTCTAATGCTGGGCAGGATACTACCGGGCCGTAAGCGAAAAGAGAAATAAGAGGAATGCTAAAGATGCGCGGTTTTACTTTATTGGAAGTGCTTCTGGCAACAATTATTATTTCGGTGGGGATGATTGCATTAATATGGGCGTTTAGCAGTGGACTTTCCGCTAGCGGAGAGGCTGAGAATATGAATCTGGCTTTAAATATCGCCGAAAGGAATATGGAGTTAATAAAAAATAATACTTTTACCAATTTTACCAATATAAGTACTAATGCAAAAATTCAAAGCCTTATTTCTAATCTTGGATTTCCCAATTTTACCGTAAGCGGTAGTGTTACCGAGGGCCAAAACCCTTTACCTGTAAATATAACGGTTAGCTGGAATGTTAAAGGCGGGTCAACGAGCATTACCCTGACGACCCTTATGACAAACTATTAAAAGACCAAAAACAATGTGTAAAGGATTAACTTTAATGGAGCTTATAATTACAACGGCAATGGTTGCTATTTTGACCGTTGTTATGGCATATATTTTTCGTGCTATATTATTAAGTTGGTCAGGGCAAGAAACAAGGGCAGGCATTGATATAGGCTTGAATAGGGGTATAGAAGAAATGGTTCAGGATTTAAGGAAAGCGCAGCAGGTGGTAAGCCAGGGTAATGACGAAATCAGGTTTACGCAGGATAAAAGCACGTATTATATCTATTACTTTTACAATTCAGGCGATACTTATCCGCTTAACTTTAATCAGAGTTTATATCAGTTAAGAAAAGCTGTGCTTTCCGGAGGTATTGCCGGAACTTTTACCTACGGCTCAGGAAACATTATCATTAGTGACCTGCTGCCTCCCTCAACTTCAAATTTATCTTTTAGCGGAAATATTGTTAACATAGATTTAAGTATAAAGAGGAAAGATGAGACTATAAGGTCAATAGCGCAGGTGACGCCAAGAAATATGTTGTCAAGAGTTTGTTGCTCAGTTTTACAAGATAACAGCTGTACTGCAACATGCCCAACGGGAACAACTATAACTGCAGTTGAGTATGTTAAGTACGGTGCGAGCAAATGCGGAAATTGCGACAGCGCAACTGGCGCTGACTGTAGAACAAAGCCTTCATGCGTCGGGGCGACATCGTGTTCCTGGAACTTTAACGACACTAATTGTGTCGATACTTGCCCAGGATATACAAAGACAGGTTACCTAACAATCCTTTGTCAATAGTTTATAGGGTAGAAAGAAGGAGCTTAAAGATGATTAAAGATACCAGGAAATATCCTAAAAAAGACCAGAAAGGCATGGTTTTACTACTAACCTTTATAATCATAACCACGCTGACTGCTATAGTCGCTGCTTTCTTATATTTAAACTCTACCCAATTAAAAAGCACAGGCTATGATAATGATTCTTATAAAGCGCTCTGGCTTGCTGAAGCAGGCATACAGCAAGTTATCTATCAATTAAAAATGACGCCTACTTATGTAACTAGTCCTACGCCAGTAAGTGGAAGTTTAGGAGGCGGGACCTATTCTGTCACTGTAAGTAAGAGTGGCACTACCTATATCCTCACTTCAACCGGCACAATGAGCGGTATTAATAGGAAAATACAACAGACCATGGTTTTGGCGACAGCGCCATACCAAAGCGCTTATGGCCTAGTCCCGGGTGCTGTTATTGCTAGTAATAATTGGAATGAAATTTACACGCCTTAGCCCGCGTATTGTGTTTTGTTAGTAAAGGAAAAGATTAAAATGAATCTTATTAGTTTTAAAGATATTTTTAAGAAAGATTTTATCATTGGTCTTGATATTGGGACGGCTTCCGTGAAGCTCGCTCAATTTGAAAAGAGAGAGAATGGATTTTATCTTGTCAGGCTGGATTTAAAAGAAATCAGGCCGGCTGATAATGAAGCTGTCCGCGAGGAAGAAATTACAGGGATACTAAATGATTTATTAAAAGGAATAGACAGAAATAAATCACAAATTATCGTAAGCATCAACTGTCCTCATACCGCTATAAACAGGGTAGTTGTGCCTTATATGCCGAAGCAGGAATTGCGCGAATGCATAAATTTAGGAATAAAAAATTATTTTATGTTTCCGGTAACTAACTCATTATCCGATTATGAAATATTGGGGGATTTCACTGAAAAAGGCGTAAAGAAATACGAGGCTGTCTTAGCGGTTTCACCAAAGGCAACCATTGACAAGTACCTGTCGTTATTGGCAAAGGTAGGAGTCAGTCCTACTGCGTTGATTCCGGTTCCTTTTGC
The DNA here is from genome assembly GCA_049517335.1 of Candidatus Omnitrophota bacterium. Classification (GTDB taxonomy): domain Bacteria; phylum Omnitrophota; class Gorgyraeia; order Gygaellales; family Profunditerraquicolaceae; genus JBEKSD01. Next base: position 53,321 of record JBEKSD010000005.1, on the reverse strand, counting down.
CTTGCAAAAGTCAGCTGAAGCAGTATACGCAAAAGAAGGCAAGACTTTATGTTTTGTTGACATCGGTGCGTTGTATACGGAATTAATCATTCTAAAAGGGAAAAATTTAATATTCAGCCGCAAAATTCCCGTTGCCGGAAACGAGATCACAAGGGCGATGACCGGAGTCCTGATTTCCGACAGGGGCAGGATCGAACTTACTTTGGATGAAGCGGAAAAAATAAAACGGGAAATAGGGATACCTTCTGAAACTGAAGCAAGAATTATTAATGATAAGGTCTCTACTACCCAGATTTTATCTATGTTAAGGACTCCGTTGGTACAGTTGGTAGGTGAGATAGCGCGATGCCTTGATTATTACAGGGAGGAGAGCGGAGGCGAGAGAATTGACTTTTTGGTTTTATCCGGAGGAGGTGCATCATTAAGAGGCCTTGCTAAGTTCCTTTCCGAAGAGTTAGGTATGGAGGTAAGGTTAGGAAATCCCCTTGAGGGCCTTAAAGCAAGGCCGGATGCAAGGCACGAAAAAGACGGAATTTTTCATGTTTTGGCTGTGGCAATAGGCTCAGCTTTAAGCGGGGGAGGAGCTATTAATCTTCTTCCTCCTGAAGTCAAAGAAAAGACGAAGCGCATGTTTAAGCGCACAACTTTTGAGACTACGGCTACTATAGTTATCCTTATTTTAGCATTCATTTATATAGGCATGAGAATCAAACTTAATAATTACCAGAAGAGGGCAAACGTCGCTAAACTGGAACTTTCTTCTCTGGAGCCCCAGCTTAAGCAGGCCAGGGTTTTTTCCCTGCTGGCGGGCGAGCCATACTGGTCGGATACCTTTAAAGAGTTGAGCAATATCATTCCTAACGATATTTACCTTACTCGGCTCAGTATGAGGAATAAAATCATTACCATAAAAGGTATTGCGCTTCAAGTGCAAGGGCAGGAACGTATTTCGGACTTTATGCTTAGTTTGGAGAAAGGTTTATTTAATAACGTAAAATTAGTCAGCACGAGAGGACTGCAGAAAAAAGCATCCAAGGAGTTTGTGCTGAACTGTAGGATAGATTAAATGATAAGTTTTAACAGGAACAAGTTGATTATTATATCTGTCGGCATAGCAATAGCCGGTTTTATTTTGTGTTTTGTTTTATATATGCCGCTGGTCAGGCAGTTAAGGTTAAAGAGCAACGATGCCAAAACTCTGGAAGCAGAGTTGTTCAAAGCGCGCGATACGGTGGCTTATATGCAAACAGTTGCGAGTAGGCAGCAGTTGGTAAATGAAGAAAATTTGTTTGTTGCTACGGATGAATTAATCAAACGGGGTGGGTTATACCATATCAATTTTGTCTCTACAAGACTCGAAGAGCCGAGACGGGAAGCAGTATACGTAATGCTTCCGATATATATAGTTTTAGAGTCCGGATATTCGGAATTGGGTGATTTTTTAGGGTCGTTGGATAATTTGGAAAAAAGCGTCATTAAAGTGGATGAATTTGATTTGGCTCCCAGCACGAGCGAGCCGTCAAAGCTCAGGGCCAAGTTAACGCTGGATATGTATGTTTTAAGATGAATAACAAGCAAAATACAAAACTGATAATCTTGATTATATTAAGCATTCTCGGCATCTTTAGTCTAATACGCGGCGCAGTCACGCCAACCAAATCAAGGCGCCTCGCTTCTTTGGAATCTAAACCTGTTACCGCCGGACAGGAAAAACCCGTTAGCCTGACAGAAGAGGGCTTATCTGTAAAAAGATATGCGAAAAGGAGTAATTACAGCAGTTGGAGCAGGGATCCCTTTATTAAGGGAGTACCTATTAAGCCGGCCGGCGAAGGCAACTTAGATTTAAAAGGGATAATATGGGACGAAAAGCTTCCCTTGGCTTTAATAAACGGCAAAACAGTAAAAATAGGCGATAAAGTCGGGCCAAATACGGTAGTTGATATCCGTAAAGACAGGGTTGTCTTAAACGACGGCTCAAGAGACTGGGAACTTAAATTATAGTAATAGCAAAGCGACCCCTCCGGAATCAGATGCATCTTTATGAAAAAAAACAGAATCCTCCTCGTTCTGGTGGCTGCAACCGCTACATTCTTATTAGTTTATAGTCCGCATTACCGCTACCCCTTCCCCAGCCACGCAGATGAGTGGCACCACATTACGGAAACGATAAGGCTTGAGGCTGGAGGATATTCCGGGAAATCAATAGGGTTACGTTTAGGTTTTCATATCTTTCTCCTGCCTTTATCCAGGATTGCAGACCTTGTCCTGATATATAAATTCCTTCCTGCAATTTGGGCGGTACTTTGTGCATTTATCGTTTTCTTCACAGTCTATAGAAAAACGGGGAAGAACTTTTTTACCGCTGCTATGGCGATGGTTTTTTTCGCCTCAATAAAATCAAATGTCAATATAACTGGTTTATGGTTCTTCACGCCCCTTACATTCTCTATACCCTTTATTTTCCTTTACGCATATTTTTTTACAGAAGGCCTCGAGAAAGAAAATAAAAAGTTTATCCTGTTAAGTCTGCTAATAATGGCGTTTCTTTTACCTATCCACGCAATTTCTGTGTTATTCGCTTTTCCTTTCCTGATAATCCACTCTTTGTTTAATCTCCGGTATATTAAAAAAGAGTGGAAATTTTTTTCTTTATTCTTAATAATCCCCCTAGGAGGGATGGTATTTTATAAATTTATGATGCGGGTCCCGTGGCCGGATTTAATAAATAATATGATTCAGGCGTTACAGTTCAAGCGCGGATGGGGAAAATTGGAAATTAATAATTCGCCTTCAGAGCTTTATAGCCTGATAGGATATATATCGGTAATTCCGGGGATAGTATTCATTTTTTCAAACAGGAATAATTTCAAAAAGTATTTGGCTTATTTGCTTTGGCCGATATGTATATTGATATCAATAATAGTTTATAGAATATCTGGTATATCCTATTTAATCCCTTATCAGCGGAATCTGTATTATTTTGCCATAAGCCTGCCGCTATTAAGTGCGTTGGGTACAGATTATTTCTTGAAAGGAATATGGAAAGTCAGTAAAAAGACAGCTTATGTTTTTATCATCATAATAGTGATTTCTACTTTTTGGTCCTATTGGCGCATCCCTAAACAGGTTGATTTGTATGAGGTAATTGATGGCAATGATTACCGGGCCCTAATATTTTTGTCTTCCTTGCCGCAACCTTCAGTGGTTATGGCGCCGGCTGGCATCTCGGAAGCCCTCTATCCTGTTTCCCGGCATCAGCCGGTAGCAACTTATGCTTTTTACGGCAACCGGCAGGATTCGGAAAAGTTCTTTAACACGGACGACTGCAAAATAAAGGAGCAAATAATCGGGAAGTACGGCGTCCGGTATATCCTGTCAAAGTTTAAAATCAACTGCGGATGGAAACTGATATACGATAAAGGAGACTATATTTATGAGGCCAAATGATGGAAAAAGAAACATCCGGTAATAGCCCGCAGATAAGCATAGTCCTGCCCTGCCTGAATGAAGAGGAGGCTATCGGTTTCTGCCTTGAACGGATAAGGAATATTATCAAAGAGGATAAGCTTAACGCGGAAATAATAGTCGTGGATAACGGTTCCACGGATAATAGTTCTAAAATTGCCAAGGGAAAGCAAGTCAAACTTGTTTATGGGAAAGAAAGGGGCTATGGCGCTGCGTACTCAAAAGGTTTTAAGGCTGCCCGGGGCCAATTTTTATTTCTCGTTGACTGTGACGGGAGTTACGATTTTAATGAAATCCCGAGATTCATTGGAGAACTCAAGAAAGGCTATGATTTCGTCATCGGAAACAGGTTCAAAGGTAAAATAGCGAAAGGGGCGATGTCGTGGCTTCATAGGCGTATAGGCAGCCCTTTGCTTTCAGGGATCCTAAGGTTGTTCTTTAAGATAGATGTGTATGATGCGCATTGTGGTATGAGGGCTATAACTAAAAAAGCGTTAGAGAAACTTGAGTTAAAGACAACGGGAATGGAGTTTGCTTCCGAGATGATTATTATGGCTGGTAAAAAAGGGCTGAAGATAAAAGAGCTTCCGATAAATTATTATAAGAGGTTCGGCAGCTCAAAGTTAAAGTCATTCGCGGACGGTTGGCGGCACTTAAGGTTTATGTTATTATACAGCCCGCTATTCTTATTTTTCCTGCCGGGAGCCGCTCTTTTTATGTCTGGAATAAGTTTAATGTTATGGATGTATTTTAGCTCACCGGAGATATTTGGAATAAGGATATATTTTTATCCGATGTTCTTAGCGTCACTGTTGATAGTAGCCGGATATCAGTTGGTGTTATTTTCATTATTTGCCAAGACTTATGCGATAGTGCATTTGAAAGAGAAGCCCGTATTTGATAACTTATATAGATATATAACGATAGAGAAAGCAAGCATCACTGGCATATTGATAGCATTATTGGGGGTGGTTATCTATTTAAAAATATACGTTAACTGGGTAAGCTCCGGTTTGGGTAGTATTAATCAGGCAAAAAGCTCAATAGCGGCGTTGACGCTAATTATTATAGGAATCCAGACTGTCTTTTCTTCATTTATGTTGAGTATATTGGGGATTAAAGAAAAATAGGATGATTATACGAACAATCCCGCAAATTTTAAGTTTCCTTTTTTTTACTCCGGCAATTTTATTAAGTTATATTATTTTTCCAAGAATAGACATCATTAAAAGAGCGGTTTACTCTATCGTTCTGGCAGTTTCTATTTCCACAATAAACGGAATTTTCTTTTATTCTTTGAGATTTTTGACTCTTTTGAATACGGTTCTATCCTTGTCTTTTTTAACTCTATTATTCCTATTAATCTTGAGACTAAACGAAAAGCAATATAAGACATATTACCTTAAGGATATATGGTATGTGGCGTTTTTTTCATTAATCGGGACTTTTTGGAGATTATGGTTTTGGGGGGGAATAAAAAATGTTTCTGATGTGTCTGCTTATGCTTTTAAATTTGTTGGATCCGCCGTACCCGACCTTGGGTTTTATACTGGATTGGCCGCTGACCGCACCAGCTACATCGGATTAAAGGCGGCGGAAATTTCTCTCCGATATTTATCTGTAAATAATAAATTTTTAGGCATTTTCTTGGTAACGTTCGTGTTTTTAGGGTTTATTTATATAATTTTCAATGAATATAGAAATAAAAAAACAGCATACATGGGTATTGTTTTGATGGCTCTGGGGCCGGTTGAGTTATTCCATATGACAAGCTCTATTGTAGGGCATTCTTTTGCTTATGTATCTATATTCCCGCTATTTTTACTGTTTAAATTGGAAGAAAAAGGAATATTTTGGGTAGCGTTATTATCGGCAATCGTGATGGCTTTTACTTACTATACCGGATCGGTAGTTATGCTTTTAGCTTCCCTTGGATTTACCATCGCGTTATTTGCGAAAGATTTAATTGAAACGAGAAAACTAACTAAAACATTAAAAAATTTTTTAAAAAATGAAAAGGTTCAAGCCTTTTTGTTAATTGCGATAATATTAATTGGTTTTATCTATATTTTTTCAAATATGTGGGCATATAGTTTGAGGAGATTAGAGACATTAAGAGATTTTTTAGATATAAACTTAGCAACTGCCTATAAGGATCCTGTTTTTTTAGGGTTGTCTGCACTCCGTTGGCAAATGATTTTTTTCTTTTTATGCGGTTTAACTTTTATATCCTCTATGATACGAAAAAGAAGTTTTTCCAAAGGCGACATAGACTTATTGTTTTGTTTAATCCCGATCTTAATTGTTAGTTATGGATTCCTTCACGTTAATCTACCAACGAGAATCTTCGATTACTTCGCATTCGCAGGCTTGTTTTTTCTCACGATCCCAGAAAAATACTTTAAGCAATTCTTTATTTTATCTTTTGTCTTTATTCTAATCAGCAGTTTTTATATTGTGAAGGATAAAAAAATATTTTTTGAAACATCCGACAAGGAAATTGAAGGTGTAGCCTGGATTAGGAACACTTTAAAGGGGAAAATATTCTCGGATCAATTTTTTATAAACCAGCTTATTTTAAAAGGATACTTTAATGTAGAAGGCGCAAATGACAAAAGCCCTTTGGTTTATAATCTGTTTTATCAGGATAATCTCCCTGTTTTTTTAGGCGCTATTAATATTTTAATTCGGGACCTTAAAATTGATTATATAGTTTTAACTAAAAGAATGCAGGAAGCATATATTCTAATGCTTTATCCCCCTCAAAGTCATTTAATAAATATCAGGCTTTACGAGGACCACCTGCATAAAGTTTACGACAATAATGATGTAAGAGTTTATAAACTGAATTGAGAATTTGAGCATAATAATAGGGTTAATGATACAGGATGAAAGTCGCAATATTCCATAATTTCATGGATAACATCGGAGGAGCTGAGATTGTTGGTTTGACTTTAGCGCGGGAACTTAATGCAGATTTCTATACCACAAACATAGATGAAGATAAAATAAGAAAAATGGGCTTTTCCGATATAAATTTGGAATCGATAGGAAAAGTTCCAATTAACGCCCCTTTCCGTCATCAGACGGCTTTGTGGAGATTCAGGCAGTTAAACCTTAAAAAGAGGTATGATTTTTTCATTATAGACGGCGACTGGGCAGTGTCTGGAGCGGTCAATAACAAGCCGAATCTATGGTTCGTCCATTCTCCCATAAGAGAGATTTGGGATTTATATCAATATACAAGGGAAAATATCGTTCATCCTTCCCAGAGATGGATTTTTGATGCTTGGGCACGTTATAATCGTCATTTAAACAAAAAATACGTTAAACATGTTAATAAAATAGTTTGTAATTCGGAGAATACCCGGAAAAGAGTAAAAAAATACCTGCAAAGAGAGGCTGCGGTTATCAATCCACCCATAGAGATTTCAAGGTATCATTATAAAGAACCAGGAGACTACTGGCTTTCTGTAAATAGGCTCTTCTATCATAAAAGAATCGATATGCAAATTAAGGCTTTTTCCAGGCTGCCAAACGAAAAATTGATTATTGTGGGAAGTTATGAACGATCCAGGCATTTTCAATCATATGCTGATTATATAAAAAAGATAAAGCCTGAAAATGTCGAGATTATAAGCTGGGTCAATTCTGATAAGCTCATAGATCTATATGCGAATTGCAAAGGCTTCATCACTAGCGCAAAAGACGAAGACTTTGGCATGGCCGTAATAGAAGCTATGGCATCGGGAAAACCTGTAATCGCTCCGAACGAGGGCGGGTATAGAGAAACAGTGATTGACGGTATTACGGGAAAACTGATCAATGATATTAATATTGATAAATTAGTTAACGCAATTAAGGAAACAGCGGAAAATCCCCAAAGATATAAAGATGCTTGCTTGAAGCAAGCGCAGAAATTTGATACAAAGGTTTTTATCAATAAAATCAAAGAGCAGATAGGGGATTTCCGTGGACCCTGAACCGAAGGTTTCTGTTATCATACCGATGTATAACGGGGAAAATACATTGCCGGGATGCCTGAACTCCGTTTTAAACCAGAATTATAATAATTACGAAGTTATAGTTGTAGACAGCAATTCCACGGATATGTGCCTGAACCGATTATTCAATCAGGAGGCAGTATTAATAAATGATCAATTATAATTTGAAGAATAGTATTCCGATTTTCCCGTAAAACTACCGGGAACCTTTTAGGGTATCACTACCTTTTTTAATCCCTGTCAGTATGGGAATAAATACGATAATTATCGTATCTTCAGGGAGAGTTCCCGAAGACAAGGGTTAAACCTGCTGGAGTTGAGCTTGTTTTTGACGATGACTACTTTGAGTTGGAGGATAAGCAAGACGCAGAAATCCTGATTTAATTAAAAGGAGGCAAAGAAAATAACCTGATGTGGCAAAGTTTAAATATAGGGTTAAAACATCTTCCTCCTGAATGTGATAAGCTTACCTGGCTTGACTGTGACATCATTTTTAAGAACGACCATTGGATAGAAGGGACCTCTGCGGCCCTAGAGAAGTATATCGTGGTTTAGCCGTTTGAGCAGTCTACGCGTCTTGTTAGGGGAGTTTATGATATTTCTCCGGAGGATATGAAGAACCTTACTTTTTAGGTGGAGTGAAGGCCAGAAGTTATACAGCGCGGCTTACCAATTCCCCAGAAATAGCATGTTTAGCCAGGCCGGCTTCTGCTGGGTCTTGAGAAGGTTAGTAATTGAAGAACATCTTTTTTATGACCCCTTGGATCTTAGATATGTTTTAGGTAGTTGCCTATTTCGGAATAGATCTTCCTAGTTGGGTACGTAATGATTGCCCTGAGTTCATTCTTTTGGATTATTTTGGTTGGGCAGATAGGGTATACAGAGATATAAAGGGAAGCGTTTATTATACGGAAGGAGGGTTGCTAGATCTCTGGCACGGCGAAGTAAAGAACAGGATCTGGGAACATAAGTTTAAAGTCCTTTCTTTTTATCCATCCCAAGATATCAGAATCTCTCTGGGAGTGGTCTTCGGATAAACCGGAGCTGCATAGAATAGTCGTAGAATTCTTCCGCTTTCGTAAGGAGGAGGAAGAAGAAGACAGTATAACCCTCACTTCAGTTATTCTTAATGAATTTTACGATACCCGGACCAGGCTTGTTTATATTTAATCAAGCCCCACCTATAAACTCGCCTGTGTCTTTAGGCATATTTGTTATGCTATTTTTCCTTCGTTGAAGATGAGGTAACTAATTATTTCTTGGGTATTGTTTTTAGAGAGGAAAATAACCTACCTATTTAAAACTCAAAGATACAAAAACATAAAGACTGTTTAAGAATAGCCGTTTTGCGGATATGAAGGGTTGAGTAGCTAGCTTTTTTTATAGGCATCGCAAACCTCTTGCGGATTACCTTCTTTTATAATTTCTCCCTTATCCAGCCATATTGCCCTGTGGCAATATTCATTAATAAAATTCAGATTATGGCTGGCTAATAATACTGTTGCGCCACTCTTTATAAGTTCTTCCATTCTCCGTGTAGCTTTTTTTTCGAAATCTGCATCGGCTCCGGAACCGAAAACTTCATCGAGCAGGATAATATCTGGGTTATTGTGCTCAACAAAATGGATTGTGGCTGAAAAAGTAAATCTTGAAATCATACCCGAAGAAAGTTGAAATATTTTTGTGTTAACAAACTCTTTCATCCCGGAGAATTCAATTATTGAGTTGAATTTAGTCTTTATATCATTCTGGCCAAGCCCCAAAAGCGAACCTATTAGATAGATATTTTCTCTCATAGTTAGTTTCCTTTTTAACCCCGGAGCTAAGCCATTGAGGTAAACAATTTTACCCCTGGTTATTATAGTGCCTGAATCTATCGTGTAAATACCCGCTATAGCTTGTAGTAATGTGCTTTTGCCGCTTCCATTTCTCCCGATAATACCGATATTCTCCTTTTCTTTGGCACTGAAGGATATATTTTTCAATGCCCAGAAAATTTTATTGGTTTGCTTATTAAAGAGACCTAATATAGTCTCTAAAATAGTATTATCTTTGTTAGTAATAACGAATTGTTTTGATATTCTATTAATTGTTATTCTTTCCATTTAAACATATTCTGCGAATTTATTTTTAGATAGATTGAATATAAACAGGCCTACTGCCAACGATATTATAGACATAAACGTTATACCTATTACTATCCATAGCGCAGGTGGTTGGTTATTGATAATCAGGCTCCTGCCTGCTGATATAAAATATGCTATTGGATTTAATAAAGATTGAAGCGATTTTTCGCTTATAGAATAAAAGAGAGGCGTAGCAAACCACATTAAGCGAACAATCACCGACCATACGTTTGCTATGTCGTTGATACGGACGCCGACAGCGGCTAATGTAAATGATATGCCGCAAATAAAGATGCTGTAGAAAAACAGCAATATCGGATAAAATATCAAACCCGTTAGATTGATATTGAAATATATCATAAATATTGACAGGGCCGCTATTTCAAAAAAATGGGTAAAGATAACTTGGAAGACAACCGATAAAACTAAAGCTTCATGGGATATTTTTAGTGATTTAATAAATCCGGCATTTTCAGTAATTGCTTTTGCGCTTTGGATAGTTGAATTAGAAAATAGATTAAACATAATCAGCCCAAGGAGCAAGTAAAGCGGGTAGTCCTTGATGTTAGGCTTTCTTGAAGAAAATATGTATAAAAGGATTAAAAGCATGCACAATGGTTCTAATAAATACCAGAATACCCCTAAGTAAGTTCCTTCGTTTCTTAACTTAAAGCGGGTTTTCGCTAGGGATAGGCTTAAGTCCAGGATACTTTTGATTTTACCCATTTATACAGTTTTGCTTATTTTTACCACAGTTTGATTATTTAATATATATTGCGCTGTTTTGATAGTATCAAGTTTCTTATAATAGTTTCTTATAAATCTCCCTTTGCACCTCCTAAAAAATCTGTATATTTTTACGTTGACATTTTATCCATATTTCCTCGCCTAAACCGCAAATCTAAAACTTATAGGAGTTTTAGCACACTTTACACAAATCTCAGATTTTATATTAGGAATATCCTTAATTTTAAATTCAAAAATAGAGCCCATAAAATTTATTTTTTCAAAAACACCACAACAGCGATACAGCTGACCATCGAAGTTGACAGTGACACGATTCTTAGATAAACGACAATTCTTAATATCTTTTAAATCCATAGTCTTCATAGAATTCATTTCTTTTTCGACGTCAATAAATCGACTATAGAATTTTGATAATTTTCTTTTTTCTTCTTGAAATTTAATATTATCCTCTACAGAAGGTACGTACATCCGACGATAAATAAATGTCAGTCCATGCTTATCACAGAATTTTTTAGCTAATTCTGCTTCCTTTTTGTTATATATATAATTATGGAACGTTAACTTTAACACAACGTTCTTAAGTTTTTCATTGTTTTTGACATTTATTAATTTTTTAATGTTGTTTAAAACTAATTCGACATTACCCCCTTTGTGATTTCTTGAATATATTTCTTGAGTCATCCCGGAGATTGAAATTTGAACCAAATTTACTCCGCATTTTAGAAAAACAGTAGCGTCTGGTAAGGAGGTCAGATTAGTATTTACATTCAAAATAGCACCTTGTCGCATAAATCTGGGTTTTGATCTTGCATAATTTATCATTTTAGGTAGGTCTGGATTTAATAGTGGTTCTCCCCAATTACCAAATTCAAGAAAATTAATTTTGATATTTTCTTCTACAAATTTGTTAACAATTCGTTTAAATAATTTAAAGTCCATTAAACCCTTTGCCGAATTTTCTAATCCGCTAATTCCACCTCTGGGGCACATTAAACATTTTAAGTTACAATGAGAAACATCTAAAATTAACATAAAATCTTTTTCCATATGATTTCTAAGAGTTGTTAACTATTTACACAACTTCTAAATAAATCAAAACCATGTTTGTTCTTTAGGGACAATAAAAGTTTTGGCGTATCAGCTCTAGAATTAAACTTACTTTCGGGTATAAATTCCGTACCATATATTTTGGCTAATTCGTTATTATCTAAGATTATCTCGCTATGCTTAAACAGATAATCAAGCGTAAAACAGAGCCTATAAATGGCGTAAGGTGATGGATTTTGGCGTAGAAATCTGTTAAAAAGATAAAAGAGAAATTCCTGGTATTTTTGTTTAAGCATTTGTAGGCTCGGTTTTATAATTTTTCCTTTTATTAGTGGATCACCAAAGAGACAACAGCCTTGATATTTAAAAAGCCAAGGTTCCAGCAGGCAAACTCCGCTTAGCCCATTAATACGACCTATCATCGACTCTTCAGTCCCCAAAAGTAAAGTGTAATCAAGTCCGCTAAAAGTTTTAAGAACCATACTTATAATTTTCTGGCAAGTTTTAGTAGAAATAGAGGGTTTTAAATTAAGAGATACATTTGGGATATTATCATTATGTGAAGCCGGATAAATCCATAAACTAGAGACCTTTTCAGAATCTTTACAATAATTTGGGGTAGTTCTCCAACGCTCAATAAAATTTAAATAACTAAAAAAGTTTCCTGAACGAAAAGTTATTTTCTCATCATTTTTTATAAATTCTATTTTTTTATAAAATTGATCCCAGATATCAATCTCCGCTAATAATACTTCATAAAAAGACAAAAAATTTATTCTAGGGTAACTTATTTCCGTCCATAAATAATCCTTTTTGAGTTTTCTTGTAATAAAAGCGCGTTCAAATATATTATGCTTTATTTTTCCCATTAAGGCAGGGACCATATAACATGCAAAAAAATTTTCTGGAGTATGGTCTAATGGCAAAGAAAGATTTTTTGTAGGTATGGACGTAACGGGTATTTCTTTATCAACGGAAAGCCACGTTTCTATAGGATAAATTGAGCGGAACGGATAATATTTTTTACATAAGTCGTAGGCATTTTTTGTAGCTGGAAGAGTAAGAGAATGTTGAATGAGATATCGAAAAATAAAACTTCTTTTAAAATCTCGGTCAATCTGCTTACGGACCTTTCGCAACTCGTCAATATTAGAGGCAGTTATAAAAAAAACTACATCCCAATCAGATAAAAAAGGATTTTGAGGCTCCAAGGCTGCACTATGGCGAATATAACAACGGTAAATATTTCTATTTCTGCGCCAGTAACTAAACAGTTTTTTTTTAATAATGACCCAAAATATTTTTCGAAAAAAAATCATTTAAGTCCTATCATAAAAAATATCTCATTTTAATTCTCCGGTTTCGTTATATAAATCAAATAGTTTGTGGGCTATCTCTATTTTCCCAGATCTTTAAATTTATCAAAGATGGTCAAAGCTAGGGTATCTTTCCAGCAAATTTTTAAAATTTTCCCAAGTAAAAGAAGGTTTTTTCTTCGGTAAATGACGATAAGGGGGCGTCTTCTTAAGCCAGAATTTATTGACCAATTCTGCCGGAGCCCTTGAGTTGTTTTCTGACTCTTTAAACCAAACTTGATTGATTTGATCTGCCGAAAATGCTTGGGATAAGAAAAACTTAGTTTTACTATATGATATCAAAGGATAATCTAGTTGTCTTACCCTGATAGAGAGTAAAAAAGCATTTAAAAGCGATAATGCTTTATTTCTTAAAATTTCGAAATTTTGAGGCTTATAAGGTTTTTTCCGGTACCATGTAGAGGTGAGATAAAAAAAGATAAAATCTTTTACATTTTGGGAGATTGGGGCATTTTCACGAAATAAATAAATCGCTGGATCATAATACGGAATAAAAAATCTTTCCATCGATTGTCTGTCAATACTAATTAGAGAACCCAAAGCATCAACAATTTTCTTTGAAATAATAAATAGGTGTGTCCGCACGTAAGGAATAATATCATTGCCCATAATTTTTCCGGATACAGGAAGACGCCTCTGACTGCCCACCATTGCCTGGTGGTCAAGGGCGCACTCAAGCACGGCCTGATTGACTAACCGCCGGTGAAAAAATGAATCATGAAGAAACATATCATTGACAAAAAGATAAGCATCGCAGGGTAAATTGTTTTTCTTGGAAAAATCAATCCCTTTCTGCCAGCCCGAAAATTCCATATGACTATTATCGCCACTGATCTCGAATTCATTTTCTGAAATTTTCTGCAAAAAATCTGACCCTGCCGCATTATTTATATAGATTATGTACTTTGTACATTCAAACCGTGAAAGAATTTTTTTTAAGGCTCGGATGGGCTTATCTTTTTGGTATTGCTGCCCGTTTGGATAAAAAAGATATAACACACCAAGAGTAAAATTCTTATTTCCAATAGATCTGCTCAATTCTATCATGGTTACTTTCTTCATTTATTCTCTCTAGTTAAAATATGACTAAATAACAAGATTTCAGACCAGACGGCTTTTCTGACAGAATATAATCTGGCTGTCTTAATTCCTTCTTCTTTGATATGTGCTAAAAGTTCTTTGTCAGAAATCAGCCTTTCTATGGCTAAAATAACCTTACTTTTTTCCTTAGTATCTACCAGCAGAGAGTTCTCATTATCTTTTGCATATTCGCTGGTGCCACAATTTTTAGGTAAGATAGTTGCACAACCTACTGCCATTGCTTCCAGACCTGTGCGGCCAAAGGCCTGATATTGCGAAGCATCAACAAAAATATCAGAACTCTTCAAAAGTTCAGCTACCTGTAGTCTTTTTAGTTCTCCAAAGTTGATAAAACGAAACCCCCTTGACTCATCCATAGTATCCAACTCTTCATCGCTAGATCCAAAAACTCTTATATCTACCCTGTTTTTATATTTCTTTTTAATTATTTTTAATATAGTTAGTGTCTCCTTTGGGGAGCGCCTAGGACTGCTGTGTCGAACTCGAATCATGGCAGTTATTCTTACAGGTTCTGTAATCTTTTTATTTCTAACACCCCAATAATTATAGATGCTTTTATCTAAGCTTGGGTTAATTTTAACTACATCCACCCCGTGAAACTGTTTAATTATTTTACAAAGCCAATCAGTTTTTGCAAAACATACCATATTAGGAACTAAAGTATGAGATTGCTCTGCTGCACTGTGCCTTAAATCGTTCTTTTTGAAAAACCAAGGTTCGTAATCTTGGATATAGCGCAGAGGTATAACCTCAGGATGATTATCCACAATTTTTTCCAAGCATTTTACCGAAGTGTGATTTGTAGAAATAACGATATCGAATTTGCCAGATTGTTTTATCAATTCCTCATCATTTTCATTTGCATAAACACAGCAAAAGTCCTTTGCTTCAGGATAATGAAATAAGAAACTGTCTATATTGGATTTAAAAATCGCAACTTTTACGTTTAGCCCGCATTCTCTAAGGCCGCTTACTTCCTGGATAACCGAGTGCACTCCGCCGCTCCCCCCCATAGAAGGCATCAGAAACAATATTGATTTATTAAATAGTTCTTTAATCAAAGTAGTTGAAAGCAGAAGCTGTTTGACGCTATTAAAAATTTTATGCAGGTTTGAATCGTGTATATTACCTGTTGACAATTCGTTAAGCTTGCCATTAAACCAATCGAATCTTTTATGAGAAACATAACAGTTATCAGCAATTCTTGTATTAAAACCCGCCTCTTGAGCTCTTAACCAATAGTCTTTCATCACTTCTTGCTTCTCGGAAGATCCTTTTTCTTTCAATAAGCCAATCGAACCAATCACATCTTTTTTTATCATAAAACAAGGCTGATTCATAAACGATATTTTGGGAAAATCATTGCAGGAGGCATTTTCCACAATTGTTGCCATCATTTCTAAATTGAAGCTCTCTAAAAGTGCATTGACTTTTTTGTCATCAGGTTGAAATATACTATTAAGTCCTTGGTAAAGTTCTGTATCTAAAAGAGGGGTAACGATACCTATTGTATCATCCGTGTTTATACATTCAAGCATATTTTCTAACCAGGTTTTTGTAAGTATAACATCCGCATCCAATAAAACAATGTATGCGCAAGCACATGCGCTTATTGCTTTGTTAATAGACTTTGCATAGCCCAAAGTATCTAAATTTTCTATCCATGTGCAATTATGCTGAGAAGAAAAAGCCACCAGATAGTCTTTAACTTCTTTATCTAAACTATCATTTACTATGATTAAATGATAATCAGTTGAATTTTTTACGACAGACTCTAAACATTCTTTAAATAGGGATAGTCCAGTATTTACATATACGATGATATCTACCCTTCCCGAAACAGCACATATTGAGTCATTACGAAGAGAAGGCAGGGGATTTTTAGATTTTTTAAAAAAGTCTATTGAATATTTTGCAAGTTTTTTTAGAATGTTCATTTGTTCTAACAATAATATCAAATAATTTGAACCAGCGCAATCTTTTTAAGAAAACTAAACATAATCGTTTGTTTTCGTTAATATTTTTTTAAATATCTCTAAATAAAGAACGCCTTGCTTTTCTTTAGAATATTTATTTACAACATCTTCCCTTGCTTTTCTTCCAATTTCTTCCCGTTTTTCCGGATTGTCTCTTAAGAAAATAATATAATCCATCCATTCATCAGGTGTTTTTGCAATAAACCCGTTTTCTTTATGTCTTATTATTCCTAGATAAGATGGTATCGGGCTTGTAATTACAGGCATTCCTAAAGCCATGAACATAACCAACCTGTTAAAACTCTTTATTCTTTGGGCTATACCCATCTTAGGCCAAGGTATGATACCGACATCGCAAGCCAAAATTTCTTCATACACTGTTTTAAGATCCCATGTAACATATTCAAAATCAAATTTACTTTTTTTAAACACCAGCGAATTTTTAAAAGAAGAGGTTAAGATCTCTTTATTTGGTCCTATAATTTTTAAGCAGACATCTTTGGGGAGTTCCGTAATGTAGGGAAACTCGTCCCATACCTGATTAGAAACAAAGCAGAGTTTAATCTTGCGTTCATTGTTATGGATTTTATACAGTTCCTGGGGTTGTTCATATCCGTCAAAAGCAATATATAGTTTATTATGGTATTTTCTGGGTATAATCTTAGAGTAATAGTTACTCGTAGCGATGATTGCATCTGCTTTCTTACTCATCTTTTTTGATGGCAAATCACAAACAGAATAGACGACTTTTATGTTTCTCTTCTTGCACCTTCTGATGATGTAATCTAAATTCTCTCCTGAATCAATTTTTACTAATATTAATATATTAATGTTAGTATTCAAAATGTCATCTATTTGTTCTTTTGGTAGATTGAGGTTAGAAATAATACGGCTTTCGGGTCTATAGAGAATCCTTGAGGATATATTTTTTGCTACGAGATATTCATGAATATTATACCCCATAATTCTGGAACTGGCTGTTTCAATGGTGCCATTAAGAATCCAGCCAATGCTTAAAGTAAGGCGATCTGGCCTCAAGTGTTCTATGTATTCAAAAAAGTGATTATTATAAACATCTCCGGGTAGTATCACTGCATAATTTAAATTGTTGCGATAAGCAATATAATTGAAAGACAGCTGGTCTCTTATGCTGTATCTATTAATCTCTCTCCACCAGTCTTCCATAGCTTCCCTGACTTTAGGAACATTATGTTTTCTCAATATTACGGTACAGGTAGCCAAACCGTTATTTTCCGGATAGTTTTCGCTTCGAAGTTTCTCCTCTTGTTTTCTAATTACCTCGGCATCATCTTTGTTATACCTTATACATACCTCCATTTCTTCATAAACACACCTTCTTCTCGGATGGCTAAAGACGGCGATATCCTCTTTGTTCAAAAACTTATGGATTAAAAATCTTATATCTACAATGGGTGTATGCGTCCCATCCACCCATAGGCTATATTCATAGTTTTGAAAAAAATGGTGGGGCAAGATTTTGTAGATTTTCGCATTCATCCTAGGATCTCTATGTGTCCCTTTTATTTTTTCAATCTTCCAGGTTTTTGAAGTTAGAGTTTCATCGTCGGTAAAACAGATATAATCAATACCTGGGAATTTACGAACCTCTCTTAGCCTATCCTTATCTCCAAATATTGCGGTATAAACAACCACTTTGACGATAGGGTTTATAAGAAGCGCTCCAGTCCTCTGTCTGATAATTACCTTAGATCTCCAATTAGAAATAGTATTCAAAAGATAGATAATGCATTTTAATAAAAATACGAATATTTTAATCAAGAATCTAAGCATACCCTTTATCCGCTATTAACAATGTTTTGACAAAAATTCAAAAATGTTTCCGCATTTTTCTTACGGTCACAACCCATAGTAAACGAATAAGTCTTAGCCCCAAGTAAAACCTTAGTGACGTTCCTAAGCCTAGAAAATAAAACCGGGCTTTTAAAAAAAAGTCCCCCAATACCCATTTGAATCAAAAATTCGGCACCCTGGTATAATCTTACTCCAACCACAGAATTTTCTATAAGTTTCTTGAATGCATTATACTTGGATACTGGCTGAATATCTGAATTAGCCCTAAGACACCTTACGCCACAGAGTATATGACGTACGGGAAGCGGCTTTTGGGAAATTTTATCTTTGAAAAAATCTATATTTATCACATACTTCAACCCAGTTCCTATTCTTTGAATTAAATGTAAATTTTTTTGCGCAATATCTTTAGGTTTGGCCTGATACGATACTCCAATTCTAAAAGGAAGCGCCTGACCCCTGGCGTCAATTAAGGGTGAATCTTCCGATATTAGCTTAACAGATTTATTTTTAATCAGGTCCAAAAGAAGCGTGGTTTTTCCTCCTCCGCTTGGCGAAAGAACTAAAATTGCTTCATTGTTAACCTCAAGCCCCAAACCGTGAACTCTATGCAGATTTTTTAAACCGAGGTTTTGGCCGGCTAACGCTAAAATATATAAAAAGACAATTTCGTGTCTTAAATGCGGCTCCGGGCAAAATATCCTATAAATATTTTTACGCTGGTCGATAACTGCTAAACCCTTGCCAAAATAATCGATAAAAAATGTCTTTCTCTCTATAGCAAATATTGTGGCTGGTATATAAATATGCCTTAAGAGAAGAAAATTTGCTATAATCGGATACTCCGTTGAAAACTTCGAACAATACCTTGGCTGCTACATCGTCACTTAAGGTCTCTGTGTATCTTTTGCAGGGTCTCTATATCCTGGCATTTTACTCTGATTCTAAAGCCATAAAAAGAAAACTTAACGATGTATGAGGTACCTATATTAAAAATGCCCCCTTTTTATTTTTTAAGTTCATCCTGCCCGTGCAAATATTAAATATAATTATATCTCGCCTTTTGCCAGTTTCCTAATATTTTAATAAGGTCGAATAAGCTTAGAATAAAGCCTAAAGAGAGATAAATTTCAAGGCCCCAGTTCAATAATGAAGTGCAACACTTAGGATGATGATGTATCCTAGGTGTTATGAAAACAATACAAACAACTCTCTGGCGAAGAGAGAGACGAAATCGCACTTCTTCGCGCGACGGTATGCTAAACTTAGTTGAAATTTAAGGAAGCCCTCCGTAAAATGGTGTTAGGAAAAGCACCATTTTACAAACAAAAAAAGAGGGCTTATGGAAATAGTAGCACGGAAACGTCTCCGATTCATCCGTATTGTAGGACCTATGTTGTGAAGTAAGGGAAAAGCTCGTTGGGTTTTTGCAGGAGCGCTTCCCGGAATGCCTGTCTAGTTCACGCATTGAAATTAATAAATAAGGAATAAGCCAGCTTTCTCCCGCCAGAGTAATATAATTAATGTATATTCATAATGCATATAATTATATGCAAAATAAATATAATATATGAGTTGACGTAGAATAATGCATGGCTTCAACAAATAACTTGACAAATATATGCTAATGTATATAATTATATTCAATAAGCATATAATTACTGCTAAAAATGATGCAATTTTCAAGAAGCACCATAAAACTCCTAAAAGTTTTTTACGCTCACCCCAGCCAGCAGTTTTACATTCAGGAGCTGGGGAGGATCCTTAAAACCAAGCCGGGCGTCTTTCAGAGGACGCTCTATAACCTTCAGAAAGAAGGAGTACTCTCAAGCTATTATAAAGCAAATGCCCGTTTCTTCAGCGCCAATAAAAAATACCATTTTTATAAGGAATTTAAAAGTATAGTCCGGAAGGCCTCCAAGTTTATAATTATTATGGCCCTTTTTGGCTTATCTTTATCAGTACCTAAGAGCGGTTTTTGTGATGAAAAACCGCAGACCCTGCAACTTTCTTCGCTAAAGGATGCGATCAGCATCGCATTCAGGAATAATAAGGATATCCGGATACAGGAGTATGCGCTTAGAGTGTCGGAAGCGGACATATTGAATGCAAGAAGTGAATTTCTGCCCAAGGTTGATTATAATGCCGGCTTTACGCACAGCGGCGCAGCGCTAAGCCTCCCAATTGCCACTACCGGGAAAAAAGACATTGGGGTATTTACCGGTTATACGAATAACAACCTGATGAGCGTAACCGTCAATGAAACTATTTACAGCGGCGGAGCGAATACTGCCGCTTTAAGGCAAGCGCAGCTTGCTCTGAAGGAACAGAAGGAAACCCTGCGGGCGATAAAACTTAACGTAGAGCTTGAAGCAAAAAGGCTTTATTACGGTTTACTCCTTGCTTACGAAACAAAACGCATCGCGGAAGAGCTCGTGGGACAGGCAGAAAGCCATTACGAAAAAGTAAAGCATAATTTTGAGCAGGGAACTTCTTCAAAGTTTGACGTCCTGCAATCCAAGGTGCAGGTTTCTTTACTCCTACCGCAGCTGATAAACGCGCAGAACTCCATAGATTTGATTATCGCGGAGTTCAATAAATTACTCGGCTTAAAAGTCAGCGATAAGATAATTATCAATGATAGATTAATTTATGACCCGCTGGAAATACAGGAAAAAGACTTTCTTAAAGAAGCCTATCTGAATGAGCCGGAGATGATTTTAAAATCTTTAGGCATAAATATAAGTAAATGGGCAATTAAATACGCCCGCGCAGGCTGGCTGCCGAAGGTAGAGACGAGCGCGGAATACTATTATCAGTCTAATGATTTAGGGGATATGTTTAACAAGAGGCATAATAATTGGAATATAGGTTTTGCCGTGAGCCTACCCTTATTTGACGGTTTTTCAACAAGGGCAAAAGTGAATTCCGCCCGCGCAAAATATATGCAGGAAGTCATAGGAAAAGAGAATCTGGCTGATCAGGTTGCAGTTGACGTAAGGCAGGCGTGCCTTGATCTAAAGCAGGCATCTTCTGTTATAGAATCACAGAAAGACAACCTTGAAGACGCAAAAGAAGCCTTGAGGATTTCTTATGTGCGTTACGATAGCGGCGTAGGGATAAATCTGGATGTCCTGGACGCGCAGGTTTCTTTGGCTAACGTGGAAAAGAACCTTGCCGAAGGCACATACGATTATATCATGGCCAAGGCAAGGCTGGACAGGATTATGGGAAGCGGTTTCATAGAGGAGGCAAAATGAGAAAAAAAATAAAAGTTATAATCATAATGGGGTTTTTGGCTGTTGTCGCTTATGCGGCGGTTGTTTTCATCTTAAAAGAAAAGGGCATTAACAAAGACATAATCAAAGTCTCAGGCAGCATTGAAGGAGATGATGTGCGTATATCTTTTAGGATAGCCGGCCAGATTGAAGAGCTTCTGACTGATGAAGGTAAGGTCATAAAGAAAGATGAGATTGTCGCCCGCCTCAAGAAAGATGAATTGAGTAAAATACAGGCTGAGGCGGAAGCAGCGCTGAAACTGGCAGAATATCAATATAAGCTGGATTACGATAATTATATAAGAGCGGAGAACCTCTTTAAGGCCGGCGCAATCTCAGCCCAGCAGCGCGATGCGGCAAAAACACTTATGGATACCGATTCGGCAAACATTAAACAGCTGAGTGCTTCTTTGGAACTAGCCAATACAAAATTAGGGTGGGCTGATTTAGCCAGTCCACTTAACGGTTATGTGCTTGTAAAGAGCGCGCTTACCGGAGAAGTCGTACAACCGGGCTCTCCTGTTTTTACTGCCGTAGACCTCAATGACCTTTGGGTTACCGCTTATATCAATGAGACTGATTTAGGCAGGGTCAAGCTGGGACAGAAGGCGCATGTCCAGACAGATAGTTATAAAGGAAAAAGATATGACGGCTGGGTCTCATTCATATCTTCCCAGACAGAGTTCACTCCTAAATACATCCAGACTACTGAAGAGAGAGTAAAGTATGTTTACAGGATAAAGGTCAGGGTTGATAACTCAAGTTTGGAACTAAAGCCCGGAATGCCCGCGGATGCTTACATAATGATTCAATAACCCTATTTAATGGTTACTATAAAAACTGAGAATCTTACCCGTAAGTTCGGAACATTGACAGCGCTTGAGCGCTTAAACCTTGAGGTTGAAGAGGGGGAGATTTTTGGTTTGGTCGGCCCGGACGGAGCGGGAAAATCCACGACTATGCGGCTCTTAACCGGAATATTAGACCCTACGGAAGGCGAGGCTTGGGTTTACAACAAGCATACAGTAAAGGAAGCCGAAAGTTTAAAAGAGTATATCGCTTATATGTCGCAGCGTTTCGGGCTTTATGAAGAATTAAGCGTGCTGGAAAATATTAACTTTTACGCCGATGTTTACGGCATTACTAAAGATAAACGCAGTGAAGCAATCGAACGTCTGCTCACGTTTTCCGGCCTCCTGCCTTTTAAACAGCGTTTTGCCGGCAAACTCTCCGGAGGTATGAAACAAAAGTTAGGCTTAGCCTGCGCCCTGATTCACACCCCCAAAGTTTTATTCCTTGATGAGCCCACTAACGGTGTTGACCCGGTTTCCCGTAGGGATTTCTGGAATATACTTTATGATCTACTTAAAGAAAAAGTTACCATCTTTTGTTCTACTTGTTACCTTGACGAAGCTGAGCGTTGCCGCAGGGTGGGTTTACTGCATAAGGGCAAGCTCTTACGTTGCGAATCGCCCGAAAATATAAAAAAAGAATATAATGCCAAGACCCTTGAGCAGGCATTCATTACGATAATTAAGGAATATGAAAGAGAGCAGCCCAAATAATACTGCTGTAAGCGTCCGGGGCCTTGAAAAAAAATTCGGCGATTTTACCGCGGTCAATCGGATTAATTTCGATGTCCAAAGGGGTGAGATTTTCGGATTTCTGGGCCCTAACGGAGCGGGAAAATCCACTACTATCAGGATGCTCTGTGGGATAATTACTCCTACCTCAGGCAGCGGGTTGGTGGGAGGGTTTGACATTGTAAGGGAGCAGCATAAGATCAAAGAAAATATCGGCTATATGTCGCAGAAATTTTCCCTTTATAATGATCTGACCATAGAAGAAAATATTAATTTTTATAGCGGTATATATAAAATTCCGGGAAAAGAAAAGAAAGAACGTTTCAAAGCAACTATCCGTACCGCGGGATTAGAAGGAATGGAATCGAATCTTACCTCTACACTTGCCGGCGGATGGAAGCAGCGTCTTGCTTTGGGTTGCGCGTTGCTACATAGGCCCAAGATCATATTTCTTGATGAGCCGACTTCAGGCGTTGATCCAATAACCCGCGCTAATTTTTGGGATACTATCAAACAACTGGCAGCTTCGGGAGTAACCGTTTTTGTCACCACGCATTATATGGATGAGGCGGAGAACTGTAACCGTATGGTCTTGATCTATCACGGCACGATTATTGCCATGGGTACACCCGAAGAGATGAAGAATAAGTGTATGAAGAACGAAGTGCTTGAGATCGCTTTAGCTAATTCTCAGGAGTGGCTGGAAAAAATAGCCAAAATTAAAGGCGTTAAAGAAGCAGCGCTTTTCGGGGCAAATATACACACCGTCGTCTATAATAGCGCAGAAGCCATGTTAGGGATAAAAGAATTTCTGCAAAAAGAGAAGGTGGGTGAGTTCAGCGTGAGTAAGATCCTTCCTTCTTTGGAAGATGTATTTGTTTCTTCAATAGAAGAATATGACCGCACAGAGCTTAAAGAGAATTAAGGCCGTAGCCTGGAAGGAATTTGTCCAGATTAAGCGCGACCCGCGCAGCCTGGGGCTGGCATTAGCTATCCCGATGTTTCTATTGCTGATTTTCGGCTACGGACTTTCCCTTGATATTGACCACGTGCGCACTCTGGTTTGGAATCAGGATGCGTCTTCCGAGCTTACCCGTAATTTCATGCTGAATTTTGAAAATTCCAAATATTTTAAAATAACGGGTTATACGGATAACTACTGGGATATCGAACGCCAGATTAATAGCGGAAAAGTTTTGATGGTTTTAATCATACCTAAGGATTTCTCACATTATATCGAATCCGGAAAAAGCGCACCCTTGCAGTTGATAATAGACGGAAGCGATGCCAATACCGCGACGATAGCCCGAGGTTATGTGGAGACGGTCATTTCCAATTATAATGTCCGTCTTTTGAGCAATTCACTTAGCGAGAGCGGCCTTAATCCGGCTAAATCGCTTGATGCACGTTCAAGGATTTGGTTCAACATGGGCCTGACCAGCACGTGGTTTATTGTCCCCGGGGTTATCGCGATGATTATCATGATTATTGCGGCATTGCTCACTTCGATCTGCATTGCCCGGGAATGGGAGAGGGGCACGATGGAGCAGCTGATTTCCACTCCCGTAAAAGCCCCAGAACTCGTTATAGGAAAATTCATACCTTATTTTGCCATCGGATTCTTTGACCTTACAATAGGGATAATTATGGCTAGGTTTTTGTTCGGTGTCCCTTTTAGAGGCAGTTATCTTTTGCTC
The DNA here is from genome assembly GCA_049517335.1 of Candidatus Omnitrophota bacterium. GTDB lineage: Bacteria > Omnitrophota > Gorgyraeia > Gygaellales > Profunditerraquicolaceae > JBEKSD01. Next base: position 29,088 of record JBEKSD010000005.1, on the reverse strand, counting down.
GTTACGCTAAGCGCTCTCTTTTTAACCGGCGCTTTATCGCAAGGCATATTGATTTCTATAGTTGCCCGGACGCAATTAATGGCCAGCCAAATGGCGAGCCTTACCACAATGTTGCCGACCGTACTTTTATCCGGATTTATCTATCCTATTTTTAATATGCCGAAAGCCCTGCAGGCAGTCACTTATTTAATTCCGGCACGTTATTATATCGTAGTATTAAGGGAAATATTCTTAAAAGGAGGCGGCATACATAGCATGTGGGATGAGGCACTTTTTTTGTTTTTATTTGCCTTTATAATGTTGAGCATCGCGGTGAAAAGATTCAGGAAAAAGGTGGCATAACTAATGTTTGAGCGGGCAAGAGCAATCCTTATCAAGGAATTCAAACAGATCTTCCGCGACCCGCGGATGAAAACGGTTATTTTTATTACCCCGCTTATGCAGATAATCCTTTTTGGTTACGCTGCTAATAGGGACATAACTTATGTCCCTACCGCTATTTTTGACCGCGATAACACCGTGGAGAGCCGCGAACTTCTGCGTAGGTTTACCTATTCTAAATATTTCATTCCCGAGCACTACATTAACAGCGAGAAAGAGCAAAACAGGATTCTTGATGAAGGGTTGGCCAGCGTGGTAATCCACATTGACCGCGGTTTCGGCCGTAACCTTAATGCCGGTAAGGATGCGCAGGTGCAGCTGGCATTTGACGGCACAGACTCAAATACGGCGATGGTCGTTATGGGTTACGCCAATTCGATCGTAAACGAGTATCATTCCGATCTGATGAGAAAAGAAGCTGAAGCTGCCGGTTGGACAAAACCTGTGTCCAGCATCGATCTAAGGGACCGCGCGTGGTTCAACGGGAACCTTATCTCGAGGAATTATTACCTTCCCGGGGTAATCGCCACCATCGTAACTATGATGTCTCTTTTGTTGACGGCCATGGCGATAGTAAAGGAAAAAGAGATCGGCACCATGGAGCAGTTGATTGTCAGTCCGCTTAGGCCGCTTGAATTGATTGTAGGTAAACTCCTTCCTTTTGCCGTCATTGCACTGATCCAAATTACCCTGATTACTATACTGGGGGTGTTCTGGTTTCATATACCATTAAGGGGGAATTTGTTTCTATTGTTATTTTCCACCTGTATATATTTATTTACCACTTTAGGGATAGGTCTGTTTATTTCCACAATCTCTTCAACCCAGCAGGAGGCGATGATGTCGGTATTCCTTTTCTATATGCCGACGATCCTTTTGTCCGGATTCGCTTATCCTATTGCTAATATGCCTAAAGTGATCCAGTGGTTTACTTTTTTTAACCCCTTGCGTTATTTTATGGTGGTGATTAGGAGTATATTCTTAAAAGGTATAGGCATTGATATCCTCTGGCTTCAACTCCTGCCGCTTGTAATCATGGGTATCATGGTTATTACTTTTAGCGCCCTGCGCTTCCGCAGGAGCTTGGGGTAGGATGAAGCCTATTTTTCCTTTCTGAGCAGAATCTCCTTGGAAACATAAAGATACGGGGATTTTAACGTATAATCTTTAAGGTAAGGAACGAGCTGTTCTCTAAGCCGGGGGGAAGCGGAACAAATCTGCGTCCGGCTGATAATTTTAAACAGCACCTAGATAAGCAGGGAAGATATAAGAACAGGGTGACGAGGCGCGCATTGAATACGGATGCCCCGAAGAATTTCATTAGCGTAGACAACATCAGTACTAAAAGGGGCGGCTGGCCCAACCGCGGATTTCCTTATAGAGGGCAAAGCCTTTTGTGTGCAAAAAAGCTGCCATTAAGGATGTCCCTTTGTCGGCATTAAGGATGAGGATTTCCTTTATATGAGTTGTAGCTAAGCAGAAAATAAAAAATAAAACCGGAAGAACAAAACTTAGCGTATTAAAATTATCCTTTTTCATCTTAAGTAAGCGGGTTACCATCTATGATTCGCCTGTGCCTCACCTACTTCCATATCCTGTTTGATACGTTTCAATAAAGGTTTTGTCTATAGGCAGGCAAATAGTATATTTTTCGTTGGCATCCTCAGGTGGCGGCTTCCCTCCGCTTGTACATCTTGTAGCACAGCAAGTTCCGGCGGCGCTATCGCATGAATAGGAAAAATAATGTGTGGACTGGCCAACACAAAGAGTAGGTGCGGATACGCCTATTTCTGTTATACTGCCGTATGACGACGGGTGTTCAAAGTGATAACCGATTTCTGCACTCCTTAGGGTGCCTAAAACCGACTTTGCTTCACCGCTACGCCCAATCTCTACCGCATTTTTATACTGGCTAAAAGCGATAGTCGCCAGAATACTAATGATGATAATCACTATAAGTAATTCCAAAATTGTAAAACCCTTTTTCATTTTTTTCTTTATGGTAAGATTATGATGCTATAACTAACTACCGATACGCCGGAATTTAAGGTTAGTTTACGATGCCGCAGGGTTTGCGTCAATAATTATTTTCGTTAAACGCATAAGATGAGAAGCTTGAATTTAGCTTCTCTTTGGGATACAATAACCCATAGAAGAAAGTTATTATATTAATAGATAGAGGGTGAAAGGGAGAGGCGCTATGGATACATTAGGGGGTAGTGAAGAGCGGTACAGAAACATAGTGGAGAACGCCAATAGCATTATTTTACTTATGGACATAAACGGCAACATCACTTTTCTTAACCGGTTCGGCCAGAGGTTTTTCGGGTATTACGAAAAGGACATATTGGGTGAAAGCGTTATTGGCACGATTGTTTCCAAAAAGGATTTATCCGGGGAAGACCTAGTCGCCATGATTAGAGATATCACGGAAAATCCCGAAGAGCATTCGGTGAACGAAAACGAGAATATGCGTAGCAACGGAGAGCGGGTACGCGTCTTATGGACGAACAAAGCTATTATCGGGGATAACGGTAGCATTAAGGAAATTCTCTGTATCGGCAATCAGGTTGCTAGAATGAAATAAATTAAAGGTGTTGAAGGTAATGTATTATAGAGTATAATATGTAACAAAAATGCAATCAGAAAAAATTGCCTTTGATTATTCCTCGCCGAAAATACTCCGTATCAGGCTAAACGGAGACTGGCAGGTTTCCGCAGGCTTACCCGCAATAAACGAGGTTACGCTTGAACTTGGCAGTCATCCGGATATCACGCAGGTTACTTTTGAAGCTTCAGAAACAATCAAGTGGGACAGCGGTTTTGTTTCCTTTTTGCTCCAGTTGGTCAGGGAGTGTAGGCGCAGGGGTATTGATGTTGTCCGTGAAGGCCTGCCGCAGGGAGCGCAAAAACTACTTAGGCTTGCTTTGGCGGTGAATGAAAAGGATATGCCGCCTCGGCATACGCCTGAACCGTTCCTTGAGAAGACGGGAGAAAAAGTCCTGCAGGCCGTTGAAAGCGCGCGTTCACTATTTAATTTTTTAGGTGATATTACTGTTTCTTTTGTCCGGTTGCTCGCGGGTAAAGCATTCTTGCGGAAAAATGATTTTGTATTTACCGTGCAAAGGTGCGGGCTTGATGCATTTTTTCTTGTTTCTTTGTTAAGCATGTTGCTGGGGATGATCCTTGCTTTTGTTGGGGCGATACAGCTTAAGATGTTCGGCACCCAGATTTATATTGCCGATATTGTCGGCATAGCTATGGTGCGCGTATTGGCGGCGGTAATGACAGGAATTTTTATGTCCGGCAGGATAGGCGCGTCTTTTGCGGCAGAGCTGGGCATTATGCAGGTGAATGAGGAAATAGACGCACTTAAAACCCTCGGGGTTTCGCCGGTTGAATTTCTGGTTATGCCGCGCATCTTAGCTTTATTTATGATGATGCCGCTTTTGACTTTGTACGCAGACCTTATGGGAATACTGGGTGGTTTCATTATCAGCACCGGGATACTTAACCTTAACCCCATAGAATACCTACACCATACTCAGACTGCGGTGAGGATTAAATACCTTTGGATAGGCCTGATACACAGCCTTATTTTCGGTTTAATTATCGCGGTTGCTGGCTGCCTTCGCGGTATGAAGTGCGAAAGGAGTGCTGCCGGAGTAGGAGAGGCGACTACTTCGGCCGTAGTTACCTCAATTACCGGTATTGTTATCGCCACCGCAATCATTACTTTTATTTGCCAGATTCTGGGAGTTTAACTTATGCCGAACCTTCAGCAGGCGGTTATTGAAGCGCGCAACCTTGATTTGGGATACGACGATTATATCGTGATGCGGGATTTAAACTTTAGCGTGCGTAAGAATGATATTTTTGTGGTGATGGGAGCAAGCGGGTGCGGTAAAAGTACTTTACTTAAGGCGTTAATCGGGCTTAATGAACCGTTAAAGGGAGAAGTTTTATATGACGGGAAAAACTTTTGGGCTGCGCCTGAGGCAGAACAACAGGTTATTATGCGCTCCTTCGGAGTCCTTTATCAGGGAGGCGCCTTATGGAGTTCTCTGACATTGGAAGAGAATGTGGCGCTACCCTTACAAATTTATTCAAATTTATCCGCTGGGCAGGTGCGGGAAGTGGCTAGGTTAAAACTTTCGCTTGCGGGTTTATCCGGATATGAAGATTTTTATCCTTCGCAAATAAGCGGAGGGATGCGTAAAAGGGCCGGCCTTGCCCGGGCAATCGCGCTTGACCCGGATATTGTCTTTTTTGATGAGCCTTCATCTGGGCTTGATCCGGTAAACGCAAGGATGCTTGATGACCTGATTATCCAGTTAAGGGATGTATTAGGGGCAACAATCGTAGTGGTAACGCATGAACTTGCCAGTATTTTTGCCGTGGGGGATAACGGCATATTCCTTGATACGGAAAGTAAAACCATAATTGCTTCAGGGAACCCCAAAGATTTGTTAACTAATTCTCACGATCCTAAGGTTATTCAATTCTTGACAAGGGGAGAAAAAATAAGCCTGCCTGCCGGCAGGCAGGGAGCTTGATAATGATGAGAAAAGCGAATAAAACACTGATAGGTGCGTTCGTGGTAGGGGCGATAGCGTTATTACTGTCAGCTATAGCAATCTTTGGCTCAGGGGCATTGTTTAAGTTATCGCATAAATATGTTTTGTATTTTGACGGCTCAGTCAAGGGGCTTTCCGAAGGCGCGCCCGTTGTTTTTAAAGGCGTAAAAATAGGCAACATCAGCAATATCACCCCGGTTTATGACCCGAAAAGCAATAAGGTGCTTATCTCCGTAGTCATTGACGTGGAGTTAGCTCGTGTAAAGGGCGTCTCCGGTACCATTGGTTATCCTGACTATAAAAAACTGGTTGAGGAGGGTTTGCGCGGCCGCCTTGAGATACAGAATTTTATCACCGGACAACTTATGGTCGCTTTTGATTTTTATTCGGATAAGCCCGCGAATACCTATGGTATTAAAAGTCAATACCCTGAGTTGCCCGCGCTTACTGTTTCTCCGGACATTTTTGCGATTATGGATGAGATTCCCGTTAAGGAAATCATGTATAATTTGAAGCAAACGGTAGAAGGGCTTAACCGGCTGGTAAACTCACAAGGAATCTCTGAATTGGATAAAACGCTCGAAGAAGTTACGGACGCAGCACGGTCCATGCGTTTGTTTATTGAATACCTTGAGCAGCATCCTGAAGCGCTTTTAAAAGGCAAGGTAATTCGCAAAGGAGAGTAAAAAAAATGAGAATTGCGGTTATGATTTTTGTTTTCCTATTAGGCGGGTGCGTGTCCGTGCCCAGCAGCCCGGCTCCGCGTTTTTATATGCTGAAGGCTTTGGATAGAAGTGAAGTATCGAATGAGTCTAATCTTAGTCCGGACGTTATTATCGCAGTGGGCCCAGTTAAAATTCCGGAGTATCAAAACCGACCGCAAATTGTCACTCAAGACAGGAATAAAATGCTTGAGTTTGCGCAATTTGACCGCTGGGGAGAGCCGCTTGATCAGGCGTTGGGGCGCCTAATCCTTGAAAACTTAAGTTTAATGCTTCCGGGAGCAACCCTTGGGAGGTTTCCTTATAATTATGTTATTCCGGTTAAATACCAGATTATTGCAGAGGTAATTAAACTGGAAAGCGACCTTAACGGCGATGTTTCTTTTACGGTGCAATGGTCGGTTATTGACGTAAGGAATAATAAGATGCTTCTTACCAAAAGGTCGGATTTCCGGCAACCGGTTGAACCTCATAGTTATCCGGGTCTGATTAAAACGTTGAGCGCGGAGTGCGCATCATTAAGCAATGAAATCGCCGCTTCACTGGCGTCATTGGAAAATCACCGCTAATGCCTGTTTCACATGCTGTCATCTTAGGGATTATTCAGGGACTGACCGAGGTTTTACCTATCTCCAGTTCAGCACACCTGTTTTTATTCCCCTGGTTTTTTAAGTGGCATTATCAGGGTCTTTCTTTTGATGTAGCGCTCCATGTAGGCACTGCTTTGGCATTTATGATTTATTTCTTCAAAGACTGGATGTCTATTATAACTCACAAAAAAAATCTTTTTTGGTATATTATCATCGCAACGCTGCCTGCTGCGCTGGTAGGGTTACTTTTAGAGAAAAAGGCAGAAACAGTTTTCAGGTCGCCTTTATTGGTAGCCATGATGTTGGCGGTATTCGGGGTCATCCTCTGGCTGGCGGATAATTTTGGTAAGAAAGAGAGACCTATTGAAGAGATGGATTTCAGGACAGTTTTTACAATCGGCCTTGCGCAAACGGTAGCGTTAATCCCGGGCGTATCCCGTTCTGGCATAACTATAACTACTGGGCTTTTTAAAGGCCTGACCCGTCAGGCAGCCGCAAGATTTTCATTCCTGCTTGCTACGCCGATTGTGGTTGCCGCAGGAGCATTAAAGCTCTCAAAATTACATATTTCCGACTTAACCCCGGCATTCTGGTCCGGAATATTATTTTCTGCGTTAAGCGGCTTTGCCGGAATTTATTTCCTGCTAAAATTTGTCAGGAACTCCAGCTTAAAGGTATTCGTATATTACAGGATACTCTTAGCAGTTGCCATTCTGATTTTCTACTTAAGATTGCAATAAGAGGGGGCAACCGTTATTCTAAAGCTGTCCGTTAGAAAATCGGGTGAGGGGAGGTAAGAGGTAAGGTATGGGATTAATTTCGCTTTTATTTAGTAATCCAGTCTTGTTTATTATGCTGGCTGGCCTACTTCTTTATTCCGTAATCTTCCATGAAGTTGCCCATGGGTTTACAGCGCATCTTTTTGGCGATAACACGGCTATACATTACGGGAGGTTGACGCTTAATCCGGTATCCCACCTTGACCCCATAGGCACACTTATGCTTTTTCTGGTAGGTTTTGGTTGGGCTAAGCCGGTGCCGGTGGATTATTATCTGCTGAAGAATAACCGTTTGGGGTTATTTTGCGTTGCTCTGGCAGGATGCTTAACGAATATACTCATCGCAATAATCGCGTTGATTTTATTACAGTCGGGTTTTGTGAATATTAATTCTCCGCTTGCCTCTATGTTAGCCATTTTGGTAAAGATAAACATTATATTGGGGGCATTTAATTTAATCCCTATTCCGCCGCTGGACGGCTCAAAAATCCTTATGAGTTTTCTTCCCGAAGGCCTTCAGCTTAAGCTCGCCCGCTTGGAGCCGTATGGGTTCTTCATCTTAATCATCTTGTTATTCAGCGGCATGCTTAATCCGGTTATAGCTTTTATGCAGGATTTTATTTATAGTATGATCAGTCTTCTGTTTGGATTATTCCGGTAAATTTTTAATTGGACCGGGTAGGAGGGGCATTGATTATTAAGTATCTGCTCACCTATTTATTGATACTTTTTACAGCGGGTTGTTCGTTATTCCCTCATTATGACCAGTTAATGGTATTGAAAAGATTTGGCAGTAGTCAAGCCGAAGCTAAGGAAGATGTGAAAAAACAGGAAGAAAATTTTTGCAAACTGAGAGGCGATATTGAAAATAACCGTCTAAAAAAAAATACGTCAAAAAAACACATCTTAATCAAATACGGAAACCCTGTTTTCTGCAAAAGCGATTTGCTTAAAGGGCAGCTTAAGCAATTGTGCGTTTACCGTTTACCGAGCAATGAATTAAATACCGTTTTGATATACCTTTATTTTGGGGAAAAAGAAAAATTGGATTCGTGGGAATTTGTCCATAAGTCTTAAGTAAAGGACAAATTTGAAAAATTTTCCGGCTTTAAGAAATCAGGAGGTGGGCAATGGGAGAAAATAAGCAAAAGAAAGTATTCTGCCCGGTATGTAAAGAAGAGCAAGATGAGAGCTTGGTGAATTTGTGCACTAGTGCCCACGAGTATATTATTGAGACTCTTAAGAAAGAACATCCGGACTGGCAGGAGAAGGATGGGGCATGCCCAAAATGCGTGGAATATTATAAAAACTTATAAGTGCAAAAAAAGTTCTGGTAACCGACGGGGAGGTGCCTATGTGTAAAATAGTAACTGATACAAAGAATGATTATGCCGCACTCGTGCTTAGATTAATGCTGGGAATTGTTTTTTTTGCGCACGGGGCTCAAAAAGCATTGGGTTGGTTCGGAGGAGGCGGATTTTTTAATACAATGAATACCTTTACGCAGCAAATGCATATACCTTATATATTCGCTTTATCGGCAATTGCCGCGGAGTTCCTCGGTTCTATTGCATTGATTATAGGGTTCTTTACCCGTATTGCCTCTCTTTTCATTGCCGTCGTAATGTTTGTAGTGATATGGATGATTCATTGGCAAAACGGTTTTTTTATGAATTGGTATGGAGTACAGAAGGGGGAAGGTATTGAATACCACCTTCTTGTTATTGCCATATGCATAGCTTTGATGATTAAAGGCGGTGGCTCATTCTCTATTGATAAAAGAATCTCAAAATAGCTATTTAGGATCTCTATAATTTCCCCAGATGGCGGATATCCGTATTGTTTCTCATAGTAATAAGCCTTTTGCCAGCCGGGTTGAAGCCGGTAGGCTGTTGGCTGAACAGTTAAAATATTTAAACAGCGAAGAGATAGTCGTGCTTGGTATTCCAAGGGGCGGGATAATCGTGGCAGCGGAAGTCGCCGGTATATTAAAAAGTAAATTTGATATTATACTCTCCCGTAAATTAGGCTCGCCCTGTAACCCTGAACTCGCAATTGGCGCAGTTTCCGAAAGTGGGGAGATTATCCTTAATGATTTATTGGTATCTGAGATTGGAGTGGATAAGGCATATATTCAGGAAGAGAAGGAACGCCAGTTAGCTGAAATTTCAAGGCGCAATAAAATATACCGTAAGGTTTTTCCCAAGGTTAGTTTAAAAGATAGAATAGCCGTTATTATAGATGACGGAGTTGCTACGGGCGCTACGGTGCAGTCGGGGCTAATGGCTGTTTGTCAGGAAAAAGCCAGAAGTATTATTGCGGCTTTCCCTATTGCTGCGCAAGAGAGCATATCAAAATTAAGCTCTTATGCGGATGAAATAATATGTTTGAGAGTGCCGGATTATTTTGCGTCAGTCGGGCAGTTTTATTTAAAATTTCCTCAAGTTAGCGATGAAGAAGTGATAGAAGTACTGAAACATTAAGTAACTATAAGGGTTCTCTTCAAAACAAGTTGACCAAAGGGGGCAAATATGATATATAATATATTTGCTTCCCTGCTTCTGTTGTTTTTTTTCTTAATCTATATTATAGGACTTGAATATAGAAATAGCAATCAAAATGAAAACGAAGATAATCCAATGAGCGATAAAAAAGAAAATTGGGTAGATTCTTTATTAAAAGCTGGGGCATTTATAGGTGGAGCTTGGCTTCTTGTGGAAGTTTTAAAGATGTTATCTAAAAAAGTCTACAGATGCCCTAACTGTCATAATATAGTTAAAGAAGATGAGAACCCATGTCCTAATTGTAAAGCTAAGTTAATATGGAAAGATTAAATCAAGATAAAAATGAGGTAGTGAGAGAAATAAGTAAAAAGAAAGATGCTGAACATGATATTTCTAAAAAAAGGTATTTTATAGCTGAATTTATTTTTAAACCGATATATTTATGTATAGGTATTCGTATCGCATATTTATTATATAATGAGTGCTTATTTGATAATACTTGTAATCCAATCGTAGTAACATTTTTTTCTATTTTATCATTAGCTTGTTTTCTGGCGTTGGGACTTCCTATTGATAAATTAGTAAATATACATCTTAAGTAAAGGAATAAATAAAATGCCCCACTTAACCTTAAATCCTGACAAACGCACCCATTTTAAGCACCTCTGCCGTACAACCGATATGAAATGCAAATACTGCGGTTCCGACGATGTTGTCCGCTATGGTATCCAGAATGGCATACAGCAGTATTTCTGCTATACCTGCAAGCGTAAATTCGGCGGGAAGGACACCCTTGAAAACAAGCAAACCCCGACTGCCGAGATAGGCGTGGCATTGGGCTTGTTTTTTGACGGATTGTCCTTGACCAAAATCAGCGAGCAATTGCAAACAATATATTCCGATGATATTGCCCCAAATACAATATATTACTGGATTATGGAATACTCCCAGAAGGCAATAGATATTCTAAAGGGATACAAGCTCAAGGTGGGCAATACTTGGGTGGTGGATGAGACGGGCATAGACATAAATGGAAAAAATGTATGGTTTTGGGATATTATAGACGAAAAGACACGCTTCCTTTTGGCTTCCCACCTTTCATCCTTAAGGAGTATTGAGGATGCCTCTATCATACTGAAAAAGGCTTGGGATAGGGCAGGTAAATATCCAGATTTCATCCTATCGGACAAGTGGAGGGCATATAATAAGGCATTCAAAAAGGTGTTCGGCTCTCACGCAGAACACATAAAATCAGAGGGGTTCACAGAGGCAATAAATACAAATCTTATAGAGCGTTTCCATAGCACATTGAAGGAAAGGACGAAGGTGCTTCGTGGTTTTAAATCGGTGGAGACCGCCAAGTTAATTTTGGATGGGTTTATTATAAATTATAACTTCTTCAGACCGCATATGACCCTAAAGAATACCACGCCAGCACAGGAGGCGGGGATTAAGTTGCCCTTTAAGACTTGGGAAGGGCTTTTGAGGGAGTTACATTACCATCTTATGTGATATATCAACTTGTTTTGAAGAAAACCACTATAAGTAATATTAAGTAAGAATAAGTAAATCTAGGTAATATATTTTATATGAATTTAAAGCTACAGAATTCTGAGTTATTTTTATTATTGGGAAGTAGGCTTAAAATAAGGAGGGAAAGCAATGGCACAACTTAAAGACTTATTCCAAGAAGCGGACTGGAAAGCGGAGAAACACGTTCCGGTAATCGAGGCACCTATCAAGGTAAAAAAAGAAGATGAGGTTAAAGTTGTCGTGAGCGTGGGCAAAGAAATACCGCATCCTAATACAACCGAGCATCATATCCGTTGGATTGAACTGTTTTTTCTAGCTAAGGGAGAAAAGTTCCCCTATAATTTAGGGAGATTTGAATTTAGCGCCCATGGCGAATCGGTGCAGGGGCCAAATCTCAGTACAATTTATACACATCCTTATGTGGCATGTAGTTTCAGGACGGAAAAATCGGGAACGATTCTTGTTTCTTCATATTGTAATATTCACGGCCTCTGGGAAAATTCGCAGGAATTAACCGTAGAATAAATTATATGCCAAAAGGTATATATTTTAAAGGCGCTCCAATAACTCTGTCCGGCAGATCCTTAAAGGCGGAAAATATTGCCCCTGATTTCAGGGTTACTTCGCAGGAATTGAAGGAAGTCAGGCTCTCTGATTTTAACGGCAAGATAAAAGTGTTAACATCATTTCCGTCTATTGATACCCCTGTTTGCGACCTACAGGTTAAAGAATTCAATAAGAGGGCGGGTAGCCTTCATGATGAAGTAGTGATTTTGGGGATAAGCAAGGATCTGCCTTTCGCGCAAAAAAGATTCTGTGAAGCTTTTGAGATCAAAGGTGTATCGCTACTATCTGATTATAAAACTTCTTCCTTCGGGATTAATTATGGTTTCTTAATAAAAGAATTAAACCTGCTTGCCCGTACCGTAGTTATTCTGGATAAGCTTAACGTTATAAGGTATATCCAGATAGTCAATGAATTAACCGCTTCTCCCGATTATCAGAATGCTTTAAATACATTGGAAGATGTAATCAAAACCCCCGCTTCCGCTGTCATTAAGGAAGAACTGTCTTCCTACTGTGTTCCCTGCGAGGGCAAGGTTATGGCTTTAGCTAAGGGAAAAGTTGAAAGCCTGCTTGTTCATCATCCGGATTGGCAGTTAGTTGAGGATAAGAAAATCGTCAGGGAATTCAAATTCAGGGATTTTCTTGATGCAAAGTATTTTCTTGACCTACTTTCCGTTATCGCAGAAGAACAGCAGCATCATCCCGGCTTTAGCCTTATTTATAATAAGCTTAAAATAACGCTCACTACGCACGCAGCAGGCGGTCTTACGGAAAACGATTTTATTATGGCGAAAATTATTGATAGCCTTAATGAGGGGGATTAAATGAAAGCACAAGTAAATACAGAAACTTGTATCGGCTGCGCATTGTGCACGCAGGTCTGCCCTGAAATTTTTAGGATGGATGGAGAGAAAGCAATTGCCTACGTAAACCCTGTTCCCAAGGCAGTAGAAAAAACTTGCAGGCAGGCTGCCGAAGATTGTCCGGTAGTTGCAATTACTATTCAAGAGTGATATCACTTAAGTAATATGAAAGAATATTCCATACTGATTGGTGGAAAGGCCGGTTTTGGCATAGATAAAGCCGGCTCAATTATTGCTGGGATCCTTAATAAATCAGGATATCGCATATATGTTTATCGTGAATATCCTTCTCTTATTAGGGGCGGGCATACGTTTTCCATAGTTCGCGCCTCTAATCAGGAAGTTACCGCGCACCGCGACAATGTGGATTTTATTCTGGCATTAAATCAGGATAGCGTAAATTTTCATCAGGCAAGAATAAAGGATAAATCCAGGATTATTTATGATTCCGACTCAGTAAAATCAGTCGGCACAGGCATACCTTTGGGGAAGATAATACAGGAAGAGAGGGCCCCTGAAATAATGCGTAATTCTTGTATAATCGGCAGTTTTTGCAGGGCCGCCGGCATTGAGTGGGATATTTTAACCGAAACATTCAGCAAGAATATTTCAAAAGAACTTGAGCTAAACTTAAAAGTAGCAAGGCGTGGCTATAACGCAGCGCAAGAGATTACAAAGATTGAGCGCTTATCCAATAATTTCATGCCTCTTGTCACGGGCAATGAAGCTATAGGCATGGGCCTGATTAAAGCCGGGCTTAAAGCATATATTGCCTATCCGATGACTCCTTCTTCAGGTATATTACATTTTATGGCTGAAAAGGCGCAAGAATATAGCCTTAAGGTTATCCATCCTGAAAGCGAAATCAGCGTTATGCTTATGTCTTTAGGATTTGCCTACGTAGGAGAAAGGATCGCTTTAGGTACATCTGGAGGCGGGTTCTGCCTGATGACTGAAGGTTTAAGTTTTTCTGGTATGGCTGAACTGCCCATTGTCGCCGTTGTAGGGCAGAGGCCCGGACCCAGCACTGGTTTGCCGACTTATACGTCCCAGACAGAGCTGCATTTTGTGCTGCACGCCGGGCAGGGTGAATTTCCGCGTTTCATTGTCGCGCCGGGCGATGCCGAAGAGGCATATTACTGGTCGGCAGTTTCGCTGAATCTGGCCTGGAAATACCAGATACCGGCAATAATCCTGTCGGATAAAACTCTGGCTGAAGGGGCGTATAGTTTTAATAAGGACGCGGCAGGCGAAATAAAAGAAGAAGTCTTACCTTTGTGGGATAAATCTCAACCCTACAAAAGATATACGAATACTCAAACAGGCGTATCGCCATTAACTTTTGTTCCGGAAAAAGATGCGGTCATAAAGGTAAATAGTTATGAACACGATGAATTTGGCATAACTACCGAGGACCCTGCGATAACAAAAGTTATGCAGGAAAAACGGCTGCGTAAAGAGAAGTTTTTGAGCAAAGAGTTACAAGCATATAAGGCCGTAAATATATATGGAGACGTAAATTCTTCCACAGCCTTACTTTGTTGGGGGTCAAATAAAGGCGCCTGTATTGAAACAGCAATGAAATTCGGACTTAAGGTTATTCATGTACAGGTAATTTGGCCTCTTCCCATAAAGCGCCTGCAAGATTCACTGACCGGTGTGACAAAATTAATTTCCGTAGAAAATAACGCAACCAGCCAGCTTGTCGGCTTAATCAGCGCTTACGGATTTAAAGTGGATAAAATGATATTAAAATATGACGGCAGGCCGTTCTCGGTTGAGGTGCTGGAAGAAGAAGTGAGGAAAACTATACAATGAGCCCGGTTAACTTAAATACTTATGCTCAGAATACTTGGTGTCCGGGGTGCGGGAATTTTGCCATCATGAATGCGATAAAAGTGGTACTGCAGAGTTTAAATGAGGAAGGCATACCTTTAGAAAACTTTGTGTTGGTTTCTGGTATAGGCTGCCACGCAAAGATCGTAGATTACATTAATGTAAATAGTTTCTATTCTCTGCATGGGAGGGCTGTACCTGCGGCAGAGGGCATAAAGATTGCGCGCCCGGGTTTAAAAGTAATCGGCTTTGCTGGAGACGGGGACGCCTACGGCGAAGGGCTGGAACATCTGGTTTTTGCCGCCAAAAGAAACATAGATATTACCATGATAATACATGATAACCGGGTTTATGGGCTTACCACCGGGCAATACACGCCTACTTCGCCTTTAGGTTTTAAAGGCCGTTCTACTCCGGAGGGAACAAAGGAGCTACCCATAAACCCGCTTGAACTTATGCTCTCAAGCGGGGCTACTTTTTTAGCCCGCGGGACTTCCCACGGGATAGAGCAGCTTAAGGCAATATTTAAAGAAGCTATATTACATAAAGGATTTTCATTGATAGATGTATTGCAGGTATGCGTGACTTATTATAATTTATATGAATATTACGATAAGCGGGTCTACGAATTGAAAGACCACGATCCGGCTGACTATAACCAAGCTCTGAGTAAAATCAGGGAGTGGGATTATAATAGTGACGCTAGAATTGGATTAGGGGTCTTCTACAAAAAAGAATCTCCCACCTTCGAAGACCAATTTAAGTAATTATTTCAAATTAGTCTAACCCACCAAGTAGATAAAATTTCTATTGACAATATGAATAATGGAATATATCATATTATTCATACGTTTCATATTAGTATGTTTATTCTAAGATTTGATTTTCATTGAAGGAGGGTAAATATTATGCGTATGATCTTTACTGGAAAGACATACGGCGCGGTGACCGTAGGAGAGAGGGGTCAGCTGGTTATCCCTGCTGAATTAAGGAAAGCCCTTAAGATAAAATCCGGGGATCAGTTGATGGTTTTTGCCAAGCCCGACGGGAAAGTCATTAATCTTATGCCTTCACGGGACTTCAGCGAATTTCTGGTGCGGGCGGAAAAGATTATTTCTAAGTTGGGCAATAAAATTCCAAAGAATATTAAGTGATAATATGAGCAAAAACTTCAGCATATTGACGTTGACTTCATTCTTCATTTTTGCCATCTGTAATATTTCTATGGCTGAGGATACTTTTACCTGGCAGGATTGTATTAAAGAAGCAGCGAAAAATCATCCTGATCTAATCGCCGCCACGGAAAGCATAAAACAGTCCGAGGCAGGTAAGAATATTACCGCAAGCAATCTTTTTCCCCAGATAAACGCTAATTTGGACGCCTCAACCGCAAAAACCGTAAATACCAATACGGGCAGTTCTACGCAGGATAATTACACATATGGTGTCAACGGAACTCAGTTACTGTTTGACGCAGGCAAAACAATTAATAATGTAAAGGCCGCCGAGCAGAATATAAAGGCATCCCAGCAGGCTTATAAGTTTACCTCTACTCAGGTGAGGCTAAGGCTTAGGACTGCTTTTGTTAATTTGCTTAGTGCTCAGGAACTAGTGCGTGTTACCGAGGATATCGTAAAGATAAGGAAAGATAATCTTGAATTGATAACGCTGAGTTATGAATCAGGCCTAGAACATAAAGGTGCTTTGTTAACTGCGGAAGCAAATTTAGCTCAGGCAAATTTTCAAGTGGCGCAGGCAAAAAGGGATATTGAATTAGCGCAGAGGCAGCTGACCAAAGAGATGGGGCGCAAAGAATTCATACCTATGTCAGTAAAAGCAGATTTTAAAGTTCAAGATTCGGCAAAGGTTAGACCGGATTTTGAAACTTTAGCCAAAAACCATCCTTCCTTACTACAGCTTATAGCGCAAAAGAACGCTGCGGAATTTAGTCTAAAATCTACCTATGCCAATTTTTTTCCTACTCTCTCCGGACAGGCAGGCGCCGACAAAGCCGGAAACCACTGGTCTCCTCAGGGTGATCAATGGAATCTGGGACTGACTTTATCTTTACCCATATTTGAGGGCGGTTTAAGGTTGGCCCAGGTAGCCCAGGCAAAGGCATTGTATAATCAGCTGGAGGCTAACGAGCGCAGCACCAAGGACGGGATAATTGTGAGCTTGTCACAAACCTGGACATCATTACAGGATGCCCTTGAAACCGTGGATGTTCAAAATAAGCAATTGGTTGCAACCGAAGAACGGGCAAAAATAGCCGAGGCAGAATATTCAACTGGTTTTATCACTTATGATAACTGGACAATTATCGAAGACAATCTCGTAAGGGCCAAGACAGATTTTTTAAATGCCGAAGCCAATGCATTACTGGCCGAGGCAAATTGGATCCAGGCGAAAGGAGAGACATTAGAATATGCGCAATAAAAAACTAAAATATATTTTTGTAATTCTCGCGATATTAATTACTTCCGCGTTCGTTATCATGAAAATAAAAAGTAAAGGTTCTAACAAGGAGATAACGAAAGAAATTACCCCTACCACGGGTACAATAGAGACTTTCATTTCTACTACCGGTACGGTCCTGCCAAAAAACCGGTTGGAAGTTAAGCCATCGGTTGGTGGGCGTATTGAAAGTATTTTAGTCCAGGAAGGAGAAAAGGTAAAAGTGGGGCAGCCTTTAGCCTGGATGAGTTCTACTGAACGTGCCGCTCTTCTTGACGCCGCTGAAGGCCAGGGTGAGAAAGTATTAAACTATTGGAAGGAAGTATATAAACCCATAGCTTTGCTTTCGCCTATAGATGGGGAGGTTATAGTAGCTACAACTCAACCGGGCCAGACCGTTACAACTACCGATGCTGTAATCGTACTTTCAGACCATCTGATAGTCAGAGCACAGGTTGATGAGACTGATATCGGTAAAATTAAGCTTGGACAGGGAGCTGTGATTACCTTAGATGCCTATCCGGGTACAAAAATAAAAGCCAGCGTAGAGCATATTTATTATGAATCACAGACTGTAAATAATGTCACCATCTATAATGTTGATTTATTGCCGGAAAATGTGCCGCCCTTTTTCCGTTCAGGAATGAACGCAACCGTAGATTTCAAGTCCGAAGGTAGAGAGAATGCGCTTCTTTTACCTGTTGAAGCGGTACATAAAGATAAGGGCCAGGATTATGTATTAGTAAAACAAGAAGGCAGTAAAGAACCGGTTAAGCGTATAATCGAACTGGGTATTACCGACGATAAGAATTATGAAATTCTTTCCGGTGTCGATAAAAATGATAAGATAATTGTTAAGTCAAAAAAATATGTTCTGCCAACCGACAACGTTGGTAAGAATCCGTTTATGCCTTTTAGTCAAAAGAAAAAATAAGGTTCAATTTAAGGGAAACAATGATTGAAGTAAAAAATTTATATAAGACTTATCAGATGGGACAAGTTAAGGTAGAGGCCTTGCGTGATGTATCCCTAAAGATCTCTTCAGGCGAGTTTGTCGCAATCATGGGTGCTTCCGGTTCGGGAAAATCTACGTTAATGCATGTACTGGGTCTCTTAGACAGGCCGGACTCAGGAGAATATTTTTTAGGGGGCGCAGAAATAACCAAGCTTTCTGATCAGGAGTTAGCTCTGGTTAGAAACCAGCTGGTGGGTTTTATCTTCCAGCAGTTCCATTTATTGCCCAGGATGACTGCCTTAGAAAATGCCGAGCTTCCTTTGATTTATGCGGGAAAGCGCCACCTGAAGGAAAAAGCAAAGGAGAAAATTGAAGAGGTCGGCTTAAAAGATAGGATGCTGCATCAGCCGAATGAGATGTCCGGAGGCCAGCAGCAGAGAGTTGCCATAGCTCGGTCTTTAGTCAATGAGCCGCTGATAATTTTAGCCGATGAACCCACGGGTAATCTTGATTCAAAGAGTAAGGAAGAGATACTCGCTATATTGAAGGAATTAAACCGAAAAGGCAAGACCGTTGTCGTAGTCACTCACGAAAATGAAGTTGCTGCGCACGCCAAGCGTATTATTCAAATGCGTGACGGTAGAATTATTTCCGATAAGGCTGTTTCTACGGAAGCCAAAATATCCGAAATTGCTCCTCCTGAGAATTTAGTAAAAAATATTTTATCAAAATCTGGCACGACAATTAAAGGGGGGATAGAGTTTCTGGATTATATAAGACAGGCAATTTTTGCAATGCTAGCGCATAAAATGCGTGCCTTTTTATCAATCCTCGGCATACTTATAGGCGTAGCTGCGGTTATTGCTATGGTTGCTCTGGGTAGCGGGGCGCAGAAGTCAATTGAACAACAACTGGCTTCGTTAGGCTCTAATCTATTGCTGGTCAGGCCCGGATCTCCAAAAGTACAAGGCATAGCTTTACAAACCGGTTCAACCACCCGTTTTACTTTTCAGGATTTAACGGCCATCTCTAAACTTACAGATTTGGTAAAATATATTAGTCCTTCAGTAACAGGACGTGCGCAAATTGTATATGAAAACAAGAACTGGAATACGCAGGTTGAAGGCGTTGGGGTAGATTATGCACCATTACGATCCGCTGTCCCTACGGTTGGGAGATTCTTTACTGAGGACGAAGTAAAAATGAGAAATAAGGTAGCCTTATTAGGTACTACCGTGGTAAGGGAGCTTTTTGGAGATGCTAACCCACTAGGCGAAACCATAAAAATAAATCTGATTAATTGTAAAGTAATCGGCATTTTGCCCCAAAAAGGCGCAACAGGATTCCGTGATCAGGATGATACAGTTATTGTGCCTATAACTACCGCAATGTACAGGCTTATGGGTAAACAATATATTGATCAAATTTACGTTGAGGCACCTGCTCCTGATTTAATAGATCCGGCACAAGACGCTATAACCAAAGTTCTTATAAAAGAACATCATGTAGCCCCTAAAGATGCTGACGATGCATTTCAAATACGAAATATGGCTGATATCAAAGCGGCTATGGAGTCTAGCACCAAGACAATGGGGCTTTTATTAGGCTGTATCGCTGCGATTTCTCTTTTAGTGGGAGGAATCGGCATCATGAATATAATGCTTGTTTCGGTAACCGAACGCACGCGTGAGATCGGTTTAAGAAAAGCAATAGGGGCAAGCAATAAAGACATTATGACACAGTTCCTTATTGAAGCAGTTCTGATGTCTTTTATCGGAGGCGTGATTGGTATTCTTTTCGGAATAGGTATTTCCTTATTAATTACTTTATTTACAGGGTGGACAGTAATAATTTCTTTATCCCCGATAACTCTTGCCACAACATTCTCGTTAATCGTAGGTGTAGTCTTTGGTCTCTGGCCTGCAAAGAAGGCTTCTAGCCTTGACCCCATTGAAGCCTTAAGGTATGAATAACCTAAAACATGTATTTCGGGCGCTAAAACACAGGAATTACCGCCTCTTTTTCGCAGGTCAGAGTATATCGCTGATAGGGACTTGGATGCAGCAGATAGCTTTGAGCTGGTTGGTTTACCGCCTGACAAATTCCCCTTTTCTATTAGGGATTGTGGGGTTTATCGGACAAATCCCGACCTTTCTGTTTTCTCCCTTTGCCGGTGTTTTTGCGGACAGGCATAACCGCAGGAATATGTTGGTTGTTACCCAGACCCTTTCATTAATTCAAGCCTTTATACTCGCCATTCTTATTTTAACCGGAAATATTAAAGTTTGGCAAATCATCCTTTTAAGCGGTCTGTTGGGAGTAGTCAATTCTTTTGACATACCGATACGCCAGGCATTTACCGTAGAGATGGTGGAAGACAGGGAAGATTTAGCCAATGCCATTGCGCTTAATTCTTCCATGGTGAATGCGGCGCGCTTAATCGGCCCGGCAATCGCAGGTATATTGATCGCTTCCGTCGGGGAAGGGCTATGTTTTTTCTTAAACGCGGCCAGTTATATTCCGGTTATTTGGTCTCTTTTGTTAATGAAGGTAGCCAGGAAAAAGATAAAACCGCTTAAACGGCATATCTTCCTTGAATTAAAAGAAGGAGTAAGTTATGCTTTTAATTTTTATCCCATTATTTGGATTTTGGCGCTTTTGGCGTTAGTCAGCCTGATGGGAGTACCTTACCAGATTTTAATGCCGGTTTTTGCTAAAGATATTTTTCACGGCGGGTCGTATACGCTAGGTTTCCTTGTGGCGATGTCCGGCATCGGAGCTTTAATCGGAGCAATTTATCTGGCGGCCAGGAAAAGTGTTGTAGGCTTAGCTAAATTAATCGCTTACGCTTCAGGCCTTTTTGGCTTAGGTATCATTGCTTTTTCTTTATCGCGGGCCTTATGGTTTTCAATGCTGTTATTGTTATTGTGCGGTTTCGGGATGATGGTTCAGATGGCTTCCAGCAATACGGTATTGCAGACTATTGTAGATGAAGACAAGCGCGGAAGGGTAATGAGTTTCTACACCATGTCTTTTATGGGGATGAGCCCCTTCGGCAGCCTACTGGCAGGAACTTTAGCCGGCAGAATAGGGGCGACGAATACTTTATTATTCGGAGGTTCAGCTTGTGTTATCGCTGCGTTTATATTTGCCTTAAAGCTCCCTGAGATAAGAAAGAAAATCCATCCTATTTATGCCAAAAAAGGCATTATCCCAGAAGTTGCCGCAGGTATCCAATCCGCAACCGGTTTGGCAAGCTTCGTAAAGGAATAATAACAAATCATTTTATTGATTTCTCCTCTTAAATATGCTAATTTAATATAAATTATTAGCTTATGAAAAGTAGATAGAATAAGGAAGGAGGAGGGGGATGATTAAAGCGGTGAAATTGGGTAAGGAAATCCAAATAGGCACGGGGAATAAAGTCGGTGTCTTGGCAAATGTGAGCAAGCTCTTGACTGAGAAAGGCATAAATATTGAAGGGGTAGCAGGGCACGTAGTGAACAACGAAGCAAAACTCATGGTTATAACTGATGATGCTTTAAGGACTATGGATGCGCTTAATAAAGCCGGGTATAAGGAAGTAAAGGAAAATCAGGTGGTTATCGTAGAGTTGGAGAATAAGCCTGGAGCGTTAAAAACCGTAACCTCAATTCTCGCGGCAGCTAAAATTGATATCAAGCAGGTTTATGGCACCGCCTGTATCGCAGGTTGCCCGGCGCAACTGGTTTTATCAACAAGCGATAATGATAAGGCGTTGGTTGAATTAAAGAAATGAGAAAGAAGATATATTATCACGATACCGACTGCGGCGGGGTGGTTTATTATTCTAATTACCTGAAATTTTTAGAAGAGGCAAGGACTGAGTTATTTGCGGAAAAAGGTCTGTCTATTAAGAAATTGGCTGATAGAGGAACATTTTTTGTGGTAGCGCGGCAGGAGATTGATTATAAACTTCCCGCCCGCTACGGCGATGAGTTGGAAATAAGTACTTGGATTAGCGCAAATTCCACTGTCCGCCTTGAATTTGACGCCGAGATTAAGGACCAAAACGGCCAGTTAGTTTCAAAGGCAAAAACAATCCTGGTTTGCGTAGGCACTGATTTTAAGCCAAAAGTCATTCCCGCAGAAATCAAGCGGTTAATTTGTCCTAAAACTTAAAATGGATGCATTAGAAGCAATTAAAATACGTAGAAGCGTCAGGCAATTTCAAAATAAGCCAATACCAAGGGATATTTTAGAAACTTTGGTTGATGCCGGCAGGTATGCGGCTACGGCAAGAAATGTCCAGCCGTGGGAGTTTCTTGTCATCACAGAGCGTGAAACTTTAAAGAAAATCGCATCCCTTGCTGAAAACGGCAGGTTTATAGCTGATACGGCAAGTTGTATTGCGGTTTACTCAAACGATACTAAATATTACCTTGAAGACGGGTGTGCTGCAACAGAGAATATCCTTATTTGCGCTGCTTCTTTAGGTATTGGTTCCTGTTGGGTAGCCGGGGACAAAAAACCGTATTGCCCGGAGGTAAGTTATCTATTAGGTGTTCCGATTGGCTATAAACTTATCAGCCTGATAGCCCTAGGTTATCCTACGGATAAGAATGCGTTAAATGTGGCAGAAAAGCGCAGCCTGAAAGAATCGCTCCATTGGGAAAAATTTTAATGAAATCCATATTCTTTATGAGCCAAACAGGCTGTTTTTTACCGCTACTATTTTTATTCAACCTCATTTTCGGCTGGATGTTCTTTAAGCCGCTTACCTGGCTTGCCATTGAAGGCATAATCCTTCTACTGATCCTGATAAATTCGCTGATTTTAGTCAGGAAAATCTCTTCTTTTAAAAAGACTAATTCAAATGTTATTGATGTTGAAGGCGAAATAATTGAAGAGAAGAAAAAGATTAAATAATTCCTCAAAATAAGATAACTTATCTGAAATAAAGACCAGGTATCTATTGATGCGTGTTCAAAGTTTATGGTTCAGTTGTGATCCTTGAATGTCCGTACCTAGAATTTGTTATTAGATAAGTAGGTATTAAGTTTAATATTAGAAGTGCTAAAATATGAGTAATAATATAAGAATCATAAGAACTAATGGGCACATCTTAGGCACAGAGCTGAGTATAAGAAATCTTAACTGTTAGGATTGCAATGATTAAAGAATATTTGATGTAGAACGAGGTACTCTTAACTAGTAATGGTGTGTAAAAATTACGAGTCCTACATGAGGAGGTTTTATAACTATGCAAAAACACTCAGAATTATCTCCAGAAATACAGCGACAGCATATTGATTATACCAATCAGCGTTGGTCTCAGCTTTATCATTTACAGAAGGAGTGGGCAGATAAAGCGATAAATTTACTATTTGTGACCAATTCAGGTGGTGCTATCGCTATGCTAGGGTTTATTGGAGCTAGGCATCAGGTGTGTTCATTTGTTGTTTGGGGCTTGGGTATTATGTTACTTGGGATTATTTTTGTTGGTTTATTGGTTGCACATGTTTATCATCAAATGACAGGTTTATTTGAAGCTTGGAGGAAAAGTGTTAATGAGTATTTTCTTAACATAATTTCTTGGGAGAAGCTTAATGAGGATGATGAACATCGCTCGAAAGACCCCTATCTTAATTTATGGTTAGGATATGGTTCCCTGAGTTGTTTCATTATTGGTATTGCATTGGGTGTTTGGGGGCTATTGATCGGCAAATGAGTTTTTCTTTTTGCAGATATACTAAGGTAAAGGAGAATATACATGTCTAGCGCAGTAGATGTCATAAATAATCTTGTGCAGATTGGGAGAACGCTTCGTGATGTTGCTGAATTGGTTAAGGACGCAAAGACAAAGAATCTTATAGCTGATCTGAATCTTGCTCTTGCAGATTTAAAAATGCAGGTAGCAACATTGCAGGAAGAAAATCTTGATTTGAAGAAGAAGATCAAGGGACTCGAATCTTCGGATGATGTTCGATCTCAGCTTACAATCAAAAAAGGCAACTATTGGTTTATCTCTAAACCTCTAAGTGGCTATTCTGAGGGACCATTTTGCACAGGCTGCTTTGATTCTAATAAGAAACTTATAACTCTAACAAAGTTACCTTTTAACATTGGAGTAGGCGAATATCAATGTCCAGTATGTAAGCATGTTTCTTGAGCTTGATTTAGGAATGATTGATAAGCTGAAATTATTGGAACGTCCAGACTAATCTAAACGAGGAACTTTTATTTGGGAAAAAGGAAGACATTTAGAATTGCCTTTTTTATTTCAAAGATATGGTACCCTTTTTACCATCTAGAGACTTCAAGGTTATAATCGATCCTGAATTACTGAATCAATTCTGGACGAACCCTTATTTAATTTCCGTTATAGACACAATTCGCGAACTTAGGGACCTAGACAATTCTGTTACCATAAAATTATTTACACCAAGTGAAGGTCGGATCTCTGCTTCTTTTGAGGGCATTGTTGAAGCATATATTGTAAAGCAGGGCAACTTTGTACCGTCAAAATGGATAAAGAAAGATAAACCTGAAAATTTTGAGAAATTGGAACGGCTCGATCAGCAAGCATCTATGCTACTTAGTTCAAGCCTTGAGTTAAAAGCGGATTGCATTATTACATCTAATCAGGCGCTTATCGATCTCAGGTATTTGGTATACCATTATGATACTATTAGTGTAATTCCCTTAGAGGAATTCCACGATTTTGTTGAAGTATGCGGTAGAGGTTTTTCCATATACTGGAGTGCAACTTCATACATAAGAGTTCTTACGCCGGAAGTTTACTATCAATTTGATCATCCAAACGGCAAGAAATTGTCCGATTATTTCAATTCGCAAAGTGCCAAGATTGAAGATAGTGATTTAAGAGAAAACTTAAGAAGTTTAAGCCTTAACCGTTATTCGTTTATTCTTTTAACGCGAGACTTGATAAGGTTTTACCAAATTCAAAACGACCTTTTTACCAGAGCTGGTCAGGAGGGAAGATTTGGGACTATTATTGGATATTATGTTACGAATTATTATTTGTATGGATGGGGTTTATTAGATCAGTTGACAACTATTCTGAATGCATCCCAAAAATTAGGAGTGAATGGAAAAGAATGTGGGATCGCAAAGAAGGCTTTTTGGGAAAAAGTCAAAGAACAAGAATTATTGTCTTTAAAAAAGGATAACAATGCTTGGATACAAAGAATGGCCGATATTCGTCATCTAGCCGCACACCGTACCATCATGATACCTACAACAGTATTGATGCACACTGATGAATCAAAAAAAAGTGATGAAGAGTTAAAAAAAGAATTACGAAAACAAAAGCCCTACTATTATTCTATGCCTCATCTTGATACTTTTGAAAGGTTAGAGATAGATCTATTGCGAATTAAAAAGATGAGAAAGCTTATTCCTAGGGCAATATACATAAAGAAGAAAAAAGAGGAGGAATCATATTTCTATGATCCTGTTTTGTCGGTAGATTGTGAGCTTATTATAATGAACAAATTTATTGATAAATTCTTAGAAAAATCATTTAAAGTTTCTCCGGGGTTAGAGCATCGGGAACACAGTGCTTAATAAGTTATAACGTTTTGGGCACTTTTTGGGCACAAATCTCTATGTAATGTCTGCAACTTACTGTATTTTATAAAGTAAAGAAGGATGATTTAGAACAGGTAGTTCTAAGCGGTAGTAGAAGGAGGTGTTCTTGTTGAATAGTTTTATTATGGACCTTTATAATATATGTTATTTGCCACAATAGACGCTATAAGTTATATACTGCGTGTAGGCAAATATGGTGATAATAAGAAAAGCCCGATGGGCTGTGGATTCCATGAGTGTATTTCAGAAGAGGCCTTAACTTTGTTAAAGCCCGGAGATTTGATATTTCTCTGTACCTACAATAACCTATTGGCTTGGGTTATAATGTATTTTACTTCAATAAACATAACACACGTATCACTATATGTTGGCAATGGAGAGATCTTACATTCAACCCTATCAGGTGTTAGGCAAGAAAAAGTTGAAGTTCTGTTTGGGATAAATTCAAGGCTACTCCCGTGTCATATGACGAAATTAAATTTAAACCAGGGAAATGTAACCGCCTCTTCTAAGAAATTTGTTGGCATGCCTTATGGGTGGAGAACTATCTTTAAGAAAGCTTTACTTATCGTAACCGCCAGATATAAGAAATTTGTTAATTGGAAACTAACAGTTGATATCGTTATTTTATTATTATTTGTTGGGGTAGTTTTTAAATATTTGTTTCATAGTTTAATTTTATTTTATACAATCCCCGCGTATTTGATTATTATTGCAATAAACAGGATCTTAGTAAGAATTAAGCCAGTGTTTATTAATGAAGACACAATTTTACCATATCATTTTTATAATTATGTTATTCCAAAACTTGGTGGAATATTCTTATTGGAAAAGAGATGAACGGGCACATTTTAGGCTCAACTTAAGCGAAACCTGACTTAACCTTTTGTTGCATAATAAGTAATTGCTACTTGGTTTAGAATAGATAGATCTAAATAGGGAAGAAAATGAATAAAAAACAATTAATAATTATCTTAGGCTTACTTGCTTATATTACTGGAGGCTTAATTGTAATAAGTTTTAATTTAGAAACATTTATAGAAATCCTTCGTTTTCAAATTAATCTTTTAACACCCATCTTCATAACCTATAGTATTATTTTAATTGTTGATATTACAATGATTTATCTTTTTAGAAATAAGAAAAAATGACTCTCTGCTCCAAGGAAGAAATTATGGCTTGATTCTTTAGGGTGGATTAAGGGTATTATAAAGTAATTTGTAGGCAATCAAACTCCATCTTGGGGTGCACCCCAGTATGGCGAAATAAGTTATTGATTTTTTGTTTCTTTTCAAGGCAAAATCAAATAAACTGGAATTGTCCAATGTAAAATTTTTTATACAATTTTATACTTTTTTATATATTTTTCAGGTTTTTATTTCATTACTCTTGACAACGGATATTTTTGTGTTACATTTTATTTCGAAGGAATAAAAAGTTAGCCCGGTAAAATAAACGGCTACGACAGAAAACGGAATTGGCAGAGATAGGAATGCTCTGCCTTTTTTCTTGTCGTAGCCGGTTTTATTTTACTAACCGTAGTTGAAAAGGAGGGCTTTGAGATGGAGACTAAAAATGGGCAGATAAGTAAAGAGGGTGATCTACTTAAGGCAGAAGTCGTAGCTAATAAAGAGGTAAAAGAAAAGCAAGATTTAGTAGTTTCACCAAAGACCGCGTATGCTAATTTATCTTTAGCTGAACTGGCTAAGCAATTGGAGATAAAGATAGTTGATCCGGCTACTGTGGATAAGAAAGATTTAATGAAGTGCGCGCTATTTTTTAAATCTAGAGGATACTCTAGTGAAGAGATAGCAGATCATTTAAAAGTCGATGTACGTACAGTTCAGCGTTATATCCAGCAAATGAGATTAGAAAATTCTCTTGAATTCGGTCCAGATTTTCAAAGGAGAATCGTAAGGGAAGTTATAGATGATTATGCAGTCAGGCAGCAAAGATTATTAAAATTATCATATGCGGAAGATTTGTCAAGTTATGAGCAGGCAAAGATATTATTTATGTGCCACCAGCTCCAGTTATCTAGTATGATGCTTTTAGAAAGATTAGGTTATCTAAATAAAGCAACAGGGACTTCAGATCTTTGGAGATCAACAAATAAGGCGCAGGTGGCAAAAGAAGATAAAATGGCAGACGATCCCTTGGTAAAGAAAATAAAGGAATTAAACTCAAACCAACAAGCAATCATGTCTAATTTTATGATTTCCCATAATATTAGAAGGAGCAAGAAACACAGGGCTACAGCAGAAAAAATGATTAATGACTATATAGCATATAATAAAAAGGATAGAGAGGAACATCCATATAAATATTTAGCATCTGATATGCTGTCGTACACTTAGTTCTTAATTACTATAACTTATTGCTATGAAATAAGTTATGTAAAAATTGAGTCTCAAAAAGCGACAAAAACGACAATTTTATCAAGGGATCACTTATTATCGCGGTAAGCGTTTTAGTATAATTTCCTTACTAGCTTTTAAGTTTTTCGTTATCACCCTAAATGACATCCCTAGTAAAAATAATTCCCCTACTTTTTTGACAATCTTTGCTATAATGGGATTCGCTGAAGTGGTGGAATTATAATTTTAACCTGGATCTTGGAAGCAGTTCGAATTGATTCTAGACGGTTCAGAGCCCAAGGGCTCTGAACCTCTGTTTTAGGTTTTGTTCTTTCCTTAAGATTCCTTAAATTCCTTTACTAATCCTTCCCGTTAATATATAATTAAAATTTATGGGTGTGTCTCCAAGGGTAATATTTCTATCATTAATTTTAATATTTAGAGGTGAGAATATGAACAGATTACTGATTGTAGATGATGAGGAGGATGTAAGGGATTTCGCCGCTAATTTCTTCCGCAAGCGCAAAATTGACGTTGTTACTGCTGAAAATGGAGAAGAGGCGCTCAAAATCCTGGATAAAGAAAAATTAGAACTCATCCTATTGGATATAAATATGGCAGGCCTTAGCGGAATTGAAGTTTTAAGGCAAATCAGGAATAAAAATATCGGCGTTAAGGTTATTATGGTTACCGGGACCAAGCCCGAAGAGGGGTCTGCCTTTGACCAGTGCACCGAACTGGGCGCACTAGACTACATACATAAACCTCTTCAACTGGAAGAGCTGGAGAGGGTCGTTATGAGCCTGTTAAAGATAAGTCAAGAGAAAGAAAAGTAAGTGGCAATAAACTATAAAAAAGAGCTTGAGGGCGCCTCTAAGACGATGATCTTAGTCCATAAGCCGGACGTCCTTATCCGCATGATCGTGCGCATGATCGTGCAAAAGGTGAAGGTTAGCCACTCAGGAATACTTCTTCATGACTCCCAGAGAGATACTTATATCCTTACCGTTTCCGGAGGCCAGACAGGCTTAAAAATCCCCAAAGGGTTTGCCCGTATGGATGCGGATAACCCTTTAATAAAATTCTTCCGCAACAGGCTCGATAAAAATATCCACAGCGAAGGCCTAATTGTTTATGATTACGCCAAAAGTTTATTAAAAAGAAAGAACCTGAATCAAAAAACAAAACAGATCTTAAAAGGCGTACTCTACCAGATGGAGATATTCGGTTCGACAGCCTGTATCCCCAGCTACTTTCGGGATGACCTCTTAGGCCTACTTTTACTGGGGGAGAAGATAAACAAAAAGAAGTTCGGTAAAGATGAACTGGAATTCTTTGTTGCCCTTGCCCATGACGTGGCCATGGCCATTAAGA
>JBEKSD010000004.1:0-70413 GCA_049517335.1 Candidatus Omnitrophota bacterium | reverse complement strand
ACTTGGAATATCTTAGGAATGGCTTCAGTCTTAGTAGTAAGCGTCTCCGCTGCTTGCGCAGAAGATAAAAAACAAAAAGTGACCGTCAACAACAAAACCAATACTTTCATTTACCCCTCCTCCTCTTTAATGAAGCTGTTGTTAATAATCTATCCCCTTATCCTTAAAATAATAAGTTGCAACTGGCTGATTTTTGAACGCAATACGTAATCAGTCAAAGGCGCAATAAGATAATAAAGTTTTACTCTATACTGATGGCCTTGCTTAAATATGCTCTTGGGCGGGGTTGAATTATCCATACCCGTGGCTATTGCCGCAAATATGGAAAAAGCAGCGGTAAAACTTTTCTGGTTCATGACAGTATCGGCGTAATCTCCGGGATATACTTCTGTGCTACCGCCATTAGTCACATCAAATATCTTTATTAAGGTATAAAAATAAGTATTCGGCGCAGCACCCACGCCCCACGGAGACACATTGGAAGATTGGGCTAAGCACGCGTTTTCCTGAGCAGTGGTATTCGCCACGCAATATTCAGGCGAAGCCTGAACCTGCCAGATAACCATTAATTTTTCGTTGCTTTTCGCCACAAAATCATACTCGAATTCATCATCGCCTGATTTAGAAATATCGTTAAAACATACAAAACTGGTGCCCTTTGTCATACCTTGAATTAATTGATCCCTCTCTTGAGAAAGACACAGGCACTTCGTGGAGTCAAGCTGGTCACAGCAAAATGAGCCATTCAGGCACTTATCCGTATCTGTCGAGCCTGGCTGGCACTCAGGCCAGTTAACCCTCTCAACGCAGGCATCATCATTACAGTTATTTTTGTATCCAGGCCTTATTACCGAGCTTGCGGCTCCCGTGTCTTCTACCCCACGCATACAACTTGAATCTTTACAACAAACTTGCTTATTATAGCTACAGCAATCATATGCCTTGATTTTCTGCTCATAAAGATTGGCTTGGGCATTACACGTGTTTATGCAACTATTGAAATCGGGGTTCACAGTATACTGCCAACAGTTTCCAGGCCCTAACGTTGAATAAGAAGCGCAAGTAGTGGAGGGCAATTGCGTGATAGTAGTATAAAATTTACCGGAATACTTAGTATAACAATCATCGACACCACTTCCACTGGCCGGCGCCGGCACGCACCCTGAATAGTTTAAATCTTGGATGCCGTCTTGGTTACATACCCAGCCATCTCCCGATACTGCCACGCATTTAACCGATGAGCCGTCATTCTTTGGTTCACTCGTAGGGCAGCCTTGAATCTGGCAGCCCGGAAGCGAAGCAGCGGAACAATAACTTTTAAAATTGCTATACTCTGTATCTGTTGTCCCCGGGCTTGCTTCGGTAGAAGCTTCACAATTATTTACTAGCGGGCATTGTAACCTTAGATTAGTGGAACTAACCGGCTGGAAAACCTGAACGTTTGGAACTTGTGTGGATAAAGCTTCATATAACTCCTGACATTGGGTTTCTCTTGTGCCAGTTGTATTTATGCAGCAATCGGGGCATAAAGCTTTACTAGACAGACATTCTGTGCATCTGGCGACTTTCGTGTTCAAAGTTACCAACTCAGGGCAAGAAGATTCACCTAAAACGTAAGGAGAGGAGCTATAATTTTTATTTACCGTGACGAGCTCCTGATCCCGCGGAAGATAATTAATGAACCTGTCTGTGGCGTAGGTAAACCTGATAAGAAATAAAGGAATTGCCAAAAAACCCACTAATAGCAAACTAACAGCTATTCTCTTCTTCACCTTATCCATCCTTTTTACGCTACCATACTAATATGGGCAAGAAACCTGAAGGTAGCCCTTCTTGATTGTCCTGTCGGCGCTGGTTAAGGTTAATGTTTCCCCTGCGCACAGACCACCCCCTGTATTGCGTGTAGCTGTGGCCTTATACCCTCCGGAGGTGCCGTCTATGTCTATCTTATAATCAAAATATGGATCCACAATAACAAGGCCCAATTCATCATTGATTAATTGCAAGGTACAAGGAGGAACGAGCGGAGATGCGGGGCAGGAATAATAAACCGAGCAGGGAACGGTCGCGCATTCATAATAGACTTCATTATCCAGTTTATACATTTTCTCCATGTTATAAATAACATCGAGGTTGCTTTCTGCCCTCTTACCTCTGCTTTTCTCTATATATTTGGCATAACCGGGCATAGCGAAAGTAACCATAAGCCCAGCAATGACCAAAACTATCATTGTCTCCAGGAAATTGGTTCCTTTATATTTAAAGTTTACCATTTTTAATATCATTGTTCAAGAGAGGAGACAGCTACTTACACTGTCCGGTTTGCGGTCCGTCAAGGTCGGTATCATACATACTCCAATACCGCGTAGTGTTGGAATTCCTTTCTGCCTGAACACAGACTGTTCCAGGGCTCGTTCCGGAAGCTGGGTAGACCTTGGCGGAATAGTTCCATTTTCCGCCGGCAGGAGGAAGGGATATATCTAAGTTATTGTTTAAGTCGACGTGCACCGTGCTTGGGTAAAAAGCGTCTGTCTCCGACTTAAAAATCTTCTCCCCTGCCAACATTGTCATCAGGTAGCCTTGGGCTTCATTATCCAATGCCTTTTCCCCTATTTTTACAAATTGAGGTATGGCAAAAGTAGCCAGCATCCCGATAATTATCACAATAAGCAATAATTCTAGAAGGGTAAAAGCTTTCTTCATGAATTAAAACTTTTTAAAAAATTAGTCCGCTTATTATGTTCCTCCTACTTATACCCACCTAAATCTTTCGGCAGTGTTCCGTCCCATAAGCCGTCCTGATCTAAAGTAATCGTATCGCCCTTAACGCTTCCGCTTTGTCTGGTTGCCACGGTGCGAAATGTTTGTGCAGTGGTACTAGTAGTTACGTTATCAACGGTAATGCACCAGTCCCCACTTGCGCAATCAGCCGCCACATCAGCCATCTCCACAAAATCGCCGAGCCCGGGCGAGTTATTAAGATCTGCACCTGCGCCAACAGCAAGATACGTATCATTTTGCGCCCGATACATTTTCTCCGCCTGCGATACCAAACTTAAAGCATGCTTAGCCTTGGCGCTCTTGGCTCTTTCAACCGCTTTCAGGTATTGCGGCACGGCTATGGTAGCAAGGATACCGATAGCTATAACAACAATGATTAATTCAATAAGCGTAAAACCCTTCCGCATCTTAGCCCTCCTTGTTAATTATAGTTATAATCCTTATTATCCTTAATTATACTATATTATACTATGGAAAACAAAATTGTCAAAGTTATTAACGCTCAATTCCCAGAACCCTATATTTCAATAGCCCTGCGGGAACCTCTATTTCTACTACTTCGTTTAATTTATGATTAAGCAGCGCCGCGCCTACGGGAGAAGAAACCGAAATTTTATTCTCTTCATAATCCGCCTCCTCTTCCGAGACAAGCGTGTATTCAAATTCTTCACCGCTGCCTAAGTCTTTCAGTTTCACCCTGGCCCCGATTAAGACTTCATCCTTCGGCATATCAGTTTCATCAATAATGCGCGCCCTGCCTAATTTTTCTTCCAATTCCGTAATCCTCTTCTCATTCAGGCCTTGGGCGTCTTTGGCAGCATCATACTCGGCGTTCTCCGAAATATCGCCGTGCGCCCTTGCTTCGCCTATTGCCTTAGAGAGCTGCCTGCGCTTTACAGTCTTCAAATGCTCAAGCTCCTCAACTAATTTTTGGTGGCCTTCTTTGGTCAGGTATATTTCATTCATCTTTTTAGATATTATTCTAGCTTCTCCAGAGGTGCTTCACCGTCCATTAAATGCTTATATAAGAAAAGTAAAAAAAATTAATGCAGAAAAAAGTGCCAGGTTAAAATATAGGTAAGCGCAGATATTGCCGCTGAGCAGGGAATAGTTAATATCCAGGCCCAGACTATCTGTCCGGCAACACCCCAGCGCACCGCGCTAAAGCGTTTAAGAGAGCCTACCCCGGTAATTGCCCCGGTTATGGTATGTGTCGTGCTTACCGGAATGCCGAATGACGAGGAGATAGCCAAGGTAACTGCTCCTCCCATTTCCGCGCAAAACCCATCCATAGGCCTTAGCTTTGCTACCTTCTGGCCCATGGTTTTAACAATACGCCAGCCGCCGGACATAGTCCCTAAGGCTATAGCAGCATGGCAACTAATCACCACCCAAAAGGGTATATAAAACTTACCGCCTAATAACCCAGAAGTAAAAAGAAGGCCGGCAATAATACCCATGGTTTTTTGCGCGTCATTACCGCCATGGCCTAAGCTGTAAAAAGCAGCGGACAATAATTGCCCTTTCCTGAAAACGTGATCTACTTGTAAGGGCGAACTCTTTCGAAATGCCCAGTATACGATAACCCCAAAGCCTACTCCCAAAATAAACCCAAGCATCGGTGAAACTAAGATAAAGGCGACTGTCTTAAGGATACCTCCCCAGATAAGCGAGCCTGAGCCTGACTTTATTAAGGCAGAACCGATCATTCCCCCTATTAGAGCATGGGATGAGCTTGTAGGCAGGCCGAAATACCAAGTGATAATATTCCACCCGCAGGCGCCAATGAGGGTGGCAAAAATAATCCCTTTATCCATGACCGTGATATCAATAATACCTTTACCTATGGTGTTAGCCACGTGCAACCCGAAGAAAAGAAAAGCAATGAAGTTAAAGAATGCCGCCCAGATAATGGCTACCTTAGGAGAGAGCACGCGGGTAGAAACTATCGTAGCAATGGAATTTGCTGAATCGTGGAATCCGTTTAGAAAATCAAAAAATAGGGCAAGCAGTATAAGGAATATTAAGGTTAAACTCATTGTTTTAAGCTTGTTTGACGAGTATAGAATCAACTATATGCGCCACATCTTCGCAGACATCAAGGACAGTTTCAGCATCCTGATAAATTTCTTTCCATTTAATCACTGCGATAGGATCTTTTGCCCTTTCAAAAAGTTCAACCAACACTCTATCGCGCATGGAATCCCCCACGTTCTCCAAACGGTTGATTTCAACGCACGCCTCCTGTATAACCGCAGCGTTTTTCGTATTCCTTAAACCTTGGATTGCCAAGCTTACGGCGCGTACTGACTCTTCAATTACCAAAGAAAACTCAATCAGGCTCCTGTCATTGCCATTCAATTTATAAATCACCATCCGGCTTACAATAGTATTAATCATATCGACAATGTCATCTACTTCTTTAGCCAGAGAAAGTATATCTTCACGGTCAAAGGGAGTAATAAAAGTAGTATTAAGCCGATGGATTATTTCATGGGCCACCTCATCCGCGCTATGCTCGATATCGCGCATCTTCTGTAAGGATTCCTCATCTACTCCATCACGAGCTAACAACTCCTTAAAATACCTCGCCGCTTCTAGAGAAAAACCTACTTGTTTTTCCAAAAGATTAAAAAAATTGAATGACTTGGGCAGTAAGTTTGAAAACATAAAAACCTCCGTTTTTTAGCTATTTTACTTTAAGATAAATATTTATAGAATATAAAATTAGTCCACCTTCAAACTTTTTTTCTTGCTCCCGCAGACATTTACGCACACCCCGCAGACATACTGGTCAATCTGCCGCTGCTTCTGGAATTCCCTTAGTTTTTCATAGCACTTCTTGGCTTCGAAAGCGCTTGAATCTTCTTTTATGGCTTGCGCAGGACATTTTACAATACAAAGCCGGCAACTGCCACAACTTTCTTTTGTCGGTTCATCGGTTTTAAGCGGCATATCGGTTAAGACCGTAACTAAACGGAATTGGCTGCCGAACTCTTTGTTAACCAATAAATTATTACGGCCTATCCAGCCTAAGCCCGCAAGATACCCTAAGCGCCGGTGTGAAAGGTGGGCGGTCTGTTTTTCCCAGTCAAGAACCTGAGTGGACGGAATTGGTACGGCGGAAAAGCCTTCATTTTCTATGTATCTTGAAATCTTAAGCGCTGCCTGGTCAAGCAGTATATTAATCATGCGGTAATGATAAAAATAAAGGCGGGTAGGTTTCTCAACGATCTCCTCCAAGATTACCCCGGAGAGCCGTGCTCCGATACAAATTGCTTTATCAAACTTACTGAGTAGTTTTTCGGAAAGATGAAAGTTCTTTTTTACTGCACTGATATCGGCAACGCCGAATAAATCAATATCCTGCGTTTGGGCAAAATTTTTTAAGCTTTGGTAATTTTTGTTTTTATCCATTAAACTTTCTTAAATAGACTACCAACAGAGAAATTGCCGCCGGAGTAACCCCGGATATGCGCGAGGCCTGCCCTAAATTTATCGGCCTAAACTTATTTAACTTTTCGCGGATTTCCCTTGAGAGACCGTTTATATTTGAATAGTCAAGGACAACCGGTATCCGTATCTTTTCCAAATCTTTAAATCTCTCTACATCCTTCTTTTGCCTCTGCACGAAGCCTTTGTATTTTACCTCTATTTCTACCTGTAAAGAAGCAGAATCTGGAATATCCAGTTTCGTTTCTTTAAGGCTTTTAATATCATTTAAAGTTACCTGCGGCCTTTTTAACAGTTGCTCTAAAGTTGCTGTCCTCTTTAAGGCAGGTGTATTATTTTTTGTGAGCATGGCATTCACTTCTTTTGAGGGTTTTACTCGGGTATTTTTCAAATATTCAATCCCTTCTCCTATCGCTTTTATCTTAGTAAGCGTGCGTTCATATTCTTTTTTCGTAACCAAGCCTAATTCATACCCTGTCTTTCTCAAACGCAAATCCGCGTTATCCTCCCGCAGAATCAAACGGTATTCAACGCGCGATGTAAACATACGATAAGGCTCGTTAGTCCCTTTAGTGGTCAGGTCATCAATGAGGACTCCGATATAACCCGATGCGCGGTCTAAAACCAAAGGCTCCTTATTCTTAAACCGTAAGCTGGCGTTAATCCCGGCAACCAGGCCCTGACAGGCGGCTTCTTCATATCCGGTTGTCCCGTTGATTTGACCGGCAAGGTATAGGTTTTTTATCAATTTTGATTCTAAAGTCGGGTAAAGCTGGGTTGAATCTATTACTGTATGTTCAATTCCGTATCCGAAGCGGATTACTTTTGCCTCTTGCAGGCCGTCTATAGAATGAATCAGCTCAAGCTGGACATCTTCAGGCAGACTGGTAGAGATACCGTTAGGGTAAATTTCATCCGTATTCCTTCCCTGCGGTTCTAAAAAAACCTGATGCCTTTCTTTGCCCGCGAATTTTATGATTTTATCCTCAATAGAAGGGCAATAGCGCACCCCGGTTGCTTTAATTTTTCCTGTATATAAAGGAGAACGGTCTAAATTATCACGGATGATTTTGTGAGTTTTAGGGTTCGTATAAGTAATATGGCAGGGGATTTGCGTTTGCGTGATTCTTTCGCTAGAGAATGAGAACGGACGCGTCGGATCATCTCCGTTTTGCACAATAAGTTTTGAAAAATCAATTGTATTCTTATCAAGACGGGGACAGGTTCCAGTTTTAAAACGCAGAATATTAAAACCTAATCTGTTTAACTGCTTACCTAAGCCAATCGATGAGCGCTCATTAATCCTTCCGCCGCTAAAATGCTTTAAACCTATATGGATTAAACCATCCAAAAATGTCCCGGTGCAGATAATTACCGCTTCCGCGATTATTTCGTCTTTCTTATCGCTAATTATCCCCCTCACTTTGCCATTTTCAACAATAAGCTCCTTAACTTCTCCTTCTTTAAGCAATAAATTTGGGGTTTTTCTGAGTATATCGCACATATAACGGTTGTATTCATACATGTCAATCTGCGCGCGGGATGACTGCACTGCCGGGCCCTTTGAAGCATTCAACACCCTGAACTGGATGCCGCAGATATCCGCAGCCTTACCCATTTGCCCGCCGAGGGCGTCTATCTCTTTGACCAGCTGGCCCTTGCCTACTCCTCCGATAGCCGGATTACAGCTCATTGCTCCAACTGTATCCGCCTTTAAAGTAAAGATGAGCGTTTTAAGGCCCATATTAGCTGCTGCGCATGCCGCTTCAATCCCTGAATGGCCAGCACCTACGACTATAAGATCAAATTTATTCATAAAATGATTATACCACGAATCTTAAAAAAGGGGACGGGCTCCATGGAGCCCGTCCCCTTTTTTAGACTTATTCTCTAACTTTATTCTTTGGCGGTTTTGATTAAGAGGGGCATAATTTCGCGGCCCAATATCTCACCGATAGAGCCGAGCTTTGCCGATTTTTCCGAGAAACTTAAAGAACCATCCAGTTTTACATTCCCGCCCGAAATCAAGAGAGGGACAGGGTCTGCGGTGTGCGCTTTAACACTACAGACGGTAGAGTGGTCTGCGGTAACTGCAATAACGGTATTCTTTATGTCTAGGGCAGAAAGTAGTTTCCCGAAGAAATATTTGTCAATCGCCTCAATTATCTCTTTCTTTAATTTATAGTTTCCGTCATGCGCCGGCTCATCCGGGCCTTTAATGTGGACATAAATAGCGTCATATTTCTTAATCGAATCGAGCGCTATCTTTGCCCAGACAGGATAATCCACGTCAAGATGCCCGCTGGACGCAGGTATATCGATAATATCAATTCCGGTTAAAAGTGCGATCCCCTTTTCAACCGGCATCTGTACGAAGGAACCAAACTTTAACCCGAATTCTTTCTGTATCGGAGGGAATTTAGGAAGATGGTCCCCTGCGTCGCGCGACAAGATTATATTACCGGGCATTTTCCCTTCTGAAACTCTTTTCTTGTTTACCGCGGACTCATTTAAAACCTTGTTTGATTTCTCGGTAAATTCATTTAAGAGTTTAGCAGCTTCAATTGCCTCTGGGGACTTCTCGTATCCGGGCATGGGCATTGAGAAAGCAACGATATTCTCAAACTTT
The DNA here is from genome assembly GCA_049517335.1 of Candidatus Omnitrophota bacterium. Classification (GTDB taxonomy): domain Bacteria; phylum Omnitrophota; class Gorgyraeia; order Gygaellales; family Profunditerraquicolaceae; genus JBEKSD01. Next base: position 61,550 of record JBEKSD010000004.1, on the reverse strand, counting down.
TCTTTTGCTACTCCAAATACTCCTTCCCTGTCATAAGCAGGATCAGTATTGGTAATCCAGCCGGATAATTTGGAACGTATTCCCCTGATCACCAGAATACCGCGGTGGCCGATGGTATTTTTAAATTCAAATGTCCCGCCTGAAAGCGTAATCTTAGAGTTGATTTCTTTTGCCAAGGCTGTCGCTTCTTCCGTGGTAAGATTCCTGCCTACGCGCCTGTCTTTAATGGTTTTGCCGTCAGGAGCAACCGTGGCGAAATTAACCCGGAAAGCAACATCGCCGTCATTAACAACCAACCCTTCGGCAAACGATTCCAAGGGGCCGCGCCCGCTATAATATTTATGTGCATCATATCCAAGCAGGCTGATGACCGCAATATCCGACTCAGGAGCGATTCCCTTGCCTACCGGATATACTATCCCGGTTTTGCCTTTCTGGGCAAGACGATCCATATTCGGTGTAGCAGCTGCTTCCAGGGGAGTCTTATTGCCTAACTCTTTTATCGGTAAATCCCCCAGACCGTCAAGAACAACATAAATTATCTTTTTCATGGTTAGCACTTTGAGAAACCGCAGGCATGGCATTTGACGCAGCCTTCCTCATGCCGCAGCGCCCCTCCGCAATCCGGGCAAACTCCGACTATATCCCCCCCCCGCTCGTTAAATTCTTCTGTTGCAGGCGCATCTTCGGATGAATGCTTCATTGCAACCGGCGCTGAATCCGCTACAACATTTGCTGCCTGCGCGTTCACCAACCTTCTCTCAATTACGCGCGCAATGGCATCAGAACAGGAAAATATCCTCTGGCCCTTTTCCCACGAAGGGCTGGGACAACGGATATTACGCAACTGTTCGATTATTGCCTTAACTTCTATTCCCGAACGAAAACCTAATGAAACAAGTCTGCCCACTGCTTCAAGTTGGCTTGCAGCGCAACCGCCGGCTTTACCCATCTGGGTAAACAACTCAAAAGGCCTGCCTTCTTCATCAACGTTAATAGTCACATAAAGGTTACCGCACCCTGTCGCTACTTTTGTCGTAGTGCCAATAATTACCTCAGGCCGCGGCCGGGGGACAATCTCATTCTTGGCAACCGGATTATTTGTTTCTTCTTTCTCTTTTGGCTTGCCCACGTTCAACACCTGTTCTTCGCGGCTGTTGTCGCGGTAAATGGTGATGCCTTTACAGCCCAAGTCAAAAGCCAGAAGGTAAGATTTCCTTACGTCCTCTAGTGAGGCCTCATGCGGGAAGTTAATCGTTTTGGAAGTCGCGTTATGCACGTATTTCTGGAATGCCGCCTGCATACGCACGTGCCACTCCGGCGAAATATCGTGCGAGGTGACAAAAATTCTTTTTATGTCCGCGGGTATAGCGTCAACATTCTGGATTGAGGCGTTTTCTGCGATTTTCTCCATAAGCTGCCGGCTGTAAAAACCCCTTTCCTTTGCCACCTGCTCAAACAGCGGCTCAACCTCAACAAGCTTGTCGTTATCCATGACATTACGGTAATACGAAATGGCAAACAGCGGCTCAATCCCCGATGAGCACGGCCCGGCAATAATGCTGATTGTCCCGGTAGGCGCAATGGTGGTTAATGTGGCATTACGCATTTTTGTAGAGCCGTCTTTCTTATCGTATATACTTCCCTTAAACGCCGGGAAAACCCCTTTTGTTTTTCCTAATTCAAGGGATTTTTTGGTCGCCTCATTCAGGATAAAAGACATAATCTTTTCTGCCAAAGCCACTGCCTCTTCGCTATTATAAGGAATCCCTAAGCGGATTAAAAGGCTTGCCCAGCCCATCACGCCAAGGCCTATCTTGCGCGTTGCCTTTGTCGCCTTTTCAATCTGGGGAAGCGGGAATTTATTCACGTCAATCAGGTTATCAAGGAAATGCACGGCAAGGCGCGTTACCTCTTTCAACCTTGCCCAGTCAATTTCGCAGTGCGCATTATTCTTCTTCCACATCTGGTCCATATTTATTGAACCCAGATCGCAGCTTTCGTAAGGCAGGAGAGGCTGTTCGCCGCAGGGGTTCGTGCTTTCAATATTCCCTAATTTCGGGGTGGGGTTCTGCTGATTAATGCGGTCAATGAATATGACTCCTGGCTCGCCGTTATTATGCGCCTGCCTTACTATCAAAGCAAATACTTCTTTGGCGCTTACGCGTTTTACCGGTTTATGGGTATGTGGGTCAATTAAATCGTAATCTTCGCCTTTAGCTAACTTACGCATAAATTCGTCGGTTATGGCAATAGAGATATTAAAATTAGTGATGTGGTTGTTATTTTCTTTGCAGCTAATAAACTCCATCACATCCGGATGGTCAATGCGCAAAATTCCCATATTCGCGCCGCGGCGGGTCCCTCCCTGTTTCACCGCTTCGGTTGCCGCATCATAGACCCTCATGAAAGAAATGGGACCAGAAGCCACTCCGCCGGTAGTTTTTACCACCGCATTCTTCGGCCGTAAGCGGGAAAAGGAAAATCCCGTGCCGCCCCCTGACTTATGAATTAAGCTCGTGACTTTTAAAGTCTCAAAAATAGACTCCATTGAATCTTCAATAGGAAGCGTGAAGCATGCCGAAAGCTGGCCTAAATCTTTTCCCGCATTCATCAAACACGGGGAATTAGGAAGGAATACCGATGAAGACATGATGTTAAAAAACGCATCCGTTAACTTCTCAATTTCCAATTCGCTTGCGCCGTATAGCTTATCCGCCCCTGCAATAGCAGAGGCGACCCTGAGGAATAACTGCTCAGGCGTTTCAATTACCTTGCCTGCCTCATCCTTCATCAGGTAGCGGCGCTCTAGAACTTTTAAAGCATTTTCGGAGAGTTTCAGAACCATTTTTCTTTTACCTCCCAAATTGTGCCCGATTATTTTTTAAAGCTATGATACCACTTTTTCCTGTTCGGTCAAGCAAAAAAAATACAATATATAGTATTTTATAAATCCTAAACCACAATATAAGGGATTCTTAATTTTACTTCCTTATGAAGCGAGTCCTCCAGTAGATTCCCTAATTACCAATTCAGTCGGCAGGATAAGCTTCTTTATCTTTGAGGCTTTATCATTCATTAGACGGTTAAGCTCTTTTACACTTTCCTCGGCCATTTTAATTAACGGCTGCCTGACCGTGGTCAAAGATACCGGGCCGTAAAGCCCAGAGGGATTATCGTCAAATCCCACGATAGAAAGGTCTTTTGGAATTTCCTTTCCCAATTCTTTTGCTACTGTAATTGTTTCAAGGGCCATTGAGTCGGAGCCGACAAATATCGCCGTGGGAGGATTAGCCAAGTTTAATAACTCCAATGATGCGGCCCTTGCCTGCCCGCGCGAGTAATCCGTCTTGACTATATATTCGTCCTTTAAGGGAATATTGTTTTTCTTTAACGAGCGCTTGTAACCTTCAAGCCGTTCGGCTGCCGCCTGGGTAACTACGTCCCCGGTAATATGCGCGATTTTCTTATGCCCTAAACTAACCAGGTAATCTACCGCATCCTGCGCCCCCCCGACATTATCTATAGCGAAGCAGCTTATAGATAAGTCCTTGACGTAATTATTGATTACCACGCAAGGTAACCCCTGAGCAACTGCTTCCTCAACCTGCTGGCGGTTGCTGATTATATCGGCAAAGATTATCCCACCCGAGCCCCTCACATTTAAAGGCGAACGGCTGTCGGTTAACTGAAGCAGTAGGTCCAGCTTTAATACCGCGCACAATGTCCCGATACCGCGGATTAATTCAAGCGCGTAAAATGAGTAAAAGACCCCTTCATAGCGCGGGATGACCAGCGAAATTACGTTGCTCCTTCCGGTAGCAAGGCGCTGGGCAAAAACCGACGGCTGGAATTTAAGCTGCTTGACGGCATCCAGCACCAAGATGCGGTTTTTCTCTTTTACCGAGGGAAATTTATTGATTACGCGGGAAACCGTAGTAATGGATACGCCGGCAAGGCGTGCGACATCTTCAATAGAAACATTCCGGGAAGGAGTTTTTTTGAGGCGTGTCATGATATATTAATAAAGCCGAAAAACCTATCTAATTATATCGCCGATTTTAAGCGCTGCGTTTTCTTTTTTTATGTCGCAGGCGGAAATATCCTGCCTCACCTGTATTACTTCAAGGTAACCGATATTCTTATCTGCCCTGTAAACCTTCAATTTATCGCCGGTTTTAATCCCTGAAGCCTGTCCCAAATCAATAATCACGAAATTATTATCGCGGTTTACAGCCAGAATCTTTCCTGTCCTGCGTTCTTCTAAATGCGTATTCTGCATATTTACCTGATTTATTACCTGGCTTGAAGGTTTTACTACTATCGCCGGCAATTCTACGGATTCGCCTTTTCCCTGAGGAGCATCAAGCGGCTTACCGCTGCGCACGGCGTCTATCTGAGTTTTTAGGTTATCAATCTGACCCATTTTGTCGGTAAGTATGCTTTCCATCTCATTAACCCTGCGCTCTACCGCGGCTTTACCCTCCTGAAGCTGTTCTATTTTCTTTTCTAATTCCGTACGGTGGCTATTTAAAGTCCTTATCTGACGGGTCAAAACGGTATTTTCATTTTTTAAGGTTTTAAAACTGTCCTCTATCTGGCTCTTGTCGTTCTTTTCCCTGACTAATTCCTGCGAAATACTATCGGTTAATTTCTGATTATAATCAAGCTGGCGCTTTAAATCTTCCCGCTCATGTTTTAAATTATTCAACTCCAGTTCCAGCGCGCTCTTTTCTCTGGATAAACTTTCGTTACTAATCTGGATATTCTTTAATTCATCACGCAGGCTGTTTATCTGGAATTCCAAATCGGTCTTGGCTTTTATAATGCTTGCCCAGTAAGCATCATTGGTCTGGGGAGCTTCCACTGGTTCCTGTTTTACTTCCGCTGGCCGCGCCTGCAGTTCTTTTAATTTAGCCGCCAAGTCATCCCTGCTTTTGGCAACTTCGGAATATTTAGCCTGAAGGTCAGACTTTTCCTGTACTGCCTGCTCCATATCTTTGTTTAAAGAAGCCATCTTCTTATCGTATTCCCGTAAATTATCCTGAAGCTTGTCAATGTTAGCGTTTAAAGAAGTATTTTTGGTCTTCAGGTCATTCCTTTCGTGGATGAGCAGTTGTTTTGAATTCAGGGTTGATAAAAAAAGAAAAAGACAGATAACTGAAAAACCTATCAAACCTATGATAATAAATTTAATTTTTTGTTCCATCAACCCTCCTTAAGTAGGCCCCGCTTAAAGCTATTACCACATCCGGGCAAATATTTTTTGCATTACCACGCTCGCCGCTCCCAAAGCAACCGCGTTTTCTTTTAACTGTGACGGCACAATCTTCAAATTCTCAACCGCTTCCCTGAAAGCCCAGTCCCTGACAGTAGAATTGACCTTATTAATAAACTCCTCCCCGGCTTCTTCAAACCCGCCCCCGATTACCACCACTTCCGGGTTAAGTAAATTTACGATTGAAGCAATCTTAATCCCCAGCCTTTTGGCTGCCGCATCAAGCGCAGAAAGGGCTATCGGATCTTTTGCGCGCCCTGCGATAAAAACGCTCTTTAAGTCCACATTATCAATATTACTTGAGGTAAACCGGAAAAATTCTCTTGCCCTTTCTTTATCTTTTAAAAGAAGCTCTTTAACACCATCAATAATGCCCATATCCACTTCCCAGCGCTTGAGAAAACAGCTGTTCCCGGTCTTGCAGTTAAAGAGGTCCTGCTCTTTAAAATTATATATGGATACTTCTCCGGCATACCCCTGCGAGCCGCGGTAAAGCTGACCATTGAGCATTATGCCGCAACCGACTCCGGAAAACATATAAATCACATTCTTATAACCCTGCTTTAAGCCCAGCCAATATTCGCCGAAACAGGCACCCGTGGCGTCGTTCTCAATTAAAGTCGGCAGGTTGAATTCTTTTTCCATCAGCGCCTTTAATGGCACGTCCACCGAGGCGTAAGTATAATAGTGGTCCATCTTCTGCGGCCAATGAACTGAGCCAGTTTCCTTATTGATTAAACCGGCGACTCCTATGCCTATGCCTTTAATATGTTTTAGCTGTTCTTTTGAGCGCCTTAAGATTTCGCGCACGATCTCCAGCAGGCATTCCGAAATCTCTTTAACTGAAGCTTTGGGTCGGGCAATCTGCGTTTTGGTGACGATATTGCCTTTTAAGTCAACCAATAGCCCCACCATACTCATAAGGTTAAGCCCCACTCCGATTACAAAACCGGCCTGAGGATTTAAATCAATAAGGACGGGCCGCCTTCCTCCCTCGGAAACATCAAGTTCTTTTTCAAAAACGATATCACGCTTGATGAATTCGTCAACGTAGTTTGAAACGGTGACGACATTCAGTCCCATCTCTTTTGATATATCCGGCCGCGATATAGGACCGTGCTTACGCAAAATTTCCAATATATCAATGTTACGTTTTTCTTTTTCCGTGAGATTTTCTTCCTGAAAATCAGTTTCTTTCATTTTTAGGCAGGATAATTCTTCTAAAAGTTTAAAAAATAATTAATAAACTATTTTTATAAACTAATTTATTAGTTTATTTATACTACCAAAAAGATTATAAGTCAAGTATTTTTAAGGAATTACTCTATGTCAAGCATATCCAGCGAGCGGTCGAGGAATGAGCCAGATACGGTCACCACGAGAAAGATAACTTTAGTGCCAGGCTCCTTATAAGATGTAGGAAAACCTGCCATATTGGCCTGCGGTTTGGCGGAGCCTAAGTCCCCTGCCCAGAAATACTGCAGGTCAACGGGCAAACAGCCGGAAGAGGCTGCGTTGGTATTGGAATTAATCGTTGCCTGCGTATCTTTTTTTACAAAATAAGGCGAAGCGGTTAAATTAACCTGAGACATATCAAATTGCGAATTCGCCTCTTTAAAGGTAAGGTCTAAAAATAGTCTGAGGTTATTCTCTAGCGGCTGAGAACCCTCAATTTCCTTTAATCTGTCTTTTACGTTTAATACTACTTCAGAAAAATCTTGTCCCGCTTTCTCAATAAGTTTATTATAGTAGGCCTTTGCCTTTTGTGCATCATTATCCCATTGCGCTAATAATCCCAAATGATAAAGCGCGGAAACTGACTGGGTGGATAATTTTTCCTGCTCCGTTAATTTTACAAAATAATCACTTCCCGTCTTCCTCTCGCGTAATATGTAGGTATCAATTACGGCTGCCTTAAAAAGAGCTTCATCATGATGGATGCTTTGCGGGTATTTTTGGGAAAAATCAAGATAAAGATCCATCGCCTTATGGTATTCTTTGGCTTTCTCTAAATTTAAGGCGCGTAAATAGTTTAGCCCCTCATCAAGACAGGATAGCCCTAAGGTTTCTACGATTTTAGCGAAGAGCTTTTCGGCATAAAGCATATCCTTAGCTAAAGCAAACTCTTTGGTTAAGCCGGTCAGGTAAGAACACAATTTGTCCTTAGTGCTCTTTTTACTCAAGCGTTCAATGTAAACATCATAAATGGTTTCGGCAAGTTCAGTATTACCTTCTTTCAAGAAACCCGCAGCAATATTACTCAATTCATCATCGCTGATTGAAGAAGCAACGATCTTAGATACATAAAGCTGGTAAATCTCCTTTGCCTTGCCTTTTTCGCCGTATGCATAAATCTTATCCGCAGCCGCCTTGATTATCTCAGGCTCTTTTGAACTCTTTGCGTATTCCTTTAAAGAACTAATCAAGTCATTCATGGCCTGCTCATGAAAAGTATCTTGCTGGTCACGGTGGAACTGCCAAAGCAGGAGCTGGGTTGCCACAGTCAGAGGATCATCAACAGTTAACTTTTCAAGTGCCTTTTGAGCACTCTCCGTAATTTGCAGCCGATAGTCGTTGCCTTTGGCGAAATATTCATCCCAGCCTTGCGATTCTTCAAGGTATTTAAGCTGTTGGTAACGGGTGAGCGCTAGGTAATAATCTACCTGAGCAGGACAATCATTTTTCTGCTTTAACACGGAATTCAGGAAATCTACGAATTCGCTGTATTTATTCTCTTTAAAATAAAACTCTTCCATCTCTTCCAACTTGGCTTTGACAACGGAACAATCCTTAGCTTCCATGATTTGTTTGCTTAAATCAACCAGCTTAGGATTCTCAATAGCGTATGAACGGCCGGTACATAAGCACAAATGACAAAATAATACCAAAGCACAAATGGCAAATGGCAAAACCCGAAGTTTGATATTTCTTATTCGGAATTGGAATCTATTTTGAATTTTGGGCCTTGTCATTTGGATTTACTCCTTTTTTTATTATCCAATACGGGATTTTTCCAAAATTCCCTGATTACGTAATATGCTTTGCGTGGGGTTCTTTTATTTAAGCCGTTCTCAAGCTCTTCGGACAAAGATACAATCCCGAACCACTCCTCGTTCATATTCTTACCATTTTCGGCTTTTATGTCAAAATAATAGCTGCCGTTAGACCATCCGGCTTCAGTATCATGGATTTTCCAGCCGGCAGGGTCGGAGGGATTATGCTTCCACCATTCATCCGTCCATTCAAACATTGTCCCGCCAAGGCAATTACCGGCGCCGGATTTGCTTGTGGCAAGATTTTCATAAATCTGCCTCCATTGGGACTCAAGAAAGAAAGCCTGCATATTCTGGTCTTCTTTTTTTAAATAAGCGTCGTAACTATCCGCGCCAAACTCGGATAAGACAATGGGCTTGTCAAAGGTGGCCCTTAAAGACTTAAAAAGACTACCAAAAGTCCTTCCGCGGTAAATTATGCAGGCGACTAGGTCTACGTCCTGAGCGTAATCTTTCGCGTACTCTAAGCCCGCTAATTCGCCGTTACCCAAAGCCACGGGATGGTTGGGGTCAATTTTATGGATTTCTTTGGTGAGATCATTAACGAAGGCGTAATAAATCTTTGCCCGCATCGCGTTTTGTTTTTGAGGACTGGGCTCCCGATCTATCTCATCGCTTGACCACGGGTTTACGCGACCAAGACAGGAGAAATTATTTTCATTGCCCAAAACCCACATTAAGACCCCAGGTTCATCTTTATAAAGCGTAACCATATCCAAGACTTCTTTTTTAATTCTATCCTGAAACGCCTTATCCCCGTAAAGTGGACAGGGGTATTCCCAGAAACCAAGCCAGGAACCAAGCATAGTATGAATTCCGTAGAGATTATATAAATCCCTGATTACGGTTTTGACGTTGTCCGGGTTGGCCGAAACCTGATAAATCCGCACCGTGTTTACCCCCATCTCCTGCATGAGCTTTCCGTCAACAAGCCAAGGCTTATTGGGATCAGACCACCAGTCATATTCGTGGTTTGAGCCGATAGGAATGGGATTATAACAGACGCCCTTTATAATAAAAGGCTCTTTATTAACAATGAGGCGGTAATTATCGTTTTTCAGTTTTTGAACATAGACCCAGGGTTTCTTCGGCGCCGGAGCCATGCCCAGAATAACCAATGCAAAAAACAAACTACAGGTCGCAAGCAGAAATCTCTTGCGGCCTGTAGCATAGGTCTTGTGACTTTGAATATTATTCAAACTTAATCTCATCCAGATAGAATGTCGCACCTTCGGGATTGTTGTCAATGTTTGCAGACCAGCAGAAACCTCCGATGATGTAAGACATATCCTTTCCTTTTAGATCGATCGTATACTGGGTCCAATCCTTATTCAGGATTACCGGGCCGATCGCGGCTGAATCCGAATCGGAAAACTCGCCCATTATGCCGCCGATTTTGAATTCTTCTATCCTCTCGCCGCCGTTAGCGCCCCTTGCCCAGAAGGTAAGTTTCGTTGCCTTGGAAAGGTCATACCCTCCGTCAACGGTGCCCCAGTTGTTGGCGGGATTTTGCCAAAAAAAGCCCGCCCAACGCGCCCCTTGAGTGGCTTTGTTATTGTAAACAATTTTTATGCAGGTATCGCCCAGATACGGGTCCTCCTTACTTCTTCCGTCATATTTTATGTCGCTGTAATCACCCATGTATCCTGAAGGGATAAAGTGATTCTTAGGGCTTGAAGCGTCGGAATAAATATAAAGCGGCATGCTTTCCGGCTTTTTACCTTCAGGCTTCAGCGCCGGGTCGTAAGAGAACTTGATGTCATCAATGTAAAAAACAGCGCCATCCGGATTAAGATCAGCATTGGTGGTCCAACCGAATCCACCGTTTACGTAAGAAAGGTCCTTACCTGCCAGGTTGACCATATATTCCTTCCATGTATCAGTCAGCTCAATCGGCCCCACCTCAACGTTTACCGTGTCAGGGTAAGTGCCTTTGAGTCCGCCGACCATGACTTTGGCCAGCACCTCGCCGCCCTTAGCACCCCTGGCCCAGAAGGTCAGCTTATTCATTCCGGTTAAATCAAATCCCGTCTTCTTAGTACCCCAGTTGTTAGCGCTGCTTTGCCAATACACACCAGCCCATCCCTGGCCTTGGGATTTTTTGGCGGAATAACTGAATTCGATGTTTGTAGTTCCGCTGTGCGGATTTTCCGTTGATTGATCGTTCATTTTTATATCCCCGGTATCTCCCATCCATCCCGAAGGAATAAAATGATTTCCCGGTGATTTTTTATCCGCATATACTACAAATTCCTTACCTTTTGCTGCTTCCTGACCTTTTACTGCTTCTTGAGCAAATGCAGGCACCATAAAGGTAATGGCGCACAACACCGCCAGCAAAAAAATACTGCTTTTCCTCATTGCAACTCCTCCTTCCATTTTTTTATCTCCACATCTTTTTATACATATAATAACTCTGCCTCAGCTGCCTCAAGAACGGGCTGGACTTTCCGTCTCCCTGGCTGCACAAACCAAACCATTCTTCATGGTAATACCCATCAGGAAACGGTCCCATAGCCACGCCTTTAGTGTCGTGGATGAACGGCTCATACTGTTTCCACCATTCATCAAGCCATTCAAAAACTATGCCACCTATGGAATTGCCAGCGCCGCCTTTAAACGCCATATTGTCTTCTATATCCGACCAGTTTCCCTTAAGATAATCGGCTTGAAGTACTTCTGCTTCTTCTTCGCTTTTTCCTTGCGCATAAGCAGGACAGCCATATTCACTAATCAAAGTAGGGATATCGGCATTTTCTTTTACTTGTTTCCATAAAAAACCAAATCCGTATTCCCCGCGATAAGCATTGGCGCAAAATATATCTATATCAGGAGCGTCTTTGCCGAATTTATCCAGATACAAAATATCGCCGTTACTGACCCCTACCGGATGATCAGGGTCTATGGATTTTATGAGTCGCGCCGCTTCATTGGCAAATTTATAAAAAGTATCAGGATCTTTATCGGCATTACAACCATAACCGTAAACATTTTCGTTGCCGAGAAGCCAGAATAAAATGTACGGCTCATCTTTAAATTCTAGCACCATTTTTGTCACCGACTCAAGCATTTTCTTTCTCTGCTCGGGATTGCTATAATCAGTCCCGGGGTTCCAGGGAGCCCCTGAACCAATAGCATATTTGCCAAAAAAATCCCCCATAATCACGCTGATGCCGTAATTATCATACATATCACGCAAAAGTTTTTTGTTTACTTCAAAAGGTTGATGATAAAGCCTGATGGTATTAACACCCATCTCTTTCATTAATTGAAAATCACCTACTGCGGGCTCATCTTTATCCTGAATATTATTTTTATTTTTATCCACAAACGAATCATACGGCCCGTCAATTTTTCCGTTGGCGTTAAAATCATCTTCCATCCAGTTGGTCATTGTGCCGTTATCTGGAGATTCACCGACTTTAGTCGGAGCATAAGTTATACCTTTGACCACATAAGGCTTGCCGTTTACTATCAATTCCCAGTCCCCGGTCTCGTATTGCAAAAGATGGACTTTGCCTCTGCCTCTGCGTTTTTTAATGCTCAACGGGCCCTTTGACGGCTTAGGCCTTGATTTATCGAGACGGCTCAGCTTTACGAATTTCCCAGGGTTGGTTACGGCCACGTCATTTGACACATCGTTGTCATAACCATTTATGATCTTAATGTCGGCATCAACCAATTTGTAGCCCAGCTGCGGGTTATTTTTTAGAAGGTATTTTATCTTGGCGATTGCGGCCTGCCCTAAATACCATGGAGTATGCCAATAAGTCCAGCCGTAACTGCCGGAAAAATGCACGACAATCGCATAATAACATTTGATAGCATGTTTTATCAAGCCTGACTTTTCCAAGATTTCTGCAGTATAAAAAAGGCGTACCCCTTGCGGCTCAGAAGCAGTTGCCCATTTTAAAAACGCCGCCTCTAAATCAGGCGAATGCACAAAATCCCACTGCGAACCCTCAAGCCGTTTTTCTTTTTGCGCTTTCTTGAATTCAGGGTCCCTTCTGACAGAAGTGGTGTTGGGATAAATCCCTTCCCCTGCTGCAGCGCTCAACCCTTGCTGATCCTTTATTACATATTTGTAATCTTTTGTCCCGACATTTGTAAATTCGCCGTATTTGGCATAATCGATAAACCCATCTGCGCCCGGGTCATACAAAACTACTTTGGTCGGCGTTTGGCTTACAGTAATTTTCGCTTCAGCAGGTTTGACTTCTGCGCCTTCCAGTTGAGTGAGGCTTTCTTTTGCCGTTTTAGCTACCTGCCAGAACCAGCCGCGCTGATCCCATGCTTGCCCAAAAGAATATTTCTCGATAACGCTTTTAAAGGCTTTAATTGCCTCATCTTTTTTGCCTTGATTACGATAAGACTCGCCCTGGATAAAATAAGCTGTAGCAACATCATTTAATGCCTGTACCGTTTCTATTTCTTTTTTGCCGCGCGGCAGCTCCTTTAATGAAGCTTGCAGCTTATCTGCTTGGTCTTTATAAATATCGATACACTGTTGAGTATATTTGAATGTCGCCTCGATATCGCCTTTACCATGTGCTTCCCAGGCCTTATTAATCAGCTCGCCGGAGGAAGGTTGTTTCAAGGGCAATGCAACATCTTCTGCAAAAGCAAAAGCTGCTATTGCAAAGACCATGAACCATGAACTATGAGCTATGAACAGCTTTCTTAATCTCACTATCATCCTGCAATCTCTCCTACTCCTGCTCCCGCCTTTCCATTATGCGCCTATCTTCTTCCACCCACGCTTCTTCTTTTCGTCTTTCTTCCCTGCGCTGCTCTACCTGCGAACGAATGTCGTAGGCCTTTGCTTCTGAAATATCAAAAGTTGCGATTATGAAAATAGCGACGGAAGATGTCACAATCGGGATACCGATATCACAAAGCCTCATATATAATAAAGTTTGAGGCGTCTGGTTGGCGCCAAACGCCACATTGAAACCGGTCACATTGAGTAGAACGCCGGCAAGGATCGACGCGCCTGCCTGTCCGAGTTTTTGTATCCACCAGTAAATACCGCTATACATACCTTCCCTGCGCGTTCCGCAGTTCAGCTCGTCCAGATCACAGACATCAGCAACCATGGAAGGAACCATGGTAAAGAGCGCTCCCAAATGAAATGCCAGGAAAGGGACAGCGATCATCAGTAAATAGGGATGGTGGGGATTATAACCCACCCATTTCAAGGCATAACCTAAAATAGCAATACAGGTGGCAAGTAAAAAGGCCTTGCGCTTCCCAATCTTTGTGGAGATCCATGTGGTTAAGGAAATCGCTATCAAAGTAAATACAGAACTCGCGGTCCCAAACCAACCAAGCAATGTGCCGCCTTTGCCCCAATCACCGCCATAAACATAGTAGACAATAACATAAAGCGTGAAGGCAGAAGCGAGCATAAATCCATTAAAGATTAAAAACGTTACGGCGATAAGCTTAACAAAAGGACGGCATTTTAAAGAGCTCGCACAGTTATGTAAGAGATTTTTTACGACTTTACCATAGCCCTTTTGTTTTTCAGGCCTTCGCAATTTAGCGAAAAACTCTTTGTTAAAGAGTGCCGGAAGCATACCGCCGACCACGATAAAAACGCCTACCATGATAGCGATGGAACGTGCCCCCTGAACAATATCAGTGAACATTGCCTTATTATTCATGAGTTTAAAGAACCAAGGTGCGACAAGCCAGGCAATCTGGGCGAAAAAGTTACTGAATCCCTGTAACCGGGTCCGCTCATGATAATCGGGCGTCATTTCATACCCAAGGGCGATCCATGGAATGGAATAACAGGCAAAGGAGATGACAAAGAAGCATTGGATGATTAAAAAGTACCAAAAATAGAAACTTTCGGTATGGCCCTTGTATAACCGAAACATCAATGCGAATAGAATCCCAGAAGAAATGGCTCCAAAGAATATCCAGGGTTTACGCCTGCCCCAGCGGGTCCGGGTATTGTCTGAACTATAACCGATCAATGGGTCTGAAAAAGCATCAATAAGGCGCGGAATTGCTCCGATGAGGCCGACTAAGGCAGGGTTCATGCCTAAGCCAAGGTTTAGAACGATAACCAGCGACCCGATCGCAGCGGCCTGGAATTGATTAACAAGCGAGCCGATACTGTAGGCGGCTTTTTGCAAAAAAGGAACGCGATCTTTATGAGCTGTAGTATTTTGTTTTGACTTAGCAGTCGGCTGTTCCATTAATTAAGCTGTCTCCTTTCAATTAAATAAACTTTTTTCATCCGAATACCGCACTGGAAGTTACTCCCTTTACGATATACTTCTGCATCAACAGGTACACCAATATTATAGGCAGGGCAGTGATAGTAAGACCTGCCATCAACAACGGATAATTGGTCACAAATTCTCCCTGAAATGTCTGTAACGCCACCTGCAGCGGCATATAGCGGCGGGAATCAAAAATGACCAAAGCCAGGATATATTCATTCCATACATTCAACGCATTAAATACCACCACAACTGCCAAAACCGGCCTTGCCAAAGGAAGAGCTACATGCCACCAAAGCCCCAGTTTTGAACATCCGTCAATGCGCGCGGCATCTTCCAATTCTTTAGGCATCTTGTCAAAAAAAGTTTTAAGTAAAAATATGCTGGCGGATAAGCCGACGTTGACCATGCATAAGATGTAGCCGATAGGGGTATTCCTTAAATGCAATTTATTTAAAAGCACATAGAGCGCAACAAAACTTCCCGGGACCGGGATCATCATCGCTGCCAAAAACATAAAAAACAATAAAAGCCTCCCCCGGAACCTGAAGCGGGAGAAAGCATACGCGGCTAAGGACGCCACAATTACTATACAGAAGACAACGGAAACCGTGTAAACTATACTGTTTAAGAAGTTCCGGCCGAAGCCTCCCTCGCGCCAGGCATTGACATAGTTCTCAAAATGAAAGTGGCGCGGTATCAGGGAAATATCCTGGAATATTACATCCTGTGTCTTAAAGCTCGCAGAGACCATCCATAATAAGGGGTAAAGGCAGGTGACTGCAACGCTTATCAAAAACAGATGAATCAATAAATTCAGGGTAAATTTTTTTGTTTTGTAATAGACGGTGGTTTTTATCCCCATGCTTTTGCCCTTCTGGAGAAACGGTATTGTATGAACGAAATAATGATGAGGATCATGCCAAAGGTAATCCCTTGTGCGCAGGCATAACCAAACCTTGATGAGCTGCGCATGGAAGCCAAAATCCTTAACACCGGCACAGAGGTATGCCCTGCAAATTCTCCACCCACAAGCCCGAGGATTAATACGAACGCCTGCATCGTGCCTAATACCGTCAATATCGCGACTAATACCATTACCGGAATCATCAAAGGAACGGTGATTTTCTTAAATGACTCCCAGGCATTTGCTCCGTCAACACGCGCTGCTTCGTAAAGTTCGCGCGGGATGGTCTGTAAGCCCGCCAGGAAGATCAGGAACCCCCAGCCAAAACCCTTCCAGCAATGCACAACAGCAACCGTGGAAAGCACAAGTTTAGGGTCATACAACCAGTTGTGCACTAAGTTCGGCATGCCGATAGCAGTAAACATCCGGTTAATTACATTTGCCCCGCCAATATCGCTAATGATAAAACGCCAGCTCATCCCCACGACGATTTCTGAAAGTACCGGTGGAATAAAAAATATCACCCGGTAAAAATTCTTCATCCGGATCTCGCGGTCGCAGGCCCAAGCCAATAAAAACGCCAGGATATTCTGAAAGGTGAGGGCAATAAGCGTAATATAGCCGGCGTTACGCATTGACTGCCACCAGTTGGAGTCCTCAAAAATTATTTCTTTGAAATTACCCCACCCCACAGCCGTAGCGTCCTTAAAAGCAACGATGCCGTCCCAATCAAAAAAACTTAAATGAAAAATTTGAATAAAGGGATAGATATAGAATATGGAAAATATCGTAACGGCCGGGAGGATAAAAAGATAGTTTTCTAAAGCAGATTTGAACTTCATCGTTTAATGCGCTTCTTGGCTGACTCCCGTTCTTTCACCTTCTGCACTTCCGCTGCCACCTGTTCCGGGGTTTTTTCTCCGATAATAATCGACTGAATGCCTCTGTCTAATGTTTCGATTACCAACGGAAATTCGGAAACCTCCCAGGTATTCGGATGAGTGGTCAGCTCCATATCATCGGCGAACTGCGCCAGGACCGGAGAAATTTCTCCCAAACACTCTTTATTCGCCGGTAAATTTGAAGTTGCTTCGGCTAAATACGCCTGCTGGTCGCGATCAGTAAGCCATTTAAGGAATTTCACCGCCTCTTCTTTATTCTTTGAACGGGCATTGACCATAAAAGAGCTGCCTGCGCTTCCCCAGATGCTCATCGGATTTTTGTCTGTTACCCTCGGAGGGAGCATTACCGCGTAATTCAAATGCGGGTTCATACCTTTGTAAACATTCACGCACCAGGAACCGTTAAAAGCAAAGGCCGCTTTGCCGGTTGCAAAAAGCTGCTCTGCGGTTTTATTCCCCATTGTCACTATTCCAGCGGCCAAAATGCCCGATTCCTGCATTTCTTTAAAGAGAGTAAAAACCCTGATCCAATCAGGGTCAATATATGGCACTTCGCCCCTAATCGTTGCCAAGACCTTATCTTTGCCCATAATGTTAAAGGCGTAATTATTGGCAAAACAGTCGATCAACCAGAGCTCGCTCCAACCGGAAACCAGGCCCTGCACCTTTTTGGCTTTGAGCTTGCTTGCGGTTTGAATAAATTCCTGGAAGGTTACCGGGGGACGGTCTGGATCCAATCCCAGCTCTTTGAATAAGTCCTTATTGTAAAGCATCTTGATAGTCGTGATATCTATGGGCACGCCATAAATGCCTGCGGGCACGCTGTAAATATTGCCATCGAGGAATTCATCGACGCCAAGCGCCTTGCTGAAAAATCTGTTTTTCCAGATGCCCAACATCTCATTCATATAAGGAGTTAAATTTAAAACGTGGCCTGCTTTAATAAAGGACGCGAAATCGCGTTTTTCGCCGAGCACTCCAAAAATATCAGGGAGGGTTGCGCCCTGCGCTGCGGCGCGGACTTTTTGGGAATATGCCTCGGAAGGGGCATAGAGTTCAAAATTTACTTTAATTCCGGTTTTTTCTTCATATTTTTTGGCTAATTGCTGGAATGCCGGCTCGCGGTCAGTCATCCAGTGCCAGACGGTGACTGTGGATTTGGCTTCCGGGGCTTTAGATGAGCAGTCTGATAAAATCAATAAAGACAAAAAAATACCTACCAGTCTCTTAACAGACATTACCTTATTCCTTCCATAATGTAAAAAATTAAGTATACCATCCAAAATACGCCGCATCAAGTCTCTTTAATGAGGAATGAGGGTTAAATTTACCATAAGTTTAACGCATGGTCAAGCAAAAAAATGCCAGTGTCGGCACCTTCTTAAATAAAACAGCTACCTTAATAACCTTGATAGATCCATCAGATTAGCCTTTTCAAGGTTAATCCCGGCTGTAAAGTTACCCGATTCTGTTTTTCTAGACCAAACCACCTCTCCGCGCGTGTAAATAGGCTCCTCTTTATCGGCAACCTCAAGCCACATCTCCAAAGCAGCGCGCGGCTTAAGCTCAGAACTAGATACCAAACCAATCCCTTTAGCGCTGATATCCAGCGTCATAGCCTTCCCCTCGCTTCCGCTATCCATATCCAGGAACCTTACCGGCCGTTCTACCGAGAATCTTTGAAAAATCCTGCGGTCTTCCATATCCTTACCCTCCTTTTCTTCTTGCGATGGTTCATACCATCTTTTTTCGTTTAATTGTTTAGGATAGTTTGAACAAATAAAACGGTAGATTTTTTCCTTATCATGGTCTTGTATCTTGGAAAAATAAACCCCATAGGAATTAATCCCATCTACCGTTTTATGCCACACTATCCACGCTTCAACATTTAAAACAACATTTTCAGCCAAAATAATGCTTATCTCCGCAAAAGTATCCCGCAGAAGCTTCATATGAGTGTTGATTTTAGCTCCTTTAAAACTTAAATCAGTAATTACGCAATCAATGTAAGGCGAACCGGCCTGGCCTACCTTAAACTTTGCGTCCTTATGCAAAACCCATCTTACATAACGTCTCTGCGTCGGCACTTTATCCCTCCTTTCTTTTTATTGAGCTTTCTTGAGAAAGATTTACTCTTACTCTGCTTATTTCGGAAGCCATTGCCAGAAACCCTTCTCTTTTATCCCAGATGTCAATATCTTCTAGTAAATGCTTGGCAACGGCGGTTTGAATACCTCTCCTGTGCGCTTCCTTCATTGCTTTATTTTTCTTCCATCCTACCCTTATTAAATAATCAAACCAGCTGGAGCGGGCTGAATGATATATTTTGTCATAACATTCTTTCCTCCGGGTAAGCGAAGGCCCATGCTGGAGGCACCTAACGTGGCGTGGGAGTAGTGTTTTCATAATTCCATGCCAAAACTATTCTAGTGCCCATTCCTTTTTTAATGTCAGAATTGCCAACGTATTCAAATTTCATATCCTCATCAGTAACTCCGGTTCTAACCCATTTTTTACCCTTCGTTTCAATGATAACTTCATCCGGAAATATTACAATATCCCTTAAACCACGCCCTCCTTCAGGAACTTCGCTTAGTGGTATTTCTCCACGCCCATAAGCAGATATTTTAGAGTGGGCAACTATACTTCTTTGTAAGAACTCATTGGGATTATCCATGCCCGACCCTTTGTCAATGCCTGTTGCTTCAACTTTCTTTAAAGAGGCCACATCTTTAAAACAACGTACTTCGATATTTCCCCCCTGACCGTGATTCATGATATTTAGAGCCATTTCTATGCATGGAACCTTTATGAATATCCAGTCCCTTTTTAATAAACCTATTTCTACCAATTTTTCATCCAATACAGAAAGGAAAGCATCAGCCTTTGATGGTGCTTTGATTCTATCTCTTTCATCACTAAACGACCATGTTAGTAGCATGTTTGTATTCCGCAACGAGCCTTCCGGAGCCACCTTGCTCCCTTGACTCGCAGACAGTTCTTCGGCTTTGTCCTCTCCCGCCGGGCTCGAGAGCGCCAGCGGTTTTTTCCCTGCGTTCATCATCATCCCCAGCGCGCACAGCCCTGCAAACTCGTATGGGCTGTGGCTACCAAAAAATATTGCTCCCAGAGTGAATACAAACATAAATAGCGAAGGAGAATGCGCTAATCTCTTTAACCATGCCAGGAGTTTATATAGGTAACCTGATAACTGCTCAGATGTCGATCTTCCATCTACTTTCACCACTGGGCTCGAAGATACCATTCTCTTTGTCAGGACTACCCCCGCCGGCAGACTGATGAAACCACCTTCTTGACGGAGGCGCTTTGCGGAAGGGTTGGTTGTTGGGGGGACGGCCGGTGTTTCAGACTCTAAATTTTCAATAATAAATTGCGACAGAAGCTGTATCGCCTGCTTTCTTTCTGACAATCTAAAAGTGTCATAGTAATCTACTTTTGCAGGGTTATCATAGAAGACTTCGGATAAATTTATAGGTAACTTCTTTGGCGTGCCTGATTTTTCGTAAATTATATTTACTAAAGCTCTGGCTGTAGATCCGTTCTTATCTTCAAATGGATGGATCTCATGCGTCAATCTATAATGTGCCTCTGCTGCAAACAATACCAACGAACCGACATCTCTGCCTATTACAGACTGATATTCCTGATTAAACCAATAAAGAAAAGCAACCATCATTTGCGGGATTTGTCTCGTCTGGGCTTCATCAAACACCCTAAGATAATTTGTGTCATCGCCTGCAGTTTTTCTAGTTGGTTTAGTTCGATATCTGCCTCCGATAATCTTTGCCATAGAGGGCGCGTAACAATCGCAAACCAACTGATGGAGTCTCTTAATATCAGTTTCGGAAAGGGTTTTATTAGAGGCTAAAATTCTAATATAACCTTTTAACTCTAAAATTGCACCTATCTCGGTCTTCACTGGGTTACCCTTTACGTCCTGCGGCCGAGCCGAGCTGGGTGTACCGCCACTTCTCATCATTCCCACAAGGCAACAAACACTGAGCACCGTTTGCAAAGGCAAAGCTGCACGATCTGCACTCGCAATCGGGCACCGGGTGCCCGATTGCGAGTGCAGATCGTGCAGAAAAGTAGATACTGGAGATGAGTTAAAAGAGTGTGGAATTAAACGGCTAGTCGAAATAACGCCCAATTGATTCAGAAGATAGATAAGCGCCGCTATAATAATCGCAACAGCCACAACAACAATTAGTGCCGTCCTTACAAGATGATGCTGTTTTTCTTCCGTCGGTTTTCCTTCTGGCCTAATTTGTTGCACCTCTGTTGTCTCAAGCATAAAACTTTCTAGCAAGGCCTCAAGTGCATGACATTGAGCAGAATCTTTTAGATTGTATTTTTGCTTATTTATGGTAACGATAGGCCTAAACCAAGACCAGAGGCAAGGCTTGGTGAATGAAAAATTAAATTTCTTTAGTTTATTTTGTTTTATTAATACCGGCATTACAGCAGCTAAACTAGCTAAAGGAAGTTCATCCTCCCAGCTCTCAGCCGTAAAGGCTACAAAATATATGTCATTTTTCTTGAAAATCCGGGCTTTTTTCTTTACAGTCTCTGCTGGCTGTGCGCCATAAATTCTATACCCTTGCTTCAGCAACTTCTGTAATGAAGCAATGCTACAGTTTTCAGCTAACGTTCCATTAGGGCTTCTGTTAAATACCAATAGCTTATCTGGTTCTGAGAATCTAATAGAGCAATGGACCCTAGAGACTGTGCCAGGCATATGCATATGGTAAGAGTAGTTTGTATCTCTGCCTAAAGTTAACTCGGTTGTTTCAAATGGTATAGGCGCCTGGGGGTCAAAACTTCCTTCTTCAGGACCGATTAATTCTTTAGGGCCGATTAATTCAAATATATAGATTTTGTTAGGGTCTAAGTTAGGTAGACTTTGTCCAGAAACTCTCTCGTAATCATCGGGCCATAAAAATAAAATAACCTTGTCTCCTAGAATAAGTTGAATTGGGGAAGTGGTCTGAACTTCGCCATAAGTTCTATATCCTTGTTCCAGCAATAAGCTTAATTCGTCAAAGTTACAGTATTTCCATCTTGTGCTCTTGGTATTACTTTTATCAGTTACTAATAAGGTATCTGATTCTGATTCTTTAATAACGCAGTGTTCTGGGAAGACTGATTTAGGCATACGTAGACCGTGAGAGCATTGCTCGCTGCTACCCAAAGTCAAACCATTTGCTTCCAATGGTATGGGGATGTGTGCGGCAAAATTTCCTTCTTCAGGACCGATTAATTCGCATATATAGAAATTTATGTTAGGGGCTATGGGAAATGCATTTTCTCCACAAAGTTTTAGGTAGTCTGCGGGTTTTAAAATTAAAATTTTCTTGTGTCTAAGGACAAGTTGAATTGGGGAAGTGTAAGGAATAGGCTGTGTACCTCCTGAAGGAATAGTTTGTAATCCATCGTCGCCTTCCTCTCTAATCTGGGCTTTTCTATCTCTAGCTTCTGTCTGCTCAGCTGCCTTTTTGTCATAAATTCTATATCCCTGCGTCAGCAAAGCCTGTAATGAAGCAACACTACATTCTTTATATGCTGTTCCATTGGTATTAACATCGACAGTTATCGTTAACTTAGCTTCACCTGCTAATGCTAAGTTAATAGAGCAATTTTTTTCAGAGACTGAGTCAGGTATATCGCTACCTAAAGGCAAAATGGTTGTTGCTGTCAATTCAAGAGGCGCGTGTGGAATAACTTTTTCTCCTCCAGGGTCGATTAATTCAAATAAATATAACTTCTTGTTAGTAGAGTCACTTATGGGGTATGCATCTTTTCCGCAAAGCTCTAGGTAATCTTTGGCTTTTAAAATTAGGAATCTCTTGCTTCCCTCGCTCCCAAGAATAAGTTGAATTGGGGATTTGTAATCAATAGTTCTTACGCGTGTGCCTTTTTTTGGATCAATAATTATTAATTCATCATCATTCTCTCTTTCCGCCATTGCCGGCACGCGTGGCACGCCTTGAGCAAAGAGGCTAGTTAAGGCAGGATGATATTTTTTCGGGATTTTCTGCAAGAAGGCCGCACGGTTAAATTCCTGATGCACCTGGATTGCCTCAGCAAAGGCATCCTGCCGGGCTATTCCCTTTTGCCACCTTAACCCCAGAGAGTGCTTGACTGCCTCGTGATATTTTTTTCGATAAACTTTGTCCGTGGCCTGAGCTAAACAAAACAGACTCCACAGTTCACCAAGTCTCGGATGTCGCCACAGATTCGGGTCTCCCGCTCTTACCTTTTCCATATCCACCACACCTCTGATATGCACGAGGGCAAACCAGAACGACGAGAAAATTGACACTACCAGCAACCGCTGCCAATGTGGCCGCTTAGCTTCTTCTTCTGCTGCAATCTGAATCGATAAGGCAAGGACGTGCTCGTTGCCCTGAACGCTGGTGTCGCCTCTCCCAAGCGCAGCCCACAGAGCCTTTCGGTCTTGCTCCATCGCCTCAGCCAACCGAGCTTTGGTATCATCCGTCGGCTGCATGGCGGGGGTGGAGCGATTACTCCCTGCGTATTCCCGATAAAGTCCTTCATCAATTATTACGGTTGCTGGAGGCGAAGCGCCGAAATAAACATAAATCGGCTGGTTATCAGCTTGCTCTGCATAAACCACCTCTATATAGCAAACACCCTTCCAACCATAATGTTGCGTGGCAAATACCCAGAATTTACCCTTTTGTCTCCATGAAACTTCTTTGCCTCTGGTCTTACCAACTTGCCAGGGAAGAGGAATATTTTGAAGCAAATAAATGAGGGCCACGTCATGGAGCTTACTCTTTACTTCTCGAGAGAATTGTGCAATACGCCACTTTCTATCTGAAGCTTCCTCCTGTAAGCAAGGTTCGAGATAACTCAAGAAAATTCGGAACTCTCTGTCAACAACATCTTTATCTTCTCTCAACGATGCATCAAAACCATCCGAGAAATCCTGCCAAGATATCCGGTATATCCTAGCGACCTCATCTACAACACCATTAAGTAAATCTTGAAGTAGCTCTCTATCCAGAGATGTTTCGTCCATTTGAGAAACGATCTGTTTATAGACTCTCATAAGGAGATTAAGAGCCTCTTGTTGTTGGGCCCCTGAAAGCCCGAATTTCCTGAACTTAAAATACTTCTCCGGCATTTTACCGAAGAAGAAAATTTGCAAGCTTGAGACGAGATTGTATTGTTCGGTTAGACCATCAATAAACATAAGATACCGCAAAAGATAATAACCAACGGGTTGTTGGGTTCTTATGAGGCTGGAGGCATGGGATGACGGCTCAGGAGCGGCTTTTACGGGTTTATTTTTTGATGTGAGACTATCTATCTTCTTTAATTCAGCGAGGTATTTCCTATCGGTAATCTCTACGCCAAAGACCCTGAGTGCCTCTAAGAAATCTTTTAGTTCTTTTGGATTGGCTATGAAATAGTTTAAGGATTCGGTAAGGATTTGCGGGTCTAATTTATTTTCGGAATGGCCTTTTTCATGGCGTAAGAATTCATT
Organism: Candidatus Omnitrophota bacterium; assembly: GCA_049517335.1. Taxonomy (GTDB): domain Bacteria; phylum Omnitrophota; class Gorgyraeia; order Gygaellales; family Profunditerraquicolaceae; genus JBEKSD01. Next base: position 37,640 of record JBEKSD010000004.1, on the reverse strand, counting down.
AATCAGGACCTGGAAGAGTTGGGAGTTACGGGTATCCTTTAAAGGAGGCGCCCTTGCCAGAAGTTCGCTTGAAAAGGTGGCTGTTGCACCAAACAAGGAGCACTCGGCAACTGTCTCAAGCGTGGGGTCAAAGTCATACCTTAACTCATATTGCTTAGAGGCGCGCTCAAAATATTCTCTCTGCGCTTTTTCTGGAGGAGCCCTCCAGGACAAATCCGCTGGGATAAGTCGCCCAGGATAATGTCCGGGAGCGAAGGGCGATTCTACTCTTCTATGATATATTGGCAGGTATTGTCTTAATACGCGCATTAACTCGCTGAACTCTTGCGGCGCAGCTAAATGGAAACGTGGCGCTTCCGGCGTCAACTCAACATACACTCCTCCATTTTCTTTTGATAGGTCATAGACCCGAAACACGGAGAAATAAATCCCTTGACGGGCCTCGTAAGACTCGCCTACATCTTGCACATCCCACCCAGCAGGCACATTATTCTTAAGATCTCTCTGATTTAAGAAGGGTGAATTTTCACCGAGATAACCCGACGTCGCCACGAAAAAGGCGTTACCACCCGGCGTAAGCGCCTGAGGCAATCCCTGTAATGCCTTGATAACGGTTGAATACCCTTTCCCTGCTTTTGTAGAATAGCTCAGAATATTCTTCCTGTCAGGATCGCCTTCTATAAAGGGATTAGCAAAAAGGATAACGTCAAACGGAAACAAATCCCTAATGTTTTCGTAAAGGTCACTCTGTCTTACTAGAGCCCGCCCAGCACTAATTTCTTCACTTAAGTTTATCCGCGCAAGCTCTACCGCTTGTGGTATTATATCGCTGGCGACCACCTTCTCCATATTGGTATAGCCTAACAGTGTCTTGGCTAATGCTGCGGAACCAGTTCCCATATCAAGCGCTTTCTTTCTCTTAAAAAAGCGCGGCATCCTAGTAATTAGATTAACAAACATCAAGGTATAGTCATCTGACAGGGGAATATCTCGGGATGAATAAATAATAATCCTGGTCCCGGGGACTTGCACCATTTGATATGTGTCTGTTGGCGGGTTAGCTGATAGCAGCTGAATCAGGGGCGCTAAACGCTGGGCTAGCGCGTGGTCTTGAGTTACTTTTTCTATGCGTTCGTGGGAGATAAGCAGGGTGAGGTTCTGGGGAAGGTAGGGTCTTTCAAGGTAAAGAACGCCGTTATCAGAAAGCCAGGCACCAAAGCGGATTCGTTCGGAGTTAATGATTTGGTAACCACGGACTTTCGGCGGGGCGTTAATCAGGCCGCGCGCTTTTATATAGCGCAGGTAGATAATGTTGGGGCTGGCTAGGAAATTCGCAAACGAGAGTTTCCGCTTAAGTTGCGCTGAAGGCGCTTCAATCCTACCCGCTCTTCTGTCTTCTTCAATCATCTGCTTTATTTCTTCCTGCGAATAAATCCCGGTCCCACCCAAGCCTGTTTCTTTTCCTTTCAAATATCTACCCAGTGCCTCATAAGCCTTTACTGCTGCGGCATATAGCTTTGGTTGTTCGCTCGAATCTAAAAGTCTCCCAAGAGATTCTTCTGGTTTAAGCATTTCAATTAAACTTGGAAAACCCTCAGTGTAAGCCGTGATAAATAACATTTGGAGTAAGCTCTTGGCTAGCTCAGGATAGGGTTGACAGAGCGGGAAGGTTTCTTCCAAAATCTGAATAGCCAAATCAGGCTCATCAAAACAGATAAGATATTCCTTCCCGCTATCAGAATCTCGGTCAAACATGTAAAGCATATTTATTACAATATCTACGGGGTTAAAAACCTTGATATCTTCATAGATACCTTTATATAAACTCAAACTGCCATCCCAAATTAAAACGACATGGGGACTGCCTTGCATATCGTCATAGACCACATAATCCCCCCGGTTAACAAACAATAAGCAGGGTAGGATTCCCATTTCAGGTAAGAGCTGCGAATACATAACCCTAGCCTGAATAATCTGTTTCCAAATTTCCCGCGAATCTTCAACCGAGCGTATTACATCTTTTCTCTGCTCCTGCCCTGCCCAGACATGAAATTGCTTTGCGCCAGTTTCATGATATAAATGTAACTCATCACTATTCTCCACCCATTCTCCGACAAGTAGCGGTACCTCTTCTGTGCCTAAAGCAAAAGGTTCCATAACAAAACTGGGATTACGCTGATAGTAGGTATGTAGCCGAGAGTAAGCATGCCTCAGACATTCAACGCACTTTGTGCGGTCGAGGGGAACATTGACTACAAATCTAACCTTTGATTGCCTGCCGGCAATATCGCGTAATTGCACTTCAACTGCAACAACCTCGGTAATAGAGCCTTCTTTGACAAACCATAGTTCAAGGCTCTCAATTTCCTGCACATTCTTTACTTTATCTTCCGAAGAAAGAATAGCAGCAAACCTGGGGTTTTGTCCTTGGTTGGAAAGGATATGATTTATATAACGTAGCAAGTTTTGGTAAGAAGAATCTGCTCCGGCTAAATGTAGCATTACTGCTTGAATGATTTCTTCGCCATCAAGAACTCTGGCAGTAAGTAAGGCTTTTTTAAGTTTGATAATAGCATCGAGATAAGGTAAAATAGTTTTTTCCAACGTTGTAGGAACCATAACGCCACGAATATTACGGCTCTTTCTTAAAATAAACAAAAGCATTTCTTCGCTGATATTACAATCTCTTTTTAAGTCGGCAATTAACTTTTGATAAGGAAAGCCTCGTAATTGCTCAAGTGTTCCTATGGTAGGTCCTTTATTAGAAAGAAAAGTTCCATCTTCTCCGTAGAGAGGAGTTTTATCCGGACCAACCACCGCCTGCACTTTAAATGGATGGGCTCCAATAATATCTTCGAGTTCTACATTTTGCACCAACGATGGCCTATCAGTGGATTCCTCGTCAGATACTTCTTGTTTTCTAGGCTCGGCATCTTCTTCTCCTAAGAACTTCCCTATGGCACGCCGGAGTTTCCTCAACCTAACTAAAATTTCCTCTCCATAGGCTTCTTGTAAACGTATAACCACAGGGTGTGATTCGGAACTCTTTAATATCCTTGGTAGGGTTTCTTTATAAACCAGCCGCAGTATTTCTAAGGCATTCTCCTTTCTTCCTCCTGCCTCAACAAAACCTGCCACAAATGCTGGAATGGCCAAATCAAAACGCTCCCACAATATTGCGCCTGGACAAAAAATATAACTAGACAGAAAGTCCACTTCACCCTGCAGCAAGGCATTTAAGACAATTTCTTCCCGCGCATATTGCTTGCGAATATTATCTTGCGTCCAAACTACCATTACTTCCCACCCGCCCTTTGCATTCTTTTTCCCAACGAAGTCCCCTGCGATGACGTGTGCTTGTAATGCAGTGCCTTTCTCGGTAGTCAGCTCGGAATATAGAGTCCTAATTCTTGTCATGGTTTGCCAGACCTGGTCGCTTTCAGGCTCAGGCAGAGCGTCCTTTGATTCATCCTGGCCATACCGTACACGTATACGGGAACCGGTTGTCTCCATCAGATGCAGTTCGTCAAATCCATCAAGCCATTCGCTTACCATTAGCGGCACTGACTCCTCGCCTCGCCATGAAGATACGTTGCCGATGCCCAAAGTGAAGGGTTCCATAATATAGGTAGAATTTTGGGCAAATTTAGCTTTTAATGAATCAAAGGCCCTTTGCAGTTCACCTACTGCATCACGTAAATCCCTGCTAACGTTGACCGCAAAACGGAGCGTGCGCTGGTCAACCAGTTTCACCTCTACCCGAATTACATCCGCATGGTAGCCACTTTTTACTCCCCACAATTCCAACCTTTGTATCTGAGTAGCGCTGCTAATAGCTGGAATACTACCGTACATCTGCGCCAAACGTTTGTTGCGCGTATGACTGTTAATAAGGTACTCATTAAGGTATCCGAGTAATGGTGCATAATCTTTTCTTTCTCCCTTGAGGTGATTGACCACTGCTTCCATCGCCATAGCAATACTAATCATCTGGATTAGATCAATCTTTGCTTTTAATCTTAATACAGTATCTATGATTGCTTCATGTTTTGGGGTATCAGGTACTTCAACTATAAAATCAGCTGAATCAATTAACTTAGCCAGAAGAATCTGAACTTCCTCTTCGCCACACAAATCTACAAGTTCAGAGATTTCTCCTCTTGCAATACGATCACGAAAGAGCGTGACCGACGGTGAAGCAGTATGCCCTTCTGCGGGCACAAATCTTTTCTTATTTGGACCGGTAACCATATTTATCTCAATCCCACCAGAAATCTTTTGTTCTTGCTGTCCACTTGCCATAATCGACTCAACAAGAGCTTCTAACTCTTGGTCTCGCCTTGGCTGAATCGGCTTTCCTCGATTATTCTTCCTCGCCACTCCCACCGCTGCTCCTTGAGGACGAAGGCCAAGGTTGTATAATGAATGTGAGATTACTGCAGGGATATAACCAACACCCCAAATCCCCCATTTGATAAACGGGTTTTTAAACCGCAGGGCAACTCTCAGAAGCCTAAACCACACTTGCGCTGCCTTATGCAAGGATGACTTACCCAAGATATCATTATGAGCAGCCATGAACCGTGCAAATCCTCCTGGCTTACGCATAAAATCAATCGGTTCCATAAATGGAGTAACGAATACCTTAATGAACCAGGCCCGAACCTGACTAGACCAACGTGCATCTTTAAGCAATTCATAGTAGCGTTGGCCATAGCTCGTCGTGCGCGCAACTCCGGCTGGGTTGCAAGCGGCAGGGTCAGCGGGCGGCTCCGCATCCTTTAATAAGTGAGCCAAAGAGTCTTTAGTTACCTCGTTATAAAACTTAAACCATACCACCAGCTTCCTGATACCTTCCCTTGGCCCATATTTCTCTATTAGTGCTTTCTTAATTCCATTAAAAACATCTTGAGGTTCAAAGATAATCTCTTCGTAATCGCCCCAGTGGCCCGGAGGCAACCAACAAATTCCTTGAGAGATCGTTTTGGTTGATAACAACCAAAATATAAAATCATATACATTGACCTGTTCTTTGGTATATTCAAACATTCCTTCTTGATTCATGGCCCGAATCCCCCTGCAGCTTATAAGGGAAACTTCTTTTGTATCGGGATTGTAGACAAAATCTCCGGCATTAAAACAGGAGTCTTCTAATCTCTCGCCTTTCTCGGGGTCAAAACAGAGTGTGATAATCTTTACTATCTCTTCTTTGATATTCCTGCCGGTCTGTTCATTATCCAGTGGCACAAGTGTTGTCAATCCCCGTGCTGGATTGTAGGCGGATAGAACAACTCCTGCGCCACTTTCTGCCGGTTGCACCAAATCCCCGAAATCTTCAGGCCTGTCTCGAGCCAACCGCCTTGAAACAAAATTAACCTCTTCAAATCCCTCTTTCCACTCCATGGAAAATACCGCTAATTCAGTATTTATTCCCGCGACAGAAATAGAAACCCTATCGCAACAGTAGGGCTGCATTACATAACGGCAAATCTGACGAAAATGATTTACTGTATTAAACTCATTTTCTACGGCCCTATTTAAAAAATCGCATTTTGCAACCGCCAAGCCAAAAGCGCATGGTTTGAATTGACCGCTATCCCCCTCGCTTACTCCGGTGTACACTTTATATATGCCGCTACGGGCAGCTTCGTTCCTTAATTCTATAACTATATGATTATCAATATGTTTTAAGGCAATCTCGTGGCCCACCTTTTTACTCAAAGTATCTCTGATGAATTTGCCTTCATTGTTTCTAAATAAATCTATCAGGGCATGGTCGATATCCTCCATCGGAACGGAGAGCATTCTGTTACGTCCCCATTCGGTTCTTCTTCGGGAAGATACCATTACATCCAAATCTGCTCGTGCAGCAGATTGTTTTCCCGGGGTAATACCGCATGCGGCCTCTATATCTGCCTGTAGCCTCCTGTAGTAGGCTCTCTCCTCCGACTCATCCTGGTATGATATCCGCCGCGAAGTTATCCTTGAAGGGTTAATATTAAGAATACCTTCAACTTCATCAATCGTCATATGTGTTAACCGGTAGAGATTCAGGCCTGCTGAGGCAAGGCAAGAATTGATATAAACTTCATCCATCATGCTGGGTATTTCTTCGTCGTAGGAAACCATATAGACTACACCGATTGTCTCATAAAGATAAGCTAATTTTCCTCTATTGGCCGGATTACGCAAATATGCTGCTGTAATTTCACCTTCAATGATGCCTAAGGATTCATTGGCCTTATTGAGAAAAAGGAGTTGAGTTGCCATCGATAAGGCAGCAAAATTCTTTTGAAAATTGTAATTAAAATTCACTGACCTTAGTATAAGGCGGTATAATCCCTGTAAATACAATATATCAAATATAGGTCTATCCTCGCCCATGAAACTTGAATACCAGTTTATAAAGCGCAATTGCGGTTCATTGATTATCAGGTTGTTATGCCCGGCAAAATTTTCTATAGAAGGCCCGGCGTATCTAAAAACCTCGCGCAACCTCTGATTAATATCGCTTCTGTCACTAAATATATTCTTTGGCCCTCTTGCATAGTTATCAAGGCAAGCGATAGTAAGGCAATTCTGGAGAAGTGGCAAAGCATCTGCCGGCATAGGAACGGATTTTCTAAACCCCAATAAAACTACCGCAACATAGAAAAATACGCCTGTGAGGAGCATAGGAATACGAAGGCGGGGAATATTTAGAAGCCACATGGTGCCGACCACAAAGAAAAGATAATTAAAGACAAGAGTGAAAACTAATACTGGTTTTGCCCACTCCCTCAATTCTATTTGCCCGCCTCTATCAGATCTCCTGTTCGCTAGATAGGACATAGTAATAGCGGAGAATGGTTGCAGGATAGCCACAATAATGCTTTTTGTTTCCATACTGCAAGGTATTGAAAATATAATCCCTAATGCCAAGGCCCACGCTAGCATTAAAATAGCAACTGCCTGCCTCAATTCCGGCAACATCGTGCGAATCTCATCGCCAACATTTTGGAAGAGATTTTTAAATTGCCTGTGCAGGAGAAAGATGATAAAAACTGAAATAAAAGCAGTGTTCACCTGGTCGGCAAGGCCGATTAAATAAGGTGGCAAAGAATCAACCCATAATAGGTAAGTCAATGACCAAAACCATCCAAAAAGTAATAGGGTAGCCAGGAACATCCGTAAGACAAAATTTAGCCTAAACGACTTCTCGCCGGGGTTAGCCAGCTTAATATTAATATACTGGCCTAAGATTTCTCCTGCGGGTATGAAAATAAGAAAACTGATTAAGGCCCTTAACTTAGTGACACTTAACAGAGCGGTTATTGGCCATATCAGTGCCGGAGAACCAAAATATTCCCACAGTGAGATATCCGGTAAGCATAAATAAATACCGGCTACGATAAAAGCGGTTACAATCAATGTTTTTGTGAAGACGCTGACGAAAATCCTTGCTGCAGATACGGTGCTTGTAGGGCAACTTTCTAAGGTTTGCGGCGTAGGTATTTTCTGGAAATCTTCGGCTTGGGCTTTGAGGGCAAAGAGTTCTCCTTCGCCTTTTAAATGTGCATTTTCATGGTGGATAACGATTGAATTCCTGACGAACTCGGAAAGACCTTGCCCATTATCAGGAATATGCCATTGAATTAGTTCTCCTGCAGTAGCGATGGGCAGGATAAAAGCGAGGAAGAGTATAAACGGAAGAGCAGGGATGAGTAAAATATACCCTAATCCTAAAGGCGGACCGCGGATAACTAAATTACTAAGATAATCTATTTTTTCTATATAAGATTCGTGAGCCACTCTTAAGAACCCTTTTATGACTCTTGTATCACGCTTAAACACGAGGCTTAGCAGACCAAAGCAGGCTGTCCCAAAAAGTTGTGTAATCACCCGAGCATGTTGAGGGTGACTCTCCTTTGTGTCCTTATTCGGTAGCGCAGTAGTGGCGGGCGACGGGGCGGATTGGACTTCTTTAAATCTGCGTAATGTTTTCTTCGCAGAAACTTCATAATAAACTGTGCCGTATGCAGGATGCCCTGTGTCAACTCTGATTAACCAGCAGCCAGCAGCTTCCCTGAATTCTTTTCCTACGGTAACCGGCCAGTCTTTCCCGAGGAAACCCATATTACATTCAAGTCTCCCATCATCTGGCTTATCCATATGCCCCAAGACCATACCAAGTAATTGATTCTGTACCTCATCTCTACATCCAGAAAGCTCAAGTTTAATCTTGCGGAAATCTGACGGCGTAAGAAGTGGTGCAGCTCCGAGATAGAGCCGCTTGTGATATAGATGTTTATCCATCGCATCAAAAATATCAGCGAGTTTGGTCTGGGACTTGCAATCAACATCAAAGAGTATATAATCTCTCCCTTCGATTGTTTTCGACACACCGATGCTTAAGAAGAAACTCCATAAGTCCGCGCTTAGTTTATGCCTGAGCACGCTTAGAATGTTTTCCAAAATAGCGTTGATGATATCGTCGCGCTTCTTCTCAAGGAGATACTGCATAATACAGGTTTGCATGGCAAAGCAACGCAACAATTTAAGAAGCGAGGCCCTGAATTTAGTTAATTGTTCTATTTTATAAACCCTTGCCTTACCTCCTATCTCCTCCTTTAAAGCCTCTTCTGTCTTACGTGTTTCCTCTTGTAAACGAGGCACTATCCATTCTCCAACGGAGAGAATCTCCTTCATCGCGCTTTGCTGTTCTGTTTCATCATCAGAATCCAGTTTTTTTAGGTTGGGTTCCAAATCTACCCTTCCTGCCGGAACCCCCCATACCCCTGCCTTATTCTCATCCGTCTCATCAGATCGCAGGCACGGTTCTGACTCATACGCTCCTTCAAAAATTATACTTACTGTCTCTGCGGCCTCATCAATATCTTCTACGGTCATTACAAACGATTTTTTTATTTTTGGCGCATAATCTGGGACATAACATAACATTGGCCATCCTACTCTTACAGACTTCCCAAAAGGCCTTGTTCCTCTTCCTATGTAATTTTTTTCAGTGCCGTATGCGATGATGTATTCGGGTGCGTAAAACTCAAGAGTATCCTCGTCTTGTAGGGTTACTTTGCCTAAAAACGTAATCCAGACATTGTGCCCAGGGACTTTAAATTGTTCTCCTTTTTTCAGATCTGTCTTGAAGCTGCCAGCGGAATTACTATTCTCAACCATCGTCCCCATCATTGCGCCTGCGGCGAGGAGCTTGAAAGAAACCGGTGGGGCAAGAACAGCGATGGCCGTACCTATGCCAGCGAGAATAAGCTTTAGCGCTGGCAACCACCAGGGCGCGGTCAAGGCAAGGCTGAAACAGATAATACCAAGGATAACTGCAAATTGGCTGAAGGAATCGCCCTTAGTCCTACGAGTGGGTTTTGTTCTTGGGGTGGCGGGAGAGGAGACGGTACCTTTTGGCGCGGCGTCAGGTTTATCCGGGCACATGCCGCGGTTAAGGGGTGTCTCCGGTGCAAACGCGGGTTCTTTGTGTAAAGCCAACTCAGCCAGCTTTGTATACACTTCCCCCATATGGGGTGAGCAGAATCTCCATGACGCCCCTACCTTAGGAAGTACAAACGAATCACAACTAAACTTTCTCTGATACACTAGTTTTGTAAGGCTGCCCTTTAGGTAATTCTTTATACGGCGCATTTCTTCCCCGCTACACTTCTGAACCCTAAAGCAGACGAAGCGCGCTCCCGGCTTCATCTGCGATGCTAATCTCTTAGCCAAACTATGGTAGAACCCTAAATCACAAGTAATAGGAAAGTACATATAGATTACGTCAAACTGAGAATAATCTATCTCCTCACTTAAGGCATCACAGTTTATAAACTCAACATTGGCAACCCCTGCTTCTTCCTGACACCTTAAGCTTTCTTCAAAAGACTCCCTCTCTAGCTCAATACCAGTTATTTGCGTGGCCGGATAAACCTCAGCAGCAGCAAGGCAAAAGTCTCCCCTGTTTGATCCGATGTCGCATATCTTCTCATCGCCTCTTAAATTTAGCTTCTTCAGGATAAATGCGGTTACTCCTGGATGAGTGTTTCCTATTACAATAGACCTACCTACTTCAGGTGCTCGTGGGGCGGCGGACGATAGATTATGCTGTCCGTTGGCCTTTAGCTCTGCCACCCACCTACCTACGACAGCGAGATGCTGTCCTCGTATCCCGTACTTAAAAAAGTAGAAACGATAGACACCCCCCCCTTGCGGTTGAGTTTCAAGAAGCCACTGCCCCCGGGATCCTGCAGAGTCTTTTCGCGAGAAGACACGTCTTATTTCTACCGCTGTCCCCTTCTTTATTTGTTTACCATGGTAAAGGTAAATATTATGGGGTTTGCCTCCTTTTCTCAAGACAAAACTACCTAAATATACAAAGCCATCTCTGTTAAAAACAAAGGGAAAGCTTTCGGGAGTCATCGGCGGTTGACCGGGATTATCAAACACTCCTCTTTTTATGAATTCCAGAATTTCTGCCACAGGTCCTAACTTCGCATGGTGATCCCTTTGCATCTCTCCTGTTGCTTTAATCAGGCGACCGATAAAATTAATATGATTACCCACATCTGTAAAAAAGTAAAAACCAAACGTATGTCTGGTTTCAGCCATCAAGACCAACTGTTCTTCCTGCAGGCGTTCATCTTTAACAACAGGTATTCTCTGTTGTACTTCAGAAGCTGTCAAAAGGGTATATTCAGCCCTCCTTGTTTGATCCGGTATATCATTTGTTATCTGCATGATTTTATTCCCTTGAGCCCAACATGCGTGGGTATGGCGTTCTCCTTTAAGTGCGTATCTAGGTCTTTTTGAATAAGGAAGTGAAGCCAGTAAACGGACGACTTGAGGATCTTTATATTTTCTCTCCTTTACCAGCCATCTTATGAATAAACGGGGAGAGGCTTCTATCTCCCTAAGATAGGGCGCTTCGTCACAAATCAACCAATATGTAGTTTCTTTTTCAGCGTTTAATTCTCTGGCCTTTAAAACCAGGCGGTTATCTTCTCCCAGCCTACAGGCCAGATACGGCCTTTTCTTAATCAATGCTTTAGTGCTTGTAAAGCTAAACCTTACCTCGGTCTCTTTGTGGTGAAAACTGAAAATCTTTTCTCTACCATTATTCCATGATGCGTGGAATAATTCTGCGTCCTTAGGATAAGAGCTTTTTTCATACTCGCCTTTGGGAATATCCAAGTAGTTGTGCACATAAAATGCTTTAAGCCTCACTATGGCCAAGAGTGTCCTTGGGCTGGCTTTGGCACGTTGGTTAGCCACCACACCTATCCCTGCCCTTCTCAGCTTGTGCTCAAGGTCTTCTATTTTAGCGATAGAGCCTTCCCTTGGTAATTCCCGTTCGAATTCTTTACGATTCTCAAGGGCAGACAATAACTCTAATGTAACACTCAGGTCCTTACGGCAGGCCTCCTTAAGACAATTCAAATTGAAATTATTTGGATAAAGCAAGTATATGCCGATGGCAGCATCATAGTTATGCTTGTCTATCCGCTCCGTTATCATGGCTACAGAAGACTCACTCTCTCCGAGCTGCCTGAGTAAAGCCACTCTCTCATCAGACAAAGCAGAATTTCCGGCTGAAACTTCTTTCTCCTGAGTTTCATCCGCCCCTTCAGGCATCTCTATTCCCGCTTCATCGACTATATCTTCTACTTTTGCCAGAATTTCATCAGCTAACTTTGCCAGTTCAGCTACAGACGCCAAGCGGCTCTTGGATTTGGCTGCCTCAATCATCTTTTTACAATCAGCCGTAACAGCGATGAGTAAGCGTCTAGCGCGACTAGGAAAACCTGCATCCACCAGCCTACTGGCTAAATCTAATTTCTTGTAAAGCCGCTCTTTTATCTGCCTCGGCGGCTCAGTTATTACCTTTTCAGCTTGTAGGTGCAGTTCTGAAGTCGAAACACCTCTTGGCTGCGCGCACATGCCCAACAACAAATATAGACCTATTCCTTTCCCGAGCCCTAATATAGGTAAGGCGGATGAAAAAGCAAAATCCGCCTCAGATCCTGTGAGGGCGAGCTTTAACGCTGGTAGCCACCAGGACGCAGTTAAGGCAAGGCTGAGAATGATAACACCCAGCACGATGGAACCACCAGTTAAGCAGTATTTAGTCAGGTTGGAGGCGCGGACTTGTCTCAAATCCTTTAAATGTCTGTCACGAGAAAACCCTTCGCGCTCGAAGAAATCTAATAGTGGCCTATCTTCTATCGCCTGAGCGAATCCGGGAGTCAATCCTACACATGAGATATTTTTTACCCTTATTTTTAAGTCACTCAGTACCGAGCTCAACATAATTTTGCTGATTCCTCTTCCCACATACCGGCAATCCAGATAAAACATAGAAATATCCCATTGGTGCCCTGTCGCTTCTTGAGTCACCACCAAACCAATAACTTTTGCGCCTTGAATACTGAAGGTATAGACGTGTGTCCTTCCCTGCGCTACTTTCATTATGAGCTGCTCCCCATATTCTGGCGTAACCCCGTTCAAATGTCTTAACTTCTGAGGTGATGACGCGATGTGTTTAATAACATCTCTGATTTCTTCAGGATGATTAGCCGCTACCGCAAGCTCTGTGACAGAATCTGGGTCGTCTAAGAACTTACTAGGCGCACTAGTAACGACTGGTTCTGTTTCCTGATAAAGCTGGCGTAACTGTGTATCGTGTTCTAATAATTCCTGCGGCATCACTACTAATCCTAATGCATGATTGACACTTTCAAATCTGGCGATAAACGGAAAACTGATATCCACGAATAACTTTATTCCTTTAATGTCTACGACGATAGCATAGTGTATACCACCAGCGGAAGGCCACCAGTCATTTAAGCTTTCAAGTGAAGGTGTGCAAAGAGTAGTAGAGGGGTAACCTAGCCTCTTAAATCCTGCGCACATTAAAGCTGCGGCTTCTTTTTGTTCAGTATGGCAATAATGACGGAAATCTCCATATGCGCTCTTAGCTTGTCGGTTAGCAAAAGTATATAAATCTTGCAGGAGACGATTAAATTTACGCTTATCAGATATCCTTTGCCTTAATTCTGGGAATAGCCTAAAGAAATTATTTACCGCACCGCTTCTTAAAAATTCCCTTAATGGAAGAGGGGGGTCGGAGTACGGCTCATGATTAGCAATACAATCCGGTATGGGAAGGCGATACTGTTTTAAGTCCCCGTCTTGCATTCTTCGGGTAATATTTTGCAAAACTGCGCTAATACCTAAGGATGGAGTAGCGGCCCTTCGGCGTGGCTTACTGCAAGCGGACGAGAAGCAGGTAGATTTTGCGCGGCCTTCATCGCCTACGGGATTGGAACTTTCCACTATCGTCCCTAGCATTGCGCCTGCGGTGAGGAGATTGAGGGAAGTTGGCGGTGCGCAAGCAGTAATTGCCGTACCGATGCCAGCGAGGACCAACTTTAGCTCTGAAAACCAGAGTGGCGCGGTCAAAGCAAGACCAAGACAGATAATACCAAGGATAACTGCAAATTGACTGAAGGAATCACCCTTGGTCCTACGAGTGGGTTTTGTTCTCGGGGTGGCGGGCGAGGAGGCAGCCATTTGTTTCATTAGCAACCTTATAGAAATAGGGTCAATACAAATTACCGTGCTATCGGCCTGAACCATATAGTTTGCCCATGGAAATGCTTCTACAGGTATAAGGAAAAAGTCGAACATCAAGTAGACATAGTGCCAATCAGCCAATTCCATTCCTGTCCAAGATAATGTTAATTTGTCGATCTCTTGCTGAATTCTCCTTGCAGTGGCCTTCGAAGATTTAATATCCTTAGTATCTTTTTTGGTGCTTACATCCAACGTCTTACCTTCTATCAGAGGCATCTTTACGGCCCATACACCACTTTTTAATTGGACTGTCTCCATCGGTATAATTGGAAGCCCAAAACCAATGAGTTTTGTGACAATCCTAACATATTCTCTAATATGCGCTGCTGATACTCCCTTAAGATGAAATACTTTAATTAATGTAGGCTTCTTTTTATGCTGATAAATATCCGCCTCGCCTCCCTGCCACCTGAGTTCGTATTCTGTGTCGAGATCAATTTCCGCCGGGTTGGAGGTTCGTTTTTCAGTTGCAGCATTTTTTTCTAAAATCAGATTGAATGCTCTCTCACTTGAGTCAATGTGTTGACGGAAGAAATTCGCTATCCTGGCCAAAGCAAGCTCTCCTCCAACAGCCCTAATTCTTCTTATAAAATATTCGCTATCCCAATTCTTATTGTTATATTGGAAGACGGCAACTGCATCGTCAATATCATGTTTGTCTACGTCTGTGCTTCTTTGCCAAAGGGCTTTGAGAATGAACTGATCTTCTGCAGACAATACTTTAATTTTATCAATCTCTCCTATCCATTCTCTCTCAAGAGCCCTACTCATCATCTCTGTGTCAGGATAAAAATGATGGGTATTCCCGGCGGCATCATTGATTTCCATATTACCAACGATGTGTATCTTTGCTCTGCTAATATAGAATTCTAGCACATCGGCTCTCGCTCCATATCCCTGCCAAGCAAAGTGCGAGAGTGACAAGCCATATTTCCCTGCCATTGCGATAAAACGATCAAGGCCGTCAGTGGTTGTCATAAAATCCACATCCTGACTCAATTCTCTTGGAGACCCCATTATTTTGGCAGCCACACCGCCAATTGCGGCGTAAGGGATATCCGCTTCTTCAAATAAAGCCTTCACTTCCGATATGGCATTTAAGAAACAGGGCTTTAGGGCCGCCAGTTGCGGATTAAATCCTACTACCATATCCGTAAGCCTGCTAAATGAAAGAGAAACCTTTCTGGACTCAATGCCCGCAGTAGCAAGGGCCATAAAACGATCGAGGAATTTCTTTTTAATAGTTGGGTCTCTTGGAAAAAATGATTCTCTTTTTGCTGCATCTTCCTCTAAGTCCTGTGTGAGTTCTTCAATTGCCTGGAAGTATCTTTCCTGAATCGCTTCTGCAGGAACATCTGGGTTATTTCGTATTGTATCTATGGCCATTTTTGCAGCAAAGAGCGCATACCCGATTCCTCCGCCGCTCAATGAACCAACATGCTTGGCGGCATCACCAACAGGTAATACATTGGCAAACTGCTGACGGTCCATATCTTCTAATACTATGGGCCTGCCGCTAGTATTCGGCTTGGTAAACGTCCTCTCCTTGATTTTTTGCGCACCCTCAAAAATACCACCGAAATGCCGGTTGGCTGCCCCAATAAAATTATCTAATAAGGTAAATATCTCTTTGATATGGTATTTCGCGCACATAACACCTACATTAACCTCGCAGTCTCGAAGAGTTCCTTTGGGAAAAACATGGAAATATGCCACCCGGGGATCATCAGCAAAGAACACCGCTTTAAAATGGCCTAAGCGCGTTAAATCTACGCCACGGAAAGTGTACTGCGCCTCAATCACATAATTATTCTCTGCGCTGTATTGTGCTTGCCTTTCCGGCTTTAGCATCTCTTTTACCAGATGCCTGCTTACTCCTGTGGCAAGGATGATGATGGCTCCGGGGTTAGCATCAACTACCTGTTTCAAATATTGCACATGCTGACCATAGCGCAAGACCGCGCCCATCTTTTTCGCCTTATTTAAATTATCCTGCTCAAAGGCTTGCCTGTTTAGATAAAGGTACGGTTTTGTATCAAACTCAGCGGTCTGAATTTCGCTACTTGAGTCCAGTCGCCCGATAAGAAGCCTTTCGGTTACGTAGTCAACCCAGGCAGGTAAAGCATGGATATCACAACTCAAACCAGCTTTTTGCATTTTCTCCAGCCATATCCCTTCTGCACATTTTCTGCCAAATAACGGGTGCCGAGATTCCTCTAAGCTAGCTCTTTCTAATACAACTACCTCAAATCCCTGAGAAGCTGCATATGATGCAGCGTATGAACCGGCGATGCCCGCTCCGATAATAATAATCCTCGGCAGGGAAACATCCGCCGGTCTGGAGGCACGGCATGCGGACTTATGGGTGGATATTGCCCCAAGCATTGCGCCTGCGACGAGGAGCTTGAGAGAAACCGGTGGGGCAAGGGCAACGTTGGCCGTGCCTATGCCAGCAAGAATAAGCTTTAGTACCGGCAACCACAGCGGCGCGGTAAAGGCAAGACCAAGACAGATAATACTAAAGAGAACTGCAAATTGGCTGAAGGAATTGCTTTTGGCCCCAGTAGTAACTTTTAATTCTCCTCTCTGTTCTTCAACGGTGAGCTTCGGTATAAGAATATCTTTTCCGTCGGAATTCCTCCAGATAATCTTAAAACCCATTCTGAATGCTTTTTCATCTCTATGTTTGTTCCACATAAAAAGCTGAAGATAATTAAGCCATATGGATTGTGCAACCAGCTCAAGTTTTTTCCCAGCATCATTTTTTAATGGGTGGGGTACGAAGAAAAAGGTTAAGTAGGTTTCTTCGGATTGTTGCGGAACTTTTACTTCAACAAATGAGCGCCCTGCCTTTCCAAAAACCCTCTTCGGCACAATAACCCTTCCTCTTTCGCCTTTCTTAAAATACCAGCCAAAGGGAATGTAGCGTCTATCGAAACGGCGTATTTCCTGTTGCACCGTAACAAAACCATTGCCGCTTATAATTGAATAGTTGTCAGTAACAAATTCTGCGGGAACGTTTGGCTTACCAGCCGCTTCTAATCCTGGCGCGGTATGCGGGAATTTCTTACGTACGGCTAAAACAGCCCCCCGGTGGGCAGATCGAGGGGTTACTCCGGGTTGGTTTAAAAGCCGGTTTTCAACCAGACCATGATAGGAGAGTTCTTCTAGATAGGGACTTAGGCGCTGATAGTTGCTTTCGGTGGTGAAGTAAATTTCAAGACAAGCATCTTTTCTTTGAACAAGCCGTTCCCAGACCGGCGGAGCACGGCTAATCTCGGGGTCGAATACAAAAACCTTCACCGGAATGCCTTCAACCTGCGAAACTAATATTTTAGCTTCTGTGACCTCGCGGAATTTCTTTTGCTCAATCAATTCTAAAAACATCTTGATATGTTGCGGTTCGACGTCGCCAAAACATCCGGGAGCAGGATAATAAGAAAAAATACCGCTAATAGCTCTATCGTATTCCATTAAAAATGCACTACGGCTTGCTCCAGAGAATACATAGGTAATATTTTTGCGTTCCTTATTCTTGCTCTTAAATAATGCCAAAGGCCTAAAATCAATGAATCTTATCCATGGAAATCCATCTACATCTTCACCAAGATAGACATGTTCTGTTTTCAGCCGCACCTTGCCGTCACTATCAATAAAATATAAATCGCCATGGGCAATGTGGTAATACCTGTGCAGAAACCCTAAAGACCTTCCTAGCCCTGCGGCAACGAGGATGTCCTTATCCACCTCTGCCTCTTGCAATTCTCTCCCACTAACAGCCATGTTAAAAAGCCTCGGTTCATTCCCGATCCATATCACAGCGGATTTAGGGCCAACGCTATTGTGGCCACCATTATAGGCCTTTTGAGTGCGTCTACACTCCCCTTGGAGAAAGAGATCCATCAATGTTGGATTGCCAAAACCAAACTCTTTTTCAAATAAAACAACTTGCCTGCCATTAGAAAGCATAAAAGTATGTCTATAAACCGCACGTGCCGCACATAGGTCTCCATTTACATTGAATGGCGTTAAATATTCTACGATTGTCTGGGAACGAATGCCCGCAAAAGTCAGCACCTCTAACCAAGCATTACCAAAAGACTCCTGAAGTTGATGTACTATATTGCCTCCTGCATGACAAGTAATAGGTAATAAAGTGGGGGTGCTTAGCTGAAGTTTCTGTGGCGGCCAGCGCGATGGGGAAATTTTCAACCAGAAAAACCTTAGTGTAGCATTAAGACCGCGACATAAGCTACCAATGAAGAACCCTAGGGCTCCGAGGATACCTATAATTCCTGCGATGGACACAGTTATAAACTCTCCCAGTTTTGTCGGAACGTCCTTTTTAAGCTGGTTTGATATAATAATCGTTAAAATAATCAACAAAGCAATACCGCCGGCTACCCATAAGGCAGGGTTATGGATAAGTAGATTAGCCAAGAAAGTAGATTTTGTGCCGTAGAAAAATGCGGCGAACAGTACAGGAGAGATAAAAGAATTTAGTGCCTGTGGAGTATGTTCCTCTTCATCAAGATCAATATCCTTGCGGCTTAAGATATCGGTCAATACGCGCGTAATCTCTGCCAGCGTTTCCTGAGAAGGCCTTACGGCTCTACCACCAGATATCTGTTCAATATAAAGAACATTAACCGCTGTTGAACCGTGGGTATCAATGCTGGCGAACTGGATATTAATATTAAAATTCTCAGCCAGTATGCGCGAGATAACATGGAGTGAGCCTACAAAATCGCTTCCCTTAAAGGCCATCCTTACCGTCGGCTCAGGCCCATCGGAAAAATTAACCTCAAAGGGGACTTTACAGGGATTATGGAACAGGTAATCCTTGCCGCGCTCTGAGAAAACCTGCTTTACGCTCTTGGCGGCACCCAGTTCCCATCTATCTTTAAAGACCGCCCGCATATCTATCTGCAGCGCCCGCTGTATAGTTACGGCCAAGCGCTCAATCTCAGGCATAGAATGATCCATAAATATCGGCTCAGGAAGCCTGGCTAAGAAACGGTCAATTACAGCTCCGGAATTACCGGAGATAGCCTGGGCAACCTGGATATCAAAACCATATGCTGATAATACGCCGGATATTTTCGCAAGCACTCCGGGCTCATCCCTGGGGTTCAAGACAATAATCTCCCATGGCTCCTCTAAAATATTCTGAGGCGGCCGGATGATAACTCCTGCTGAAAGACTTTCATTACGCAAGCGTAACATTAAAATAACCTCTTCGCAAATATAACTGACCATCTTTTTCTTCGGCCTGGTTAACCAAATTATCGCAGGCACATGTTTAAAGTAATAATCTACTTCTTTTTTCGCCTGACGGCCGTATTTGTTTTTGGTCAACCTTTTTACTTCGGCTAAGACCTCGGGCTTAATACCGCTGCAGACTTCATCTTGCATCTGGTCTAAATCAAAATCCTGTCTGGCAAGTTTTGGCCAAGGAGAATAATGGTTTAATGTCCTCCTGATTGTATCAACATGTGGACTATCTGGCTTAGTGGCTGAATGGTCGGCAAATTCCAAAAGTGGCAGAAGATAGGTAGTCCCTTCAATAAACTCCGTCGGCTCATTTTTTAAAGCTGTAAAGAGATTCTGGCCAAACGTATCCTGGCCTAAACGGTTGACTTCAAGCGCCAAGAGGTGCTCCGGATCATCAGGGTCGCGATCCTGGTATTGTATAAGTAAATCGGAGTTTAACACTAACCAGCGTACCAAACGAAAACGTAAGCTATTCTCAGGGATACCCAAACGTTGCAATATCTGCGGTACGATTTGATGCGCACCTACCCTTTCATGCGAAGTTCCAGGTAAATTAAGTAAACCTGGTTTTCCTAAGTCGTGGGTTAAAACTGCCAGGCGCAGGGTGGATAAATGCTTATGTTCTCTTGCCCAACACATAGCATCCTCTAATCGCCCACGCGGGTCATCTGTTCTTAATTTCTCAACTGCTTCCAGCACCTTAAGGATATGTGTTTCCACTGTAAAAATATGCCATTGGTCTTTACTAACTACGCCGTCAACACGCCGCCATCCAGGAAGAATGGTAGCTAATAGTCCTAAGCGCTGAAGCTGCCACATCACCCTTGAAATATCTTTGTCCACTTCCAGAATATCAAGGAGCGCCTTATTCACGCGCGCAAAGAATACACCCCGTTCTCCTGGTCGAGCGGCAAGCGCTTTTTCCATCTCGGCTCTAAATACAGGTAAGGCCTGTTTCATTAATTCTAACTCTGGAATCCAAACTAGAGTATATGAGGCCGCAACAGACGCAAACCGCTCCATAATCTTGGCTGGGTCACTTTCAAACGGATTCGCCTGCGGCTGGTCTTGTAAAGGCAGCTGCGTGCGGTTCATGGCTGAAATCGCAGTTTCCGCAAGTACTCGCCTGTAATGTGAAACCCGCTGCATCAGGCGGATATGTTCCAATTGCTCTTTTACTGAAGCCGGTTCATTCAAATCTAAATAAGGGGTTAATCCTACTACGAGCCAGCGAACAAATGCCTTCTGGAGTTCAGGAGTAAACTCTCTATCTGCTAAGAAATCAGGCGCGATAGCTGCTACCTGAGGACATTGCTGCATAAGCTGAAATATTTGAACCTGCAAAAGCTGCATAAATTCAAATGCCTCCTGCGTCTCTTTTCCTTCCCACTCTCTTAAGCTTCTCCTCTTCCCAATCTTTTCTATCCAGCCCAGGAATTGAAAGTCAAAAGTGCTACCGGTCCCTTTCTTCAAATTCACCGGCCTAGCGCTCAGTGCTATATCTTCTACTCCGCGTCTTGAGGTAAGCTCTTTTTTGAAAGCTGAAAGTAATTTGGGTTTTTGCTCTGTTAAAAGAGCATTTATTTTATCTTGAAATGCCGCGTAAATATGTTTATCACCTGTAACTAAGCGTAAATCAAGTAGTCCGGTGACTAATTCTATATAGTCTATATCTTGATGGTGCTGTACTCCTAAAATATTTTCTACCACAGTAAGAGTAAAATGCGTAGAAATATCGGGGCGACAATGCTTGTCTTTGAATAAACTGTATAGGGCTTCCTGCAGAAAATTAGTTACTTCCCTAATCTCCCTGGCGGTATCTTGCTTTCTTTCCGGCTCTTCCGATATAAGGAATTTAATATCAACATCTGAAAGGGAAATGAGTTGTCGGCGTCCGTAGCTGCCTGTTGCTACTAGCGCTACTGACTCTTTTGCCTTGGAATAACGGCGCAGCGCCTCTTGAAAAACCTTCTTCACAAACTTATCCACAAGCTCAGTATAGTCTTTCATCTGCTGATTAATCGTAGCTAGAGAAGACCTCTTCCATATCCGCGCCTTGGAAGCCTCAAACTCTTTTTTAAGTAGTTTAGCATATTCTAGTGCGCTTAGTCTCTCTCCTTCTGCGGCACAAAAGTCAATCGTAGGCAGTTTTTTATCTTGGTAAATTTCGGCAAGGTTATTTTTTAACTCCGTCCTGGCCGGCTTGGTTAATTTTCTGCGTGGCGATAACCTGCCTTGCTTATTTTCCAGGAGTAGTTCTTCAATTTCACTATTTACTTGGTGGCTGGTCTTAAAAGCCAAAGAACTAAATTCATGGCAGAGCCGCATGATGATAAGTTTATCTTCGGCAAAATAATCATGCTCTTCAGGGATAAGCACAATGATTTCTTTTTTATCCGGATGTATGGCCGAGCGTATCTCTGTGCCTAACTGCTGGCCGAATAATTCCTTACGGCCCATAATATATACCTTCTTAATTTTATAACCTTCCAGCGCCTGATTAATCAACTCTTCATTCTCCTGTAGCGAACCAATGTTATGGCTTAATAGCGTTATGTTCAAAATCTTTGCTATCTCCCTTGTCATCTCAGGAGTGACTTCCTCTTGAATAAAATCGCCTAAATAATCAAACAGGCGCCTTACCTGTTTTTTGTCAAGCGGCTCATCAGCCGAGGTTAAATCCGGTGGAGTGCCTTGTTGTTGAATGAGGTCTTGAGGCAAAGGTACATAAGCTAACTCAGTAAAAGAACCCCTACTTGCTAAATAGTCTTTATTGTTTATAAAACGTAGCAAACCATTGTGCTCAGGAGGAACATAACTGCCCGCAGTATCAATATAAACCGCATACAAGCATTGAAAGTTAGGGTCTTCATCTGTTTCTTCTCTGCCATATGCCCAACCTAAAAGTCGCACGCTCTTAGGGAATTCCACTGGTTTCTTGAAGTTCGGAGCCTTCAAAACAGCCCCTTCCGGTTCCCAGCGCATAAAATATTCTCCAATTGCCAATTCCATTCCATTATTGTCTGTCCTGCGGAAACCATTCTCAGAGGGGTCAGCATCTCGCTTTCTGTATGAATCTGAAAGTTCTCTATACACCATCTCTTCTTGAGTACACGGCCAGGTGATAGTAACGGCATCAGGGACATGCGCAACCTCTTCGGGAGTAGTAAAAGTAATCCCTGCCTTCTCCAGAAGCTTTCTAATCTTTTCATTTCCGGCAATCTCTTGCATGCGCTGCTGGCTGACAACAGGAATAAACATATGGCTATCTTTATTTTGAACTAAACCAAGCAAAGAACTCTGTTGCCAAGAAAAATATGTCTTGGCGTCTCTGGACATAACTACCATTATTGAACTAAAGAAAACCTCCACGCCATTATATATAAAACCTAATCCGCCTTCTTGGGTCTGGTAAAATGCTCTAAATTTATCTGATTTAGGGTCATTACTTTCTCCAAAACTAAGCAGGATTACCTGTCGCCTGTCTAAATTTGCTGCTTGGGCATACAACCTTTTTTCTCCTAATACATGTTGTAGGCTTGCGAATACTCCACTGCATATTAGCCTTGGATCAGCCATAGTGAAAGAGCGAAGGACTTTTTCGTCTAGAAACCTGCCTTCATTTTTTGGGGTAGCTGTTGATTCTGCTAGTGCTTTCTGTGACGATGCTACCTTAGATTGCTCTACCTGTTTAGCTTCTAACGCTATGGCCTCTAAGGAATCGCCTCTTGCAATAGTATTAAGTACCTTAACCGCTCTCTCGGCATCTTCTAAGCTATCCAATGTTATAATTATAATTGTCTTTTTCCTTTCGAGACCGGATTCAAATACAATATTTATTCTATTAGTATTAAGAGGTAAACTTACTGTGGTGTTGGGAAGAATCTTACTAATTTCCCTTTGCAATGTTGGGGAATTGTGAGAAATTAAGACAATTGGCTTTGGCAATCCTATGGCAGTAAGCTGATATGTACAAGGAGCTTTCTCAGAAACAGAAAATAGACCTGGTTGAGCGCCGACTAAATCTTCGGGATTTAACTTAGTTGTATCCAAACGGTCAAGTGGTACATAGAAACCCACGGGTATATTCTCTGGCGGGATTTTAGCCGATGGGTCTGTAGGAATCTGAAGCCTCTCTTCGGATTCTACTCTGTCCGCCAGCTCAGTGTGCCATAAGAAGATGCCGCTATTCGGCTTAATCTCCTCCGCTTTTTTAACCAGAATATCAGTAGACTCGCCGGTATCTATTATCTTCCTTAAAATAGAAGATAAACCTTCTAAAATAGACCCAAAGTAAAAAGTAGGGTTTCCTTTATAGACTATTACTGGCAAGAAATGAATAATCTCTTCTAACCTCTCTTCTTTAAATTCAAGAAATGGGAATGCCGCATTGAGGTGCTGAATAAAACAAATGCTTTGCGCAAGCCTAAGAGGTATTTTTGTATGGATAAACTCCTCAACTTCCTGCGAAAGGCGCGTCCGTTCTTCCGGCGCAAGCCCATTCTCATCATGAATAATCTGGGAAAGCCCTAATGATATCATTTTCTTGATGAGGCCAGCTATATTTTTAGGGCCTTCTACGGATACTAATACCAGAGGAAAATAATACTTTTTTATTTTTATTTTGCTGTAATCGACAAAAATTTTGATTGCGGTCTTTTTGCCAACTTGTCTTATACCTACCTTAATCTTTAATTTGTCTCCGTTACTGGCCGTAAAGACGAAGGGGAACTCATAGGTGTAGTTCTCGTCGGAGTTCTCTCTTACGTCATCAACGTCTCTCTCTCTTAAATCATCAGGCCACGGTGGATTAATCTCACCTAACAGGGGCAAGAGCATACTACCTAAGAGCCAATGCGAGAGCCAGTGCGTACCTGTAGCAAACAGAGGCGCGATGAGCTCTTTGAGATGGATAAGGAATACGCTTATGCTATCACCCAGATACGGATACAAAAACATTAGAAGCGGTATAGCAAGGCAGGCAAAGGGTGCAGTTGGCCTGGCAGCGCCTCCTACCATGGCATGGGTATTAATGTCCGCTACCTCTAGACTATGGCCGACGGACGAAGAAACAGCTTCAACTACGTCAGCATGCCAACGATTTTCTGATTCACGGGTAATGTGGATGGAAAGGGATGTCTTCCTAAATGCAATTTCTATATTATCCCTGTCTATCGCCTTTAGATATGCAATTTTATCTGCAAACTCTTCCAGTATTACTTCCAAGGCCTGTTTTAAATTAAAATATAACCTCCTTGCATAAATTTCTCGTTCTACCTTATTGAATAGTGCAGTGTCTATGGGCTCGTCCAATATTTCCTTGAGTGCCGAGATAAGACAATTAGAGAGAAATAACAATTCTTCAGCGGGTTCCTTAAATTCGTGATTACAGACTTCTCGTAAGGCGTCGCTGATTTCCCTTCCGGGATGCCTTAAAACTTCATTGGCAAAATCAAAGCAATTCTCAGGAGTATTTGTTCTCCAGTCACTCTTTACGGAAGACCCCCACTCTAAACCTAACTGCTTGGCTAAAAGTTTAACCCCTAAGTTTGCCGCGATAACATATTCTGGAGGAACTTTTCTAGTATTCACAAAATTGTCTAGCCAGTAGGCTAAGATTATAAAAGGATCTTGCGCCATAGCTGCGCTGGCTAATTGGCTGGAAAGCACTACGCAACATTTTGTAAAGAAAACCCTATTTTGTTCTGGTAAACTATTGAATAGTCCTCTTAATAAGCCTTTCTCTGAAAGCTGACTTTCGCAGAATTCGCTATAGAAAATACGGTCAAATCTAAATTTTCTCCCAATCTTTTTTTCCAGTGAGGTATGGTCAAAGGCACGACGATATGCTTCCAGCCAATGCTCTTCTAATAAACGACTCTTAAGAGAAAGCTTGTCCGGATATATGTCATTTATTTTGCCATAAAGCATGCGTCTAGCCCTCGCAAGAGGAGACTGTACACCGGACAATATTGCTAATTGCTTATTAATATTTTTCCAATATATTTCTGTTTGTTCATCTAATCTATCAAGGTCAAATATCCATCTACCACTAGCGTACCAACCTCCTACGAAGTGAGGTAAACTTTTCTCGGTATTCATTAAAGATGCATCTTTTACAAAATACAGCGGAATTATACGATCAATAATCCTATAATATTCGGTTTCTCTAGTAAGTTTAGCGATGATTAGAGAGAAGGGAATACTTGGAAGATCCATTAATGCCCCTTCATAAATAATGTATCCTTGACTTTCAAACCATCTTTCACTTATCAAAGCACATATCTGCAAAAAGATTTCCTCTTTTGAAACGCCTTCTTGAATAAATTCATTTTTTACGCGTGCAAGGTACGAAATATATCTTCTCCAAGGCTGCCCTTCTTTAGCAGGAAGCTTTTGACCGGCCTCT
Source organism: Candidatus Omnitrophota bacterium (assembly GCA_049517335.1). Lineage (GTDB taxonomy): Bacteria > Omnitrophota > Gorgyraeia > Gygaellales > Profunditerraquicolaceae > JBEKSD01. The sequence continues at coordinate 12,325 of JBEKSD010000004.1, read as the reverse complement.
AACAAGACAGAAAAATCATCCAGACCTGATTCCACTAATCTTACCAATCCCCGAAACATAGAATCTTTAGCCCAATCAAGCAAATCTATATTTTCGGGTGAAGAACCGCTTTGGTTTATGGAGACTATTCGTTGCGGTTTTACTCCTGAATCTTCAGAAAAGATATTGTTTATAGTATGGATTATGATTATGTCATTAGGGTATAAGCTAATTATCCGCCTCGCTGCTTCCTCATGAGCGTCTTCCGGATCCGTCCCTTCTTTTATTAATTCCATTTCAATTTTTTCATGAAAAGCGATTGCCTTCAATGCTTTTATGCGCGCCCCTTTCTGTGCTGGTTTATTATACGGAAATGCCTCTTTAAATCTATTCAAGGCTCGATCTGAGAAGATAACCTTTAAGATATCCTCGCCTTCTTCCTGTATAGCAAAGATAAAAGGCGGGTTACGTAAATATGACCCTAATAAGTAAAACTCCGCAGACTTTCCATTAAGCGGTATTCTGTATGTATTGAATTCGTTTATGGGTTCAATTGTTATAATTCCTTCTCCTATGTCTTGTGTAAATTGTTCAATCTGTTCCGGTGTTAGATCCCCGAAATATCCTTTAGAAATTAAAATTCTTTTCCTATTTGCAGTACGCAGCGACCGGTTATCTGGCCGTCTCGTATTATCGGCTGAACGGTCATGAAGCTCTTTTACTGCAGGCAAATTTTCAATGCGCGATGAAACTTTTCTCAGCTTGTCTTTAATCCTGATTTTCTTGCCTTTTACCGTAATCGTATCCGGTATAGGCCTCCTTCCTTTGCTAAAATAATCAGTCAGGCGTTCACTGATTTCGTGTTCAAGGCCTATGCGAGCTAAGAACTCGTGGAAGAGTACGGCGATTTCATTGAGTTCTGCAGTGCCTCCGGATTGAATGAAGCACCAGCCATCATGGGCAATAAAACCGCCGCCAAAATCAACCTGGTAAGTTTCGGTATTGTATCGCTTTGAAATCTGAAACCCGTACACAATCCAGAAGAATTTCTTTTCCCACATCGCCCTGATTAAATTAGCTAAATTATCTAATCCGTACCGTTCAAAATATCCTGCAATATCTTCCATATGCCCCCAAGCAATTTCCTCAGTTACTTTGGCGGCTATTGCTTTTTGGATAATGCGTTGGCGGTAAGCGATAGTTTCAAGGTGGTTTTTCCCGTCGCAACAGCGGTCGGTTTGCTGGTTGAATCTTCCGTCAGCTCCCCTTGATATTATTTCTGAACTATCTTTCCCTTTTCTGCATATGGCGTCAAGACCATAATGGAAGTATTTATATCCGACTGGTAAATCAACAACCGGAGAACCCTCTATAGTAACCTTTCTATCCTCCGCACGCTCTATAGTAAAACAAGGAGGAAGTTCAACCTTTAAAACCCAGGCTTTCCCAGCCGGCTGGATTAATTCCACTTTTACTCTTATGGCTTCATGCCTCTGGGTATCTTTTATGGTAAATATAGATCCCTGCTTAGCAAAAAATTTCCAGGTATTTGTTTGCGATACGCTAGGAACACCGGGCATTTCTACCTCAATAAATTCTGGAGCACGTATCCTAATCATAATTCTTGCTCCCTTGATATAAGAAACTTCTATGATCAACGTATTCTTTCCTCCGTTGTCTATACCTTGCACGATTAGTTGATCATCCACTCCGCGCTGAAAGGGGATACCGCTAAAAGGTTCTTCTGCTGCAGCGGTATCAGTAAAATCCTTTTCTATTGTGGAGATACGAGTAACGACTTCCTTTACTTCGGTAGGACGCGTTAACTCTATAGCTACCCTGCGCGCGTAGTTATGAAGACTCTTCATATTAGTTCGATAGCGAATGACGATGGCCTCATAGATGAGGGATTTGGAGAGCTCTAACTCTGTGGGGTTATTCTCGGGGATGATAATAATTGTATTATCTGCGTCATTAAGCGCATAAACCTTAAGCTTATGTTCTTCTTGTAATTCCCTTATTCTTTGCATCAATACAGATTCTGGAGGCGCGCGTATAATCTTTGCTCTTCTTAAAGCAGTGGCTGCTATTTTATTTTTCGTTTCTAGAAGCTGGGCTATTTTTTCTCGGACTTCTAAAGCGTCTTGCGCAACAGGAAAGGTAGTAATCTCGTCTCCCTGCTCTCTAACTATACTTTCTAGCTTTTCTATGACTTTTCTATTGCGTAAAGGTTTATTAGTGCGAGCCGGGTCATGTTTTGGTGCTTGATTTGTCTCTAAGCGCTGCTCTCCTTTCAGACGCCTTTCAATTTCTTGAAGGATAGGCGCCGGAAATCCTTTTCGCTTATGTTGCACCATACCCATAAGCGGCATCAGGGTCAGCACTGCCGTGTTTAGACCAGAAAGAAGATGTGGCAAGCCAAGAAAATAATAAGCTAATCCCGTCAGAATTATCATTCCGGCCGCTGCGGCGAAATTTTTGGTCACCCACCAGCCATGCCCCGTTAGAAAGCTGCGAATTCTCCCACCAGCCACGGCGAGGCGAGAACTCACGATTAAATAAATTCTTTCTAACGGAGCACGGAAATAGGTAGTAATAATTACTATTGTTGTGAGTGCAATAATAGCAGGTAAAAATAAATTGATATTTTCGTGTAACAAACCAATGATAGGAATAAAACCGGCAAAGCCAAAACTCTTTCCTCTTACTAATTCAAAGTTTCCATCAGGATTTCTCACTGCAAATCTTTTTATATAACCTCTCGTACGGATAACCTCAAGGTCAGGAGAGGCGTATTTCCATCTCTTTTTTAAATCGACACGAAATGAACGGGATGAATCTGAATCAATGAAGAATTCTCTTCTAAACTCTGCAGACATTACCTTATAATTACCTGGAGCTATTACGATTAACTCACATCTTTGGCCCCCGTAGTCAAGGGACACTAATTCAACCTCTATAATTTCATTTCCTATGCTAAATCTAACTATCTCTCCTAACTGCATATATTCCACAAAAAAACAATGGTCTAGTGAATGCGAAGGCTTAAATCCTTCTCTTGTTTCCATCATCGTAGATTCATCTCCACGGCATCTGAAATGGATTTCTTCCTCAAAAATACCAACAATCTCTATGATTATTCTCTTATCTTCGCCTACACGCTCTACAATCAGTTGGTCATCTATTCGACGCCAGAATGACGGTGCTTCTAAATTCTGCCCTATCAACCTGCCTTCATTGGAACAATCTACGCGGGTAGATGCAGGGAATACGATGCAGCCAAGTTCTATTGTTACACCATCGCTGGCCATAAATTCGATTGGCTTCTGCTCTGTTAGGCATAACCCTATACCAGGAGGTAGTTTCTCTCTCTCTGGAGGCTTGCTCCACTGATACAACACTAATTCATCACCCCAAATGGTTGTGAAGTAAATTGATTTTCCAGTCCTCAATCTTCGGTCAAGCTCAAGATTAGGAAACTCTCCCTGAAGTAGTGCGGCAGTAACGACCCTTTTCCAACCAGCTTCTCCTCTACGGCTACTTGTCCTATAAAGAGCAATGGGTTTTACATATTCGCGTACCGCGGGCCTTATTGCGGAAGTAGCACTACAAAGCTCACCGAGTTGCGAAACTAAATCTTTCTTCTGTGAACCTTCAAGCCTTTCAAATATATACTGTGGATTAGCCCTGACAAACTCTTCTGCCCTTCTCTTTAACTCCTCACCAGTGTGTCCTTCCACGAGGCAGAGCCAGTAAAATAAGATTACCAGAATATTTATAAATAGGTAGTTATTCCCTCTTTGAGATTGAGCAGAATCTTCATCGCTATTAAAGATAAGCTGCCCCTTGGACATCTTAAAATGTCCGCGGATTTCATGCAGGGCTATGGAATAAACAAAGGAGGATAATAAATCTGATTCTTTACCTGATTGACTATCTTTTAGGGGAGGAGCTTTGTTTAATCCCTTTGCTTTCAAGTAGGCAATAAACTTTATAAAATTTGCGTTTAATACTACTTTTCTACCGGGTCTGCACGAAGGCAGGAGACAAGGTTGACCTCTAATGTCTCTAAAATCTTCATACCTTATCTCTTTTATAATAGTCCTAATGTCATATCTTGAAGCCACCTCTCTATTTACCTTTTTAAATATACTCTTTATAAATCTGAGACTCTCCCTAAATTGTGCGGGAGTTACTTCTTTATCTAAAATGGGGGTCTTGAATCTTTCCAACAGCTTTATCTCGCCTTCATTTGCCTGCTCGCATGAAAGGCCGGCCGCTACGGCGAGATTTTTGGTCCCCCACCAGCCACGGAAGAGGTTGACCAAATACTCTATAATATTCCGCAGCGACCGGATAATTTTACAAAATGCTTTTGTTCTGGATAAAATAAAAATTAAGAAGCCAGAGATTAATAATACAGCAGCGATGAGCTTACCGGTTGAAGGAAGCATAGCTGCAAACATCGGAAAAATAAGAATTGAATAGGCAGCTTTATCACCTAGGTGCCCTGTGTTAGCTTCAAGCGAGGCAAGTACTTTTTCCGCTGTCTTTACGAATTGTTCGTTTTTATTAGTTACTAATATATGCTTAATGTGCCGTTCAAAATCCTCTACTTGGTCTGGTCTTAACGCTGCAATCTTTAAAAAGACCTCTGCGGCTGGCTCTGTGCATAACGGGTCAGCAAATGCGCCGAGTAGCGGATTTTTAACCGCAATTATATCTATCTTGGTGGCAATTGCTAACAGAGCTTCTATCACTACCCTCTGACAGGTTTTATCACCCAACGCTACTCTTACAATTAGGCCTGCAACGTAGTCTGGTTCTATCCAAGCACGCCTTACCAGCTCGTCCGTAATGTCTCTTGCTGTTGCTTCTGACGAAGAGTGAAGCATATATACTAATTTAGATGTTGATATAGCTGAGAATTCATATGTTGATATAGCTGAGAACCTAATCTGATTTGTCCACAAACGGTAGAGGTCCTTGTCTTCATCAGAAGCAATATCGTCTCGATAGACTATCAGCCTCAATAAGGCTGCCTTTCTTTTATATGCCCAAGGCGCTGCCTGGCTTCTATCTGAAATAGGGGTTCTATAAACTATCCTTACGGGATTTTTATACTCTGCAACTTTTTCTCCATCAGGTTTTAAAACATATTCAATTATCTCCTCAACGCTAAATCTAAAAGTTACTCCTTCAAACTCAGATTCTATCTCTTCTTTTAAGACGTCAGGGTGATGGGTTTTTGCCCATGCAAATACTTCTTTTCGCAAAAGTCTAAGAGGTAAGTTCTTCGCCAAAGCCGGAAAGGTTGCCTTTAATTTGGCCTCAAGGGCCGGCAATTCAGACAAATCTCCCACGTACCTCTCAATCTCCCAGCGGCCATAGAATGGAAATGCCGGCAAATCTTTACCGCAGAAGAAGCGGATAAGGTCATTTACTGCTTTTCTGAAAGCAGAATTTTCAGTGGACGATTGACAGCTATCTTCGCCTCGCACAAACTGCTCTTCTAATACTTCTGGAACTCTCTTAATCTGCTGTCTACCGCCTAAGTCAAATTCTTCTTCCAGCACCTCAGCATGGCACAGGTTCTCTGTGATCTTAAATAGCTTGATATCTCTCTTACGACAACGCAGGATAAAAACGCTGTTATCTATTTGAAACACAGGGATACCCTGTTTCATTAACTCTCTAAGCGCACTACCCAGATACCACTGCCAGCGGTTGTCTTTGAATGCACCTCTAGCCGGAGCAAGCCAAGATAATACTGTCTTAAACGGCATTCCAGTGGCTCTGTGCAGGGCATAGCTAAGACAGTTAATGGATTGAAGTGCGCACATCAATGCCTTATTAATTGCCTCCTGATTACGAAACCATTCTTCCTCTATCTGGTCGATAAATGCTTCTACCTCATCTATGCTACGATGAGACCCATGAGAATAAAGAAGATGCGTATGGTGTCTCTTGCGTGAATCTTCTTCTCTTAGGGAGTGTATGAATCCAGGGGAGACTGCATACATAACGCGAGTATCTGAAATGATAAGGTCAAATTCACTATTACGCAGATTTCTACCATACTCATCACAAACTTCCTTGAGAACAAAATTTATTCCATTGCTTCTAAAGAACCCCTCTATCCAAGATCTATCCATAGGAGAAATATTACTTGGTGAACTGTTCAGTATCAGTACCCGAAGCGGCTGGGGAGTGCTTGCCATAGCACCTATCATTGCGGGGGTGGGTCGCAAATCTTGTATATGGCCTGTATGGAACCTAGCAGTGTCTCCTTTTGAAATATTCGCGGCCGCTGCGGTGAATTTGGTCACCCACCAGCCATGGAAGAAGTTAACCAAATATTCAATAAAACTCTGCAGCGACCGGATAAAGGAAAACGTTTTCTGTTTGAGGAAAAATAAAAGTCTTTCGGGAGAGAGAAGTGCAGTAAGGAGTTGTTTTACCAAAGGAGGAGCGCGGCTAATAATACAGGAATTAAGAATCTCCCGCCTAAAGAAACATGCCAAGAAGTAAGCTAAAATCAGGCTGACGGTGAGATTAGGGTTTTCTAATAGAAAGAACACGCTCAAGGCATTAGCTGTATTAGCGGCGACGGGCGTAGGCGCGGCGGAGGGCGGATTATTTTCAGCCTTTGAAAGGAGAACATTTTCTATCGGCGAGCTGGCTTTTGAAGCAACAAGAACATAAGCGGTAAAAGAAGCGAATTTTTTACCCCCAGCCTTTCTATAACCAAAGGCCTTCTTGGCCTTTTCCGGTGCGTTTTCATAGAGATTTAAAACACCTGCCGCGTCTTTGTATTCACTAAGCCACAAATCTAAATCTAATTCAAAAACATTAGTGCGAAACTCTGTAATTTTAAAACCCGCCTTTGTCAGCATGCGTTCTAACTCTGATTTAGAGTAAAATTTATAATCTAAAGGCTGACGCATCTGTGTAATTGTTTTAAACAAGCTGTCAACTTCCGCATCTTCATAACCAAGCACATCCATAAGGACAAGTTTTCCTTGTTCTCGCAATGCCTGAACCGCATTATTTACTGCTTCTTGAGCATGTTCAAAATGATGGAGCGCACCTCGCATCAATGCATAATCGAATTCCCTCTCATGCTTTTTACCAACGTCATAGGCACTCCCATATTCAAAACTTGCTCTTTTATCTTTAACAATTTCCCTGCCTTTTTCAAGCGATGCTTCAGAAAGATCGACTAACGTAAGCCGCCGTATCTTTGGAAGACGACTTAAAGATTCCCTCCAAAGAACACCACTACCAGCACCAATATCAATGATGTCACCTGCGAACGCCATATTGACAACGCTATCCTCATGAAAATCAAGAGTCTCTGTATGAAAATTATAAGCGTCAGGACTAAAATAGTGCTGCTCTAAATCCCCTTGACCAAAAACTCGTTTTTCGGCGGTGGATTTCGCAGCCGCAGCTAGCGGCGATTTTTGTTCGCCCGCAGCGCTATCAGTATGGACTACTTCGGCAATCTCATGAAACGGGCGGCCAAAAATAGTTTTAATTTGAGAGGTAATTCCTTCAACATATTCTGCTTTCATACCCTGCGATACGCCCAAATAACCCCAACTTATTGCTGGTATCAAACGGGTAACCCTCAAATTATTTGAAATCAAAAATTCTGCTAATTCATATAGGGCAGCTTTTATTTCATTGCTACTCATAATAAAAGCTGGCAGAGGTTCTTCAGTAAGCCAAGATGCTTGGTTAATTGTTGAAAAAAAGTCGTAGTCAATCGTCAACCAAATTTCGTCGTATTGCCCATTAAGTGCCTGAATCTGTCGCAATATCTCTTTTTTTCGCTCCGGAAGACTCCAAAGATTATCCCTCATACGATATCCCATACTACGGTATTGTGAACCAAAATGTATCACCCACGCCATTCCCTTTTCTTCAACTTTCATAGCCCAGTTATAATCAAGGGCATCCGCATCTTCACTAACTATCTTATCGCTATGTGAATCAAAATTGAAGATAAGCAGCTTTTTATTTGGATGAGCCTTATGCCACTCTTTAATCAAAGGTACGATTTGCTCGTGAGAATTTAAAGGTGCAATGATTTCTATAGTACCTTTGGAAGGCGAAGAGGCGGTTTCTGACCGAGCCTCAGCCGGAGATGCGACCGCAGCTGGCGCGGGTTTAGATTTCCCCCTTATCTTAAAATAACCCCTTACGGCATTGAGGTTATTTATAACCTCATCCATATTTCCCGGGTTTCTATTATCCAGATTACTTTGCGTCGTTCCATCGACAAGGACCTGTAGCCCGCTTGTCCGGATGTCATCCAGGGCCATCTTCTCCCCTGAGGTAAAAATAAACAGATGGCGCAAGGTTTGGCCAAAACTATACACGTCGGACTTAGCGGTGCGCTGCTCTTCCGGAGGCTCAAATCCTTTTGTTCCCGCAAGAACTCTGCACCCTGCCTTGCAAGCTATGCCAAAATCAATCAGCATCACATTGGCTTCTTCATCTACAAGAATGTTTTTGGGGGCGATATCATTATGGACCCACCCTGCCTCATGCATGCCTTTTATTATATTTGCTGTATGGATAAGGATATCTAGTTTTTGAGAGTGCGTAAATCTCTGCCAGCGAGGTGACCGCAGATTCTCTGCATTTTTTATACCCAGCAATTTCATCCAGACGTTGCCGTCTTTATTTACGCCAATTGCCAGCAATTTCGGTATGCCGGTTAAGCCGTTTCTATTGAGTTGGGCCAACACCCTCGCTTCTCTGATAGCATCATCGTTGTTTGACAAATATTCTTTTTTATTCTTTCCAGGTCTTGCAATTTTATAAAATATCTCACCATCTCTTTGACCTTTTATAATTAAAGATGCACTGTTTTGGTTTATTAAATTCTCAGTAGTTACCAGAGGAGATTCGCTATCTTCTATAAACATTCCCAGCACAGATTCAAATCTCAACTCATCCAAAATGGTGCTTCCGGAGACGTTCATCTGGGAAACACTCTGCTTCGCCTCAGCCCCAACCTGTGAGTTGTCACTACCGGGCTGATTATCCTTGCCAACTGGGATTCCTCCTCTTAAAGCATTCGGATCATTGGCAAAATCCTCAATGCGTATCCTTACGGTTTCTTCAAGACCAAGGACTGATAAGTCTACTTTCTTTCCGCTTTGCTGCGCCTTCTCCCAAATCCTGGCTATTTCTATTAGGGTATCTTCAGGCACCTGTAAATGCTGGACTTCTATAAAATGACGCAGGTTGGCTAGAATGAAGCTGTCAACGCCTTCTCTGATAAGCGCTCCCGCCTCAGCCGACGAGCTGGCTTCCTCTTGCCCGCCTTCAAGGATCTGTGTTATTACGCGTGGATGGACAATACGTGCCATCTCATCAATATTATCATCAGGGGCGGCTCTGTTTTTCTTTATGGCGTTGCACTTGGTGCAACAGTATATTATATCCCAGCCATACTTTGTATTTACTTCAACCCCTACCGGTTTCATCAAACCCTTACAAGAAGACAACCTGTCACCCGGCCTTGTATCATCTACATGCAACGCCCATAAACAATTCGGGCAATGATCCCTCCTATGCGCCCCTATTTGAGGTATAGGTACATCTAAGCCGCAATTCAAACACCGGAAAGCCGGAACAAATATTCCCCGCGGTTCTGCTTTGCGGACAAAATGTTTCCACTCATGGTAACTAGTGTTTAATACAAAATTATCGTCAATTAAGTTATGGATAAGATCATCGCATTCTGGTAGGAAATAATGCAGGATTTCTTCGGCAATGGTAAGCTGAGCGATGAGAGGCGGGGCGCGGGTCATCATGGCCCAGGAAAAGATTATTTTCCTATTGCTGCCTTCGCCGACAGTCTCTGCCAGCCTTTTTAACGGAGTCTCCGGAGAAAACTCAACCGGTATCAGTGTGTCGGAGATTTTCTTGGGCATCTTACTACCCAATTTCTCAATTAATTGTTTCAATTTCTCTAATACCCCTTCCAGATTTGCCTCCATATAATCCTGTGCTATATTTTGATTAGGTCCATTGCCTTCTGAGGTAGTCCTAATTGCATCTTTACCCATGACCAACCCAAAAGAAACAACACCCAAAGCATCCTCTTGAGGGGAAAACTCTGGATGATGCTTAACATGTATCCGAGAAGTAGATGATGTGCGCGTGAAGGAGTATCCACCATAAGCGGCATCTTGATATAAATTCCCTGCAGAAGCAGCTGTATGGACTAAAGAACTCCTTAATAAAAATCTACAATAAAATGCCTCGTGACGCCTGACATGCGCTTGGGGTGAGAATTTTTCGAGGACAAACTTTCTTCCTGCCTGGCCCATTTCAATTGTTGCGACCTTATCATTTATTAAAAATTCTATATGCTTGGCTATGGCTTCTATATCACCAGGTTTAAAGAGTAATCCTGTATCCTCATTTACTAATGCCTCAGGAATACCTCCTGCATTAGAAGCAACTACGGGCGTCTCCATAGCTTCGGCCTCTATAATTGTCCTACCTAATCCTTCATTATAACTAGGCAAAACTACTACATTGGCATCAGCATACATGTCTCTAAGGTCTTCCTGATTAACTGCGGGGAGTATAAAAACCCTCGAAGCAAGTTCTGTATCCTGTTCTAAAAATCTTATTAGCTCTGTCTTGTATACCTCATCATTCACATCTCCTACAAATATAGCAACAAAATCATATCCTCTATCCTTCAGTAACTTACATGCCCGAAGTAAATCTAGTTGCCCCTTATCATGAGTAATTCTACTAGGCAATAAGATGGTGTACCTACCGCCAAGGCCGAGACGGTTTCTAACGCTACCCCAGTTTGCCTTTTGTGGATCAAAGAATATGGTATCTACTGAGTTACTTAAATTTACTGCATCCGCATAATTAATTTCGCTAAGACCGGAATTACTTATCCCTGCGCGACCGTTTGCTAATTGCATGCAAGCCCGCAAATTTCTTTTAGCAAATAAAAAATTATTATTGAATGGATGAGTATCGGAAAGGTTACGATTAAGCACCATCTCTCCTCCGTGATACTGGACGATTAAAGGAAGACCTGCTTCTTTCGCTACTTTACAGAAGGTTACCGAAGAATGGTGATAAGGAGAATTAGTAATACACAAATCAACTGAGTATTCTTTAAGGAGGAATGTTATTTTTTCTGCAACTAATGCATCTGTTTTTGTAGCGTTATAGTCCTTATCGTAAATCCTCGGTATAGGAAGATAAATTATTTTTCCTCTGCCAACATTCTCACTCCACTCTCCAGAGCTCTTATCAGTAAGATAAGCTTGAATAATAGTCAAACCTTTATTTCTTTCCAGCAGCCAACGGTTTAGACTCTGTAGATGGAATTCAACACCCCCCACAGTATCATATGCTTCTGAATATCTTAAAATTACTCTATTTTCTAATGACGGCTCGCGCTCAATCGGCAGGCCTAAGGCATAACTTATGTAATTAAATTCTGCCTGCATGGGTCCCCTTAAGTTGGCCATTAACCAGTTTCGGATGCCGACCTTAACTTCCTTAGGCATTCCTCTTGTTTCTTTCTTATTAATCACGCGCAAATAGAACTGCTGGTGTCTCTTTATTAAATTCTTGACATCAAAACGCATGACATATCTACGGCCATTATGTCCTAATCTATTTCTTCTTTCGTTATCGTTTCTTAACCCACGGATTTGTCTGGCCAATTCTTCAGGATTTCCGGCTTCAACTATTAGACCAGTCTGACCATCTACCAAGGCCTCTCTATTGCCGCCTATATTGGTGGCAATAACGGGCCTGGTCATCGACTGAGCTTCAAGTATGACCGTAGACAAGCCTTCATCATAAGTGGGTAAGGCCACGAGGTCAGAAGCAGCATAGGCCAAACGTACTTCCTCCCGCGATAATTCAGGAAGCACTATTACATTAGCTGCTAAACCATTTTCTTTTGAGAAAGCGTGCATCTTCTCCAAATAGGCCTCATCATCCACCCCCCCCATCAGCACAATTACGTAGTCAGTTTTATCTTCTAATAAATTTAGTGCGCGGATTAAATCAAGTTGCCCTTTGAGAGGATTGACGCGGTGGGGAAGTAAAATCATAAATTTGTCTCTCCCTATTTTATTCCTGTCTCTGAACTCATACCTATCAACTATCGCGGGATCAAAGAAATCAGTGTTAATGGGTGTGCCTAGATTTGCCGTATCCTCATAGCCTATTTCGCTTAAACCGGAGTCGCATACCCCTGCCCTACCGTCAGCTATATGCATACATTTAGCGATATTCTCAATGGCCTCGCGTTTCATTACCCTGTCCTGTTTTCTGC
>JBEKSD010000003.1:0-109552 GCA_049517335.1 Candidatus Omnitrophota bacterium | reverse complement strand
CGCAGGTTTTAGAAATAAATGAAACTCTGGTCAAGAACGGTGAATACATTACGAAAGATTTAATCTCTGTAGGTATGAAAATACAAATAATTAAGGTAGAAAAAATGGTGAAGCCGGGAATTTCTGAAACAATGACTTGCGATGTTTATACTCCGGGAAAAATAATGGAGGTCCGCGCTATAAGGCCAAGGGATTTTATCGATAAAAATCTGATAATTAATCCGGGAAGCATAATTAGGGCGTATATTGAATATTCAGGAGATGAAAACGGCCAGTGGTATAATTTCGACCACATTGAAGTAGTAAAAGAATAAGAATTCCGGGGACACGGTACTTAAGGAGAATATCCAACAAATGCGTAAAAAAATAGAAGGGCGTCCTCTTAGAAAAGAAAGCTAGGGAGTAGTTAATTTTTTTCGGGTGGCTAACAAACCGAGGATCCTGTCGCGCGTAGCGAAGAGCGAGTATGGTAGAATGGCGCGGCAGGCAGGACCCGCGAGTTCATAAAATAACATAAAAGGAGAAATAAGATGCAAATGGTTAAGGATGTTCATCTAACTGGTAAAGATTTGACGGATATGGTGCAGCTGCGGCCGCAGGATGTGGGCAAATACGCCATTGTGCCCGGGCCAAAGGACAGGCTGGAAGTGCTATTAAAGAAAATTGAAAATCCGGTTAAGAATTTTTCTTTTATGGAATACACGATGTACACGGGTAATCTTGAAGGCATAAGAGTAACCGCGATTAACGGCGGCAGGTTCTCAACTGACACTTCCATTACAACAGAGGTTATGTGTAATGCAGGAATTCCGAATATTATCCGTATCGGCACCTGCGGGTCTTTGGATGAAAATATCAAAGTCGGGGATTTATTCGTGGTGGATAACATTATCCGCGGTGACGGAGTTACTCCTTATTATGTAGATAAGGATTTTAAGACGTTAGCCGATAAGAAAATAGCCGATACCTTGTATGATGTGGCCAAGGGAATGGGAGTTAATGTGTATCGTGGCACCTGCTGGACTACCGACGCATTGCTTCGCGAAACAAAAGAAATTGTTGAAGCAAAACGCAAAGAAGGAGCTAAAGCCGTAGATATGGTTTCTTCTACGCTGCTTACCATTGCCCAAACCTACAAAATCAAAGCCGGCTCAATTTTAGCGGTTAGCGATAACGTAGTAACAGGCGAGATGGGCTTTATGAACCCGCTTTATTACATGGCGGAAAGCAATTTAATCAAGATCGCTTTAGGGGTAGTTAAAAAACTGGAAGGTAAGTAATGAGATTTTCTCCGCTTTTCTGGCCCATTGAGTTAAAGAAGGGCACAATTTATATCTTAGATGAGACTTTGCTGCCTAAAAAGGTAAAATATATAAGAGCGCATAATTATCAGCAGGCAGCCAAGGCGATTAAGGAGATGAAAACGCGCGCAGTGGGGCAGGTATTATTAGTAATGTATACATTCCTGCTTTCTTTAGAGCAAAAAAAAGATTTAGTAAAGGTCGCCGTAACTCTTAATAAAACGCGCCCCACACTGCCATTTAAAGTTTTAACCGATATGGTCTTAGGCTGGGCTAGCCAAGGTGTGCGGATAGATAAATGTATTTTTGGTTTTTTAGAGTCCTTAAAAAATGCGCGCATCAGACAGGCAGAAGAAGCAGCCCACCTTTTAAAAGACGGGGATGTGGTCTTGACGTATTGTAATGTCAGCGGCTTAATGCCTTTAATCGCTGAGCTTGCCGAGAAACAAAATAAGAAGATAAGTTTTTTTGTTGCCGAAACACGACCGTATTTGCAAGGCTCACGGCTTACTGCCTGGGAATTGCACGAGGCTGGTTATAATGTTACCGTGATTACTGATAGTATGGCAGCCTCGGTTATGTCGCTGGGTAAGGTGAGCAAAGTTATGGTCGGAGCGGATAATCTGGCGCTTAACGGAGATATTGCCAATAAGATCGGGACTTACCAGTTAGCCCTGCTGGCAAAATATTTTAAGATACCTTTTTACGTCTTATGTCCGCCGCCTTCAAGGGCAAAAAGCGGAAAAGATATAAAAATTGAAATTCGCCCGGATAAGGAGTTGCTTGAATTTCAGGGGGTGCGGCTTGCGCCACGGGGAGTAAAAGGATTTTATCCTGCCTTTGATGTAACGCCAAAAGAATTAATAACCAAACACATTTATTTAGAGGTGGGTAATGCCAAATAATGAGAAAATTCTTAAAGAAGAAATAATTAAAGTGGGTAGGCGCCTTTATGAAACCGGCCTTGCTGTGGCTAAATCCGGAAATATCAGCTGCCGGTTGGATGATAAATATATTCTAATTACCGCAAGCGGCACGAATTTAGGCAATTTAGTTGAGAGCGATATAGTAAAAGTAGAATTAGAGAGCGGAAAATGCCTTGATAAAGCTAATCCCAGTTCAGAGCTTCCGCTACACTCTTTAGTTTATAAGCATTTCCCGTCAAAAGTGGTTGTGCACTGCCATCCGCCGCTGATTAATGGGTATTTTGCGCTAAATGATTCCTTAAAAGCGCTGACCTTTGAAACCAAGTTTTACTTAGGTGAAGTTCCGGTGATAAAACAGGAAACACCTACGGTTACCAAGCCGGAGTTAGTCATTGAAGGATTAAAACAAGATAACCTTGTGGTATTAAAAAACCACGGTAGTGTTGCCATTGGCGATAAATTCGCTGATGCTTTAAATTTAACTGAAGCCTTGGAAGAAGCTGTGCGCACTGCCTCAATTGCGCGGCTTTTTAAGCAAGAAACCCTAGATGCGCAGGATGAGGCATTAAAAGAAGACCTGACTAAAAACGATATCAGTTATCCTATGTTTAGCCGCGAGCATATTCAGGCTATTGTTGACTTGGTAAATAAGGATGATTTTATCGCCTCAAAAGGTAAAGAATTGGATTTGACTCTGCAGTTAGCAGTTAAACTGGATGATACGGGAGAGGCCTACAAATTTATTTTTGAAAAGGGGAGGATTATCCGGCTGGATAACGATGCTAATGCGCCTTTTGTAATTTCCGCTCCCCGTCCGGTTTGGGAGCAGGTATTTTTAGGTAAACTCGATTCTTTTGTCGCAGTTACACAGGGGAAGATGAAGCTTTCGGGACAACTGGGCCAGCTTTCAAAATGGTATGTGCCTTTTACCCGGCTGTTTTCATTATTTAAACAGGTGAAATTCAAATGAGCGCAAAACAAAAAATAATAAATCCGGCAAATGGAAAACTTATTGCTGAAGTAAATGTCGCTTCTGAAGCAGAAATTGATGCGACAATCAGCGCTGCTCGTGTTGCTTTTGACAAAGGCCCCTGGCCGAGGCTCTCCTTAGAGGAACGCAAGGATTTCATCTTAAAAATAGCGCAAGCTATTCTTGATAATGCCGGCGAGCTCGCTCAGTTAGAGACTTTCAATACGGGTAAGCCGATTAAAGAATCAACCTTTATGGATATTCCTTCTTCGGCTGAGACTTTTAACTTTTTTGCCAATAATTTAAAGGATTTTCTTAAAGCAGAAGAAAAAAATATCAGCAACCAAATTGCCGCGGTAAATGCCTCCTTTATCCGCGAACCAATGGGGGTAGTTGTCCTGATTGTACCCTGGAATTATCCTTTATTAATCGCTTCCTGGAAAGTTGCGCAGGCGCTTAGCGCGGGGAATACGGTTATTTTAAAACCATCCAGCTTAACTCCATTAACTGCCCTGGAATTGGAAAAGATTATCCATAAAGTAGGGTTACCCGAAGGGGTATTTAAAGTATTAAACGGCAGTGGAGAGAAACTCGGCAAGGCGCTCTGTAGCGATAAGAGAGTAGACATGATTTCTTTCACCGGAAGCAATGAGGTGGGAAAGAAAATTATTGAATACAGTTCCGGCAATGTCAAAAAGTTGACTATGGAACTGGGAGGAAAATCCGCGGCTATTGTTTTAGCAGATTGCGATTTGGAAGCTTCGGTAAACGGCTCACTTTGCTCCATATTCCTGAATCAGGGCCAGATGTGCACGGCTATGTCGCGTATCTTAATAGAAGATAAAATCTACGATAAATTTGTCACTAGTTTCTTAGAAAAAGCCCGGCGGATTAAAATAGGCTTAGGGAGTGATTTTGAAACCCAGATGGGGCCTTTGATTTCCGATGCGCAGCGTCAGAAAGTTATCGCATTCCTGAAACAGGCAGTAAAAGAGGGGGCAAAAATATTATGCGGCGGTAATATTCCTGGGGATAGCCTATTGAAAGAAGGATTTTTCTTTGAGCCCACAGTGCTTGGCGAAGTGAACCCAAAGGCAGATATCTTTCAGCAGGAAGTTTTTGGCCCGGTTACCTGCATAAATAAATTTTCATCCTTGCAGGAAGCAGCAGAGTTGGCAAATACAAGCAAATTTGGTTTGGCTGCCTGCATTTGGAGCAAGGATGTTTCAAAAATAAAAGAACTTTCCGCAAGAATTTCCGCAGGGACAATTTGGGTGAATACCTACGGAATGTTTTTTAACGAGCTTCCTTACGGGGGTTTTAAACAAAGTGGCTTTGGAAAAGAGCTAGGCAGGGAAGGGTTCTTAGAATATACACGGCTTAAAAATATTATTCAGGATAAGACTGAAGGCGCAAAGCCTTTGGTTAATTATTGGTACGGTTTTTAATATGAGCATAGCGGAAATTCTAAATAAGAGGGCAGAACAATCTCCTTTGAAAACAGCGGTAATTTTCAGGGGAGAGAAGATTACCTTTAAGCAATTAAAGGAAAGCTGTTTGCGCCTTGCCTGCGGCTTTATAAAGTTAGGGCTAAAAAAAGGCGATAAAGTGGCAATCTACCTTCCGAACTGGCCGGAATATATTTTTACTTACCTTGCGACTTGGATCAGCGGGGCAACCTGTATTCCTTTGGATTTCATGCTTACTGAGGATGAATTGGTCTCTTGTATTTCGCATTCAGAAGCAAAGTTCCTGATTATGAAGCCAAAGGCCAATTTAAGCGTAAAGAACCTGAAAAATAGATGCTTAGGGCTAAAACAGGTCATTACCTGCCAGGACAAAGAAGAAGGATGCTTTTTCTTTGCTGATTTACTGCAGGCAACTGACACCGGAGTTGTGCAAGTTAAAATTGCAGATAAGGATTACGCAATTATATTCTATACCTCAGGCAGCACCGGCAAACCCAAGGGTGTTTTAATCAACTATTTACAATTAAGCGCTCCGCCTAAATCCATGGATTTTTTCGTCGGGGGGATAAAAGAAGATGATGTTGCGCTATGTGCTCTCCCGTTTTCGCATTTAGGAGGGTTAATTTACATTCAGAATTGTATTTATCATGGACTTACCTTTGTTTTAATGGAGCGTTTTATCCCCTCGGAATTCCTGAAAAATATACCAACCTTTAAAGTTACCTGTTTCTGGATAGTGCCTCCCATGTATTATGCGGTTTTACACTTAAAAGAATTTGAGACATTTGATTTATCTACTTTACGCTGGATGGTTACCTTTGGCGCTTCAAACTCAGCCGATGCCCTGCGCCGATTTCATCAATATTGCCCGAACGCGCACCTTTTAAACGGATGGGGGATGACCGAGACCAATGCCCCTACTGTTGTCCTGCCGCGGGGCTCAAAAAATATTGAAAGCGTAGGCAGGCCGCTTCCCTGGGTTGAAGTTAAAATTCTAGATGATTCTGACAAAGAAGTAAAAACCGGCGAAACCGGAGAAGTGCTTGTAAAGAGCTGGGTCGTTAGCGATGGTTATTTTAAAGACGAGCAGTTAACTCAAGAAACGCTTAAAAACGGATGGTTCCACACCGGAGATTTGGGCAGGTTTGACACAGAAGGGTTTCTTTATATCGTGGGAAGAAAAAAAGAAATGATTAAAGTAGGCGGAGAGATAGTTTTTGAGCCGGAAGTTGAGAGCGCCATCCAGAGGCATCCTGATGTCGCCGAAACGGCGGTAGTGAGAATGACCGATAAGTTAAGGGGAGAAGTGCCTAAGGCATTCATAGTCTTAAAAGAAAATAAAACCGTAAACGAAGAAGACCTACGTTATTTCCTGCGCCAGCACCTTGCGCATTTTAAGATTCCGCATTATTTTGAATTTGTTTCTTCGCTTCCCAAGAACCGCGCCGGTAAAGTAGACAAGGAAATTTTAAGAAAGCCATAAAAATATGGGCAGTATTACGGAATTATCTTTAGGCGAGCTTGAGCATTTTATACTCGACCGGGAAGAAGCAATATTCCACGCCAAACAAATATTTTCCTGGGTTTACAAAAAAGGCGCTGTTGATTTTGACTTAATGAGCAACCTGCCTGTATTTTTGCGCACGAGCCTTAAAAACGAATTTAGCATATTTGATTTAAAGCTGATTAAGGCTTCCAAATCTCATGACGGGACGCAAAAATTCCTCTTTGCCTTAAAAGACGACGAGCTTATCGAGTCGGTACTCATCCCTTCGGAAAAGCGCATTACTGCCTGTATTTCAACCCAGGTCGGCTGTAAATACGCCTGTTCTTTCTGCGCCAGCGGCATTGCCGGCTTTGAGAGGAATTTGACTTCAGGAGAAATAATAGAGGAGGTTTTATTCCTGAATAGACAAATTCGACCAAAGAAAATAACCCATATTGTATTTATGGGCACGGGCGAGCCTTTGGATAATTACGATTCTTTAATGAAGGCAGTGAGAATGATTAATTCACCCGATGCCTTAGGTATTGGTTCCCGGCGCATTACTATTTCTACAAGCGGAGTTATCCCGGGGATAGAAAGATTGGCGCAGGAAGGCCTGCAAATTGAGTTATCCATTTCGTTACATTCTGCTGAAGATAAAGTGCGCTCACTGCTTATGCCGGTTAATAGAATTTATCCTTTAGAAGATTTGATCGCCGCTTGCGCAGATTTCATAAATAAGACCGGCAGGCAGATTACTTTTGAATATATTTTGATTAAAGGAATGAATTCTAGCCTTGAAAGTGCGCAAAAATTGGTTAAGCTATTGAAGGAGCTTAAATTAGTTAAGGTAAACCTTATCCCGGCTAATCCTGTTAAAGAATTAAATATCGAGCCGCCCCCAAGGCAGGAAATCATCTTGTTTAAGGATTACTTGATGAAGCATGGCTTGCATGCGACGTTAAGGAAACCGCGGGGAGAAGATATCGAGGCAGCCTGCGGGCAATTGAGGCTAAGGCATGAAAAGAAATAGATTCTTGATTCTCGTGTTCGTAAGTTTATGCGTTCTTGGGTTAATCGGTTGCACAAAAAGAGAAATAGCGAATACCGCTTCTAGGGGTAAGAATATAATTTGTTTTGGGGATAGTATAACATTCGGCTATGGGGCAAATACCGGAGAAGATTTCCCTACACAGTTGGGTAAATTGATAGATATGCCGGTGATAAATGCCGGGGTAAGCGGCGACACCTCAACTGAAGGGCTGGAACGTCTGGATAGTGACGTATTACAAAAAGACCCTTATCTGGTATTGATTGAATTTGGAGGTAACGATTTCATAAAGAATGTTCCTGAAGAAGTAACCACCAGGAATACCGAAGAGATGATTGATAGAATACAGGCTCAAGGCGCAATGGTGGCACTTATAGATATAAGCGCAGGCATGTTTATGGGGCGTTACCGGGGTCTCTTTGCACGAATAGCCGCCAGGAAAAAAGCGATATTCATTCCAAGTATCCTTGACAAGATTATCACTAATCCTTCAATGAAGAGCGATTTTCTCCATCCCAATGCCGCAGGTTACAGGGAAATTGCCCTCAGGATTCAAAATAAGACAGCGCTTTATCTAAAAAAATAAGCCCGGCTAAGAGCCGGGTTGAGTTAATGCCGAGGGAGGGATTCTTCAAGCCCTTATTCGGATTTTTCCTTTCATTGTAATATTCTCGTCAGTATCTCGTCTATAATTCCACTTAAATTAAACAAAGTTGCGTAGAGTTAATCAACCGTAGAATTGGTCTATTTCTTTATTTTTTATGCCAATTTCTATGCCATGTTTTATTTTTAACAGGCAATAGCGGATTAAATCGATATGGAAGATAAAAAAGACCTTAATAATCTTCGCGATTGCGTAAAGATTTGCTTTGAACAAGGCGCTAAGAGAGGTAATGAGTTTCGTAAGATGAGCTTTGCAATCATTGTTGAGCTAAAAAGGATTGGCTTTAGTTCATCAGAGGTTAAAGATAAACTCCTAGAGTGGAACCAGAGATGCGAGAAGCCGCTTGCATACAATGAACAAAAGAGGCAGCTTCTTGATTTTGTTGAATGGACAGATAAGCACGAATGTAACATTGGCTGTAAGGCTTTAGAAAGTTACTGCATTGAGCCGGAAGAAAAATGCACCTTCCGCATATTGAAAGAGTGTTCTTATAAGCAGTCCACTCAAGAGAACCCTTTTGATTTTGAGGAAGCAAGGCATTTCCTAGAGGCACGTTATAAAGGCCCAGATGGTTATGTAATGTATTGGATACTGAAGAATATCAGAAGATTCCAGCTAGAAAAACAAACAGGTGAAATTATATATATCGGCTACAGAAAGATAGCGGCAATGATAAGGGATAATGATGGACAAAGAATTGAACCAATGACTATTGTTAGAAGAATAGAGGATTTAATCAGTGAAGGTATGCTTCAAAAGGTAGTTAAGGGTAAAAGGGGCACTTTTTCAGGAAAGGCTAATGGATACAGGTTTCTATGCTGGAAAACTCCTGTAACCCCAAATCCCGCTACACAATAATGTGTAACTACTGTTATACATATTGTGTAACAACTAGTTTTGTTGCTATTTTGTTCATAGTTACACATATGAGTTAATTTGAGTCTAGGGGGGGTCTTGTGAGTAATTGTGTCTTTATGAGTAATTTAATGAGTTATTGCGTGTCAGCTTCCCAGACTTCTGTCATGCCCAGTATTTGCTGCTGTAAGGTTTGTTACTGCAAGCAATGATGTCTACGGATTATTGTTTAGTCCAATCAATGAAGGAGGTTTACGTAGAATGAAATGCTTAACACCAGTGAAAGCAATCAGAGCAAAGTGTCTGGAATGTGTTGGAGGCAGACCTTCTTTAGTCAGGCTTTGCGATTCTGAAACCTGCTCATTATATACGTATCGGTTTGGTAAGAACCCTAATCGTGCAGGCATAGGTGGTAAAAATCATTCGCTAGCTGGTAAAACCCACCACTAGAGTGCTGATTATGAAACTAACGCTGGGGATTAGGGGGTCTATGGGGGTTAGAGCCTAAACTTGCGGGAGAGAGCTTATTTTAACCAAAAACCGCCTGATTTAGCTTTAAACCTTGGGATTATCTGGGTTTAGCTGGAAATTACCTGATATTGATACGGGATACTCTATGACAGACTTTTCGAGTCCGTTTACTTATACAGATGGGTGATGCTGAGTTTAGTATGATTGACCATTAGTCAGATTAATCTATGACAGATTCTCCCGCCAGTTTACTTATACAGATGGGTAATGCTGGATTTATTATAATTGAGTAAGGGGGTAGGATATATTCTAATTTCGCATTACAGGAGTGATGAAGCATAATGAGATCTTAACCATTTTTGAAACGGAAGTGGTATAATTAATAAAGGCTGATTTTGTTAATGTTCAATATACGGTAGAGTAATTGCCATGGAAAAAATTAAGAATAACAAACAATTGATATTTGCTATTTTGTTTTGCTCATTCTTATTTCTTTATTATGCTTCCGCAGCGCCTATAAGAATTAACGATTTTCTCAATGCTTGCGCAAAAGAAGGTCTAATAGTATCAGGTTTACAAGAATGGATTTTAAGTATATTAGGAGTTATCTATAGTTTCTTTACTGTATCAGTTATAGTTGGCATATTTGCATATTGGTTCAGGAAATTTAACTTGTTTTTCTATTTAGCTTTTGGATTTTTGGGAAGATTTGCTCTACCAGTTATTCTTTTTTTACCTTTTCTAAAAGGTGGATTTAGCTTTTCTGAGTTAACAGATTATTGGATTGCGGCGTCACCACTAAATAAATTTAGCTTGATATCCCATATTGCTGCTACATTTATAGGAGCTTACTGCGGTTATTCCTACGCTAAAAGAAGTGATTTTGGAGATATAAGGGATGAAGTTAACTTTACCCTTTGGGGCATTTCAAAAAGGCTTTGGGTTTTAATCGCAATAGCTACTTATTCTGTTTTTAAATTCCTACTAGATTTTTCTATAATCCAAATATATGATGCTACGAAATTTTTAACTACAAGACAATTTTGGTTAGATTCGCTTATAGCTATGTTTACCGGAGATGAAGGAAAAGGTTTGTTAAAGATTATTACTAGGGTCTTCGGGCTTGTAATGATATGGGCTATAATTATAGTAGCTTTTTATTACGCAATAGAGGCTATTAAGAATAAAAATGCGAAGTATCGCAAACTTAAAATCATTGGGATATTGATAATTTTGCCTATATTAATACTTGTTATACCAATTATTAGGAATAGAACGTGGTTTTTCTTTTAGTTAATCAATCATGAAGCAAAATGCCGCATTAATAAAGATTTTATTAATTGTTTCAATAGTAATGTTACTTCTTTGTTTAATAGCCAGATTTCCTTATAGTTATTACGTATTACTTCGTCTAGTTATATTCATTACAAGCGGTCTAATATGTATACTAGCTTATAAATTTAAGAAAACAAGATGGATGATAATAACTGGATTGTCTGCTTTTTTATTTAACCCGATATTTCCTGTTTATTTAAATAAATCAACATGGAAGCTCATTGATTTAGTTGTTGCGGTTTTGTTTATTATACTGTTACTTAAAATTAGTGATACAAATAAATAAGGTCAACTTTCTAAATAAAGGGTTGCCTTTTTTATGGAGGCTATTATGGAAAAAAGAATGGTTTTTATTCCAAACTTTGGTTTTATACGGTTAAAATTAGAGAAAACAAACATTGTTGCTACTGAGGTTCCAAAGGAATTAGAGGGTAAATTTAAAGAGAAGTATCCTGATGGAATCATTGGCGATATTCACGATTGGGCTGCTGATGAAAGATTTGGGCAAGTGCTTACACGGGTTATTGAATCTTTACGTTAGGTAGTAAATGAATAAAAAATTAAGGTTTGAGGTTTTTAAAAGAGATAACTTTACCTGTAAATACTGCGGCAGAATTCCTCCTGTCGCCATACTTGAGGTAGACCACATAATACCAGTTTGTGAGGGTGGAAAAGAAGATATGTCAAATTATGTTACTTCATGTTTTGATTGCAACAAGGGTAAGGGGAAGGTTCTTCTATCCAAGATAGGTAGTAAGATTGATTATTCCGAAGAAAACGCTAAGTTGGAAGAAGGTAGGTTGCAGTTAGAAGAATACAGGAAATTCTTAAAACAAGTAACAAAGAGTTTAGAGAAACAAGTTGAAGAAGTTAATAGTTATTGGAATTTAAAGGATAATTATAAATTCTCACTATCTGAAAGCGGAAAAGTAAGTATTAGGAAGTTTCTAAAATTCCTTCCACCTGAGAAAATTAAAGAAGCTATTGAGATAGCCTGTAATAAGTTTCCAAAGATTACCAAGGAAAATGTTGAAAAAAGGTTCAGTTATATGTGCGGCATATTGCATAATTGGAAAGCAGAATTAACGGGCGATACATCGCATAAGGATACTCGTGAAGTAATAAATTATTGGAATAGAAAACGCCCTCAAGATTGGAAAGAGGCTTCTGAAGGATTTATTGGTCAATTGCTTAAACAATATGATGTAACAACGATTAAATATTGCATTGATACTGTTGTTAAAGAACAAAGGGGATGGGCTACTTTTGACGCTGTAGTCGAAATGGTAAATTCAATGCCCATGGATAAATCATGATAATGATAATTATAAAGATATGAGTATTGCTGGGTGTAATAATACAATGCTTGTTTTAGGTAATGGGGCTACCATGGGTGCAAAAAGATACCCAATTGAGGATAGTTGGAGGGAATCTCTTTCAAAGATGCCTTCAGCGAAGAATTTCTTTTACGATTTATTCCTACAAAAGAAAACTGATGTACATTCTGAAAGACTTATAAACTCTCTTGGTATGACATATGAGGGGACAAATAATTTTCTAGTTTATGGTTGGGGATTAAAAAATAATATAGAATCATTTGAACCAAAAGAGTGGGAAAATATTAATATAGAAGAGGTTTTTACCTTTCTTGATGTTGGTGAGAAGATGCTGCGAAAAGGAGATAGGTATGGTTCAGTTTTCTCAAAAGCTAAAAAATCCCTTATAGATTTTATTACTTTAATGTTAACTATTCGTTGTGAAGGGCAACATTGTGAACACTTAATAAGCTTATTTTCTAAACTTAAACCCCGTGATACTATCATCTCTTTTAATTGGGATACTATAGCCGATACTACGTTGGCAATCCTTAAAACTTCCCAATTTAAGAATTACATAAGAATAATGAAGGACAAAAATATAAATATTGAACAATATAAGAGGCGAGGGTTATTTTTAAAGTTGCATGGTTCATTTAATTGGATAGTTTGTCAAAATAGACAATGCAAGAGCTACAAAAAGCCCGCCCTATCCCCTTTAACGAGAAATAGGAAGTTTCCAGGATTTGCTTCAAAAAATTCTCGAAGATGTCAGTCTTGTGGGCAGGAAAAAACAGCTATAGGCATTATCCCGCCCGTTTCTAATAAGCTCGTATATCAGGATAATTTTCTACATAAGCTTTGGCTTCTTACTCGTGAAAAGCTTGCATATACTAAACGCATTGTTTTTATTGGGTATTCTTTTCCACCAACAGATTTTTATACTGAATGGCTATTCAGACAAATACATTACTATGAGGATGCGAATTTTGAGATAGATGTTGTAAATCCTGAAATGTTTAAAAGAGGCAGTCTAATTCCAGAGAGATATAAGTCAATATTTAGGAACTTCAAAATGAAAAGTTATCATGATTTAGCTGAGTATGTAGAAAATTTTAAAAGCATAAGAAATAGCTAATACAATTGAAGTAAGGGATACCGAGGAATCAAAGGAATGACAATACCAGTTTGGGGTCTGATAATTGCGGCTGTAACTGCTATAGTAACAATTATAGGTGTATTTTGGCAAATTAATAAGGATTTAAATGAAGCAAGGAAAAAGGAAAGGGAAGGGCTAATTGTTAAGCCTTCGCTTAATCAGATTCAAAAATATGGTTTTCCTCTGATTATACCGTTTATCGTCTTTTTAATAATTTTTTATTTACTTTTCAGAAAATAATCAAGACTTCAAACTAATCAAACTTTAACTTCAAAACTTGAAAATTATAAGGAGTAAAAATGAGTAGGTCAATGATAGCGGGAATGACAGATTATTCTCATCAGACCTTTGATGATATGTTTCTTGACTTACAGGTATGGATTAAGAATCTTGAAGAAGTTACTACAATTATTTCTAAAAATATTCGAAAACTTAAAGAATTAGAATATTGGAAAAAAGTAGACAGTGACTTTCAAGGTATAGTACAATATTCCTTAAAATTTTATGATACAAGTATTAAAGAAATCTCTGAAATACTAAGTGAGATACAACAGGAAGTTAAAGTTCATCACGTGAAAAGAATTAGGAATTTATATAAAACAGCCACGGATCTCGATATTCGCTATGGTGAAATTTGGCATAATAGATATGAGGATAAAGATTACGACAATAAAAACTTTAGATTAGTTGAAGAATTATATGAACAAGGTCGAGGCATGGCTATTGATATGAGAGACCTATCAAATCTCGCAGGACGTTTAGAGGATTTTGTTGGTAGGAAAGGGAAAATTAAAACTAAAATCGGTGATAATGTCGATATGCTTGAATTAAAACCAAATTTTTTTGGTTTGGGAATAAATCTTAACGAAGTAATAAGAAAATTTATCAGAAGAAAAAGGTAAGTAAAAAGCATGTAAACTAATACCTATCAATCTTTGGGTAGGCGGAAATAAACAAAAATAATATGCCTATATATTCCCATTCCAGATTAAATAGTTTTGAATCCTGTCCTCTCCGGTATAAGTTTTCCTACATAGATAAGATTGAGCGTGAACAAGAAGGCATTGAGGCATTTATGGGTTCTCGTTTCCACGAAACCATGCAGAAACTCTATAAAGACCTTAAATGCAAGACATATTCCTTAAAGGAGCTATTGGGTTATTATGAAAGCCAATGGGATAAGGAATATAACGATACTATTATTGTTACTAAGAAAGATAGAACCGCTGAGGACTACAAAAACAT
Organism: Candidatus Omnitrophota bacterium; assembly: GCA_049517335.1. Taxonomy (GTDB): domain Bacteria; phylum Omnitrophota; class Gorgyraeia; order Gygaellales; family Profunditerraquicolaceae; genus JBEKSD01. Next base: position 95,304 of record JBEKSD010000003.1, on the reverse strand, counting down.
AGGCAGGAAATGCATTGAGGATTATTATAAGCGCTATTCTCCCTTTGACCAGAGCAGGGTCTTAGGTCTTGAGAGGGAGGTTTTGATTGACTTAAATGGGGACGGTAAATATAAGCTTAGGGGTTACATAGATAGGCTAGCCCAAGCACAAGACGATACTTATGAGATACATGATTATAAGACTTCCGGATCCTTGCCCGGACAGGCGCATTTTGATGAGGATAGACAGCTTGCTCTGTATCAAATTGGCATAAGCGACACTTGGAATGATGTCAATAAGGTCAAGTTAATCTGGCATTATGTGGTTTTTGACAAGGAAATGTCCTCTGTGAGGACTGATAAACAATTGGAGCAGCTAAAGAATGATACGGCAGTCCTAATTGATAAGATTGAAGCTACAGAGGAATTCCTACCGAATGAAAGTAGCCTTTGCGAATGGTGCGTATATCCTGACCTTTGCCCCAAGAGAAAGCACCTCTATAAAGTGGAAGCTCTACCTGTAAATGAATACCTAAAAGACAGCGGCGTAAAGCTTGTAAATACTTTCGCTAAGCTTGTAGCTAAGAAGCGTGAGCAACAGGGAGAGATTGACAAAATAGATGAGGAAATAGATAAGGTAAAAGAAGCGGTTATCCAGTATGCCGAAGAAGAAAAATCCAGCATTATCATAGGCAACAATAATAAGCTTAAAGTTGCCGAAAAACAGAAAGTTTCCTGTCCTCCTAAGGGAAGCGAAGAACGGGAAGAATTATCAAAAGCGTTAAAGGAAGCCGGCAAGTGGGATGAAGTCGCTGATATAGACACCTATGCAGTTGAAAAAGCCGTTAATGAATCAAGATGGGATAAGAAGATAATGACTAAAATTAAAGGTTTTTTAAAGATTGAATCCAAAAAATCCGTTTCTTTATCAAAATTACAGGATAAAGAGAAATAAGTAATTAAAATTTAAGTAATTGTGAAGGAGTTATACTGAAGGCTTTGGCAAGTTTCTCTAAGGTGTTTAAGGTAGGAGAAGAAGGCTTCTTACCCTCAAGGCGCTGGATGTATTTGTATTCCAAGTTAGCCAATTCCGCAAGCTCCTCTTGAGTTATCTTCTTTTTTCTGCGTAGGTCTTTTAAGTGTTTTCCAAATCCAGCATTAATATTTTCCACGCTCCAATTCTCCCATAAAATTCCACATATTGACACCCACTAAAGTAGGTGATACAATCCTTTACATGGAAATAAGAAAGAGCTCAAGGCATAGTAAGATTGCTGGCGACTTTGGCGAAGCTATGCTGATGTATTGGCTATCTAAGTATGGCTATGAGGTTGTTAATGTTGATTATATTGGAATTGACTTAATAGCGTATAACAAGAAGACAAAAGAAAGGCTAGGCATAAGTGTTAAAGCCCGCACCCGTGAAAGAGGGCAAGCTTATAGCAATGTAACCATCCCAAGCAAAAGAGAAGTATTATCTGCCTGCAAAATCTTTGATTGTGAGCCTTATCTTGCTGTCGTAGTTGATTCAATTGATGATGCTAATAATATACGGATGTATCTATTGCCTTGGGTAGAATTTGAAAGACAGTGTAGAATAAATAGGCAAAAAGGCTTCAAGATGGACAAGCGGTGCCTTAATAAATATGAAAGCAACCCGCAGATTAAGAAAATAACCTTTGACTATAAGATAAAAGGTTGGGAATAGCCTCTATATAAATACTCCTTAGGTTTGCCAAATAAACCCCCCTATAAAAGTAATTAAGCTTTATCGTCGATACCTACTCATTAGTTTCTAAACCAAACAATTAATAGTTTATTTACCCGCCATATTTGGGTTGATAGTGGTATAATGTAAAAACAAAATATGGGTATGAAAGGACTATTTGATTTAGCTTTAGGTTCATTAAAGAAAGAACCCAAAACCATTGGTGGGTTATTGGGTGGTATTTTGTTAATTTCGTTAATATGCTACATAATCAAAATTCCTTTCGTCTTATATATTGCTCCTGCCTTAATTCTTTTATGGATGGCGTTTTGGTTCTGTAAAAGCGGAAGATTTATTTTGCCTACCAATAAATACACATTGATTTTCTGCATTAAAACAGATGATAAGTCAAAATTACATTTCGAAAAAGTATTAGAAAAGCTTAGAATTAAGCTTGATAATTTTAATATTTCTAAGGAAGTGAAAATAATTAATATAGCTTCCGATATTATTAATAAACGTGAAGAAGCGGTTCAATATTGTGAGAACCAAGGAGTGGATTTAATTATTTGGGGCAGCGCTTTCGTTGAAACAAAGGAAGGTAAAGATGTCGTTAGCTTCAGCTTAAATTATACTTATAGGCTAAATCAGTGGTTAAAAAATAAGATGTTGCTGTTTAATGCCGATTTAGCTTTGATTGCTGGAACTCGTGATTGGATACTCAACATTGACAACACATTATTTGAAGAGATAAAGGTTGCTGATAACTTTGTCGAAGCTGGGATTTTCATTTTTGGAATACATCTGTTTACTGATAATAGGTTGCGCGATGCGTTAAAATTATTTAACGGTCTACAACAGATGTTGGCAGCTATGAAACCCGATACCTTTAAACCTCTTATTGAAGGCAGAATTAACGTAATCATCAGCGAATTATACATATTGATAGGAGAAGAGCTGATTGAAAAAAAAGAATATAGAGTGGCTAAGCAATGTTTCATAGAGCTACTGCGGCTTCCGATAAATCATTTCCGTGTTTATATCCAATTGGCAAGATTAGAATATTTCTTGGGAGATTTAAATAAAGCCAAAGGGTATACTGCTAAAGCAAGCGAGATTGAAAAAGAACACCCAGTGGTTTTCCTCAATAATGCCTTTTTTATGCTATTGGAAAAGAACTATGATAGGGCATTATTTTGGTATAAGAAGGTCATATCTTTTACTGTAATTGATGTATATATACCCCAACTCCTGGAATTCTTTAATCAGCGATATCAGGAGAATAAAAATGAAATTGCTTTCTTATTTGCAATGGGCATTATAGGTTATAAATTTTATGATATGGAACAAGGTGTTAAGGATTTATCATTATTCGTTAATAAGGCGAAAGGAAAGAAAGAATACGATAAAATGGTTACATATGCAAAAGAAATAGTAGAAGCAGAGCAATACAGAATTAAGCAATTAAAAAAGAAACAAAGAAAAAATAAGTCGTAAATATACATTATGAAAAAGGAAGAAGCGTTAAAAGAATTAGCTAATAGGAATTGCCCGCCTAAAATCATTTACCTTCCATATGTTAGAAGACTTCAGGCTAAACTAAGAGAGTTAGAGTCCAAACCCGAATTTCAAAAAGACTTGTCAGAATTAAAGAAGATAGCCGGAGAGGATTTAAATCTTAATCATCTAAGAAAAAGAAAATATATGATTGCATTTTTTGCTATGAGTCGGCTTTGTTTAAAATGGGGGCTTCAAGGTTTCAGGGGTAATAAACCAGTTCTTAAAGGGCTCAAAGTGGAATCAAAAGGTAAAGATGCAGAAATTAATTTATCTATCCCCGAATGGGCAAATTCAGGAGATATAAGAGATTATTTGCCTGAAATCAAAAAATCATTAAAAGGAAGAAAATTCAAATACGGAGCCCTTAAAAATATTGACTATTTTGAGTATAAAAGAAAGATTAGGGCAGAATTTAAGAAACTGAGGAAAAGAGGAGATAAACCTTCATATGCTATTGATTGGCTATCACGTAAATATCATAGAACAATTAAGACAATCAAGGAGATTGTTTATAGTAAGAAATACGATTAAGAACTAAGTATAATACTAAAATCAATTTTTATACCCAGTCTTTAAGACTGGGTTTTTATTTTATCAAGACTTTATTTAAACAAAGTGGGGGTTAGTAATTTGATTTATTTATGGAATAATTTAATTAACAAGGAGGAATCAGATGGAAAAAGAACCGTTAGGAGCAAAGGCTAAGGTAAATTTGGAGGAATGTCAGACTTGTGGTGGTTGGTGGTATCCAGATAAGGAAATATTAAAGAATGGCGTGAGCGCAGAGGCGTGTCCTTTTTGCCGATTCAAGCTTGAACAAGATTCTCGCATAAAAAGGAGCAGGAGAAAATTAAAAATACCAATTTCTGAGCCTAATGGATTTTGGTAACTTCTTGTTTTCCCCAAAGTTCCGTGACCATGATTTTCAAAGATAAAATAATCCTTTGGGGGTACAGATTTATAGGTTATTTTTTATATAACTAAACCCTACTAGGGGTAATTCGGAATAAGTAAAGGAGGTTTTATGTTGGGAGCAATTTATGGCAGAGTCTCTACAGGCAAACAGGTTGCTGAAACACAGCTATTGCCACCTAGGGATTTCTGTCGTGAGCATAAGATAAAGGTCTTTAGGGAATATGTTGACGTTGGCGTTAGCGGCGCCAAAGAATCAAGACCGCAATTAAATCAGCTTTTAATTGATATGAGGAATAAGAAATTCGATGTTATTGTAATCTATAAATTAGACCGCATAGCCCGCAGCCTATCACACCTCTTGAATTTATTCCAAGAATTTAGGAATAGGAAAATTAGGTTAGTATCTGTTACGGACAATATTGATACCGCTAAGGCAGATGACCCTGTGTCTAAAGCATTTTGGCAACTCTTGGGAGTTTTTGGCGAGTTGGAGAGGGAAATTATCAGGAGTAGGGTAATCAGTGGTTTAGAAAGAGCAAAAAGAGATGGGATTAAGCTTGGGAGGCATCTTGGAAGTAAAGATAAAAGACCGAGAGCAACAGGGGGGTATTATTTGCGATACAGTGGAATTAGGAAAAAGAACAGGCAATTAGGAAAGCGAATTTTGGTAAAACAGGAGGGTTAAAAAATGCTTATTGATAAGGAAGAATTGGCAAAGGAATTAAAGATTTCCCCAGCGATGGTTGATTATTACAGGAGGAAGGGAATAATTCCTGCTCTCGTAATTGGGAGAAATCACAGATATGACTTAGCTGAAGTATTAAGTAAAATGAAAAAGGACGGCAAGCAATAAACTTATGGCTGGAGTAGTTTCACGGAAAAATAGTTGGCGTATTTGGTGGATGGTTGATAGTAAGCAGAAATTTGCCACTATCCCCAAAAGCAAATATCCTGGGAAAAAAGATGCCAAGGATGAAGCTGGGAGGCGGGAACTTGGGGGGATATTAACTAAAGATACTGCTTTCAAGGATTTTGCCTTACAAGTTTTAGAAAGCAAGAGACCCTCTGATGCTACGAGAGAAGTATTTCTGGAGACAGTGCATCACTTTGATATATTTCTTCAGAAGCGGTCAAGACAATCAATGGAAGATTATTCAGAAAGCCTACTTAACGACTACAAAAACAGTAAACACGATGAGGGAAGGTCAAAATCAGGCATAAATAGAGACCTTGATTATCTGAAGGAAATAGGCAAGAGCGCATTAAATAAAAGACTGGTTACAAAGTTTGACCCCAAGGAAATAAGGAGTTTTCCTTTTGAGAAGAAAGTTTGGATTCTGCCTACTCAGGAAGAACGGTTAAAGATTCTTAAATGGTTTTATAAGAATAAACCTTACTTCTACGCTTGGATATATTTCGTTATTACTAGAGGATGGCGAAGGAGTGAGTTTAGGAAAATGCTCATTTCTGATGTGGATTTAGCCAGCAAGATTGTGTATATCAGAAATGCTAAAACAGAGCCAAGACCAGCAAAATTAACGGATCAGGATTGTATGGTTTTTAATGAACACATAATCCTCCTGAAGAAGATGAAGAAATATAAGCCCGATGGTTTGCTCTACCCGCCATTCCATAAAGGAACAGATTTTATAGGGAAAGACCTGTTATTAAATTATGTAAAGCGTGCCTGTAAGGAGCTAGACATAAAAAAGAATATCACTAACCATATATTTAGGCATTGGGTAGTAACTAACATTTTAGATAATACAGCCAATGTGGAAGTGGTAAAGGCAATAACAGGGCATAAGGATAGCGCAACTATTTTTAAATATTACGCACACGCTACGCCGGAGAATGTGGCACGGGGATTAGAGATAACAAAAATAGATACCGGTCTTATGCCAAAAGTTATGCCAAAGAAAGGCAAAAATGGAGATTTATAGACGAGGAGAGAAAAAGATAATGCCGAGGGAGGGAGTTGAACCCTCACGAGCGTGAACTCATCGGTTTTTGAGACCGACGTGTATGCCATTCCACCACCTCGGCAAGATTAAGATTGACGGAGCTTATTTTATATTCTAAAATAACAAAGGTCAATAGATTAATTTCGGGGCTGTAGCTCAGCTGGGAGAGCACTTGCATGGCATGCAAGGGGTCAGGGGTTCAATCCCCCTCAGCTCCACTTATTATATATTAAGAGGATAAATATGCCGCATAAATTACTTTTAGTAGATGACGATAAAGAGATAATTGAAACCCTTAAGCCCCGCTTGCAGCGCGAAGGTTACGACGTCATTGAGGCTTTTGACGGAGAAGAGGGGTTAAGGATGGTAAAAGACTGTAATCCCGATATTATCCTTTTAGACCTGATTATGCCTAAACTCAATGGTTTTGATGTTTTAAAAGAGATCAGGACCAATATTAATGACCGATGGCGGCCGGTAATCATTATCAGCACTAATGCCGAGCTTGACTCAATCAGGAAGGGCTATGATATGGAGGCGGACCATTATCTGGCCAAACCCTGCACTATTGATGCGGTTTTGCACGGAATAAAAACAATGGTTTCCCTTCTTCCCGCGCGCATAAAATAAAAATGGATTACAATTTTAGAGAAATAGAAAAAAAGTGGCAGGAATGCTGGCAAAGGATGCGTATTTTTAATGTCAGCGCAAATCCGGATAAGAAGAAATATTACCTGCTTGAGATGTTTCCTTATCCTTCGGGAAAAATTCATATGGGTCATGTGCGTAATTACACCATCGCGGATGCCGCAGCCCGGGTCAAGATGATCCAGGGTTTTAATGTATTGCATCCCATGGGGTTTGACGCTTTCGGCCAGCCGGCGGAGAACGCCGCGATTAAGAATAAGACCAAGCCGGACGCTTGGACGCATAAATGCATTGATTGGATGCGCGTTGAGCTTAAAAAGATGGGCTTTTCTTATGACTGGGAAAGGGAAATTTCTACCTCTGATGCGTCTTACTATAAATGGAACCAGTGGATATTCTTAAAAATGTTTGAGCGCGGGCTTGCCTATAAGAAAGCCTCAAATGTCAACTGGTGCCCGTCATGCTCAACCACGCTTGCCAATGAGGAGGTTGTTGACGGCGGCTGCTGGAGGTGCAATACCAAGGTCGAACAGAAGGACCTTGAGCAGTGGTATTTGAAGATCACCGATTACCGCCAAAGGCTTCTGGAAGATTTAGATCAGTTGGGACAGTGGCCTTCAAGGGTCCTGGCCATGCAGTCGAACTGGATCGGGAAGAGCCAGGGTGTGCAGATTTATTTCCGCCTCAAAAATTCAGAAAAGATCATTCCTGTTTTTACCACGCGCGTAGATACTATTTTCGGGGCAACTTATATTGTTTTAGCCCCGGAGTATCCCTTGGTCAAGGAACTCATCAAGGGGAACTTTCAGGAAAAAGAAGTTTTGAAATTCATCGAGAAGGTTTCCAAGGAAAGCAAAGTCGTACGTTCCTCTTCGGATGTTAAGAAGGAAGGGATATTCAGCGGATGTTTCGCGGTTAACCCGGTGAATAATGAGGAAATGCCGATATGGATTGCGGATTATGTGCTGATGGAGTACGGTACGGGCGCGATCATGAGCGTGCCTACGCATGATCAGCGCGACTTTTTGTTCGCCAGAGAGCATAACCTACCCATGCGCATCGTAATAAAGGGCCCGGATTCTCTTGAGGCAATGGATGAAGCATATGAAGGCGATGGTATCCAGGTTAACTCCGGAGAATTTAATGGTCTGTCAAATCAGGAAGCAAAAATAAAGATTGCGCAATGGATGGAGAAGAAAGGGATAGGTAAAATTGAGACGCACTGGCGCCTGCGTGACTGGCTTATCTCGCGCCAGCGTTATTGGGGCACACCTATTCCCATGATCTATTGCCCGAAATGTGCAGTTGTGCCTGTGCCTTACGAAGATTTACCCGTAGAATTGCCGAGTGCTGCTCCGTTTACCGGAGAAGGCGGCAGCCCGCTGGGGAAGGTAGAAAAATTTGTCAATGTAAAATGCCCGAAGTGTAAGGGTGCGGCGCGGCGTGAGACAGATACCATGGCTACTTTCTTTGATTCTTCCTGGTATTTTTTAAGATTCTGTTCCCCGAAATTTGAGGGCGCGCCATTTGACATGAAAGAAACAAAATACTGGATGCCGGTGGACCAGTATATCGGCGGGATAGAGCATGCGATATTGCACCTGCTATATTCCCGGTTTTTTACCAAATTCTTTAAAGACCTCGGGATGATTAATTTCGAGGAGCCGTTCAAGCGCCTTTTAACCCAGGGTATGGTTTTAAAAGACGGGGAGGTAATGTCAAAATCGCGCGGCAACATCGTTGATCCCGATTCCATAATTTCAAAATATGGTGCCGATACTTTACGGTTGTTTATTTTATTCGCCGCACCTCCTGAGACAGAGTTGGAATGGGATGACCGGGGGATCGAAGGAGCTTTTAAATTCTTAAACCGTGTCTGGCGCATTCAGGATAATTTAAAAAGTAAAGCCAGCCCCGAACTCATCCGGATAATGCATAAAACGATAAAAAAGGTTTCTGAAGATGTAGAGGAGTTTAAATTCAATACCGCAATCGCTTCTCTTATGGAGCTCACCAACGCAATTTATCAGCAGGGCTCGGATAAAGAAGTTTTTAGTAAGCTTGTTTTGCTACTTTCCCCGATTATTCCGCATTTTGCCGAAGAGCTCTGGCATATTTTAGGTAATAGCGACAGTATATTTAAAGCAGAGTGGCCTAAGTTTAACCCCGAAATGTTAATTGAGGATACTGTGACAATAGTAATTCAGGTAAACGGGAAGGTTCGTTCGAAGATGGATATTCCCGCGGATCTGTCCGAAGATAAGCTCAAAGTCTTCGTTCTTTCCGATGAGAAAATCAAATCCTGGCTGGAAGGAAAGCCTATTAGGAATTTCATCATCGTCCCAAAAAAGCTGGTTAACATCGTAGTTTAATTAAACCTTAAATAACCTTTTCCTAAAGTTCCCGGGAACACATTGATATCTGCCTTAATAGAATTCGTTAAATACTCTGAACAAGGAGGAACCGTGAAGAAGGTCATAACTATTTTTATCATACCAATGTTATTTCTTATTGGGTGTGGTAATGGTGCCACTGTTAAAAAACCGATAAGTAGAAACTTCGAAGATCTAACTCTGGGGATGAGCGAGGAAGAATTTAAATCTAAAGTAACTTATCAGCAAATACCGGGAAGGCCATATCTGGCTTATTCACGGATGTACAATATCGACAATGGGGGGACTATGAAAGAAGTCCCTAATGTTTATCAGGTGTTTTGTTCTTTTTTCAATGGGAGATTATACGGCATATCCATACAGTACTCTTATCAATATCATCCTTCTTGGGATGAGTTCATTTCTAATGCAAAACAAGAATATGGAACAGGCAAAGAAGATGCTGTGCGAAAATCAATAGAGTGGAATGACGGAAAAACTATCCTAGGGATTGACGAGGAATTCGGTGAACAATTTGATCACGAAGTGAATTATTACTCTGTTTCATATATTGATGTTGAGCTTGAATCACAACAAAGCAAACAGCAGCAAGAATCGTCGCCTAAATTTTAGATTTTATCAATAAATTATAGAAAAATGAGTATAGCGCTGAAGAGAAAAATAATAGTAAGCGTATGGAATAATGGTAAGCATTATTCTACAGGCGCAGGATATGGTATAAAAATAAGGGTTAAGGATAGAGATGCTTACTTCGATAAAAGATGGAAATATATCGTTTTGATATTAAAGGGAAAATATGATGGAATTCGAGTGAATATTGATAAAAAATCTTTTTGGGATCATGTTTGCAGAGAATTGTGCCATAAAGAGATTGGTCGATGGCTTAGAGAAAACTTTAAGATCCCATGGAAGAAAGGCAGACCATATAAACTAATTATGGAACGTGTAAGAAATAACAGATTCAAGGTTATGCGTAGGATCGACCAATGCAAAAATATAACCAGTTTTTAGAAGGAGTAAACTATGAACGTCATGGAAGCGATTAAAAGAAGATGCAGCGTGCGCAGTTACCAGGACCGAGCGCTTGAGAAAGAAAAACTCGAGAGTATTCTTGAAGCAGCTAGACTTGCGCCTTCTGCAAGTAACCGGCAGGAATGGAGATTTATTCTGGTTCAGGATAAAAGTACCCGGCAGCGCCTTATGAAAGCAGCCAAAAACCAAGCCTTTGTGGCTCAAGCACCGGTAGTAATCGCCTGTTGTGCTAAGACCGATAACCAGGTAATGACCTGCGGCCAATTGTCTTATCCCATTGATCTGGCTATTGCCATTGAACATATGGCGCTTAAGGCAACTGAAGAGGGATTGGGGACTTGCTGGATCGGGGCTTTTTATGAAGATCAGGTTAAAGAGATTTTGGGCATCCCTCAAGATATCCGAGTAGTGGACCTCTTGACCTTAGGATATCCGGATAAACCTTGCCTGGGACAAAAAGACAGATTAGCTCTTCAAGAAATCGTAATGCATGAGGGATGGAGGAATAAAAATGGCTAAAGTTCTAGTGGTTTATCATACCCAGACAGGAAATACAGAAAAATTGGCTCTTGCCGTAAAGGAAGGAGTTGAATCTTGCGCTATAGATGTAATATTAAAAAAGGCATCTGAAGCAAGCTTAGAGGATTTACTATCCTCTGACGGCTATTGTTTTGGAACCCCGGATTATTTCAGTTATATGGCAGGCGCGTTAAAGGATTTCTTTGACCGGACTTGTTATCCCTCTGAAGGTAAGATTACCAACAGACCCTATGTTTCTTTTGTCAGTCACGGCGGAGGCGGAAAGGCACTTAGCAGCCTGGAAACGATGGCAGAGAGATTTAAATTAAAAAAGGTTACTGAGTCCTTACTCGTGGAAGGTAAGCCTAAGAAGGTGGACTTAGAAAAGGCAAAAGAGCTGGGTAAGAAATTAGCAAAAGCGCTCATATGAAATAGCTGCGAATACTTTGAAAGTTATTTGCAGCAGGGAGATCAGCCTATGAAAAGTAAAGTATATTTCGTAGCGGTAAAGGATTCTGATAAGGTTAAAAGCATAAATAATAGGCTTAAAAAACTGCTTGCTGTAAGCAAGGTCCTAGATTTCATTCAGAAAGATTATAAGGTTGCGCTGAAGGTGCATTTCGGAGAAGCGGGTAATCTTAATTTTGTCAGGCCTGAGCATCTGCGTGTTGTCTGCGACGGGATTGCCCATAAAGGCGCAAAGGCATTCCTCTCAGACGCAAACACGCTTTATCGCGGCAAGCGCTTAAACTCTAAGGACCATTTGCAGCTTGCCCATGAGCACGGTTTCACAAAAGAGACGGTAGGTGTGGATGTTCTCATCCCGGATGACAATAAGAAAGAAGACGCAATCGATATCCAAATCAATCAGAAATTCATCAAGACTGCTAAGCTCGCCAGTGTCTTTATTGATGCGGATGCGCTTGTCGCCGTCAGCCATTTCAAGGGGCATATCTTGACCGGATTTGGAGGCGCATTGAAAAACATCGGTATGGGTTGCGCTACCAGAGAGGGCAAGCTTGCGCAACATTGCGATGTTTCCCCTGTTGTCAATGTGGATAAATGCATTGGCTGCGGTGAATGTTCAATAATCTGTCCGGTAGGAGCAATTCGCATCGAAAACAATAAATCGGTAATCGATAGCAAGAAATGCATAGGCTGCGCAAGTTGTTTAGCGGTTTGTCCTACTATGGCGATGTTCATAGACTTAGGTGGAAGCGACAAAACGCAGGAAAAGATAGCCGAGTATAGTTTAGCCGTGCTTAAAGACAAGAAAGGCAAAGTGGGATTCCTGAACTTCGCCGTTAATATTAGTAAAGAATGCGATTGTTGGAACATGGAGAACCCGCGGATTGGGCCTGATGTCGGAATACTGGCATCACTTGATCCTGTAAGCATTGACAAGGCAAGTCTTGATATAGTGAATAAGAATTGTGGCCAAGATATTTTTAAGGCAGCTCATCCTGACAAGGACGGGATGAAACAACTTGTGTATGCCCAGGAAATAGGGCTGGGTAATCTTGACTATGAGCTAATAGAGCTATAAGCTGTTGTTATAAAAGGAGGCCGTATCATGAAAGTTGTTGCCTTTAACGGAAGTGCACGCAAGGATGGTAATACCGCTATTCTGATAAAGCATGTATTTAAGGAGCTTGAAAAAGAAGACATTAAGACTGAACTCGTTCAGCTTGCCGGAGAGAAGATTCAAGGTTGTATCGCCTGTTATAAATGTTTCTCCGCCAAAAACAAGCGCTGCGCGGTAACCGATGACATAGTAAACGAGTGTATCGCAAAAATGGAGCAGGCAGAGGGCATCATCTTAGGCTCACCTACCTATTTTGCCGATTGCACGGCACAGATAAAAGCCTTAATTGAGCGTGCGGGATTCGTTTCCAGAGCGAACGGCGAAATGTTTAAACGTAAGGTCGGTGCTGCAGTTGTTTCGGTCAGGCGCTCCGGTGCAATCCATGCATTCGATACCCTAAACCATTTCTTTACCATAGGGCAGATGATCACTGTCGGGTCTTCCTATTGGAATATAGGAGTAGGCCGTGAAATCGGAGAGGTTGAAAAAGACGAAGAGGGGTTATTGACGATGAGCGTATTGGGTAAAAATATGTCTTGGCTGATAAAAAAGGTGCATGGAAAATGATGTTTGTTTAATAAGGGGCTTGTCAATGCATAAGTTCGGCTCCTCTTAAGGGAGTTACCTCTTAAGTTTTCCCCATAGCTGTGTCTAGAGAGTTGCAATATTACTGCCCCTCCTTAGCGGAAATAACTCGCAAATTTCACAAGAACTGTATGAGGAAAACGTGTTTGTGGTGATTTTTTATTGTGGGTATACTTTTAAAGATATATACTAAGAAGGAGTTTTTTAACCTCTATACTGAATGAAAGAATTCATTAGCTTGTGGAAACATATTCCTGAACACATTAGCCCTATTGCACTTAGAATAGGCCCGGTACAGGTGCATTATTATGGGCTGATGTATCTTTTGGCTTTTCTTACCGTATATTTGTTTGTTTTGTATAGGCTGAAAAACGAAAAGATTGAATTTAAAAAAGAGTCTATAGACACTTATTTTCTTTGGATAACTATTGCTCTTTTAACCGGCGGCAGGATAGGGTATGTTTTATTTTATAATTTATCCTATTACCTTAAGCATCCTTTAGAAATCATCTTACCTTTTGATATTAATAACGGATTCCACTATATAGGGCTATACGGAATGAGTTATCATGGTGCCCTTATAGGAATAATTGCTGCCTCGGTAATTTTTTGCCGTAAGTTTAAGTTGAATTTCTGGATACTTGCGGATTTATTCGTTTCCGCTGTTCCTTTAGGGTATACCTTTGGCAGATTAGGAAATTTTATTAATGGCGAACTTTACGGACGCGTTACTAGTGTGCCCTGGGGTATGTATTTTCCTTTAGACCCTATGCGTCAATTACGGCATCCATCCCAGCTTTATGAAGCGTTATTTGAGGGGCTATTTCTTTTTATTATTCTCTGGAGCCTGCGTAAGAAGGTGCGGATTCCTGGAGCGCTTTTCTCTTTCTATCTTATCGGCTATGGAGTGATACGGTTCTTTTTAGAGTTCTTTCGTGAACCAGATCAGCAATTAGGATTTATTGTAGGTCCGTTTAGTATGGGGCAAATCCTCTGTTTCGTGATGATTGTATTTGGAGTAGTAATTTTTGTTGCGAGAGTCTCTCGTATAGGGCAGGGGGTAACAAAATGATAAAAAGAATAGCTAGGCAAGTTATCAGCTTCAGGAATGCGCTGTTATTTACCTTAGCTGTTTTGTTTGTGGGTAGTATTTTAACTTTAGGATGGATTAATCATTTTGATTTTGAGCGTTCTGTTATTAACGCGGAGTTACGTGAACTTCTGATTATTGCCAAGTCAGCTAGTCATGATATTGAAAGCAGGGTTCTTGGAATTAAACAAGAGCCCGGGTATATAGACAAGCTTATACAACATATAAATGATCAAGAAAGATTTACCACCTTTGTTATGGATAATAATCATACTATCTTGAGCGATCCGGTTAAAAGGCACGTAGGTAAAAATATTCTTGAAGTCGGCAAAGAGGTATTGAACGCAAAGGAATTGTCTCAGTTAAATGCTTTTATGAAAAAGCTGAATTCTAACAGTTCGGGGACAGCAATTTTATTGTTCCCTACAAAGGACGATAAGCCGAAGAAAGAAATGAAACTATTTGCCTTTGCCCACCTACAGGGGCAAAATGGCCTTTATTCTGTTGTCGTAACAGAAAGGCTCAGCGCGCTTACCGTCCCGCTGCATAGGAATTTAAGAAATTTACTGGTGCTGATAGGATTATTTTTTCTTGTATTTCTTGTCTTCGGCTATATTTTTTACCGTATTCAAAAGAAAAGAATCCAAATGGAAACAACATCTCGCGCTTTAGAGATAATCAATAAACAATTGCATTGCGAAATCGAAGATTATAGGTGTATTGAGAAAAACCTCAAGAATCATAAGGGGAAAATTCGTAAATGACAAAGACTAAAATAATTTGCACTTTAGGCCCTGCTTCAAAAAAAGAAAGTATCCTCTTAAAGATGATGCGTGCTGGTATGGATGTGGCAAGGCTAAATTTCTCTCACTCTAGCCTAAAGGTTCATTTGCATCTGGTACGGCTCATCAGAAAACTAAATAAAAAATATCGCCTAAATACAAAAATATTGGGAGATTTAGAAGGTTACCGCATAAGGGTTGGTAGACTAAAGGTAGGTCAGGCTATCAAAGTAAAAAAAGGGGAGGTCATTTGGTTAACGCAAGAGAATACTTTAGGAAAAGGTAGCCTCATACCGTTTGATTACAAAGACTCTTTAAATGAGATCAAAAAAGGCCAGCATATTTATATTGATGATGGCAATATTGCTCTTTTAGTTTTAGAGCGCCAAAGAAATAGATTAAAGACTAGGGTGGTTATGCCCGGGCTAATTAAGGAGCGTAAGGGTATTAATATGCCCGGCGTTAAAATTGGCTTTAAAGATTTGACAGCAAAAGACAAGGAGAATATACGTTTTTGTATAGAGAATAAAATTGATTATATAGCCCAGTCTTTTGTAAGAAGTAAGGATGACATCGTTATTATTAGAGAATATCTTAAGAATTATCCGCATAAATGTCAGATCATTGCAAAGATCGAGAACCGGGAAGGCATTAAAAATATTGATGAAATAATCAAAGTCTGCGATGGGATTATGGTCGCAAGAGGGGATATGGGAGTTTCTATCCCTATATATGAGGTGCCGATAGTTCAAAAAGAGATAATTAGAAAATGTAACCGAGCAGGAAAATTTGTCATTACCGCTACTCAGATGCTGGAGAGTATGACTGAGAATCGTATCCCTGAAAGGGCGGAGGTTTCAGATGTGGCTAACGCCATATTGGACGGTTCGGATTACGTGATGCTTTCCGCAGAAACCGCAGTCGGTTTGTATCCTATAGAATGCGTTGATATGATGGAACATATCATTAAATTTACTGAAACACACGCATAGAATAAACCAGCCGTTTTATCCATATTTACCTTCCTATTTATCTTGATTGTCTTATATAAATATGATATATTCCAAGATGAAATATGCCAAAATGGAATATAGATAATTCCAGAAAATAAGTCTCTTCGTAAGACTTTCATACTTGCTTTCCCTCAGAGCTAATTAATAACCCCAAAGCCTTTGAGCAGGTGGATAAAAGAAACAGGGAGGTATATCATGAAGAAATGTCCTTTTTGTGCCGAGGAAATCCAAGATGAAGCGATAAAATGTAGGTATTGTCGAAGCGATTTAACGAAGAAAGATAGCGAGATTGAAGTTAAGCCAGGAAGAATAGAAGAAACAAAAATATCTCCTCAGTCTAAAGGGATAATAAAAAGAAGTAGGGAGACGAAAAGTAATGGTGTAATAATTTCGTCAGAAGAAGCTTTTAAGCATTTTTGTATATGTAAGACAGACTTCATAATGAGAGATAAGCCACTAAGGGTTAAATCAAAGCTAGATGGTGATGAGTATTATATACATAGCCAAGGATATGGTGCTTTTAGAATTTATCCGATAGAGAATGAAAGAAGCAAAGGAGAATAAAGCTGGAAATACCGTAAAGAGTAGCTAAACTTCTTATTGTAGAGAATAAAAAGCTAGGTTTATATAATGCCGACGCTAACCTGCAAACTAATACATCTAGGAACTAATGTCATAGCTCGATGCGTTATTTATTCTTAACTTATTGCATACAAAAGAGTTACGTAATTTAAGGCCTTAAAAAATCGGACAAAAAACGACAGTTTTCTACTAGGAATGATTCAGATATTTAAATGCCTTAAAGACAGTTCCTTTACTTATCTTAAACGCTTTAGCGATTTCCCGTAAAGACATTTTAAGTAAATGTAATTCTTGTATTCTTTTTGCCAATCTTTGCTATAATAGGGATTCGTTAGAGTGCTTGAATTATAATCTTTATTTGGACTTGGGAGGCAGTTTGAATTGGTTCTAGACGGGTTGACAAAATCCCCGCCGTATGTTAAAGTTAAAACATTATGAAGCGCAGCATCTTAATAATATTTTTACTTCTTACTTTGGGTTTAACCCCGGCCTATCCTTATTGGATCTGGACTCCTAAGAGCGGGAAATTCGTAAATCCTAAAAGCTTACCCAAATCTACTCCTAAAGAGCAGTTTGAGTATGCCAAAAGTTTCTATGATATAAAGAAATATGAGGACGCGATACGCGAGTTCAAGAAACTCCTTAAGGCCTATCCTAAGTCCTTTGAGGCTTCCGAATCGCAGTATTATATCGGTTTAATTGAGGAAGAAAAAGGTAATATATACGAGGCGTATCAGGCCTACCAGAAAGTAATCGATAAGTATCCTTTCTCTGAAAGGATCCAGGAAATAATCAGGCGTGAGTATAAGATCGCAGAAGATTTCATGAACGGCGCGAAAAGGAAAGCGCTGGGGGTTACTCTACCGGTTGAGAACCCGGCTATTGAAATCTTTACTAAAGTAGTTGAAAACTCTACTTACGGTCCGCTTGCGCCAAAGGCAGAGTATATGCTCGGGCTTGTTTTAAAAAAGCAGCTGAGTTATTATGATGCAGAGGAAGCGTTTGGCAAGGTTATCTCAAATTACCCCTCCAGCGAATGGGCTACTGCCGCAAGGTTCCAGATAGCCACCTGCCGCGCAGCAGAATCCCAAGGACCGGAGTATGATCAGGGCGCGATGCAGGAAGCAAAACAGAAATTTGAGGAGTTTGCCCGGGATCATCCCGACGCAGTTTTGTCTCAGGAAGCGGAGAAGAATATTGCGGCTTTAAAAGAAAAAGAGGCGGCCAGCTGCTACGATATCGCCCGTTTCTACGAAAAAGAGAAGGCTTATAACGCAGCCATTATTTATTATAATGATATAATAAATAATTATTCCGAAACTTCTTGGCCGGCAAAGGCTGCCGAGAGGCTTCAGGTACTGGAGAAAATGAAAAAATGAGAAAAAGATTTTTATTAATTACTAGTTACTTGTTACTCGTTACTGCTTTATGCGGCTGCGGCTATACTACCCGATCAATGATTACCAATAAATACCACACCATATACATCACGCCTTTCGTGAATAAGACCGATATTACCAATGAAGCCTATACTGGAAGCCAGTACCGTATCTACATACCCCATCTTGAGACGGATATAACGAACGCGGTTATCAATAAGTTCCTTACCGACGGAAACCTTAAGCCGGTTCAAGAACCTAATGCGGATTTAATCCTCAAAGGCGAACTGGTTGATTTTCACAGGGATCCCTTAAGATACGATAATAGCAAGAATGTTTTGGAGTACCGGCTTAGTCCCGTTATTAATATGAGCCTCTGGGACACTAAAGAAAATAAGCTCCTTTACCAAGAAAACAACTTTACGGGAGACACAACTTATTATACTAGCGGTACAACCGCAATCTCGGAAAGTGCGGCAGTTAACAACGCCTTGGTCGACCTTGCGCGCAGGGTTGTTGAGCGGGCTGTTGACCAGTGGTAAGCTAAGGTAATGGTCTATTTATTCGTCGGTGATGATCCTACCTCAAAAGATATCCAGCTTAGGAAACTAAAAAGCTCATTCTTACCTGAAAATATAGAACAGTTTAACCTTGATACCCTATATGCAAGGGGCCTCAGCTTAAAGAGCCTTCAGGAAAAACTGTTTTACCTTCCCGGCAACAATGCTAAAAGAATGGTGGTTATTAAAGAAGCGCAGGAGTTAAAAGAGGCGTTAAAGGATTTCCTGCTGGAATATCTAAAGGAAGCGCAGAAATACGTAGTCCTTATATTGGATCTAGGCTGCGTTGATAGAAGGGACAGTTTTCTTAATAATGCCGCAAAATATGCAAAAGTAATCCGCTTTAAGGAAACGCCTCAGCTGAATACGTTTACATTATGCCGCTTGATTGACTCAAAAAGCATAGATGCGGCATTAAGGGTGCTGAATCAGTTATTAAATCAGGGGGAGAGGCCGGAAAGGATACTGGGCGGGTTGCGCCATGAGTGGGAAAGGCTGAGTGCAGGCCCTTTTGAATTAAGAAGAAGACTCAAGCTTTTTATCTTATGCGATACGGAAATAAAAATGGGTAAACTAAAGCCCGTTTTCGCCTTGGAAAAATTAGTCGTGAGTTTATGCGCTTTTGTTAAGCCGCTTCATTAGGCGGGATTTCCTACGGCTGGCTGTTTTAGGGTGAATGATCTTTTTCTTGGCTGCCTTGTCCAGCTGGGAGAAAACTTTTGTCAGTAGCTTTTTCGCTTCCGCTAAATTCTTAGCACTAAGCAGGTCCTGAAGGGATTTCAGCGTTTTCTTAAGCTGCTGTTTTACTTTTAAGTTACGTAAGTGTTTTTTTAGGTTCTGGCGGTTGCTCTTTAATGATGTTCTGCGTCTGGGCATATTAATTTCTCCTTTTAGCGTAAAAAAAATTCAAGCGGTTTATTTTATAGCATAATTATAAACCCATGTCAACCCATAAATCCATAGCCAGGTCCGCTTTAGTCATCGCGCTAGCGACGTTCGTTTCGCGGCTCTTGGGGTTTGTCCGGGATATAGTCATTGCCCGGCTCTTCGGCGTCTATCTTTACGCCCAGGCATTAGTTATTTCTTTCAGGATCCCCAACCTTTTCCGCGACTTACTCGGGGAGGGGGCAAGCAACGCCGCCCTTGTCCCGGTATTTAGCGAATACGCGCATAAGCACACAAAAGAAGAATTTTGGGAACTAGCGAATGTGGTCTTGAACCTGCTCCTTGTGACACTCATGGTTATTACGATTTTAGGGATGATATTTTCTCCCCTTATCGTGCGCCTTATTGCCCCTGGATTTATCAGTTTCCCCGAGAAATTAGAAACAACCATAAAACTTAACCGGATAATATTCCCTTACCTGATTTTAATATGCCTGGCAGCTTATGCAATGGGGGTGCTTAATTCGTTGAAACATTTTGCCGTTCCCGCTTTTGCGCCCTGTCTTCTGAATATTTCCATAATCGTATTCGCGCTTCTCTTTGGAGAGGGGATTGCCGGGTTGGCTTACGGCGTGCTTGTAGGAGGAGTTTTGCAGCTTGCCGTGCAGATCCCCGTTCTTTATAAAAAGGGTTTCCGGCTGCGCTTATTCAAGCATTTTAACCATCCCGGCGCGCGGACTATTGCTAAACTCATGCTGCCGCGGGTAGCCAGTTCCGGCATTTATCAGCTGAATAATTTTGTTGATTCAATATTCGGTTCTTTGGCATTTATCGTAGGGGAGGGAGGTGTAGCGGTACTGTATTTTTCTTACCGCCTGATTCAGTTTCCCATCGGTATTTTTAGTAACGCGCTTTCTCAGGCAATCCTGCCTACTTTTTCAAGAGAGGCGCTGGATGATAATCATCAGGATTTAAAACGCACACTTTCTTGGGGCCTGCGCGCGAATTTATTCGTGATGCTGCCGGCTTCGGTTGCCTTTATGGTCCTCTCAAGGCAAATTATTTCAACTTTATATAGGGGAGGAAAATTCGACGCCTACTCCGCTAACCTTACCTCGCAAGCGCTTTTCTACTATAGTATCGGATTATTTGCCTACGGGGCAGTTAAAATATTGCAATCATGTTTTTTTGCGCTTAAAGATACCGTAACTCCGGCTAAGAATGCGGGTATAACCTTAGTTTTAAATATCGTCTTATGTTCTCTGTTTATGTTTCCCATGAAGATAGCCGGGCTTGCCCTGGCAACCTCCATATCGGGGATAATCAGCTTTATTATTTTGTTTATAGTTTTGCGTAGGAGAATCGGCGATTTTGAATCAAGACACATCGCGAGTTCATTCGTAAAAATACTGGCCTCAAGCGTTTGCATGGGGGCGGCCTGTTATTTTATTTCTAATATCGGAGTAAATAAATTATTAAGCTTAAGCCTGGCAGTTGCGGCAGGTATGGTTTCTTACGTTGTTTGCTGTTTTATCTTCAGGGTCAGCGAGGCAGGCGAGCTGTTAGTCTGGTTAAAAAAAGGGATGAAAGCAAGCGCTTAAAAGATAAAAAAGATGAAGAGAATAAATCAGCTCAAGCTAAAAGCAAATGCCCTGCCGGATGCTTCAGGCGTGTATCTCATGAAAAACGCCTCTGAGCAGGTCATCTATGTAGGCAAGGCGAATTCGCTTAAGAAGCGCCTGAGCAGTTATTTCGCAGGTGGGCTTTCCGCTAAAACCGCCGCCTTAATGCAGCATGCCTCTAAAATTGAATATGAATTATGCCCTACGGAAAGCCTAGCCTTGCTGCGCGAAGCGAATTTAATCCACAGATATATGCCGAAATACAACGTTGTTTTGCGCGATGATAAAAGTTTCCCTTATGTTGTAATCACTAATGAGGAATATCCCGCGATTCAGATAACCCGCGAGAAAAAGAATGACGGCTCCGTTTATATTGGGCCTTACACAAGCGCGAAATTACTCAAGGAAGCCCTAAGGATTATCCGCCGCACTTTTCCCTTTCGTTCCTGTAGGAAACTTCCCAAGAAAGCCTGTATTTACTATCGCCTTAACCTCTCTCCCGCGCCATGCATAGGTAAAATTTCTCGGAAAGATTATGCTGTCTTGATTAAGAATATCCGCCTGATTTTAGAAGGTAAAACAGAATATCTGCTTAAGTACTTAAACCGTATTATGCAAAAAAAGTCTAAGCAGCAGCAATATGAAGAGGCGGCCAAGATCCGGGATCAGATTAAGGCCATAAGCGCGATTAATTCAGTGCAGCTAGGCCCTGCTGCTTCTGCTGCACTTCAGGGCTTAAAAGAGCTGCTGCATATGCAAAGGCTGCCTGAGAGGATAGAGGCCTTTGATATTTCCAATATCAGCGGCCAGGAGGCCTGCGGCTCAATGGTCAGTTTCTATAAAGGCGTGCCGGATAAAAATAATTACCGGCGTTTCCGGATTAAGACCGTGAAAGGTATTGATGATTATAAAATGCTCTCTGAAGTAGTGGGCAGGCGCTATCAAAGGCTGCTTAAAGAGAAATTACCCTTGCCGGATTTAATTTTGATTGACGGCGGCCTTGCGCATCTGGCTACCGCGCAAAAGGAGCTTGAGGCCCTGGGGCTTAATTTGCCCTTACTAAGTATTGCCAAAGAAGAAGAGAATATATATACTAAAGGCAGCGCAACGCCGGTCAAATTTAAGTCGGATAACGCAGCGCTTAACTTAATCCGCAGGGTGCGCGATGAGGCACACAGGTTTGCGCTAAGCTATCATCACCTCTTGCACAGAAAAAAGGTGATCGGAAAATGAAGATGACCACTTTTACTAAAAAGGTTTACAGGGTTGTTGCAAAAATACCGTTAGGCGAGGTGCGCAGTTACAAATGGGTTGCGCAAAAAGCAGGGTTTCCGGCTGCCTACCGGGCAGTAGGCAGAGCCTTAAAGAAGAATCCCTATCCTTTGATTATCCCCTGCCACCGCGTAGTTAAGAACGACTTAAGCCTAGGCGGCTATGCGGGAGGGAGAAAAAATAAGAAAATGCTTATTAAGCTGGAGAAGGAGATAGCGAAGTGTTTAGCGGACAGAAAATAAGGTCGGTCCTTTTTTACGCGAGCGTCCTTGTGTTTTTCGCCGGCCTGCCCTATATCCTTTCTTACGCGCTTGGCTATAAATTTAACATGCGTTTATTAAAGTTTACCAAGACGGGGATAATCGCCATAGAAACCCAGCCTGCGGGCGCAGATGTTTATCTTAACGGTACCCTCCTGGATAAAAAGACCCCTGCCACCATTCAGGAGCTGCTTCCCGGAAAATATAATATTAAAATTGAACTCGAAAAACACTATCCCTGGTCAAGCGATACGGAAGTCTATGGGGGGCACGTGAGCAGGTTTGATAAGGTTATTCTTTTTCCTCTGCGGCCTAATGTGAAGAAGCTGAATAAGGACAAGATTTCCACTTTCTGGGTGGATGAAGAGAGAGGGAAAATTTATTACGTAGACGTAAAAGAAAATGTAATCTATAAATCAGACCTTGAGGGAGAAGATTTTCAGGATATCGGCTCGCTTCCTGAGATAACCCCGGCGCCTAAAAAATGGAAACTTTCTCCGAATAGAGAAAGGCTGCTTTTTTTTAATCCTTCTCAGCTAGTAATAGTCAGCTTAAAATTAGAAGAGGGTTCATCAATTTCCGATTCAGCAATAGTCTTAAACCTTGGCGGCAGGAAAATAATTGATGTTTTCTGGCATTCGGACAGTTACCATATGCTGGTGGTTACGGAGAAAACAGTTGAAGTTTTGGAAGCCCAAGCCGAAACAATACCCATTGAACTTGTCAGGCTTAACAAGAAGGAGACGAAAGTTTTTTACGATGAAACAAAAGACGCACTCTATTTCCTGGATACGCAGAAGGCGGCGGACGATAATTATTACGACAATGTTTACAAACTTGAGTTGAACGTAAAATCATTTCCTTTCCAGGACCTGATGAGGACAAAAACAAATGAACGGCCGGAATAAAAAAAGAAGGTTCTTTGAAATATTGCCGGGCTCCCTTTCCTGGGGGATACTCCTTTTTTTCTTGATACTTGCGGTCGTTAATCCCGTTATCTGCGCGGTACTCATAATCATTTTTGATTTTTACTGGATTATACGTACCACCTACCTGACCACGCTTTTAGTAATTGCCCATCATAAGCTGCAAAAGCAAAAGAACAGGGCCTGGCTTAGGGAGTGTAAAGGCCTAGCGGCGGGTAAAGATTGCCCGGGGCCGTATCATCTGGTTATATTCCCATCTTATAAGGAAGGCCTGGAGATCCTAAGGCCTTCGTTTGAAGCCCTACGTAACTGCGATTATCCTAAAGATAAGATGATCGTGGTTTTGGCCCTTGAAGAGCGCAACCCTAAAGCGCGGGAAAATGCCCTTATGCTTGAAAGGGAGTTTAAAAAAGATTTTTTTATCTTTTTGACCACCTTCCATCCGGACAATATCCCTTTTGAGTCGCGCACCAAAGGCGCAAACGCCACTTGGGCGGCGAAAAAAGCCAAAGAACTGCTTGATGAGAAAAAAATTCCCTATGAAAAGGTGATTATTTCCTGTTTTGACGCCGATACCTGCGTGGATAAAAAATACTTCAGTTGCCTTGCCTATCATTTTTTGACTTCTGAGAAACCTCATCAGGCAAGCTACCAGCCCATGCCCGTTTACAATAATAATGTCTGGGAAGCGCCTTCATTTGCCCGCCTCGTTGAAATCAGCAGTTCATTCTGCCAGCTGATAGAAAGCATGCGGCTAGAAAAGTTTGTTACTTTTTCAAGTCATAGCATGAGTTTTAAAACGCTTGTCGATATTGATTACTGGCCGGTGGATATGGTTTCGGATGATTCCGTTATTTATTGGAAGGCGTTTTTATTTTATAATGGCGATTACCGGGTAGTGCCTTTATATATAACTGTTTCCATGGATGTAGCTTATTCCAGCAATTTGTTTAAGACCATTAGTCTGCAATATAAACAGAAAAGAAGGTGGGCCTGGGGGGTGGAGAATTTTCCTTTTGTTGTCGACGGCTTCTTAAGGAACAGGGATATCCCTTTTTTAACCAAGTTAAGGCGTTCTTTCCAGCTTCTCGAGAGCCACGTTACCTGGGCGATTTGGGCGAATATCTTGTTCCTCGCTGCTCCTTTACCTTTAGTTTTGGGGGGTACTTTCTTTAATCAGATGACAATCAGCTACAACCTTCCTAAGATTACCGGCCTGTTGCTGAATTTCACCCTTGCTTCAAGCCTGGCCTGGATAATTTTAAGCCGCACAACGCTGCCTGAGCGGCCCAAACACGTAAGCTGGTTTAAAAATGTGGTGATGACTTTAGAGTGGGCATTGGTGCCGCTTGTCATCCTCATCCTTGGCTCAGCCCCTGCTCTCGACGCGCAAACCCGCTTAATGCTGGCCAAATACATGGAATTTAATCCTACTACAAAAATCAAGAAAGTGGTATAATGAAGGCGAGGGCATAAGCTATGAGCATAAAGAAATTATTAAAACAGATGGTAGACCAGAATGCCTCGGATTTATTTTACCGCGCAGGCGGGTCTGCATATTTGAGGCTTGCCGGAAAAGTTATCCCGGTTGATGATATTATTTTAAGCGTAGATGACATTATGGAGGCGGTTGAAGAATTAACCACGCCTAAACAGAGGGAGACTTTTAAGGATAATCTTGATGTTGATTTCGCGGTTTATGTTGAAGAGGTGAACCACAGGTTCCGCGTAAGTATCTTCAGGCAAAGGAACTGGCCTTCGATGGTCATCAGGAATGTGCGCAGCGAAGTCCAGACCTTTGAGGATTTAAACCTACCTGCGGAAACATTAAAAAGATTATCGCTTGAAACAAGAGGGCTGGTGCTTTTGACCGGCTCAATGGGCAGCGGTAAGTCTACGACTATCGCGAGCATGATTGAATATATCAATACTAACTGTAAGAAACACATCCTCACCATTGAGGAACCCATTGAATTTACCTTTAGAGACAAGAGTTCGGTTGTAAACCAGCGGGAGCTGGAGCTGGACGTTTCCACATACGGAGCGGCTTTAAGGGCTTTTACTTTACAAAGCCCGGATGTCCTCTTTATCAGTAATATCAGGGATATTGAAACAATGTCCGCGGCTATTACCGCCGCTGATACGGGGGTGCTGGTCTTAAGCACCCTACATACGGTGAATGCTTCTAAAAGCGTGGAAAGAATTGTAAACTTTTTCCAGCCTCACCAACACCATGAAATCCGTAACGAGTTATCTACTCTTTTAAAAGGCGTAATATCCTTACGCCTCGTTCCCTCTTTTGACGGAACAAAACGCATCCCGGCTTGCGAAATTATGCTCCTTACGCCGACCATCAGCCGCTTAATCAGGGAAGGGAAAATCTGGGATATACCTCAGTTTATTGAAGACGGAGAGGTGTTTGGGATGCAGTCATTTAATCAGGCGCTGGTTAAGCTGGTCAAAGAAGGCAGGATTAAAGAAGAAGATGCCATAACTTTCTCGGATAACCGGGATGAGTTCATATTGGCTTTAAAAGGGATAAGGAAAGCTTAAAATAAGGGAAGGCGTGAGATGTTTGAAGATATTAAGGGCAAAATAAACACATTAGAGGTTAAGCTCGCCAACCTCAGAGGTTATCTTTGACATTGATAAAAAGAAGAGGCTGATTAATGAACTAACTCAGTCAATGTCAAGTGAAGGTTTTTGGGATAATCCGGAGAGGTCAACTAGGATAGTAAAAGAATTAAAGAACCTTAAAACCAGTGTCGAGCCGTGGGAATTGATTTCAAAAAAACTTCAGGAATTAAAAGAGCTTGCCGAAATACTCCAGAATGAGGATTCAGGGTTAATCTTAGAGCTGGCGCGGAATATTGAAGCGCTTTCCGGAGAACTCGAGAAATTAGAGTTTAAAACTCTCCTCGGTGCTCCGTTTGATTCCGCGGGTGCTATTCTCAGCATCAATGCCGGCGCCGGAGGCACGGAATCATGCGACTGGGTGAGTATGCTCCTGCGTATGTATACGCGTTTTGCCGAAAAGCACGACTATATCTTTAAGACCACGGATATACTCTTTGGCGAAGAAGCCGGTATTAAGAACGTAACGGCTATAATTGAGGGCGAATATGCCTATGGTTATTTGAAAGCGGAGCGGGGAGTACACCGCCTGGTGCGTATTTCGCCGTTTGACGCCAATAAACGCAGGCATACTTCTTTTGCCTCGGTGGACGTTATTCCGGAAATAGAAGAAGATGCGGAGATAAAGATAGATGAAACACAGCTGCGCATTGACGTTTACCGCTCAAAAGGCGCAGGCGGCCAGAGCGTAAACACGACAGATTCGGCAGTGCGTATTACGCATATCCCTTCGGGTATCGTAGCCCAATGCCAGAATGAGCGCTCGCAATACCAAAATAAGCAGATGGCCTTGAAGATACTAAAGGCGCGCCTTTTTGAATTTGAAAGGAAGAAAAAAGAACGCCAGCTGCAGGAGCAGTTTGGGGGTGGCGAGAAAAAGAAAATTGAATTCGGCAGCCAGATACGTTCTTACGTAATGCATCCTTACAGTATGGTCAAAGACCATCGCAGTGGTTATGAAACGGGGGACGTTGCCTCAATTATGGACGGCGGGCTGGATAAATTCATTGAAGCGTACTTAAAAAAAACAAAAGACAAACCAAGATGCTTAAATTAATAAAACAGGTTATTCTAAAAAACAAGCAGAATGCGATTACCAGGCGTTACCCCGGAGTGAAAATAGTATTGCATCCGGAAATGCCCAGTCCTTCAATGAATAAAATGGTTGTGGTAGCCGGGATTGTCGCCGCGGTAAATTCTTGGGAAGAGAAGGTCAGTGCCTTAAGCGATGCGCAATTAAAGGCAAAGTCACTAGAGTTTAGGGAGCATATCAGGAAACAATCCGAAATTTACCAGCAGGAGATAGCGAACCTGGAAGAACAGATGTCTTCGGTGGCCATCCCCGAAGAAAAGGAAAAAATAAAAGAAAAACTCAAAAATACAAGAAATAAAATTTTTGAGGATATTCTGCCTGAAGCGTTTGCCGTGGTAAGGGAGGCGGCAAGCCGCACAATAGGACTGCGCCATTTTGACGTGCAGATTGCCGGCGGGATAATCCTCCATCAAGGAGGCATCTGTGAAATGGCCACAGGTGAAGGAAAGACCCTTGTGGCGACCCTGCCCGCGTATTTAAATGCGCTGTTTGGCAAAGGCGTACATGTAGTCACCGTTAATGATTACCTAGCGAGGCGTGACGCAGAGTGGATGGGGCCTGTTTATGAATTCTTAGGTCTTTCTATCGGGGTAATCCAGCATGATATGCCAGATGAAGAAAGGAAAACCGAATATGCCTGCGATATAACCTACGGGACCAACAACGAATTTGGTTTTGATTACCTGCGCGATAATATGAAATATAATTTAGGCGACCTTGTACAGAGGCCGTTTTATTATGCGATAGTAGATGAAGTTGATTCCATCCTGGTTGATGAGGCGCGTACACCCTTGATCATCTCCGGCCCGGCAGAAGAATCAACCGATAAATATTATACTGCAAACACCATAGCCGGGCAGCTTAAAGGCAGGCGCGTTACCGAAAAAGACGAAATTAACGCAAAATATAAAGGCATAGATTTATCCCAGGGGTTCGATTATCTTGCCGATGAAAAGGCCCAGACGGTGGCCATGACTGAAAACGGAGAGATGAAAGCAGCGCGCCTCTGGGGAGTGGAGAGCCTGCACAGCATTGAGACTATTGAATACAGGCACCACACTATACAGGCATTAAGGGCCAAGGAGTTTTTCGAGCGTGATGTGGATTACGTCGTAAAAGACGGGCAGGTGATTATCGTAGATGAATTCACCGGGCGCATGATGCCGGGCAGGCGCTGGTCGGACGGCCTGCATCAGGCGGTGGAATCAAAAGAAGGTTTAAAAATTGAGCGGGAAAACCAGACGCTGGCCACCATTACCTTCCAGAATTATTTCCGCATGTATGAAAAATTAGCCGGTATGACCGGAACCGCAGCGACCGAAGCCAATGAGTTTAAAAGCATTTACCAGCTTGACGTGATCACGATACCTACGAACAGGAATTTAATCCGGACAAATTACCCGGACAGGGTTTATAAGACAGAAGAGGAAAAATTCAATGCTGTGGTTGATGAAATAAGTTCTCTTTATAATTCCGGAAGGCCCGTTCTTGTGGGGACCATAACTATAGATAAATCGGAGTATCTTTCCGAAATGCTTAAGCGTCGCGGCATAACGCATCAGGTCTTAAACGCAAAATACCATGAAATGGAAGCTCAAATTGTCGCGCAGGCAGGCAGGTTCAAGGGCGTGACTATTGCAACTAATATGGCCGGCCGGGGAACCGATATACTTTTAGGCGGTAACCCTGAGTTTATGGCTAAGAACGTAATCAAGCAGAAGTTAAAAGCTGACCATCCTGATTATCAGGAAGAATACAAGAAATTACTCGAGAAATATAAAAAAGAGACAGCCGAAGAACATGAAAAAGTTGTAAGCCTCGGCGGTTTGCATGTTTTGGGGACTGAGCGTCATGAATCAAGGCGTATTGATAATCAGCTGCGCGGCCGTTCCGGTAGGCAAGGAGACCCAGGTTCATCCAGATTTTACGTTGCGCTTGAAGACGACCTTATGCGTTTATTCGGCTCCGAGAGGCTTATCGGCCTTATGGAAAAATTGGGCTTAGAGAAGGGGCAGGTAATTGAACACCCCTGGGTTGCCGGTTCCATTGAAATTGCCCAGAGGAGGGTTGAGCAGCATAACTTCGAGATTAGGAAACAGCTCCTTGATTACGACAACGTCATGAATAAACAGAGAGAGATAATTTACAGCCAGCGTAAACAGACGCTTGAGGGGGCGAATTTAAAAGAAAATATGCTGGATATGCTTCGGGGTTCAATTGACGGTATAGTTGAAACCTATATGGGAAGCGCGCATGAACCGGATCTTCCCGGTTTAATCAATATAATGAAATTGAAGTTCGGGCTTGATATAGAAGATAAGAAGATGGAAGATTTGCATAAGGAGCAATTGAAAGACAGCCTTTATGAAATTGCACTTACTGCTTATGAAAAGAAAGAGAATTCTGTCGGGCTTGATTTGATGCGCCATTTGGAGCGCATGGTCTTTCTGCAGATAATAGACTCCAAATGGAAGGACCATCTTTACGCCATGGACAGCCTCCGCGAAGGCATTGGCTTACGCGCTTATGGTCAGCGGGATCCCTTAATAGAATATAAACGCGAAGGTTTCCTTATGTTCAATCAGATGATTTCTTCGATTGAAGAAGAGGCTGTCGAAACGCTATTTAAGCTCCAGCCGGCAGGAACAGCCCATTTTAAAGGGGTATTTAGTGAAGAAAGGCAGGAATTAACCCATCCCGAACTATCCGCGTTAGATGCTGCCGCACAACAACCGGAGCAACAGCCAGCTCAAAAGCCAATACAATCAACGCATCCCAAAGTAGGCCGTAATGACCCCTGTCCTTGCGGTTCAGGCAAGAAATATAAAAAATGCTGCGGAAGATAACTTCGCATATCACAAAAGGATTACCTCTTTGTTTATTGTCCGCAGGATTACTTATTTTATCTTTTCCTAATTTTAATATCTGGCTATTTGCTTGGTTTGGGTTTGTGCCGGTATTTTTTGCACTAAAGGATAAATCCCGCAAAGATGCCTTCTTTTTGTTTTTTATTACCGGGATAATTTTCTGGTCGGGGATTATTTATTGGCTGGCCCATGTTACTTTAGTCGGAACAATTGTCCTGATTCTATATTTGGCTTTATACTTTGCAATATTCGGCCTGATTATCCGAGCCTGCACCAAACATTCTACGCCTTACGTTCTGATATTTATCCCTTCAGTCTGGGTTTTGCTGGAATACGTCCGGGGGCACTTTTTTACGGGATTCCCTTGGGCCCTTTTAGGCTACTCTCAATACCTTAATCTTCCCGTAATCCAAGTCGCGGATATCACTGGAGTTTGGGGCATTTCTTTTTTAGTTATGCTGGTCAATGTGGGAATTGTGGAAATAATCTGGGCAATAAGAAATAAACTTAGGCTCAGATTAAAGAGGATTATTATTTTTTTAATCTCGGTCCTAATTTTAACTTTAGGCTACGGTTATTACAGGATTAACGGAATACGCCTGCCTATTGGCAGGCAGGGAACTCGGATGAAGATTTCTGTGATTCAGGGTAATATCCCGCAGGAGTTGAAATGGGACGAGCGATACAGTGAATTTGTACTGGAAAAATATTTAAAGCTTTCTCGGTTAGCGGCTAAGGAGAATCCACAGATGATTATTTGGCCGGAAGCAGCCGTCCCCGGAATATTAGGCGAAGACGATTGGGTATATAAAGAAATTTTTTCTTTGGCCAAAGAAATGAAAATCCCATTACTCGCCGGAGCGGTAGTTAAAGACAGGGGAAATTACTTTGGCAGCGCATTGCTGATTGATACTGCCGGGATAATTGTCGGCCGTTACGATAAACTGCACCGGGTCCCCTTTGGTGAGTACATTCCATTAAAAAATACCTTTCCTTTTTTAGAGACAATCGTGCCTATCGGAGATATCCAGAGAGGCAGAGAGTATACTATTTTCCCTTCAGGCTTTGCCGTCCTTGATTGTTTTGAGGATGTTTTTCCGGAGTTGGCCCGGAAATTTGTGAAAAGAGGGGCGGGTTTCCTCGTAAACATCACCAATGACGCCTGGTATAAAGAAAGCTCAGCACCTTGGCAGCATTTACAGGCCTCGGTTTTTCGGGCAGTGGAAAACCGCGTTTATTTAGCCCGGGCAGCCAATACCGGTGTCTCCGGTTTTATCTCACCGACCGGCAAGATTATTTCTTTGGTTAAGGATAAATCAGGAAGAGCTTTATTTGTTGACGGGCTTGATACCGGAGAGGTTAATATCTTGCAGGCAAAACCTGCATTTTATACACGTTTTGGAGATATTTTTGTTTTAATCTGCCTGATAATGGTATTAGTTGGAATAATACCTCAATTTTTCCGAAAAGGACGAAGATAACCTATGTTTAATATTATCATATTGGGGATTACCAGTTTATTGACCGATATTTCTAGTGAAATGATATATCCTCTTTTACCTGTTTATATTGTTACCGTGCTGGGCGCAAGCCCGGCCATATTGGGGTTAATCGAAGGAATAGCGGAAAGTAACGCAAGCCTGCTAAAAGTTTTCTCAGGGTATTTTTCAGATAAAATTAGGCGCAGAAGGCCTTTTACGATATTGGGGTATTTTAGCTCTGCGATAGGAAAATTCTTTTTGTATATTTCTTCCAGTTGGGGTTTGGTTTTATTTAGTCGGGTAGTAGACCGTTTTGGGAAAGGCATCCGCACTGCTCCGCGTGATGCGTTGATCGCCGAAAGCGCAAAGGTAGGCAGGTCAGGGGCAGCTTTCGGTCTGCATAGGACTATGGATACTGTTGGTGCTGCTATCGGAGTAACCTTAGCCTATTTTTTAATCACGCGTTACAAAGGGGATTTTAAGAATATATTCCTTCTCTCGTTGCTTCCAGCTCTTTTGGGGGTAATATTTTTGTTTTTTGTCAAAGAGAAAAAAAGGGAAGTAGGGACCCAGCATGAGAAAATCAGATTTAATTGGCATTCCCTGGATAAGAGGCTTAAGTTTTTCCTGATTTTTACTTTCATATTTACTTTAGGCAATTCATCAAACCAATTTTTATTGCTCCGGGCTAAAACTTTAGGCGCGTCTCTTCCATTGGTGATTCTTTATTATTTAGTTTATAACTTAATATATGCTTTAGCATCTTATCCAGCTGCGCATTTATCGGATAAAATAGGAAGAAAGAAGATTCTGGTTTTAGGGTATTTATTCTATGGGTTAGTTTATTTTGGTTTCGCGCGCAACGGCTCGTTAAGTAATTTCTGGTTTCTTTTCGGCTTCTACGGTTTATATATAGGTTTTACCGAGGGGGTAGAAAAGGCATTAGTTACGGATATTGCTCCCCCAAACTTACGCGCAACAGCAATTGGCCTGCATGCGACGCTAGTAGGAATAGGGTTGTTGCCGGCTTCTATATTGGCAGGACTACTCTGGAAGGTGTATGGCGCGCAGGCGGCATTTTACTTCGGGTCTTTTATGGGTATAATCGCAAGTATTGGATTTTTCTTTGTCCTCTCTGGCCTCTAGTTATATTTAGGCTCTATATGGACAATAACATCCGTCACTTCAGGCAAAGCTTTCTTTATCGCCTCTTCAATAGCAAAACTAATCTTATGAGCATTATCCACGTGCATATCGGGATTAACCTGCACATGTAAATCAATATGCACATCGTCGGGCCGGCCGCGGGAGCGGATCTTATGGCAGGTCTTCACCCCCTTTACAGCCAGTACGATATCGCTTATTCTTTTCACGTCTAATATCGCAGCCGTATCACAAAGGACATTGGAGCTCTCTTTGATAATTTCATATCCGGCATACGCGATAAAAACGGAAATGATTATAGTGACAATGGGGTCAAGTATAGGATAACCCAGTTTTATTACGATAAGGACGCAGATTACTGAGAGGGAAGTGAAAATATCAGCCTTTGTATGCGCTGCGTCCGAGATGAGGATATCGCTTTTAAACTTAATGCCTAGTTTGCGTTCATAATCCATTACCCAAAAATTAACCGCCAAGGTGATAAGTATAACTATGAAGCTATTGAGGTTAACCACGGGGTTATGGGGTTGAGTTAGGTGGGTTATTCCTTGTTTAGTCTGATTAAATGCAACCAGAAAAAGCATACCGGCAATACCTAACGCAAAGAATGTCTCGTATTTTTTATGCCCGTAAGGGTGGTCTGAGTCTTTAGGCTGGCAGGCGAAATGTATCCCGACTAAGCCGATAATGTTAGACGCGCCGTCGGCAAGAGAATGAAAGCCATCGGCAGTCATACTTTCGCACCTGGTAGTCAATCCGTAAAAAATTTTGACTAGAGCTACGAGCCAGTTTAACCCCAGGATTATTATGAGAGCTTTACGTATACGGCCGTAATGTTGGCTTAAGCTATCCATCTTTTCGTAATTATATACCTAATTCAAGGCCATTTCAAATTATTTATCGACTACCTCCGACTTATATGATAAGATAAAATCCATGTTTAAGAAAATAATCTTGATTTTTATATTCGTGGTTTTTGGTTTTGGCGTATTCCTGTTCATAAGGCAGAATGCAAAACAGGCCGATAGCAAGGAAGGCAGCTTAATTAAAAGAAAGGGGCGTATCTTAATCCTTGTTCCTCACCCCGATGATGAAGCGATTGCCTGCGCAGGGGTAATCCAAGAGGCTCTTGCCAAGGGTTCAGAAGTAAAAATAGTGTATCTTACGAACGGGGACCATAACCAGTTTTCTTTTATTGTCTATGAAAAGCGGTTTACTTTGCGCAGAAGCGAATTCATCCATATGGGCGAAGTGCGGATGAACGAAGCAAAGAAAGCGATGAAGCTTCTGGGGCTCGATGAAAGTAATCTTATCTTCTTAGGCTACCCGGATTTCGGCACCTTTATGATATTGCGTAATTACTGGAATGACGCGCGTCCCTATAAAAGCCTGCTCACGCGTATCTCAAGCGTGCCTTATAAAACAAACCTTTCTTTTGGTTCCTCTTATATAGGGGATAATATTTTGCGGGATTTAAAAAATGTTATCCTTAATTATAAACCGGATGAAATTTTTGTTTCGCATCCGGCTGATGTAAATGTGGACCACAAGAGTCTTTATATCTATCTGCAGGTGGCGTTGGCGGACCTGAAAAATCAAATTAACGCTCCGAAGGTTTATCCTTACCTTGTGCATTGCCTAGGCTGGCCGCAGCCCCGGCATTATCATCCGGAGTTAGGTCTTGATGCGCCGCAAGAATTCTCCGATGGGCAGATCGATTGGTTTAAATTTTATCTGACCGAAGGGCAATTAAAGAATAAACACCGCTCTATACTCAGCTACCGCAGTCAGACAGAGTCAAGCGCGTTTTACCTTTTGTCTTTTGCGCGTAAAAATGAGCTGTTCGGGGATTATTCCCCTATTGATTTAACGCAGGATAAAAATATGTATCCTATAAACTATTCCCTTGACAACGGCGATCTTCTTATCAGCATAGATAAACCGAAAGAAGTAATCAAGCATATCTCTACTTTAAGTTATCTTTTTAGCTATAGTTATAAAAAGCCGTTCGCAGAAATGCCTAAAATTATGATAGTGAGTAAATATAATAAAGTTAAAATTTTTAATGGTCCAAGAATAATCAACCCGGAAGAAGTAAAAATTGATTTATTTAACGAAACACTAGTTTTGAGGGTACCCTTAAAACTGTTAGGG
Organism: Candidatus Omnitrophota bacterium; assembly: GCA_049517335.1. Classification (GTDB taxonomy): domain Bacteria; phylum Omnitrophota; class Gorgyraeia; order Gygaellales; family Profunditerraquicolaceae; genus JBEKSD01. The sequence continues at coordinate 60,652 of JBEKSD010000003.1, read as the reverse complement.
GAGCCCGATTTCTTGTTTGCTTCCGTTAAAGTATACGGGGAGCAGTCTTTGGCATATTTTTCCGGTTTCCGCAAGATTATAATAAAGGGGGGGAGTGATGGTAGAACTAAAATTAGTGAAGATAAATAAGCCGGACGAGGTAAACCTTATCCTTGGCCAGAGCCATTTTATAAAGACAGTTGAGGATTTATACGAAGTTTTGGTTAGCAGCGTGCCCGGTATAAAATTCGGTTTTGCCTTTTCTGAATCTTCCGGAGCCTGTAAGGTAAGATGCGAAGGTAATGACGAGGAATTAAAAAGGCTTGCCGCTGCTAATATGCTGGAAATCGGAGCAGGGCATAGTTTCCTGATTTTCCTAAGGAACGCTTATCCGATAAACGTTTTAAACACGATAAAAAATATACCGGAAGTCTGCAATATTTATTGCGCGACTGCAAATCCTCTAGAAGTTATTGTGGCCGAAAACGTAGGAGGCTCAAGGGGGATACTTGGGGTAATCGATGGCTCAAGGCCCAAAGGCATTGAGACGGATGAGGATATCTTATGGAGAAAACAATTCCTGCGTAAAGCGGGGTATAAGTTATAATTGCCGGCTATGGATTATAAAAAAATTCGTACTTCTATCAGCCGTTTCTTGGCGCGCTTCGGGTTGCGTATATGCCTTTTTATAGTTAAGCTCTCTCCTTCCTGCTGTCTTTATGGTTTTGCAAACGCAATAGCATTCGTAGGATACCGTCTTGCCTCAAAACAAAGGAAGATCGCGCTTGATTCCCTGAAGATAGCCTTTGGAAATGAAAAGTCTGCCCCGGAACTGGAGCGTATAGCCAAAGATTGTTTCATTTATATGGCTAAAAGTGCAATTGAGCTTATGTATTTAATGGGCAGGCCCCAGGCGTTAAAAGAGCGCGTTAAGATTATAGGAGCCGAACACTTGGACAGCGCCCTTACCAAGGGTAAAGGCGTAATCCTGGTGAGCGCGCATTTTGGGAATTTCCCGCTCCTGCTTGCGAAGCTTAGTTTAGAGGGCTATAAAACCGTCGGCATAATGCGGCAGATGCGTGATTTAAAGGTGGAAAATATTTTTTTAAAGATGCGCAACCGTTATGGGATAAAAACAATTTACGCCCAGCCGCGCAAAGTTTGCGTTAACTCTACCATTGAATCATTACGTAACAATGAAGCAGTGTTCATACCCCTAGACCAGAATTTCGGGACTTCCGGGGTATTTGTGGATTTTTTCGGGGTTAAAGCTGCTACGGCTACCGGGCCGGTTGTTTTAGCCCAACGCACTAAAGCATCACTCTTACCGTGTTTCATTATTCGCCAGTACGACGATAGGCATAACATAGTCTTTGAGCCGGAGATGGTATTGGAGGAAGGAAGCAACGCTCAGGAGACCATCCTTATAAATATCCAGAAGTTAACAGGTATAATTGAGTCTTATATACGCCGCTACCCGGCAGAATGGGGGTGGATTCATCGCAGGTGGAAATCAAAGCCGGTTTAAATTAAGTGGTGCAAACATTAGGAGGAAAATATGCCAAGGGAAGACAGGAAAATATCGGCTGTAATCTTAAAAGTCATTCTGGGGTTATTTTTTCTGGGCCTTGCAGTTTATCTTTTGCTTGAGCTGCAATGGTGGCGTCAGACCTGGCTGGTTTTAAAAGGGAGCGCCCCTGCGCTTTTAATCCTTGCCGGGATACTCACTTTAGCGATTGCGAAAGAATAGCTAAGCAATAAGGACTCATTAACTTGACAAATAGGTTTTTATGTGATATTTTAACTTAAACTATAAACGGAGGTGTAAAATGAAGATTAATAAATTATCGCTCTTGGTAATCTCGGTTTCATTATTATTTATAGGTGCTGTTTTTGCCGCAGAGGGCTCGCAGGAAGACACTGTTGCTACTCAGCCGGCATCACAGGAGATAGCTGTTCCGCAAAATCCGGCTACGATTATGCCCCCGAGTGAGTCGGAAACGCAATGGGTTTGGGGTGAAGTTCTTTCAATAGACCCTGCCGCAAAATCGCTTACTGTTAAATACCTTGATTATGAAACAGACCAGGAAAAAGATATGGTTATCGGTACGGATGAAAAAACAACCTACGAAAATATTAAAAGCATAGATGAAATAAAGCCAAAGGATACGTTGAGCATAGATTATATCGTAGGAGCCGAGGGTAAAAATACTGCAAAGAATATCAGCCTTGAAAAGCCCGAATCGGCTGCTGCGCCTCAGGAAACCCCTAACGGCGAGACAAGCACAGAGAATACGCAAACGGAGACCCCTCCGCACAGCAATAAATAATCCTTACCTTTTCTAGAATGAAGAAAATAACTTACGCAATTGCCGTTTGCCTGGTTGTTTTTATGCTCTCCGGATGCATATCTTCGGTCAAGAAGGTACTTTTTATGCCGGAAGGAAAAAAAGCAAAGATTACAGTTGCGGATTTTGAAGTGAAGGCCGCCAAGGCGGATAAAGAATCAGCGTCTATTTTGCGTGAAAAATTGATTGCCGCGCTATTAAAGAGTAACCGGTTTCTGATAAGTGAGCCCGCGCTTAAGCAGGCAGAGTTGATCCTTACCGCAACATTAGTGGAGTTTGAGCCGCAGGACCGCTCAGGAGGCCGTTCCGGTATAGGCGGCGGCGGCGGTTCGTCTAGCGGGGAATTCGGCGGACTACTAGGGGCTTCCCTTAATAAAACCCATGTTGCTTTGGAGATACGTATTGCGGATTATGCCAACGCACAGGTTTTCTCCGTAGGGCGCGTTCAGGGCCAGGCAGGCGCAGATGCTTCGCTGGATAAGGCAATCGATGAATGTATTAATGAAGCAGTAAGGTATATATTGCATTCTATACCTTCCAAATATTACAAATATTAAGACTATGGGAAAAAGAAAACGCAGGGGGAAACTTAACTGGCGTTCGAAGAAGGCGAACAAAGGAAGGAAACCCTGTTTAGGCTAAGGGTTTCTTTTTAGGTTTGCCGGGAAATGAAAGAAGCACTGCTTTATGAAAAGATAGGTAAAGGTTTAGTGCGATGTTATCTTTGCGCCCATTTCTGCCGGATTAGGGAAAAGGGATTTGGGTTTTGCGGGGTGCGCCAGAATATCGCAGGGGAGCTTTTTACCTACAGCTACGGTAAGGTAGTGGCGTCGTACGTTGACCCCGTTGAAAAAAAACCGCTGTATCATTTCTTTCCCGGTAGCTTGAGTTTTTCCATTGCCGCAGCCGGATGTAATTTCCGTTGCGGTTTTTGTCAAAATTGGCAAATATCGCAGGCGCCGGATATAGGCGCACAGGCAAAAGAAGTTTCTCCGAAAGAAATCGTGAAAGCGGCATTGGATAGTGAATGCCGGAGTATATCCTATACTTATACTGAACCGACGATATTCTTTGAATACGCTTTAGACGTGGCTAAGTCAGCCAAGGTTAACGGCCTGTTTAATGTTTTTGTAACCAACGGTTACATGACGGAAGAGGCGCTCTTGACAATCAGGCCTTATCTGGACGCCTCAAACGTGGATTTGAAGTTCTTTAAAGAAAGATCTTACAGGAAAATATGCAAGGCCACTCTTCAGCCTGTGCTGGGTACAATTGAGCGTATGGTAAGGCTGGGGGTGTGGGTTGAAATAACCACGCTCCTGATTCCCGGAGAGAATGATTCAGACGAAGAGTTAAGCGGGATAGCCGGGTTTATCGCAAAGCTTGATAAAAATATCCCCTGGCATATTTCGCGCTTTCACCCTGAATATAAATTTATTGGTTACGAAACTACTCCGGAATCAACCTTGGAGAGGGCGCAAAAAATAGGAAGCCACGCAGGGCTTAAATTTATCTATATCGGCAATGTCCCCGGTTCCGGCAGCGATACTTACTGTCCGGAATGCAAAAAATTACTGATTAAAAGGGAGTTCTTTAATGTTTCCCAGAATAATCTGGAGGAAGGAAGATGCTCTTTTTGCCGCACGGCCATAGCGGGCGTCTTTAGAAAAGGTTTTGATGAAGCTAATTAATCCCGATAAATGCGCCGTTTTTTTTGATTTTGATAACACTATCGCAACCTGCGATGTGTTTGACAATATGCTCCCGCGTTTTTCTCAGGATGACCTCTGGGTGAAGTTGGAAGCAAAGTGGCAGAAAGGTAAGATCGGCTCCCGCGCCTGCCTGGAAGGCCAGATTAAAGGTTTAAGCATAACCAGGAAAGCTTTGGACAATTACCTCTCTGGCATAAAAATTGACCCTTACTTTAAGAAAATTGTCCGTGGCCTAGCATCAAGAGGAGTAAAGACTTTTGTTTTAAGCGATAATTTTGATTATATATTAGAACGCATTTTACATTTAAACGGAATAAAGAACCTCAAGATTTATTCCAATAAGTTACACCTGGTTAAAGATGAGCTTGTGCCTAAATTCCCTTACTCGAGCGACAAATGCCATATTTGCGCACATTGCAAAACGAAAAATCTCTTGGCAAATGTGACTAAGGAATCTATAATAATATACATAGGTGACGGCCGCTCGGATATATGCCCGTCAAAATATGCGGATATTATTTTCGCCAAAGATGATTTGTTGAAACATTTTAAGGATAAAAATTTAACCTGTTTTTCATACCGCAATTTGAAAGACGTATATGATTATTTTAAAAGGAGTTTCTCATGAATGATAAACAGTTTGACGCGCGTAATCAGAAGCTGAGGCAGGAAAATGCTGCGGCCGGCGATGAATTACTGGAACTGGAAGCCAAATATTGCTCATGGGGCGATACCGTGCATTACGTCGCAAGCCCCAATATCTTTGTTGCTTCGGAAGGCTCATTTTTGTATGACCGGGAAGGGACTGAATTTTTGGACTTACAGATGTGGTATTCTGCGGCGAACTTCGGTTACAAAAACAAACGCCTCAACAACGTATTAAAAAAACAGATTGATACTCTTCCTCAGCTTGCCTGTCAGTACCTTCATGAAGAAAAGATCAGGCTGGCAGCTAAGCTTTCCCAGCGCAATGAGCTAACCTTTGAGGAGAAGGGCCGGGTCCATTTTAATGTCGGTGGGTCCTCCGCTCTGGAGGATTCGCTGAAATTAGTCAGGAATCACTGTGGAAGGAGTCTCGTGTTTGCATTTATGGGCGGTTATCACGGCCGAACCCTCGCCGCAAGCGCAATTACCTCGAGTTTCCGTTACCGCGAGAGATTCGGTCATTTCGGGGATAGGGCGATGTTCATACCTTTTCCTTACTGTTTCCGCTGCCCCTATGAGAAGAAGAAAAATTTTTGCGATTTTTACTGCTTAAAGCAGTTTGAAAAGCTATTTGAAACGGAGTATCATTCGGTAGTCAACAAGAAGAATAATAAATGCGAGTTTGTCGCTTTTTACGTCGAAGCAATACAAGGCACAGGTGGCTATATCACTCCTCCCCACGACTATTTTGCCGGTTTAAAAGATATATTGGATAAATACGGGATATTGTTCGTGGACGACGAAATCCAAATGGGTTTCTTCAGGACAGGAAAATTCTGGGCGATTGAGCATTTTAACGTTACGCCCGATATAATCGTCTTTGGTAAGGCCTTGACTAACGGCCTTAATCCTATTTCAGGCATATGGGCGAAAGAGAAATTAATCTCTCCCGAAGTCTTCCCTCCGGGCTCAACCCATGCTACATTTTCATCCAACCCCCTCGGTACCGCCGTGGGATTAGAGGTAATGAAATTAATCGAAGAATCTGATTTCGGCACAATGGTGCACGAGAAAGGCGAATATTTTAAGATACGTCTGAAGAAGCTGCAGAAGAAATACCCCCAGATAGGCGACGTCGATGGTTTGGGTTTAGCGCTGCGCGTGGAGATGTGCGGGAAGGACGGCTATACCCCGGACAGGGAATTGACCGATAAGATTGTTGAGCTGGGTTTGAGCGGCAAATTATCGGCTGGCGGCAAGATGCGCGGGTTAGTGCTTGATGTCGGGGGGTATTACAAGAACGTCTTTACTCTTGCGCCGTCATTCTACATTACGGAAGCAGAGATTGATTTAGGGGTCGATCTTTTTGAAGAAGCGCTCTCCAAGGCCTTAAAGAAATCGTAGGTAAGGCCCCCCTATGTTAAATAAATCCATCCGTATCCTTAATTTTGACGACAGCTTAATAAAGCAGAAAAGGATCCTCCTGCGATATCCCGCCCAAATCATTGACTTGGAAAAAATCGGCCCAAAAGTAAGGTTATGGATGAACAGCGCTTTAAAGGATGAGATTGCCGCCCGCCTGCTTCCGGAAACCGAAAATGCAGTTACCTTTACGGGGTCGGGCGACTTCCATCATATCTCAGGCATCCTTACCCGGCAATTCCGAGAACCTTTTTCTTTGATTGTTTTTGATCACCATCCTGATTGGGATATTCTTCCTCCCCGTTACGGCTGCGGGTCATGGGTGACTGAAGCCTTGCGCAATAAGGCCCTCTCAAAATGTCTCTTAATCGGCGTTTCCTCATCCGATATATCAACATGGTCAATCCAGAGCGGTAATTTTGTTTCTTTAAAGGCTAGCCGGCTTGAAATTTATCCTTACCTGCATGAACCGACACGGGTATTTTTGGAAAAGATTCCCGAGAATAATTCTTTTAGAAGAGAAGGAAACTTTCTTTTAAGTAAGATATTCTGGAGCGAGCTTAAAGACAAAAATATTCCGGAATTATTTTTATCACTGGTCAGGAGCCTTCCGGTTAAAAACGCCTATGTTTCGCTGGATAAGGATTGCCTGAAGAATGAAGATAGTCTTACCAATTGGGAAGAAGGGAAGTTTTCTCTGGATGAGTTGCTGGTTATGCTGAAAATAATCAAGGATAACTGTGAGATCATCGGTATGGATATTTGCGGGGATTATTCAAAGCCCTCTTTCGCCAATAAATTTAAAGCCGTTATTTCTCGCTTGGATCATCCTAGAAATATTGCTGCGGAAAAACTTCCTGAGTCTATGGTCACCTCTATCAACGAAACAACCAACCTTAGAATCTTAGAAGTATTAATTTAGCGTCTGCCAAGTCTTACCTTTCGCAGCACCGCTCGAATCAAACCAAGTCAGCCGTTTAAAAATGAAGAGTATTAATATTCTCTATTGATTTTTTGTCCAGAAAAGTGCTGGTGGAAAGGGTGAGGTGGCGGTTAGCAAGGTTTTGAGCGTTGGGGCAGGTAGTGCTGGGGATTATATTCTTTAAATATTCGTAATCGGTAATGGCCTTAAGGTAAATTATTGAGCCGCCCATTCCAGAATGTTCCAGTCTTTTTAATGCCTGTGCCCGCCTTGCGGGATCGTCAAATATCAGGGTAATGAAAGGGTAGGTAGCTTTGCCTTCAGCCGCCTCGGTAATTACTCTTATGCCGGGGGCATTTTTGAATTTATTTATATAGTGCGTCGCTTTCTCTCTCTGCTCTAAAATTTGTCTATTGAGCCGGTTAAATGTTACATGACCTAATGATTTCCGGAAAGCTGAAACCCGGTGCAGAAGAAGATGCGCATCAAAGTAATCTCCTGCTGCGCGTACCGCATTTTTCTTATGCCTCCAATAAAGCTGGGGCAGGCGGAATACGAACCAGAAAAGAGTGGGGCGGTAAAAAATCCAGTAACCAAAAAGCTCCAGTATTTTGAGAGCCTCTGAAAAAAAATTGTTATCTTCCAGGCGGTCAATAGTATTATTAAGCAGCTGCGCGTATCCCGCATTTTTAGTTACCGTTATTCCGCCTTCATATATTGTCAGCCCCTTGCCCCGGCAGAGGCTGAAGAAAGCGAAATCTCCGTACGTTCCTACTTTTTGATTCTTGTATTCAGCGCCCAAGCTTTGGGCGCAATCTTCAATGACAAAAACATTATTCTCCTGCGCTATTTTGGCTATTCTATCGAGGTCAACCGGAATACCGGCCAAGTGCGTAGCCACAACCGCCAGTATATCAGGGTCATTTCTACACAGGCTTTCCAGGCGTCTGTAATTATAATCAAAACCATCCTTATCTATATCGCAAATTTTAACTTTCAGCCCGGCTTTAATAATTGCTAGCGCTACAAGGGGGCAGATAAAAGCAGGGATGACCACAGTTTTTTTACCGGATAATTTTTTTAAGGATTCTAAGATAAAATAAAAAGCCGCGGTTCCCGAATAGGTGACACGGGCATAAGGGGTTTTAAGGTAATGCTTAAAATCTTCTTCAAGCAGGTCCTTGTGGTTGGCTACCGCTAGCGCAAAATAGATATCTTTTAAGCGTAAAGGGAAACCTGCGGTAGGAGGGATTTCTTTAAGAATACTCATATTATAATTAGCCTTTTTTCTATTTTATGCTAAAATACTCTGAAATTCAAGGAGTAAGGAGAAGCGTTGAAGAAAAAACTGACTATTACAATATTATCGTTTTTAATATTCTCCGATTTTCTGGAAACATTTACGAACTTTTGTTTTAAAAAAAGCGCACTAAACGCGGACAGGCTTGGAATATCCAGTTTTTCCGAGCTTATTATATTTCTTAAGACTGTCTCTCTTTCTCCTTATCTCTGGATTGCTTTCTTATCGGTATTCCTTACCTTTGTTATCTGGTCAACGATTCTTTCCAAGATTGATTTAAGCGTCGCTGTCCCGATAGCAAGCTTTAGCTATATCCTCGTCCCGGTAGTTTCTATAATCTTCCTTCATGAACAGATAGGCTTACTCAGGTGGCTAGGGATATTACTGATACTTACGGGCGTTATTTTTGTTTCGCTAAGTACGGAAGAGAAAGGGGTCCTTTAATATGCAGCCAGGGCTCATTTTTATTCTTTTCCTGATTATGCTCACCAGTATCTGTGATACGATAAATCAGTTATTCCTAAAGTCCGCAATAAATTCCATGGAACTTCCTGTGGCCTTTAGCATAAAGAAGATATTCAGGTTCATTATCAAACTTATTGTTATTCCCCGTATCTGGATCGGGTTTTGCTTTACCGTTCTATCCCTTTGTATCTGGCTTTTCGTGCTTTCCAAGGCTGACCTTAGTTTTGCCTTCTCAGCCGATAGCATGCACTATATCCTCATTGCCCTTGTCTCAAAGTTTATCCTAAAGGAAAAAGTGGGCTCAAAACGATGGCTGGGGACTTTCCTTATTATAACCGGAATAGTTTTGGTAAGTATGAATTAGTACCGCCAGGTAAGCCCGCCGAGAATAAAATATGTGTTTATCCCGCGGTTAGGTTCTTTTATCCCTGCGTTAGAAAGGTGGCGGTAGTGGCCTTCAATAGTAAGCGCGGTATTTTTCAGGAAGAAGTAATGCACGCCACAGGCGAGCTGCGAAATAAAATTAAATTGGGTGGCTTGATTGATAGTATGTAGAGTCATATAATCAAAGCCGGCTCCGAATTTTGCATAGGGCTGTATTTTGAAGGATTCCGGAAGCAGGCCAAATTTGAACCAAAAAGCCAGTCCTCCCTCAATGTTCTCATTAACCGGCTCATATATGTCGGTAACGAAAGGCTCAATCTGGAATTGTGCTAATACAGGGGGATTTAAATTAATTTTTTTTAATAAAGGTTTAAGGTTAAGGTCAAAATCAACCATGAAAGGGATCTCTTTTATGTCTTCTTTACGCCTGATTTTGTTTGCCCGGCCGTAACCGGAAAGGAATTCAATACCGATTAAGCATTTTTCTTCTTTTACAACAGTTACGTCGGTTTCTTTAGGTTTACCTTGCGCGACTTCTTCAGCAAAGGCTTGGGCTTGCTCCGGAAAGGTTATTGCCGCAGGTTCAGAAGCAGCGAAAGCACTGCCGGCAGCGACTAAATTCACGGCCAATATAGTTATTATTAAAGCAATTCTATTCATTAGTCATAATTATATTGTTAAAGTGCCGAATTACAAGAAAAATTTTTCTTGACAAATGATACTAATATGGTATCTTTAATCCAAAAGGAGGGCTAGAATGGATATAACCGTAAAATATATGCTTCGCCCGGTAGCCCATTGTAAGGAGGGCTGCAGTAAAGTGTCCTAAGGTACGACTCTAAACTGCCTTAAAATTAGGGACGTTTTTCAAGCTTTAACCTCGCTTGAAAAACGTCCCTAAAAAAAAGGAGAAAGATGAAATTAATTACCAGGGATACGGATTACGCCTTAAGGGCGGTATGCTACATCGCCAAACAAAAAGATAAAATTGTCCCTGTTTCAAGGATGATTAAAGAATTGAAGATGCCGGGGCCGTTTTTAAGGAAGATATTGCAGGTTTTAAATAAGGAAGGCATACTTAAATCCCATAGAGGCCAGGGTGGAGGTTTTTCTCTTAAAGTCGCACCGGTAAAGATTTATCTTGTGAAACTGGCGGAGATATTTCAAGGCCCGTTGAAACTCAATGAATGTATTTTTAGGGCAAAAGTCTGCCCTTCGGTTAAGGTATGCGCTTTAAGCGCAAAATTGGGAAGAATAGAGAAGATAGTAAAAAAAGAATTGAGTTTAATAACAATCGCTTCTCTTGGAAAGCGGGAATAATGCTGATAAATAAATGCCCGGGGCAGGATAAAAGAAATATTAAGATAGAAACGTTAAGTTGTTATAACTGCGGGTATTTGATTGAGATATTTTCTGATGAAATTAAGCTTAAATGCCCCTCTTGCGGTATATGGACCGCAAGAGAAAGATTGTCCGCCTGTGTGGATTGGTGCGCGAGCGCGCGCCAGTGCATAGGCGAAGGAAAATGGCTTCAATTAAAAAGAGACCTTCCTTCCGAAATAAAAGGTGACAAAGTAAATACGCGGGTTTATAATATCCAAAAATGGATAAGCCCGTAGTTTCTTTTTTGCTCCTAAGTTTTTTAAGTGGAATTTTTTTTATTAATTTAGCCTGGAGCGCGAATATGAAATTAACCAGCCCTTCTTTCGGCAATAATGAATATATACCCCAAAGATTTTCCTGTCGGGGCGATGATCTAAGCCCCGAGTTGTCCATCAAAGATATACCTGCCAATACCAAGACGCTTGCTTTGCTTGTGGTTGACCCTGATGCGCCAGCAGGATTATGGACGCACTGGATTGTTTATAATATCCCGTCCCTTTCGCGTATAACAGAGGCAAGTGTGCCGGGCGATCAGGGAGTAAACAGCGCGGGAGACAATGCTTACCACGGCCCCTGCCCGCCCTCGGGGACACACCGCTATATATTTAAGATATTTGCCCTCGATACCGAATTGAAATTTAAATCGCCGCCGGATAACCGGGCGTTTACGGAAGCGATAGCAGGTCACGTAATAGAAGAAGCGCAGCTAACCGGGCTTTTTACCCATAAATAATAAGGAGGTCTTAATGGATAAATACAGGTGCACAGTTTGCGGATATATTTATGATCCCGCAATAGGGGATTCAACCCAAGACATACAACCCGGCACGCCTTTTGAAAAACTTCCCGATAGCTGGGTTTGCCCTGAGTGCGGAGTACCAAAGGACCAATTCGAAAAGATATAAATAGACGGAGTAGGGGGGGGGGATGATTAAATGCCTAATTTGAAAATAATTCCTGATATTTATTCGGTGGGAGCCATAGACTGGGATGTGCGCAATTTCCACGGCCACACCTACACCACGAACAGAGGAACTACGTATAATTCCTACCTGATACTGGATGAAAAGACCGCTTTAGTGGATACGGTACTGGGAAGTTTTGGCCATGAGCTTATTGAGAATATCAGGCAGATTATCCCAATTGAGAAAATAGATTATGTTATAGCTAACCACGTTGAGACCGACCACTCCGGAGCGCTTCCTGAGTTGATGAAGTTAATCCCTAAGGCAAAAGTTATCGGCACTGCCAAGTGCAAGGAGGGTTTATATCGGCATTATTACCAGAATTGGGATTTTCAGGTAGTTAAAACCGGAGATGAATTAAAATTAGGAAAGCGAACCTTAAAGTTTATTGAAGCACCGATGATCCATTGGCCGGACAGCATGTTTACCTATTGCCCGCAAGATGCGCTTCTTATGCCTAACGATGCTTTTGGTCAGCATTACGCGACAGTAGAGCGTTTTGACGATGAAGTAGACAGTTGCGCGCTCATGGATGAGGCGGAAAAATATTACGCCAATATACTGTGGCCTTTGGGTTCGGTAATCCTGCGTAAGATTGAAGAAGTCCATAAAATGAACATTCCTATTAAGATAATTGCGCCCAGCCACGGGGTTATCTGGAGGAAGGAGCCGGCAAAAATCATCAATGCTTACCTGAATTGGGCAAAAAATGTAACAGAGCCTAAAATTATCATTGTTTATGAGACAATGTGGGGAGCAACAAAAGAAATGTCCCGCAAGATACTGGAAGGTATTGTAAGCGAAGGGGTGAGCGCGAAAATTTATGATATCGCCTCAACCGACAGGACGGAAGTGGTTAAGGATATGCTTAGCGCTAAAGGTTTCCTTTTCGGTTCTTCCACTCATGATAATGATATACTTCCGAATATTGCCGCATTTTTGGAGCTTGTAAAAGGATTCAAGGTAAAGGAGCGCCTGGCTGCAGCTTTTGGTTCGTTTGGCTGGGCAGGAGGAGCGGTCGCAGAAATAGAAGAGTTATTGAAAAAGGCAGGGCTTGAAGTATTCCAGCCGGGACTCGGGATAAAATATGCTCCCGCAGAAGCTGATTTGAAGGCCTGCTTTGAATTCGGGCGCAGCTTTGCGTCAAAAATAAATAAATGAAATTAAGCGAAGAGATAATGCACTTTTTCCAAAATCAGGGATTTGTCGTTATTGCTACCATTGATAAGAACGGCTATCCCCATATTTCATGCAAGGGGATAGTCGATATTAAGAATAACGGCAGGGTTTATCTACTGGATGTTTATTGCGCAAGGACTTATGAAAACCTGTTGCATAATCACTATGTGAGTATTTCTGCGATAAACGAGCATAAATTTACCGGCTATTGTTTAAAAGGCAAGGGGAGAATTATGCCTCCGGAAGAATTGAGACCTGAGATTATCAAGGCTTGGGAGGACCGGATTACCAGTCGTCTTACCCAGCGCCTGCTTAAGAATATTCGTGATGAAAAAGGGCATTCTCGTCATCCCGAGGCCATGCTTCCAAAACCGGAGTATTTGCTCGAGGTTGAGGTGGAAGAAGCAGTAAACCTTACGCCGCCGCCCTTGAAATAAAAAAACTGAAAAGAGGAGAAAACAATGGTAAATATTTTTTCCGGCAGCGAAATAGTCGGGATCGGGATACAGATTGAGAAAAACGGCAGGGATTTTTACCGCGCCTTGGATGAACAGTCTAAGCATAAAAAAGCCAAAGAGGTATTCCGCTACCTTGCCGGGGAAGAAAAAAAACATATAAAAGTATTTGAGCAGATTCTTTCTACGGTAGAAAATTATGAACCGGTGGAAAGTTATCCCGGGGAATATCTTAGTTATATGAAAACCCTGGCCGGGGAGTATGTTTTTACTCAAGCGGGCAAAGGCTCAGAAGTAGCAAAGAAGATAAAAAGCGAAAAGGAAGCAATTGAGAAGGGAATCGGGTTTGAAAAGGATTCGATTATTTTTTATGAAGGCATGAAAAAAGTGGTAATGGGGGGCAATGTTGCTCTTGTTGACCAGCTTATCGCCCAAGAGCAGCTTCATTTGCAGAAACTTATAGAGCTAAAAAGCGCACTTTAAGAAAAGGGGGAACCTTATGAAGAACGTCTTGATTTACAGCACTCCTACCTGTCCGTGGTGTATAAGGACGAAGCAGTTTTTAAAAGAAAATAATGTCCCTTACCAGGATTATGACGTTTCAGTGAATTCTGAAAAGGCCGACGAAATGACTAAGAAGTCCGGCCAGATGGGCGTACCGGTGCTTGACATAGAGGGTACGGTTATTGTGGGGTTTGATAAAGAAAAGATAAAACAGACACTTGGTATCTAAAATATGTATGACTTAATAATTATAGGGGCAGGTCCGGCAGGGATTACCGCTAGTGTTTATGCGGCGCGTAAAATGCTGAATGCGCTTGTTATTACGGGCGATATCGGCGGACAGGCTGCCTGGAGCGGGGATATTGAGAACTACACGGGTTATCAGTTTATTACCGGGCCGGAACTGGCGCTTAAATTTGAAGAGCATATGCGCAAGTATAATATTCCGGTAAGAGAAAATGAAACAGTTGTTGAATTAAAAAAAGAAAATGATGTAGTTACTGTTATAACCGGTAAAAGTAAATATGAAGCGCGAAGCCTGATTATCGCTTCTGGAAAAAGGACCCGGAAGCTTAACGTCGCAGGCGAAGAAGAATTCAGGAACCGCGGTCTTACCTATTGCGCAACATGCGACGCCCCGCTTTTTTCCGGTAAGGAAGTCGCGGTTATCGGTGGGGGGAATTCCGCGCTGGATGCAGCTTTACAATTAATTAAGATCGCAAAGCACGTTTATTTGATAAATATAAAATCCTCGCTGGTTGGAGATGCGATTATGAGAGAAAAGGTTGAAAGCTCTGATAAGGTTAGCATATGGAATAACAGCCGGATAGTTGAAATATTGGGCGATAAATTTGTAAGCGGGATTAAAGTGAAGCGTAAGGATAGAGAAGAAACCTTGGGCGTAGGGGGAGTTTTTGTAGAGATAGGGCTTATCCCAAATAGCGAATTTGCCGCAGGCGTAGAGAAAAACCGACTTGGCGAGATAAAAGTGAATAGTTATAACGAAACCAATATTCCCGGAGTTTTTGCCACAGGCGACGTGACCGACGTGCCGGAGAAACAGATTATTATTGCCGCAGGGGAAGGCTCCAAAGCTTGTCTTAGCGCTTTTAAATATTTAGCCCAGCATAACTTCAAAAATTAAGACATAAGTTGAAAGAATATAAGAAAATCAAAATAGGCACAAGGTATATTGAAGCTTTTTCCACTAATCTGCAGGCTAAAAATTTTGTTCTTTTGAAGGGCTGCAGAGGTTATATTATGTGCGGGTATCTAAATTTAAGCGTAGCTAAAAAATTTAGAGACGCTGCCGCCAAGATAGTGAGAGTAGCCACAATATCGGATGCTTTAAAAGCCAAAATTAATTCCTGCACACCTGCCGCAACGAAGCTTGGAATAAAATCCGGCCAGCCAGTCAAAGAAGCCCTAAAGCTGATTGTTTGATAAAAAATTCAAGAAAATACTTGACAAGAATAAAAAATATATTATACTCTACTAAGTTGATAGACATAATCATGATGTGAGGTTTAAAATGAAAATTACATATCGCGGAGATTATGCTTTAAAAGCAGTATTGGATCTGGCTATAAATTATGACAAGATCGTTACCATTCACGATTTAGCTAGTCACGCGCAGATACCGATTAAATTCTTAGAGCAGGTTTTGTTGGACTTGAAAAGAGGCAGGTTTGTAGAGAGCCGCAGGGGGAAAGTCGGCGGTTATTTACTGGCAAAACATCCTTCTCAAATTAAAATAGGTGATCTGATAAGGTATATTGACGGCCCACTTGAACCGATTGCATGTACTGAAAAAGATTATTCCGGGTGCGCCGATATTTATAAATGTACCTTTAGGAATATTTTTAAACAGGTAGCCCAAGCAACAAGTGATATCGTGGATAATATAACTTTTGAAGATTTGGCGAAGCAGGTAGTAACCACAAATAAAGTTTTTACTTATCAAATATAATTAAGGAATGGATGGATATGAAGGAAAATAAGAATATCGTAAATGATGCGATTATAAAAGATATAGCGGATACTATTCGTGATTTGAAGTTCGGTTCTGTCATTATTAAAGTACACAACTCAAAAATAGTGCAAATTGACGTATCTAAAAAAAGCCGTTTTGATGGTGTTTGGTTTATTGAAGAAGGAGGTGGAATCTAAAAGTAGGCATTTTTAAGTTTTGTGTTTTACCGGACATTCCGGAACTTCGTTCTTTAAAAATTTAAAGCTCAATACGGCCAGTCAGCTGGAGTAGGAAGCGCAAATTAAGTTAAGGAGAAACATATGAAAAAGCTTATTTTGTTTTTCACCGCTCTTTTGCTGACCGTCGTATTTTCAAAAAACGTATTCGCCGCTCCCCCGTTCAATAATCTGGAAGGCGTGGGCGGTGTGGCATTTAACCCGTTGGCGTATCTTGCCGAGGGGGACAGTGATTTTAAGATCGGTAATCAGGATGTAATAGGTAAACCCAGATTCAGCGCTTGGTATGTGAATTTGGGGGATCCGTCCATTGACTGGACATCAGTTGGCGTGGCAGATACCTTATTTAAAAAGCTGGAAGTTTCTTACGGCTTTCAAGCTGTCAGCTGGGTAGACCATCCAACTTTTCATAAAAACAACGTCGGAGCTAAGTATCTGTTATTAGATGAGGATTCATTTAATTCAAAATGGGTTCCCGCTGTTTCCGTTGGGACTATATATAAGGTTACCAGCGAAGGCGTACATAAACTGGGCCTTCCCCTTCGTACGAGCGGACAGGATTGGTATGCTGTGGCAACAAAAACGATAACACAGCTTCCGCTACCTGTGATTGTTTCTGGTGGCGTGCTTTCCTCGCAGGAATTTGTTACAGGCGTGTTAGGTTTCCATAACAAGAGAAAGACCACCGGGTTTGCCAACATTGCTGTGGTACTGCCTCACGGTTTTGTGGTTGGTTGGGAGTTTAAGCAGGGAGAGCAGTTTGCGACTTATAAAAATAATAACTACTGGGATACGCATCTAGCATGGCTTGCAAACAAAAATCTTACTCTTATTGCAGCCTATACTGATACCGGTAGCTACACTAATTCTACGAGGCAAGGATTAGGCAGCGGGTTTGTATTAAGCGCGCAATATGCTTTCTAAAGATAAAACTACAGGCAAGGGGTTTATTCCCCTTGCCTGTAGTTAAAGGAAGAATAAGGAAAGGAGTAAAAAGATGAGCAAAATTGATAGTCAACTTAAGGTGGAAACACTTGCTTTACACGGGGGGCAGGAACCCGATCCTACAACAGGTTCCCGGGCGGTACCTATTTATCAGACTACATCGTATCAATTTAAGAATACGGATCATGCTGCGGATTTGTTTGGCCTGCGTGAATTCGGCAATATTTACACGAGGTTGATGAATCCGACCACCGATGTTTTTGAGAAGCGTATTACAGCTTTAGAAGGCGGGGTGGGTGCTTTGGCAACTGCCAGCGGACAGGCGGCGATTTCTTTAGCTTTACTTAACATCGCGCAGGCCGGAGATGAGATAGTCTCTGCTGATAATTTGTATGGAGGAACTTATAATTTGTTCCACTATACATTTGCCCGTTTGGGGATAAAAGTGAAGTTTGTACCGTCAGGCGACTTGAATGCGTATCAAAAGGCGATTACACCTAAGACCAAGGCCATTTACGCCGAATCCATAGGAAATCCTAAGAATGACGTTGCGGATTTAGAAGGCATATCCAAAATCGCCCATAAAAACGGCATACCATTTGTTTTGGATAATACTGTAACACCTTATTTATTGAAACCTTTTAATTTTGGCGTAGATATCATTGTGTATTCAGCCACTAAATTTATCGGCGGCCACGGTACTTCATTAGGAGGATTAATCGTTGATTCGGGAAAATTTGACTGGACCAATGGCAAATTCCCTTTGATCGCTGATCCTGAGCCAAGCTATCATGGTATTAACTTTGTGCAAGCGTTAAAACAATTGGGAAATGTCGCCTATATTATTAAGGCAAGAGTTACGCTGTTAAGGGATCTGGGTCCTACGGTTTCGCCTTTTAACTCTTTTTTGTTTTTACAGGGGTTAGAAACATTGCATCTTAGGCTGCCTCGCCATGCTGAGAACGCTCTCGCCGTAGCTAAGTATTTGAAGAAACATCCTAAGGTAGCTTGGGTTAATTATCCAGGATTGGATGATAGCCCTGAAAGAGACAAAGTTAAGAAGTATCTACCAAAAGGCGCAGGAGCTATATTAGGTTTTGGTATTAAGGGAGGGTTGGAAGCTGGCAAAGCATTTATTAACTCGCTACAACTGATATCTCATCTTGCTAACGTAGGAGATGCAAAAAGCCTGGCAATTCACCCGGCCACCACTACGCATCAGCAGTTAACTCCGGAAGAACAGCTGGCAACAGGGGTTACTCCTGATTTTGTCAGATTGTCAATTGGAATTGAGCACATCGATGATATCATAGCTGATATTGAACAGGCTTTAGCTAAAGTTGGGTAATTTTTAAGGAGGGAATATGAGTAGAATATTTGATGATATAACCAAAACCGTTGGAAATACTCCTCTGGTGAAACTAAATCGTATCACTGAGGGTTTAGATGCGTTTGTTTTGGCAAAAATAGAATCGTTTAATCCGCTTTCAAGTGTTAAAGACCGCATAGGGGTCGCTATGATCGAAGATGCCGAAAGAAAAGGGCTTTTGAAAAAAAATTCAGTAATCATTGAACCGACCAGTGGTAATACCGGGATTGCTTTGGCATTCGTAGCCGCAGCCAAGGGGTATAAGCTGATTTTGACCATGCCGGATACCATGAGCCTAGAGCGCAGGCAGCTTTTGAAGATTCTCGGCGCAGAGCTTATTTTGACTGAAGGGGCTAAAGGCATGCGCGGGGCAGTTGAGAAAGCAGAAGAATTGGCAAAGGTTACTCCAAATAGTTTTGTGCCGCAGCAGTTTAATAATCCGGCAAATCCCGAGATCCACCGTAAAACAACCGCGCAGGAAATATGGGATGATACTGACGGCAAAGTAGACATTTTTATTGCCGGAATCGGCACCGGTGGTACAATAACCGGAGTAGGGGAAGTACTTAAAAAAAATAAACCTTCCGTAAAGGTCATAGGAATTGAACCGGTCGATTCTCCGGTTTTATCCGGAGGCAAGCCGGGACCGCATAAAATTCAGGGAATAGGCGCGGGATTTATTCCGCAGATACTTAACCGCGAAATAATTGATGAAATCATTAAGGTATCTAATGATGATGCGGGGCAAGTTGCAAGAAAATTAGCGCGGCAGGAAGGCATTTTTGTGGGGATTTCAAGTGGCGCTGCCGTATGGGCGGCATTAGAGGTTGCCAAGCGCAAAGAATCACAAGGTAAAACCATAGTGGTAGTTCTGCCTGATACAGGCGAACGCTATCTGACAACCTGGTTATTTCAGGAATACTTAGGATGACTTATAAAACAGAATCGGTAGGTACTCTAAAACAGGAATATTTTAGTTTCGCAGAAGGCTCAGATGGATTGAAGCTCGATTCCGGGCAGTCTTTAGGCCCCATTACGCTTAGCTATGAAACTTACGGCGAGCTTAATACAGACAAAAGTAATGCTATTCTTGTTGAACATGCCTTATCCGGGGATGCGCATGCCGCAGGATTCCACGAAGGAGATAAAGATCCCGGTTGGTGGGATGTGTTGGTTGGGCCGAATAAAGCGTTGGATACAAATAAGTATTTCGTGATTTGTTCAAATGTCATTGGCGGATGTAAGGGGAGCACCGGCCCGGCATCAATTAACCCGAAAACAAGCAATTATTACGGACTTGATTTTCCGGTAATTACCATTGCTGATATGGTCAGGGCCCAAAAGTATTTGATTGATCATTTGGGAATCAAGAAACTTCTTTGTATTATCGGAGGCTCGATGGGCGGAATGCAGGTTTTGCAATGGGTAGCAACATATCCTAAGCATGTGCAAAGCGCCATACCCATTGCTACAACTTTAAAACATTCGCCTCAGCAGATTGCCTTTGATGAAGTAGGCAGGCAGGCAGTAATGGCTGACCCGGCGTGGAATGAAGGCAATTATTACGGGAAAGCAAAGCCGGAAAGAGGGTTAGCTGTTGCGCGCATGATCGGCCATATTACTTATATGAGCGATAAATCTATGGAAGAAAAATTCTCCCGTCGGCTTAAAGCACAGGATTATAGTTTTAAATTCGCAACAGATTTTGAAGTTGAAGGGTATTTAAGGTATAGAGGGGATAATTTTGTTAAGCGCTTTGACGCCAACTCTTACCTGTATTTGACTAAGGCCATGGATTATTTTGACCTTTCCGGTAGTAAACTTATACCGAAAGATAAAGATATTGATCTGCGTTTTCTGGTTATCTCTTTTAAGTCCGATTGGCTGTATCCTTCCTATCAGTCGCAGGAGATAGCGCGAGCCCTGAAATTGCGCGGTCAGGACGCTACGTACTGTGAAATAAACTCAACCTATGGCCATGATGCATTCCTTCTGGAGGTTGAAGAGGAAACGCATTTAATCAAGCACTTTCTTAAGAAAACTTTTCACGGATAAGTACAGAGAGGTTGAAAATTGTCTGAAAAAATAAGGTTAGATTATAAGGTTATTACTAATATTATTGAACCCGGGTCGCGCGTTCTGGATTTAGGCTGCGGCAACGGAGACCTTATTCTTTTGCTCTCAGAAAAGAAAAATGCGATTGTGCAGGGTATTGAGCTTGACGATGAGGCTATCCATGATTGCGTTGAAAAAGGCTTGAGCGTTTTTCAAAGCGATATTGACAGTGGCTTGACTGAATATCCGGATAAAAACTTTGATTACGTGATTTTGAATCAGAGTATGCAGGAGGTCAAAAAAATTGACTTTGTTATAGAGGAGACGCTTCGCGTAGGCAAGAAAGTCATTATAGGCTTTTCTAACTTTGCCCATATAAAGGCGCGCTTTATGATGTTTTTTAAAGGCAAGGCCCCGATTACGAAATCCTTACCATACCGCTGGTACGATACTCCTAACGTCCGGTTTTTGAGTATCAGCGATTTTAAATATTATTGTAAAAGTAAAGATATAAAGATTCTCCAGGTGTATAATCTTGGAAAATTGCGCAGGGTTAGGTTTTGGCCGAATCTTCTTGCTCTTAATGCGGTTTTTGTGATTTCAAAATAAAAAAGTAAGGGGAGGTTGTCAGACAGCCTGAGAGTTCTGCTTAAAGTAAGCAGATTACCCTTGTTTAACCTGATCTGGATAATGCCAGCGTAGGGAAAAATATAAAACCCTTAATCTTTTGGCATTAAGGGTTTTTATTTCTTAGGAGGGAGAGATGTCTGTTAAACTGAACGGAGAAGAGATATCATTCAACTCCGGAATAACCCTCTACGATTTACTTGCAGAAAAGGGGTTTCTTCTGGAAAGAATTATTGTAGAACATAATCTACGCATTGTGCCTAAAGAAGAATGGCGCAAAATTATAATAGCCCAGGATGATACTTTAGAGGTCTTAAGTTTTGTCGGAGGAGGATAAATTGGAAGACGCATTGATAATCGCAAAAAAGAAAATCAAGAACAGGTTATTTATCGGCACGGGAAAATTTTCAAGCAACCGTGTTATGAAGGAAGTTTTAGAAAAAGTCAGTCCGGATGTGGTAACGGTAGCTTTAAGAAGGGTGGATGTCGGTTCTAAGTCGGATAACATTTTGTATTATATCCCTAAAGAATGCTTGGTGATGACCAATACTTCCGGTGCCCGGAACGCAGAGGAGGCAATAAGGATTGCCCGCTTGGCCAAAGCAGTAGGCGCGGGAAACTGGATTAAAATTGAAATCATAAAGGACAATAAATACCTTCTGCCGGATAATCTTGAGGTTTTAAAGGCAACTGAGGTTTTAGTTAAAGAAGGTTTTATCGTTTTGCCTTATATGAGTCCGGATATAGCTGTGGCAAAAAAGCTTGTTGAATACGGAGCCAGCGCTGTTATGCCGTTAGGTTCACCAATCGGCAGTAACAGGGGTTTAAGGACGGAAGAACTTGTTAAAATAATGATTGAAGAAGTCAATGCTCCAATTATCGTTGATGCGGGATTAGGCAGGCCGTCAGATGCCTGTAGATGTATGGAGTTAGGAAGTGCCGCTGTATTAGTGAATACTGCTATTGCTATCTCCCCGGATCCGGTGAATTTTGCAGAAGCGTTTAACAAGGCGGTTTCATCCGGAAGACAGGCTTTTTTAAGCGGTATACCCGCGCAATCAAATGTGGCTCAGGCATCTAGCCCATTAACGGGGTTCTTAAGAAAATGAATTATTATGAAGTTTATTCACAATATAAAGGTAAGACTTTTGACGAAAAGTCGGAAGATATAAAATCTGCCATATTAACCGATAATGTGAGTATTTCTCAATTTTCCGCTCTTCTTTCTGCTTCCGCGGAAAAATATTTGGAGGAGATAGCTGCAAGGGCCCATGAGTTGACTATAAGTAATTTCGGCAAGACCATCCAACTTTATACACCAATGTATTTATCGGATTACTGCGAAAATAAATGCGCTTACTGTGGTTTTACCGCGGATAACAGCTTTAAAAGAAAAAAGCTTTCCCTAGATGAAGTTGAAAAAGAAGCCAAGTTCATCGCTTCTACTGGATTAAAACACATTCTTATTCTGACCGGAGAATCCCGTAAAATGACGCCCATAAGCTACATTAAGGATTGCGTGAATGTACTGAAAAAATATTTTAGTTCAATATCCATTGAAATTTTTCCGCTTACAGAAGCTGAGTATGCAGAGTTGGTTTCCTGCGGAGTTGACGGGTTAACAATATACCAGGAAGTTTACGACGAAACAGTTTATGATTCGGTGCATCTTGCCGGAGCAAAAAAGAATTATAACTTTAGGCTTGATGCGCCTGAAAGAGGATGCGCATCAGGCATGCGTAATGTCAATATAGGTATTTTACTGGGATTAGCGCCATGGAGAAAGGAGGCTTTCTTTATGGGGCTACACGCAAAATACCTGCAGGATAAGTTTCCAGATGTAGAAATTGGTATTTCGCTCCCGCGCTTGAGGCCGCAGGTAGGAAATTTTACAGCACCTTATATCGTAACAGACAAGAATATCGTCCAGATGATAATGGCTTTAAGATTATTCCTGCCGCGTGTCGGCATAACAATATCTACGCGTGAGAATCCGGAGTTCAGGGAAAATATTCTGTCCTTGGGAATTACCAAGATGTCTGCCGGTTCAACTACAGCCGTAGGAGGCCATACTTTGAATCAGGGCGCTCATCAAGCCCAGTTCCGGATTTCGGACGAAAGAAGTGTTGATGAAATTAAAGACGCAATTGAAAGAAAAGGATACCAGCCGGTGCTGAAAGATTGGTTGCAGCTCTAAAAATGGAAACATTCAGGGAAGATTTAATTAAAAAGTTCGGGAAAGAGAACCTCGCCAGGGTTGAAGAGACCAGAATAGGCATAGCCGGAGCAGGAGGGTTGGGTTCTAATTGCGCCCTTAATCTGGTAAGATCCGGTTTTAAAAAATTTAAGATCGTAGATTTTGATATCATTACACCTTCAAATTTAGACCGGCAGTTTTATTTTCTGGACCAGGTCGGCCAGAAAAAAGTGGATGCGCTCAAAATAAATCTTTGCAGGGTTAATCCGGAATTGGATATTAAAACAGAAGCAGTAAAAATTACCGAAAATAACATAAAAGAATTATTTAAAAACTGCCATATTATTGTTGAATGTCTTGATACCTCCGAAGGTAAGAGCATGTTAGTTAATCGGCTTTTACCCGAAGGCAGATTTATTGTTTCTGCTTCCGGATTAGGCGGCGTAGGCTCAAGCGATGAAATCAGAACGCACAGGATAAAGGAAAACTTTGTGGTTGTCGGGGATTTAAAGAGCGATATTAAGGATAAGCCCGCAGTATCCCCGCGGGTTAACATAGCTGCGGCAAAAGAAGCGGATATTGTGTTGGAATATGTTTTAAAGAAAAGTGGCAAATAAAGCAGCTGAATGCTATAATAATAGCAAAAAGGAGCAATTTATGAGAGAAAAAGTAGAGAAGGCTTTAGATAAAATCAGGCCGATGCTTATGACTGACGGCGGGAATGTTGAATTGGTAGAAGTAACAGCTGACGGGGTAGTGAAGCTTAAGCTTACTGGTACCTGCGGCTGCTGCCCGATGTCTCAAATAACCCTGAAGAACGGCGTTGAGAGGATTTTAAAGCAGGAAGTCCCCGAGGTTAAAGAGGTTGTTGCTTTATAAAAAACTGGATAAGCTTAAAAAACTTATCTTAAAATATAATTCCTGCGTGATTGCTTTCTCCGGAGGGGTTGACAGCAGTTTACTGCTTAAAATAGCGGCGGAAACCCTGCCTGGAGAAAATCTGCTTGCAGTTACGGCAGTTTCCCCGACTTACCCTAAAGAAGAAATCATCTATGCCAGAAGGATAGCAAAGCTTATAGGCGTGCGTCATAAAATAATCCGCACCCATGAAGGTAGGAACAAAAAGTTTATTGCTAATCCGGTTAACCGCTGCTATTTCTGCAAAAAAGAACTTTTTTCGCGCCTTAAAGACATGGCGAGGGCAGAAAAATTTAAGGTTGTTTTAGAGGCAGGCAATGTTTCCGATAAATTCGATTTCCGTCCGGGCAGCATTGCCGGAAAAGAATTAAAGATAAGCTCGCCGCTTGAAGAAGCGGGTTTTACCAAGGATGATATCCGTTGTTTAAGCAGGAAGTTAAAACTCCCTACTTGGGATAAGCCCAGCCTTGCTTGCCTTGCTTCGCGCATCCCTTATGGGAATAGGATTTCATCAATAGCGCTAAAGCGGATAAATAAAGGAGAGCTTTTTTTAAGGAAGCTCGGCTTTAAGCAGGTAAGGCTCAGGGATTACGGCCGTTCCTGCCGGATAGAGGTGGAGAATAAACAAATACGCAATTTAATCTCTAAACGCAACCTCGTAGTCGACAAATTGAAAAAGTTAGGTTATAATTACATCACAGTTGATTTGGAAGGTTACCGTACCGGAAGCATGAACGAGGCAATAAAATGAAAAGAATATATCTGGATTACGCCGCTACAGCGCCGACCGACCCTGAAGTAGTTAAAGCAATGGAGCCGTATTTCTTTGAAAAATACGGCAATGCTTCAAGTATACATTCTTTCGGTCAGGAAGCGAAAAAGGGAGTAGAGGATGCCCGCGAGGAACTCGCTTCTTTTATCGGGGCAAAGCTTGATGAAATTATTTTTACGTCCGGAGGGACTGAATCCGGTAATTTTGCCGTAAAAGGTATAGCTTCCGCCATGGCGGAAAAGGGAAATCACATTATAACTTCCGCCATTGAGCATCATGCAATACTTGAGCCTTGTAAATACCTTGAGAAACACGGTTTTAATGTTACTTATGTCAGGGTGGATAAAACCGGTTTGGTTTCCTCGGAGGATATCAAGAAAGCCATAACCGATAAGACGGTCCTTATTTCAGTAATGCATGCGAACAACGAAATCGGTACAATTCAGCCTATTACCGAGATCGGCAGGATCGCAAAAGAAAGAGGGATTTATTTTCATACTGATGCGGTTCAGACCGTCGGCCACATTCCAGTTGATGTTAACGAAATGAACGTGGATTTATTGTCGCTTTCTGCGCATAAATTTTACGGCCCCAAAGGGGTAGGTGCTTTATACCTCAGGAAGGGGACGCGTATTACAAGGTTCTTAGACGGCGGCGATCAGGAAAAAGGAAGGCGCGCTTCTACGCAGAATACTCCCGGCATTGTGGGCTTAGGAAAAGCCGTGGAATTATGTAGTAAAAATATGGCAAATGAGGCAAAATTCCAGAGCGGGCTGCGCGATAGGATGATAACTGAAATCAGCAAAAAAATCCCCGAAGTCCTTCTTAACGGCCACCCCGTAAAGAGGCTGCCCAATAACGTGAATTTCTCCATAAAATACATTGAAGGCGAGTCTATGCTGCTTAATCTGGATTTGTTGGGTATTGCCTGCTCTACCGGTTCCGCCTGCACATCTACGTCGCTTGAGCCTTCGCATGTCCTTCTGGCTTTGGGCCTACCGCATGAAATCGCCCATGGTTCCCTGCGTATAACTATAGGTAGGTGGACAACGGAAGAAGAGATTAGTCGTTTTCTTAAGCAACTGTCGCAGGTGGTTGAGAAATTGCGCGCCATGTCCCCTCTTTACGAAAAGAAATAATCATGCAGGAAAAAATCTTAGAATATTTAAGCAATAAAGATGATTATGTTTCAGGAGACGCTATCAGTGTGCGTTTAGGGGTATCCCGGCAGGCACTCTGGAAACATATTCAGGAATTGAGGGATGCCGGGTATGACATCGTGGCTGTGCCCCATTTGGGCTACCGGCTCAAAGAAACCCCGGATCGCCTTTTTGAATTTGAAGTTAGCCGTAATTTGGGAACAAAATTTGTGGGAAGGAAAATCTATTATTTTGATTCCGTAGCTTCTACTATGAATGAAGCGCTCAAGCTCGGCATTACAGGTGCGCAGGAAGGAACCCTTATTTTAGCGGAAACGCAGACAAAAGGCAAGGGCAGGCTAGGCAGGATTTGGTTTTCCCCCAAATATAAAGGAATTTATATGTCTTTGATTTTACGGCCAAAAATACCACCGTCAGAAGCATCTATCCTGACATTGCTTTCGGCAGTAAGTGTTTGCGAGGCGGTTAAAAAAATATGTACGCTGGATGCGCAAATAAAGTGGCCGAACGATATATTAATCCATAATAAGAAATTGGGTGGCATACTTACCGAGTTAAGCGCCGAAACAGACAGGGTGAATTTCATAAGTATCGGGATAGGCTTGAATGTGAATAACGATAAAAAAACTTTGATTGCGGGAACAACTTCTTTAAAGGAACACAAAAAAGAAGGAATAAACCGTATTGAGTTACTGCGGGAGTTATTACGGCAGCTGGAAGCGGATTATTTGCTATTCCAGCATAGGGGCCCTGCCTCTATTATCGGAAAATGGAGAGAACACAGTACAACTTTAGGCCGCAGGGTTAAAGTCTATACGCACAAAAAACATTATGAAGGGGAAGCTCTTGATATTGATATTGACGGCGGGCTTATCCTGCGTAATGATGCCGGTTTGAATGTTAAAGTTGTGGCCGGGGATGTAATGCATTGCAGATAAACAGTTCCGTAAACTAATAAATTTAATTAGGTTGACAATTATTCCGGCGCTTATTATAATAAGCGCCGGAATTATGTATGAGAGGAATTATTTGATGGAGGGAGAGAGAATAGAAAAACTACTTAAAATGCCGATTATGGATTTAGTGGTAGAGGCAAACCGGGTAAGGGAGAAGTTTGCCGGCAAGTCTATGGACCTCTGTACTATTATGAACGCAAAAAGCGGATTTTGCGCTGAGGATTGCAAATTTTGCGCTCAGTCCAGCAAGCACGCGACAGGCCTGGACACATATCCTCTAAAGAAAAAAGAGGAGATTATCAAAGCGGCAATGCGTGCCAAGAAAATTGGCGCAAAGAGTTTTGGTATCGTGACCAGCGGCGATAAGTTATCGGAAAAAGATTTTAGGGTGGTTCTTGATGCGATTAAAGAAATTTCTACCAATATCAAAATACGAATTTGCGCTTCATTGGGAAGCATGGATGAAGAACGATTCTCTTTATTAAGAAATGCAGGAATTATCCGATACCACCATAATATTGAAACCTCAGCGCGTTTCTTCCCGAAAATCGTTACCACGCACACCTTTCAGGACAGGCTTAATACCATTAAAGCAGCTAAAAGATGCGGCTTGCAGGTATGTTCCGGAGGGATAATCGGGATGGGGGAAGATATGCAGGACAGGATAGATATGGTTTTGACATTAAAAGAGTTAAATGTGGATTCCGTGCCTATAAATATACTGGTACCGATAAAAGGAACGCAAATGGAAAGGCAGGCATTACTTTCTGCACAAGAAGCCATTAGGACTATTGCGATTTTTAGGATAATTTTGGAAGGTAAGACCATTAAGATTGCCGCAGGGCGCGAGTCTCTATTAAAGGATTTTCAGGCTTTAGCTTTTATGGCCGGAGCAAACGGGATGCTTATCGGTGGGTACCTTACTATAAAAGGAAGAATGGTTGATGAAGACTGGAAACTGGTTGAGGAAATAAAAAAGCTATGGCAGATGTAGAGGTAGTACTTAAAAAAAAGGCGCAAGAAGGCACCCTGCGCATGCTGCGGCCTGTTTCCTTGCGCAAGGCAGGTAAAATAATTATTAATAATAAGCCCTATATAGATTTCTCTTCTAATGATTATCTTGGCCTCTCGCAGCATCCTAAACTTATAGCCGCATCTTGCAAAGCACTCGATAAATTTGGCACTTCTAATTCAGCCTCGCGCCTCTTGAGCGGAGATTCGGAATTACACCATAGACTAGAGAAAAGGCTGGCTAAGTTTAAAAATAAAGAAGCGGCGTTGGTATTTAATTCCGGATATCAGGCAAATATTGGGATAATCAGCGCGTTATACGGCAAAGATGACTGCATTTTTTCAGACCGCTTAAACCATGCCAGCCTGATTGACGGCATAAATTTATCCGGAGCGCAATCATTCCGTTTCCGCCACAACGATACGGACCACCTGGAATTGCTTATTAAAAAAGAAAGAGGGAATTTTAAAAAGGCGCTGATTATTACGGAGAGCATATTTAGTATGGATGGGGATAAAGCGCCCTTAAAAAAAATTGTGCGCTTAAAAGAAAAGTATGATTGCGAAATTTTCCTGGATGAGGCGCACGCTACGGGAGTTTTCGGCCCGCAGGGAAGCGGTTTGGCGCAAGAAGAAGGGGTGGAAGGAAAAGTGGATTTTATTATGGGTACCTTTAGCAAGGCTTTGGGAAGTTTCGGGGCGTATCTGGCTGCTTCCGAAAAAACAATTGACTATTTGATAAATACCTGCAGGAGTTTCATTTATTCAACCGCTTTGCCTCCTGCGGTAATTGCCGCGAATTTAGCGGGTATTGAATTAATTAAAGAGGAACCCGGCAGGAGAGAAAAAATTTTAAAGCTTGCAGATTATTTTCGCAAAGGCTTACTGAATTGCGGCTTTGAGATAAAAGGTTACTCTCAAATTGTGCCTTTGATTGTGGGGGATAATTTAAAAGCGCTAGAGCTGGCTAAGAAACTTCAAAATGCCGGGTTTTGGGTTTTAGCGATACGCCCGCCTAGCGTGCCTAAGAATGAAGCCCGTTTAAGGTTTTGTTTGACCTTTTATCATGAAAAAGAGGATGTAGACCGGCTTATTAGAACTTTAAGCTAAGCCTGATTAAAATGTTGGAAATAAAATTTGTTAATAGGGGTTTTAAGGATAATTTAGTTTTAATACCGGGCTGGGCAACGGACTACCGGATTTTCCAGCCGCTTGAGCTGAATTATAATTATCTCTTAGTATCAGAATTCTCGCCCTTCAGTTTTACGCAAGATTTATCGCAATATCTGAAGAGTAACTCTATCGCTAAAATTTCAATACTTGGCTGGTCTTTGGGTGGGTTCCTGGCAGCTGATTTTACGGTCAGGAACCGCGATAACGTAGAACAACTAATCCTTTTAGGGATGCGGGAAAAATACAAAGTGCAAGCATTAACCGGAATAGAAGAGAAGCTTAAAAAAAACAGGGTTGCCTGGCTTTATAAATTCTACCTTGATTGTTTTAGCCGCAATGACAGGCAGGGCCTAAGCTGGTTTAGGAAGGAGTTGTTGAAAGATTACCTTAAGAAACAGGAATTATTAGGTTTAATTGCGGGATTGGATTATCTTTCCCGGGTAGCGTTAGATATTAATTCTTTAAAACAAATAGAGAGCTTGAGGATTTTTCATGGCAGCGCGGATATTATCGCTCCGCTTAAAGAAGCGTTAGCTATAAAGGCTCAATTGCCAAAAGCTGAGTTTGTCAGCGTTCAAAAAGTAGGACATGCCCTATTCTTAAGCTCCTCTTTTAAGGACATATTCCATGGATAAAAAAATAATCGTAAATAACTTTTCAAGGTACGCGCATCTTTATGATAGGTATGCGTCTGTGCAGAGAAAGGCCGGCCAAAAGCTATTAAGCAGGATGCCCGAAGGCAGCTTCTTTAAGATCCTTGAGTTAGGCTCCGGCACCGGAAACTTTACGTTCCTTTTAAGGCAAAGGTTCCGGGATGCTGAAATTAAAGCTGTGGATATTTCGGATAAAATGGTTGAGCTTGCCAATAGCAGGGCTAAAGGAAAAAAGATAAGCTTTATTAATGCGGATGCGGAAAAGTTAAATTTAAGGGAAAGGTTTGATTTGATAACTTCTAATGCCTGTTTCCATTGGTTTGAAAATTTAGAGAAAACCCTGAAAGCATATAAAAACTACCTTAAAAAAGAAGGGGTTATCGCCTTTAGCGTATTCGGGCCGCAGACATTCTCTGAATTAAATATCTCTTTAGGTTCGGTCTTAAAGGATATCTCAACTTCGGCAAGTAAATTTATCACTAAGGCTAGATTGGAAAGATTCCTTAAGATTGAGTTCAGTGAAGTTGAGATTCAGGAAGCCAGGTATAAGGAGAATTTCTCTAGCCTCGCTGAATTATTAAAGAAGATAAAATATTCGGGTATAAGGGGGAATAACTCAGAAGGTAGGTTATATTTTAACCGCAGGATAATCAGGGATATTGAAGCAGCTTACCTGGATAAGTTTGGCAGGATTGAAGCCACTTATCAGGTCTTCTTTTGCGTAGTTAAAAAATGAAAAAGGCGATATTCATTACCGGCACAGATACGGGAGTAGGTAAAACAGTAATTTCAGGGCTTCTCGCTAAATATCTTTTAGAAAAGGGTGAGAGCGTAATTACACAGAAGTGGGTGCAAACCGGTTCTGCTAGCTTGCCGTTGGATATCAAAGTCCATCTTGCGATTATGGGAAAGAGCAAAAACTATATAAGGGGACATTTGAATGATACAGTTCCTTATGTTTTTAAATTTCCGGCTTCCCCGCATCTAGCCGCTAAGGCCGAAGGTAAAAAAATCAGCGGAAAGAAAATCATGAAGAATTTTGAAGCGTTATCAGCTAAATTTAACCGGGTAATTGTTGAAGGCACAGGCGGAGTATTGGTGCCCTTTGACCATAAGAGCTTGATTATTGACTTGGCGGGAAAACTGAAGCTTGGCGTGTTATTGGTGGCGGGGAATAAATTAGGCGCAATTAACCATACGCTTACGGCTCTTGAGTCGCTAAGAAAAAGAAAATTAAATATTCTGGGCGTAATTTTTAATAATATGCCCGGGGAAAATAGGATAATCCTTGAAGATAACCCTAAAATAATCAAAGAATTAACCGGTGAAAGGGTACTTGGGATTTTGCCTTGGGTAAAGGATTATAATGTATTATACAAAAAATTTAAGCTATTTGCAGGTGAAATTATGGAAAGGGCTTAAGTATGGATAATTGGATAAGAAAAGATCTTAAATATCTCTGGCATCCCTATACCCAAATGAAGGATTGCCGGAATTTTCCGCCGCCATTGATAGAGAAAGGCAAAGGAATCAAGCTCTATGACAGTAAAGGCAATTTCTATTACGATACTATCTCAAGCTGGTGGTGTAATGTCCACGGCCACAATCATCCCAAGATAAAAAGCGCAATTAAAAAACAACTGGATTTATTGGAACATGTGCTATTTGCCGGCTTCACGCATAAACCGGCAATTCTTCTGGCTGAAAGATTAGTTGCTTTGACAAGGGGTAAGTTCAGCAAAGTCTTTTTCTCGGATAACGGCTCAACTGCGGTTGAAGTCGCGCTTAAGATGTCTTTTCAATACTGGCGTAATAGCGGCAAAAATAAAAAACGTAAATTTATTTCTCTGGATTACGGCTACCACGGTGACACCGTCGGTACCATGAGTGTAAGCGGAGTAGATTTGTTTAATGAAGTTTTTTCGCCCCTATTTTCCCCGTCCATTAAAATGCCCTCTCCATATTGTTACCGCTGCCCGCTTGGTCTAAAGCGGTCAGGATGTAATATTGACTGCTTGAATCGAGCAGAAAAACTTTTAAAGGAAAAAGCAGATGAGATTTGCGCGATAATCCTTGAGCCTATGGTTATGTGCGCTTCAGGAATGATAGTTTATCCTAAAGAGTACTTGGAAAGAATCGCCGCCCTTGCCAAGAAATATAACACACATTTGATTTTAGATGAGGTAGCTACGGGATTCGGCCGCACGGGAAAAATGTTTGCCTATGAGCATGTAAATAATATCCGGCCGGATTTTCTATGCCTATCCAAAGGGATAAGCGGAGGATACCTGCCATTAGCAGCTACCCTGACCACAGATAAGATATACGGTGAGTTTTATGCGGATTATGAAAAGAAAAAGACCTTTTATCACGGGCATACCTATACTGCTAACCCTGTTTCTTGTTCTGCGGGCTTGGCCAGTTTACGGGTATTTGAGGAAGAAAATACGCTTTCCAATGTTAAGAAGCTCCAGCCCATATTCCAAGCCGGGCTGGAGAGAATTAGAAGCTTACCTTTTGTCGGAGATGTGCGCCATATCGGATTAATCGCAGGCATAGAGCTGGTTAAAGACAAAAAATCAAAAGAGGGTTTTAGTTTCAAAAAAAGAATGGCCCTTAAAGTTTATAAAAAGGGGTTAAAAAGCAATCTTATCTTACGGCCGTTGGGAGACGTAATTTATTTATTCCTGCCACTTTCTACGAAGAAAAATGAACTTGAAGATATTTTTAACAGGGTGTACCCTATACTTAAATCGCTAAAACCTTAAAAAAGAAAGGATTGAATATGTTTATACATAGCGTATTATTTGAAATCCAGCCCAAAGAGGTGGCCAAATACCGTAAGGACAGCTTAATGTGGGCCAGCTACACAAAGAAAGCTAAGGGCTTCATCGCGTATCATACCGTTAAGCGCTTCGGATTTAAGAACCAATACGCCTCTGTCTATAAGTGGGAAACGAAAGTCCAGCATGACCGTTTTATGAAAAAATACCATGATTGGCTTGTGGGAAAATCCAAGGCCAAGGTTAACGTCTTGGGATACTTCAACTTAGGTGAAGTGGATACCGTCACCGCTTAATTAAACTATTCTATTGACAAATGGATTTCCGTAGTGTATACTCCTTTGCGTTAGTGGTAAACAAGGAGTAGAAGTCTTGGGCCGTAAGGACGAGAAGGAATTCGCTCTTACGGTTTTTTGTTACAAAAGTCATTATTTACCCCGTTAGAACGAAAGTCTAGCAGGTAATAAGATGGCTAAGATTTCTAACGGGGTTTACTTCCTAATAATTTCAGAAAGGAAGGAGGAAATTAATAATGGCAAAAGGTAAAGTAAAGTGGTTCTCAAACCAGAAAGGGTACGGGTTTATTACTCCTGAATCGGGAAGTGATGTATTCGTTCATTTCTCCGCTATACAGGGTGATGGCTATAAATCTCTCGAAGAAGGACAGGATGTTGAGTTCGAGATCGAGAAGGGACCTAAAGGTGAGCAGGCTACCAAAGTAACCCGCATATAATCCTTTAAGGATTAGAGAACAAAAGAAGGGGTCGGAATTAATTCCGACCCCTTTTCTTTTCCGTCAAAATATACTATAATTACCATACTATGAAAAAAGAACGGGTAGTGGTGGCGATGAGCGGAGGGGTGGATTCTTCTGTTACCGCGGCATTATTAAAGAATGAAGGCTATGAAGTTATCGGTATTACTATGTGTTTTAGTTTAATTGATGTTGAACGTAAAAAACCTGCCTGCTGCGGGATTCAGGGTATTGAGGATGCACAGCGCGTTGCGCATAAATTAGGTATAAAGCATTATGTCCTGAACATGCAGAAACCCCTGAATGATTATGTAATCAGGGATTTTTTGAATGAATACGCGCGCGGCCACACTCCTAACCCCTGCGTGCGCTGCAACCAGTACTTAAAGTTTGGCACTATTCTTAAAAAGGCGCTCTCTTTAGATGCAAAATACCTGGCCACAGGCCATTATGCCCGTATCGTAAAAACAAAGAATGGATTATTACTTAAGAAGGCCAAAGATTTGCATAAAGATCAATCATATTTTTTATACCGCCTTAACCAAGGTCAGCTAAGGCATATACTTTTTCCTCTTGGGAATTATACCAAGGTTGAAGTCAGAGAAATGGCAAGAAAATTTGGCTTAAGCGTAGCAGAGAAGAAAGGAAGCCAGGAGATTTGTTTCCTGCCGCAGGTTAATTACCGGCCGTTCCTGGAGAAAGCATTGGGGAATAGAATTAAGCCTGGGGTTATTCTGGATTCTAAAGGCAATATATTAGGTAAGCATAGGGGAGTAGCATTTTACACCACGGGGCAGCGCGAAGGCTTGGGTATTGCTAAAGGGTACCCTGTTTATGTAACCGGAATTAATCCCAATAATAACGAGATTACCATAGGAAGGAAGGAAGAGGCTTTAAAGAAAGAATTCATCTTGAGCAACCCGCACTGGGTGAACGAAAAAATTAAAAAGAAAGTTGCAGCAGGGGTGAGGATAAGATATAATCATCAGGAAGAAACAGCCTGGATTATTCCGCTTAGAAATAAAATCAAAGTTCGGTTTAACGAACCGCAGTTTGCGATTACTCCTGGGCAAGCGGCAGTATTCTACAAAAAAGGGCTGGTGTTGGGAGGCGGCTGCATAGAGAAGGTGCTAGAGTAATGCAAAATAAATTTTTTAAAAGCGATATAGCCGAGAAAATTGAAGAGTTGAAAAAGAAACGCGATGCAATAATCCTCGTGCATAATTATCAGTTGCCGGAGGTGCAGGATGTAGCGGATTTACGCGGTGACTCTTTAGAGTTGAGCCGGGCTGCGGCTAAAACTGCCTCAAAAGTGATAGTTTTCTGCGGAGTGCATTTCATGGCTGAGACTGCGGCAATCCTCTCTCCTGAAAAAAAAGTGATTGTCCCGGATATCAATGCCGGCTGCCCCATGGCCAATATGATTAGGCCTGAAGACGTAAGAAAGTTAAAAAAAGAACATCTGGACGCCGTAGTGGTAGGTTATGTGAATACTTCGGCTGAGGTTAAAGCGGAACTTGATTATTGCTGTACTTCCACCAATGCAATTGCCGTGGTCAATTACCTGAAAGAATGGAAAGAAATCATTTTCGTACCTGATAAATATCTGGGGGATTTTGTTTCCAAAAGGACAGGGCGTAAACTTATCCAATGGAACGGTTACTGCCCGACGCACGTTAAAATCCTGCCCGAAGACATAAAGAGAGAGAAGAAATTCCACCCTTTTGCCAAAGTAATGGTCCATCCTGAATGTACGCCTCAAGTAGTGGCGTTGGCGGATGAAGTGCTTTCTACGAGCCAGATGGCCAGATTTGCCAAGGAAAGTGAAGCAAAGGAGTTCATCATCGGGACCGAAGTTGGGTTAATTTACCGTCTTAAACAGGATAACCCGAGCAAGGAATTTTATCCGGCATCAGAAGCAGCAATTTGTCCGAATATGAAACGCACGACTCAGGAAAAAATCCTCTGGGCGCTGGAAGAAATGAAGGAAGAAGTAAAAGTCCCCTATGAGATCCGCTTGAAAGCTAAAAAGGCCATTGATAGGATGCTGGAGATTATCTAGTGAACATCCCCGTGATTTATGAGGATGAGTGGTTGTTGGTGGTAGATAAGCCAGCGGGTTTATTAAGTATCCCCTCGCCTAAAAACGAAAGCCGTACCCTCACCAGCATCCTTAACGAAGACTTAAAAAGTAGGAATATTCCGTGGCGGCTGCATCCTTGTCACCGCTTAGACAAAGACACATCAGGCTTAATGATTTATGCCAAAGGTAAGGCTGTCCAGAAAAAAATGATGCTGCTTTTTAAAGATAAATTGATAAAAAAAACATATCTTGCTTTTGTGCATGGTAATTTAAAGAAAGAAACGGGAGAGATAAAGACCGATATCGGCGGCTTAGCCGCTCAGACGAAATTCAGGGTAGTAGCCGGGAAAAGTAATTTCAGCGTAGTTGAGGTCGAACCTTTAACCGGCAAGACAAACCAGATAAGGATACATTTTAAATATTTAAATCACCCTTTGGTAGGAGAGACAAAGTTTGTTTTTAGGAAGGATTTTACCCTAAGAGCGAAACGGCTGATGTTGCACGCAAAGTCTTTAAATTTTTTACATCCGATAACGGGAAAACCGATTAATTTGACATCTCCGTTTCCAGGATATTTTGAACAATTTCTAAAGGAGCATAATTAATTCATGAGTATATTGGTTTTAGGGACAGTGGCACTGGATACGGTTAAGACGCCTTACGGTATAAAGAAGCATATGCTTGGTGGTTCAGCTGCGCATTTTGCGATGTCCGCGCGGCTTTTTGTAAAAGTTAACTTAGTGGCTATTGTGGGAGAAGATTTTCCCTTGCGCCACATTACATTTTTAAAGAAAAAAGGGGTCATCCTTACTTCACTTATAAAAGGTAAAGGCAAGACTTTTAAGTGGGAGGGGGAATACCAGGGGGATTTAAATACCGCGCTTACCTTAAACACGGACCTTGGGGTGCTTTCCGCTTTTAAACCTATTGTCGCCGAATCGCAGAAAGGCATTAAATATATTTTTTTAGCTAATGTAGACCCCGACATCCAAAACAACCTACTGGAGAAGATGCATTCTCCTCGTTTAATCGGCCTAGACAGCATGAATTTCTGGATAAACCATAAGCGTAAGTCGCTATTAAGGCTTTTGAAGAAAGTAGATATTTATGTGGCTAATGATCAGGAAGCAAGAAGTTTAACGGCTGAAGTAAATTTAATGAAGGCAGCTAAAACTTTACGCCGCTTTGGGCCGGAGATGGTCTTAATCAAAAAGGGCGAGCACGGAGTGTTATTTTATAGCGATGATTTTATTTTCTCTATTCCCGCTTATCCTACGGATTGCGTGGTGGATCCGACCGGAGCAGGGGATACTTTTGCCGGCGGGTTCATGGGGTATCTGGCAAAGGTTAAAAGAACGGATGCTTCGGCTGTCAGAAAAGCAATCGCCTACGGCACCATAGCTGCTTCTTTTAACGTTGAAGATTTCGGGCTGAACAGGACAGCGCAGCTTACATTAGCCGGCCTTGACAGCCGCTTGAGAAAGTTTAAGAAATTCATTTCAATTTAAGCCTCAAGACGATAATAATCCGTTTTTAGAGAAGGTATTCAAGACTAAAGCCTTGGGTTTGTTTGATTGGGTCCTTGTGGTTGGCATATCCTCATTTCCTTTGTGGGCAACGGAACTTTGGAAAAGAAGTAGGAAAAACTCAAGCTGCTGCAAAAAATATTAGTTTAGCGAGGCTATGGTTTACGCAAAAAATAAGACAACTGAAGGAAAGCCAAAATTACCATTCTTGGATAAATTTTTAACCATATGGATTTTTCTTGCTATGGGCATGGGTGTTTTTTCGGGTTATTTTTATCCGCAGATAGTGAATTTCTGGAATAAATTTCAGGTAGGAACAACTAATATCCCGATTGCCATTGGTTTAATTCTCATGATGTATCCGCCTCTGGCTAAAGTCAAGTATGAAGAACTCGGAGATGTTTTCCACAATACTAAAGTACTGGTTTTATCACTGGTGCAGAACTGGATTATCGGTCCGGTTTTGATGTTTTTACTAGCGATAGCGTTACTGCACAATTACCCGGAATACATGGTTGGTTTAATAATGATCGGCCTTGCCCGCTGTATCGCCATGGTGATTGTTTGGAATGATCTGGCCAAAGGGGATACCGAATATTGCGCCGGCCTTGTTGCTTTTAATTCCATATTTCAGGTGTTATTTTATTCCGTCTATGCTTGGGTATTCATTACCATTATTCCCACATGGTTTGGATTAAAAGGGGTTGCGGTGCACGTAACAATAGTTCAGATTGCAGAAAGCGTTTTTATTTACTTAGGGATTCCTTTTATTGGTGGTATTGTGACGCGTTTTATCCTTATAAGGCTAAAAAATAAAGAATGGTACGAAGAGAAGTTCATTCCCAAAATCAGCCCGGTAACATTAATAGCACTGCTCTTTACGATCATTGTTATGTTTTCTTTAAAAGGCGCATACATTCTCCACATCCCGCTGGATGTTTTAAGGATTGCGCTGCCGCTGCTTATTTACTTCGTATTAATGTTTCTGATATCCTTCTATATGGGCAGGAAGTTTAATGCCGGATACGCCAAGACGGCAACACTGTCGTTTACTGCGGCAAGCAATAATTTTGAACTGGCTATAGCTGTGGCGGTAGCTGTCTTTGGCATAAACTCAGGCGCTGCATTTGCAGCGGTAATCGGCCCGTTAGTAGAGGTTCCAGTACTTATAAGCCTCGTGAACGTCTCCTTGTATTTCAAAAGAAAATATTTTTAAAATTGCCATTAGGGCACACGGGTGGTAAGATATAGTAACTTATGAACCTATTACTCTTTTCCGCGCTTATCTGGCTGGCGTCGTTGAGTGCCGGGTTCCTTGGGTCTTTGACAGGCTTAGGAGGCGGAGTAGTGATCATACCTTTATTGACGTTGGTATTCGGCGTAGATATCAGATATGCTGTCGGTGCTTCCCTTATTTCGGTGATTGCCACCTCATCAGGAGCAGCTTCCGCATATGTAAAGGAGGGTTTTACCAATATACGCATAGGAATGTTCCTTGAGATGGCTACTACCTTTGGAGCGCTCTTGGGGGCATATATCTCCGCAAAATTATCCGGCTCTGCTATTGCAGTGATTTTCGGACTTGTCCTTATATATTCCTCATATCTAACCATAAAACGCATAGGTGAATTGCCCTTAGTTAATAAGCCGGATCCTTTAGCCGGTCGCTTAAAATTTGACGGCGCATATCCTGTAAGGAGAGGTCTTGAGTCTTACTATGTTCAGGGCGTGCCGGTAGGCTTTTGTATTATGTTTTTAGCTGGCGGTATTTCGGGATTATTGGGAATTGGTTCTGGCGCGCTTAAAGTGGTTGCCATGGACCACGCGATGCGTATTCCTTTTAAGGTATCTAGCGCAACGAGTAATTTTATGATTGGCGTTACTGCAGCTGCGGGAGCAGGGATATACCTTAGGCGGGGGTATATTGATCCTCTCTTAGCCATGCCGGTTGTATTAGGGATATTAGCGGGATCCCTGATAGGCGCCCGGCGCTTGTTTGGCGCTGAAACAAAAAACTTACGCATTATTTTCAGTATAATCATTTTCTTATTAGCCATCCAGATGATATATTCGGGGATAAAGGGGTATATTTAAGATGCAAGGACCTGAGAAATTTATAGGTAACCTTCTGAGGATGGGCGTTATCATATCAGCTTCGCTGGTTATGCTCGGCGGCCTGGTTTATGTATTTAGCAATGGCCTTACTTTATCTAATTATAAAGTCTTTCAGGGAGAGCCGGAAAAGCTGCGCCACGTAGCCGGCATTATAAAATATGCTTTCTCCCTTGACGGGAAAGGTTTGATTCAGTTGGGGATTCTGGTTTTAATCGCTACGCCGATAGCCCGGGTTGCCTTTTCTATTTTTGCTTTTTTGCGCCAGCGGGATACAATGTATGTCATTGTAACCTGCATTGTCTTTGCGGTTTTATGTTACAGTCTTTTTGGCGGTAGGTAATTTTTAAATAAAAGAAGGAGGCATTATGCTAGAAGAAAAAATCTTGAATGATTATAAAGAAGCGATGAAAGCAAGGGATTCTTTAAGGAGTTCGGTTTTAAGTTTCCTAAGGGCCGAGATGATGAATGTGGCAATCTCCAAGAAGAAGAACTCGCTTGACGACGCTGAAACGGTTAGCATTATAAAAAAACAGATAAAACAGCGACAGGATTCGGTAGAACAATTTACCAGGGGCGGCCGTCCTGAGATGGCGGATAAAGAGAAGAAGGAGCTGGATATATTAAAGGCCTACCTGCCTCCGGAACTTTCCGCTGATGAGATAAAGAAAGTAATAGAAGAAGCTGTTATTGCAATGGATGCGCACGGCATGAAGGATATGGGCAAGGTTATGAAGGAAGTGAACGCTAAAGTTGCCGGTTGTACTTCTGGGAAGCTGGTCAGCGATTTAGTCAGGGAAAGATTGTCAAAATAGCTCCAAAATATTATAGACATTCCCGTTGACTTATGCTAAGATTTAGTCTCTATTACTCACCCAAATAGTAATCAAGAGAAATGTTTTTGGATGGAAACGTTATTTCTAAAGAACGAAGATATTTTTAAGTTCTATGAGCGGATAGCATTAGACTTCGAGCTTTATATTCCGATAGAAATCAAGAGCCCGTTTAAGCCAAAGTGCGACTACGGGTTCAGTTTGCCTTCCGAAGATTACCTTATCAAGAAATACTCCCAACTCAATAAAGAAGATATAGTTTTTAATGAATACCGCGCCGTAGAGCCTACCCGCACTTTTTTTGCCCATTTTAAGGAAGAGATCTGTGAGTATTTTGAAGAAAACAGCGTAAAAAAACCGAAAGAAAAACCACTGGCAATAGCCGGCATAAAAAACTGCGACCTTTTTTCTCTAAAGGTGCAGGATTTTGTATTCTTAGGCGGCATTGGAGAAGACCCTGCTTATAAAGCAAGGAGGGATTCAACACTCATAATTACCGGCGACTGCCCGTCCTTTAAAGAGACCTGTTTCTGCAGGGCGTTTGAGATAAATCCGCATTGCGCGGAAGGCTTTGATTTTAACCTCTCGCCGCTTGGTAACGGTTACCTCGTGGATATAGCTACCATAAAAGCAAAAAAAATAGCCGATTCTCTGAAAGATATTTTACTTGCCGCTACCTTCGGCCAGCTCTCTGGAAGGTCGGCAAAAAGGGAAACCGTCATAAACAGGATGGAAGAGCACCTCCAGTACCACAAAATCCCCAAAAAAGAAACACTTCAGGATATTGTCAGAAGCGGTTTTAATTCAGGTATCTGGCAGGAGCAGATGAAGACCTGCGTTGAATGCGGCGGCTGTATATTTATCTGCGACACCTGCCATTGTTTCCTCTTAAACGATGAAATGCAGCAGGAAAGTAACAAAAAAACGCGCGCATGGGACGGTTGTTTATTGAAAAATTTCACCCGCGTCGCAGGAGGTGCAAATCCGTTACGTATGCGCTATATGAGGCTGCGTAACCGCTATATGAAGAAATTTGATTTTTTTGTGGATAATCTGGGGTATCAAGCCTGCTGCGGGTGCGGAAGGTGCATTGATGTCTGCCCGGGGAAAATTGATATCCGCTACATTTTAAGAAAGCTATATGAACAAAAATATATACCAGCCGGTTGAGGCAGTTATTGAAGAAGTGATTCAGGAGACTCCGGTAATTAAAACGTTTGTTTTAAGACCCAAGGAAAAACTCTCTTTTGTTACAGGCCAGTTTATTGAATTGACTGTGTCGGGCATAGGGGAGGCACCCTTTACGCCTTCTTCAGACCCGAATATTAAGGAAAAATTCGAAGTAACGATAATGAAGGCGGGAAGAGTAACGGCTGAGTTTCATAATCTGGAAAAAGGCGCTATTGTTGGCTTGCGTGGCCCTTACGGCAAAGGTTATCCGCTGGATAAATTCAAAGGAAACGATATTTTAATCGTAGGTGGAGGCGTAGGCCTCGCTCCACTGCGTTCGTTATTGTTCAGCTTATTCGCTAGAATAGGCGATTATAAAAAAATATTCCTGCGTTACGGCGCGCGCACCCCGGCGGATATTGTTTTTAAAAACGCCATACCGGAGTGGGCAAGAAAAGACAAGGTAGATGTTATTACTAGCGTTGATGTAGGGGATAACAGTTGGCAGGGAAATGTCGGCTTGGTAACGACCATATTGAAAGACGTGCCTTTAGATTTTAGCATGAGCAAGGCAATAGTCTGCGGTCCGCCGATTATGATGAAATTTGTTACTTTAAAATTACTGGATTTGGGCTTTCGGCATGAGGATATTTATCTTTCAATGGAGAAAAATATGTCCTGCGGCCTCGGTAAATGCGGCCATTGCCGCATAGGCAGATATTATGTCTGTAAAGACGGCCCGGTGTTCACCTACGGGCAGTTGAAGGACATCCACGATATTTGGGATTAAATATGAAGAGGCTATTTATAGATTTAGACATCTGCAATAAATGTGAAAGCTGCAAAGTATCCTGTGATTATTTTTACCATCCGCAGAATAACGGGATTACCTCTTTGCGCGAATACGCGACCTTCGCTACTATCTGCCGGCATTGCGAAGAGGCGCCTTGCGTAAGTTCATGTTATCATAATGCATTGGAAAGGGCAAATGACGGCCATATCAAGCGCTATAAGATGCGCTGCACAAGCTGTAAGAGCTGCACAATCGCCTGCCCATTCGGGATTATCTTTCAGGATTTTATCCCTTATTTGGACTCAAAATGCGATTATTGCATAGGTTTAGCAGACAGGCTTCCCATCTGTTTGGTTACCTGTCCGCATAAAGCCGTAGAGATAAAGGAAGTGGAAGAAAATTTAGAGGATAATATCTATTTAGTTGGAGAGCATCTTGCGGTGCATTCCCTTAAATGGTCAAGGGAAGATATTCAGCCGCCGAAGAAGAAATGAATACTCTGTTTAATTATTTAATATTCCCCGGGTTTCTTTTTAGCGCCTCAGTCGGCTTGTTTGCCTGTTGGTTTGACCGGAAACTCACCGCGCGCCTGCAATACCGCGCCGGTCCCCCCTGGTATCAAAGCTTTATTGATATCGTTAAATTATCGGGGAAAGAAATTATTTTACCTAGCCATGCTCAGGCGACTTTTTTGTTTTCGCCTTATATAGGGTGCCTGAGCGCAGCGCTTGTGGCAACGATTTTGGGTAATAATATATTTTTAAAGCCGTTTGGGTTTAACGGAGACCTGCTCGTGGTTATTTATCTTCTCGTCATCCCGCCGGTAACTTTGATGCTTGGAGCTTTTGCGTCAAGGAACCCG
The DNA here is from genome assembly GCA_049517335.1 of Candidatus Omnitrophota bacterium. GTDB lineage: Bacteria > Omnitrophota > Gorgyraeia > Gygaellales > Profunditerraquicolaceae > JBEKSD01. Next base: position 18,029 of record JBEKSD010000003.1, on the reverse strand, counting down.
CTTGCTTCTATGGGAGCAGGCCGGGAGATGAAATTGGTTTTAGCGTATGAACTTCCTTTCTTACTGGCAGTAGTAGCGGTCATAATCAAAAGCGCAGGCGCAATACAATTATCCGGGATAATTGCCCAGCAGACATATTTCGGCTCAAACATTTTTTCTATTTCAGGCTTCCTGGCTTTTCTGGTCGTTTTTCTTTGCATACAGGCAAAACTGGGCTTAGGACTTTTTGACGTATCCGAAGCTGAGCAGGAGCTTATGTGCGGGGCATTGATTGAATACTCAGGCCTACCCTTAGCCGCGTTTAAATTGACCAAGGCAATATTGTTATATAGCCTGCCGCTTCTCGCGATTATTTTGTTCCTGGGCAGGGACTTAAGCCCGGCATTTGTTTTCATAAAATATGCGGCTTTATTGATAGTCATAATCTTGATAAAAAATACCAATCCGCGTTTAAGGGTGGACCAGATTTTACGTTTCTTCTGGGGCCTACCGGCAATATTGGCGTCAGCGGCCGTAGTTTTGGCATTATTGGGAGTATAATGGATTTAAGAAAAAAAGCATTAACAAAATCTCTCTGGGTTTTTCATGTCAGCTGCGGTTCCTGCAACAACTGCGACATTGAAATACTGGATTGTTTTACCCCCCGCTTTGATATTGAGCGATTCGGTATCCAGTTAATAGGCTCGGTAAGGCAGGCGGACGTATTATTCATTACCGGGGCAATGAATAAAAAGGCTGTGCCGCGCATGAAAAAGATTTATGAGCAGGCGCCCAAACCGTGTCTGGTTGTGGCAGTCGGCCAGTGTGCGCTTTCGCGCCACATGTTCAGGTTCAGTTATAATGTTGATGAGCCGTTGGATAAAATATTGCTAGTTGATCTTTATATCCCGGGTTGTCCTCCTCGGCCTGAGGCCATAATTGACGGTATCGTAAAACTGGTAAGTAAGATTCGGAAAGGCAGATAAATTTTATGGAAATGCGGGACAGGATTAAAGAGGGATTAGGGAATAAAATAAAAGAATGGCAGGATCAGTCGGCCAGAAGGATTTATTTTTCCGTAGATAAAAGCGATATTTACAGGATAGTCGAATTTTTATTTAAAGAACTAGGATTAAGATTCTCTACCGCAACATGCGTCGATACTCCGCACGGGCTTGAAATACTCTATCATTTCAGTTTTGATAAGGCAGGGGAGCTTTACTCGGTGCGTACCTTGATTGAAGATAAGAATAACCCGGAAATCGATTCTATAGCGAAGCAATTTCGCGGTGCAGAATGGATTGAGCGTGAAATTTGGGAGATGTTCGGCGTGAATTTCAAGGGCCACCCTGATTTAAGAAAACTGCTTCTGGCTGATGACTGGCCGGAAAATGATTATCCTTTAAGGAGAAGAGATGAGCCATAAAGTAATTGTGCCTATTGGCCCGTATCATCCTTTACAGGAGGAGCCGGAGTTTTTTCAGCTTTATGTCGAAGGTGAGAAGGTCGTCGATATAGACATTGTTATCGGTTACAACCATCGGGGGATAGAAAAACTTTCCGAAAGCCGGCATTATGATCAGGTGGCGTTTTTAGTCGAACGCATATGCGGTATTTGTTCATCCAGCCATCCTTATGCTTTTGTCCTGGCGGTTGAGAATTTATTCGGAGGGGAGGCGAATATCGTCCCGGAGCGCGCCCTTTATATCCGCACCATCATCGATGAACTGCAGAGGATCCACAGCCATCTTCTATGGCTGGGTTTAGCCGGGCATTTCATCGGGTATAATACCATTTGGATGTGGGCGTGGAAATACCGGGAGCCGGTATTGGATATGTTTGAAATGGTGACTGGAAACCGCAATAATTACGCCATGTTTAAAGTCGGCGGCGTGCGTCGGGATATAAAAGATGAGGATATTCCTATACTGAAGAAGACATTGGATGAATTAAATCCTTTAATAGAAATGCTTCGCGGGGCGATAGAGGATGATCCTGTTATTAAAATGCGCCTTAAAGGCGTCGGGACCTTGACTAAAGATCAGGCGATTGACTGGTGCGTAGTCGGCCCTACGGCCCGGGCCTCAGGTGTCAATATTGATATACGCCGCGATGAACCGTACGGCACGTTTTTGCTGAATAGTATTGACTGGAATGTTGTTCTGGAAAAAGACGGGGATATCTACGCTAAGACCATGGTGAGGGTCTTGGAAATGCAGGACTCAATAAATATAATTCAGCAATGCCTAAATAAAATACCCAAGGGCGATATTGACGCAAACGTGAAAGACATTCCGCCGGGTGAGGGCATAGGCAGGGTTGAAGCGCCGCGGGGGGAATGTTTCCATTATATAAAGAGCGACGGCACAAACCGGCCGGTAAGGCATAAGATACGTTCCCCAAGCTATATGAATGTAGCGTCTGATAAAGTATCGGCAATCGGCGGGACGATATCGGATGCTACTTTGACTTTGGCTGCGGTTGACCCTTGTTATTGCTGCACGGAAAGGGTGGCAGTAATTAAGAAGCCGGATAATAAAAAAATAATGAACGGATGGGATCTGGTGAAGCTGTGCCAAGAGAAGACCGATAAAATAAAAGCGGAGATGCTAAATGAGCGAGAATAAGCCTATTAAGAATAGGATCACCGATATGGCTAAGATTACCTGCTCTATGTGGGAGATGACTCATCGCACTTTCATGGAACATAACGCCGAGCTTATGCCGGGGATTTTGGAAGATGAGAATAAGTTAAATGATATGGAAAAAGAAATAACCTCCGCCTTGGTGCTTAAAGGCAAATACCCGGTTGATGCGAAGCTGAGGGAGAGCGCGATACTCTTTGCGGAGATGGTGGAAGACTTTGAATTAATCGGTGACTACTGCAAGGATATCCTTGAGAGGGTCCAGATAAAGATAGAGGAGAAGTTGCTTTTTAGCGAAGAAGCGGTTTCTGAATACGAAGTTGTTTATAAAAAAACTTTAGATGCTTTGGATGAAGTGACCTGCGCATTAGAAAGGGATGATTTCAGGCTCGTCAAAGCAGTATTAAGGAAAGAAGGACATATTGATACTCTCGTTGACGAGTACAGGCGTAAACATAACGAGAGGATGATAAAAGGAGAATGCAGCCCTCTGGGGTGCAATATGTATTTGAATATGCTGGATTTTACCGCGGCAGTTTATTATCATACAAAAAAGATCGCGCGGAATATGCTTAAGATAAATGAATCTAACTTACCCCTATTTTAAATTAGATAGCTTAAATAGCTTTATACTTTTAGCGGCCGGGATGTTTTCTGTTCTGACCCTTATTTATTCTTTTGGGTTCATGAAAGGCAGAAAACGCCTGTTTGAGTATTATGTTTATATTATATTGACCGCAATTTCCGCCTGCGGAGTAATTCTTGCGAATAATCTTCTGCTTTTGATCGTTTTCTGGGGGTTCCTTGGGTTTATGTTGTTTATACTCATTGATATGGGGGAGGATAAGACAGGAGAAACCGCAAGAAAGGCTTTTATCATTGTAGGCGGTACGGATGCGATTATGCTCCTTGGCATAGGCATAATTTATTACCTTACCGGAACGTTACAAATGGATAATATCAGGCTACGCCTTGCGAGCAATTCTTATCTGCCGGCATTAGCTTATATTTGTATAGCCATAGGATGTTTTGCCAAAGCAGGGGCAATGCCGTTTCACTCTTGGATACCCGGATGCGCAAAAGAAGCCCCTTTACCGGTAGCAGCATATCTACTGGGTTCTTTAGATAAATTACTTGGAATTTATTTGTTGGCAAGGATATCCATAAATTTATTTGAAATGAATAATTTTATGAGCATAGTTCTCATGATTGTGGGTGCTATCACCTTGATTGCGGCGGTTATGATGGCATTAGTACAGCATAATATGAAGAAACTTCTTGGATATCATGCCGTTTCGCAGGTGGGCTATATGTTGCTTGGAATTGCCTGCAGCAATCCCATTGGTATTGCAGGCGGAATTTTCCATATGCTCAATAACTCATTATATAAATCCTGTTTATTCCTTACTACTGGTAATGTTGAATATCGCACCAAAACAACGGAACTTGATGAGCTTGGCGGATTGAGTCGGCTCATGCCGCTTACCTATTTAACCTGTCTCATTGCCAGTCTCTCAATATGCGGAGTTCCGCCTTTTAACGGGTTTGTTTCAAAATGGATGATATATCAGGGGCTGATTGAGCGTATGGCTTCGGGAGGCGGCAGGGAAGTTGCGGCTATTTGTTTAATAGTGGCGCTTTTTGGTTCAGGGCTTACATTGGCTTCTTTTATGAAAATGATTCATGCGGTATTCCTCGGCCAAAGGACAGAAACTCAGGAAAGGGAAAAGGTTAATGACGCCCCGTGGACAATGGTCTTGCCTTGTATTATACTGGCATTCCTCTGCGTGATCTTCGGTATTTTTGCAAACCAGGTTCCGCTTAAATATTTTATTTTGCCTGCTGTGGGTGGTGCTACTTTTATCGGGACATGGTATGCCGGGGTATCTACGTTTTTAGTTATCTTTGGGCTTTTGATAGGGCTGTTTTTCTTTAAGTTTGCCGGCTTTAAGATGAGCTCGCGCACTGATTCTCTTTTTGTGGGTGGAGAAAAGATTGATTTTAAGCCCAATGCCGTTACCGGAACAGATTTTTATAATTCGATAAGGGAATTCGGCATTTTAAAAACAATGTATAAGAAGACAGAGGAAGGTTTTTTTGATATTTATGAGAAGGGGAAAAAGTTGAAAGTCTTTTCCTTGCCTTTACGCTATCTGCACAATGGGGTACTGCCGACTTATATGGTTTGGGTGCTTCTTGGTATGGTAGCTTTATTTTTCGTTTTAATGTAAATATGGAACTCCATTTAATCCTGATTTTTATGATTTTTGCCGCGGCCGTAGCAGTTGAAGCGCACGACCTTGTCTCAAGCCTTATCGGCTTAAGCGCGGTAGGTTTAAGTTTATCGCTGGCCTTTTTAATCCTGAAAGCTCCGTCCCTTGCGATTACCCAGCTGGTGGTAGAGATCCTGTGCATTATTATATTAATCCGCGGCACGATAAATAAGGATCTTCCCTTTGTGTGGGACGGCCGCTGGTTATTTAATACGGCATCCACCTTGTTATTCATCGTCTGTTTTCTTTTGTTTGCTTTCTTTGCTTTAAAGGAACTGCCTGTTTTCGGGGCTCCGCTTATGCGCGTATCCGAAAAATACTTAAGCGACGGATTCGCGCAAACCGGTTCACTCAATCTGGTCAGCGCGATTACACTCTATTTTAGGAATTATGATGCCCTCGGCGAAACGGCTGTACTTTTTGCCGCAATAGTAGGGGTCCTGGCGATAACTAGGAAGGAAGGTAGGAGCCATGGAAAATAGGGATAGGGGAATGACCCTCATCGTCAAAACAGTTACCCGCCTTACTGCCGGGTTGATTATGATTTACGGTATTTTTACGGTGTTAAAAGAGCACTCCAGCCCCGGAGGCGGTTTTGCCGGAGGAGTAATCATAGCTTTGGCATTTATAAATTTAGTCCTTGCTTTCGGTAAAGACCAAATCGCCGAAAGAATTGACGAAAGGAAAGGTTTAATAGCTTTAACCACCGGGGCCCTTGTTTTCCTTATTTTATCCACCTTTTCTTTTCTGGGGTTACGCATAAGTACCCTTCCTCTTTTTTGCGATATTGCCGTTATGCTTATGGTTTCAGCGGGGTTGTATCTGGCGTTCCTCATTTTAATTACTTTAATCAGTAAAAGGGAGAGAAGATGAGTTTGTATTTTTTGTGTCTGATTCTATTTTCAGTCGGGCTTTATTGCGTGTTACGGAAGAGGAATATCATTAAAATTATTATCGGGATTGCGATAATTGAATATGCGGTGAATATGTTTTTAATTTTAACCGGTTATCGTATGTACGGCCGCTCGCCTATTCTGGAAAAAAATCAGGTTATCCTGAACATGGTCGATCCTCTGCCGCAGGCAATGGTCCTGACTACCATAGTTATCGGGTTAGCCCTTATATTCGTATTAGTTTCATTGGCGATAAGAATCTATGAAAAATACGGCACTTTTGACATAACCAAGATACGGAGACTCAAAGAATGAAGCTTCTGGTTTTTCTTACCGTAATTCCGCTTTTGGCTGCATTTCTGACTGCACTTTTGGGGAACTTAATGAAGAAGCATGAAAATTTGATTGCGAATTGCGCCAGTCTTATATTACTCGTCATTTCCCTGAAAGTCGCGCAATTAACCGCGTTAGATAAAGTTATTGTTTATAAAATAGGCGGTTGGAATTTTCCGTTAGGGATACTTTTGGTTGCCGACGGGTTGACATCTTTTCTGCTGGTTGTGGTGAATTTAGTGGTTTTTCTTGTCTTGATTTATTCGGCCGGCTATATGCAGCATTATACCGGAAGATGGAAATTCTATACCCTTTTTATGCTGATGCTAGCGGGGATAAACGGCGTTATCATCAGCGGGGATTTGTTTAACCTCTATGTTTTCCTTGAGATAGCTTCTATTTGCGCCTACATTCTGGTTACTTTCGGGCTTGAGCCGGAACATCTGGAGGCTTCGTTTAAATACGCGGTAATGGGCGCAGTCGCCTCAATTTTTATCCTGCTCGGCATAGGCCTTCTTTACGGCTATACCTCTACTCTGAATATGTCCGACATGGCTTCTGTCCTTTCCGCAAAGCCACAGGGATTCTTAATCGGGTTTATTTCGGTTTTGTTCCTTGCGGGATTCGGCTTAAAAAGCGCGCTTGTACCGTTTCATGCCTGGCTTCCGGACGCCCATTCTTCCGCACCCACGCCCGTATCTGCGGTGCTCTCAGGCATCTTTATTAAAGCCCTCGGTGTATATGTTATCTCGCGCATATTTTTTAATATTATAGGTGTTACGGATAAAATATTACAAGCCCTTATGGCATTCGGGATTATTTCTATGGCAGTGGGGGCGCTCTTGGCAGTATCCCAGAATGACATAAAAAGGATGCTTGCCTATTCAACCATCAGCCAGCTGGGGTATATTATTTTTGCTTTAGGTGTAGGTACGCCGTTAGCCATTCTGGGAGGGGTTTTTCATCTTTTTAACCACGCAAGCGCAAAGTCGCTGCTTTTCTTAAATGCCGGCTCAATTGAACATGCGACCGGAAGGCGCGAATTGGATAAATTAGGAGCCCTTAATTCCAAACTGCCCCTTACCTCAAACACAAACTTAATCGGGGCAATGAGTATTTCGGGTATTCCGCCATTTGCCGGGTTCTGGAGTAAGTTAATTATTATTATAGCCGCCATTCAGGCGGGTTACATCGGGTTTTCGGTAATCGCGGTCCTGGTGAGTATCGTGACGCTGGTTTATTATTTGAAATTCCAAAATGCAATATTCTTCGGCAAGGCTCCGGAATACAAAAGCGATATTAAAGAACCTCTCCTGTCCATGAAATTAGCCACAACTGTTTTGGCTCTTATATGCGTTGCCGGCGGTTTGTTACTGCTTTCTCCAGTGAGGGTCTTCCTTACACAGGCAGTTGATGTTTTGGTTTCCGGGGTAAAATATAAAGACTTAATTTTAGCGGCGGTAAAATGATCCATTTACGTTACATATTTTTTATATTATATTTTATCACTTGGCTTATCTTAAGCTGGTCGCTTAATTTGCCGAATTTGATTAATGCGGCGATTATAAGCACGCTTATTCTATTCTTAACTTCCGGGTTCCTGGAGAAGAAAGCGGCGGTATTAAAGAATTGGAAACGCTATCTCTGGTTTTTGTATTATATCCCGTTATTTATCTGGGAATGTTTTAAGGCTAATCTGGACGGAACCTGGAGGGTAATTCATCCGGATTTACCTATGAGGCCGGGAATAGTCAGGGTGAAAAGCAGGTTAAAGTCGGATGCAGGCCTGACCTTCCTGGCGAATACCATTACTTTAAACCCTGGAACCATGACGGTGGATATAGATAAGGAGAAAGGGTTTCTTTATGTGCACTGGGTTAATGTGGAATCGCAGGATATTGACAAGGCTACCAAAATTATAGTTGAGAAGTTCGAAAAGGTATTGATGAGGATTTTTGAATGAAAAGGCTGCGCTGGTTAATAGGGTTGGTGATTATCGTTTCTGTTCTTGGGGTGATATTATTTTTGCATCTGCCTTCGCTTCTTGAGTGGCAGTCGGTTTTCTTAGAAAAGGCTCTTTTCGTGATGCTCTTGTCCGCGAGCCTTTGTTTTTTGCGTATACTTTTAGGCCCCACTCCTTCGGACCGGGCAGCGGCGCTGGATATATTCGGAATACTGATTTTAGGGTTTTGCGCCATTTTGGGAATCCCTACGGGAAGAGACTGGTATATTGACATTGGTATTGCCTGGGCCTTACAAAGTTTCATCTCAATACTCGCTTTGGGAAAATACCTGGAGGGAAAACACTTCGATGATTGAGAAAATAGGCTTTGTTTTTATAATAACCGGCATTGCGTTTGATTTCTTCGGCTGCTTAGGGCTGCTCAGGTTCCCGGACATTTACAACCGCCTGCATTCCTCAATTAAGTGCGTGACCCTGGGCACATCAAGCATATTGTTTGGTTTATTCCTGTACAAAGGCTTTAGCCCTACCGGAGTCAAGGCGCTCCTGTGTATTTTATTTCTGCTATTAACCGCTCCTGTCTCCGCCCATGTTTTGGCAAGGAGCGCTCATAAGTCGGGAGTCAGGTTATGCAAAAATTCAGTCTGCGATAAATACGCTGAAGATAAAAATCAGTAAAATGAGATATCCAAAATTAAGGGAATTAAAAGAAGCGGTAAAAGCGTTAATTAAAGGGCCCTATACTAGCAAGTATCCGAAAGTGCCGGCTAGAGTTTATGAACGTTTCCGCGGACGGCCGTATTTTCATGAAGAAGATTGCACGGGCTGCACTGCCTGCGCGCAGGTCTGTCCTCCGCGCGCAATTGATTTTGAGGACACGGTAAAGAATAATAAAGGGAAACGAACACTTACCGTCAACTGGGACATATGTATTTTTTGCGGGCAGTGCGAAGCTAACTGCCTGACCGGAAAAGGGATAATCCTCTCAAGGGAATTTGAATTTGCCACCTGCGACAAGCGCGAGGAGCTGAAACAGGAAATAGAAAAAGAGCTTATCCTTTGTGAATGTTGCGGCGAGCCGGTAGCTCCGGTTGACCATTATAAATGGGCGGCTAAGAGGCTGGGGGCATTATGTTTTACCAATGCGTCGTTAATGCTTTTTTACTTAAGGGCACTGGATCTTAGCTTAAAAGAAAAACTTACTCCTAAGGATGCAGAAGATTTTACCCGCTCAGACAGGATAAAAGTCCTTTGCCCGCGCTGCCGGCGGCAGGCGGTTATCAAGTCATAGGATGCGTTATTCTTAAGGGAGTAAAAATAATTTTTATTTGATTAATTTCTGTTATTTGATAGAATAAATCTAAGAAGGAGGTGTAAAAATCACTTAACATTACCGGTGAAGGCGTTTTTTATTCAATTAAACGGAATAATTTTGTATTAAGATAAGAGAGGAGAGTAACATGAAGAAGTTTTTGGTTTTATTGGCTGCATCAATGTTTGTGTTTGGAGTTTTTGGCTGCGCAAAGAAACAGGCAGAGGAAGCCCAGGAACCAATGACCATGGAGGCAATGAGCACGGTTAACGTCGCAAGCCCAGTTGGCACAGAAGCAAAAGCCCCTGCAGTAAAGGCGGTCCAACAACCGGCAACCCCTGTAACTGAAGCGGCAAAATTAGAGCCTTTACCCCCGGCAGGGCCTTTCAAACCTTCAGTGACTGACATCCAGACTGCTTTAATGAATGCGGGCTTTTACACCGGAAAAGTTGACGGTAAGACAGGCGCTAAGACAAAAAAGGCAATTGAAGCGTTCCAGAAGGCGAATAACCTGAAGGCAGACGGAAAAGTCGGCCCCAAGACATGGGAATTATTAAAGGTGCATCTTACGCCCGAGCCTAAGAAAAATTAGGCTTAGCTTACTTGAAATAGCGGGAATTTTATTATATACTTATTATAGCCGATAAGGGTAAACCCGCTGAAAGGCGGGGACGCAAAGCCACAGACCTGTAGTCAGCCAGGCAACAAGGGCTGATATGGTGGCTGGGTTGCCGAAGTGGAGAGATAAGGAAGCATGTTTGGCGCATCCTTATCGGCTTATCTTAAAAAATCCCAGCAAAATTTTTTGTTGGGATTTTTTGTACTCGGAGAACTACTTATCTCGCTGGTAGATCGCAGAGTATTCCGCCCTTAGGAGCCCTAAAGGCTAAAGCCTTAGTCGGGCTCCATTTTTTAACTTAGATTTTGGCAGTTTTTTATTTTCTAATGCAAATTTTTGGGTTAATGCTATAATATAATCGCTATGATTGAATTTCCTAAAGATTTCCTCTGGGGCGCGGCAACTTCGGCTTATCAGGTTGAAGGAGGTAATTCCAACAGCGACTGGTGGGCTTGGGAGAAGAGGGCAGGCGTTATTCAATCAGGCCCTGCCTGCCGCCACTACGAGCTTTTTAGGGAAGATTTTGACATTGTTTTAAGGTTAGGGCATAATGCCCACCGTTTATCCGTAGAGTGGGCGCGCATTGAGCCTGAAGAAGGCAAATTCTCTAAAGAAGAAATCCGGCATTATCAGGATGTCATCCTTGCTTTAAAGTCACGCGGTATTGAGCCCATTGTTACTCTGCACCACTTTACTAACCCCATCTGGTTTGCTGATACCGGAGGCTGGGAGAACCCTAAGGCCGTCGTGTATTTCAGGCGTTTTTGCGAAAAGATCGTAAATGCCTTAAAAAAAGACGTCCGTTTCTGGGTGACCATCAATGAGCCGATGGTTTATCTATATCATTCCTATGTCTTAGGCGCATGGCCGCCGCAGAAAAAATCATTCTTTACGGGGAGAAAAGTTTTTTGTAACATCATTAAAGGTCATGTTGCGGTATACCGCCTAATCCATAAAATTTATAAGGAGGAAAACCTCCCTAAGCCCCTGATAAGTATTGCCCACAATATGCAGGATTTTGTCCCCTACCGGAATAACCTTAAGGATAAAGCCGGGGCATATCTGCGCGATAAGTTGTTTAACCGCGACATTATCAGGATACTCCTTTTTCGGCACTCCCTTGATTATATCGGCCTTAATTACTATACGCGCGGGCTGGTAGAGGTAAAAAAATGGGGTTTTATGCACTTATTAAGCGATAACTGTGAAAGCGGGCATAGTAATTTAAAAAAGAACGATATGGGCTGGGATATTTACCCGGAGGGCCTGTATGATTTATTGACTGAACTGAAAAACTTTAAGCTCCCCATATTTGTCCTTGAAAACGGGATATGTACAGCCGACGACAATATCAGGTGGGATTATATAAAGGAGCACTTGGAGAATATGCATAAGGCAATGGCTGGAGGCGCAAAAGTTTTGGGTTATATTTATTGGTCGTTATTGGATAATTTTGAGTGGGATAAAGGGTTTCGGCCCCGGTTTGGTCTGGTAGAAGTGGATTATAATACCTTTCAGCGTCGGGTCAGGGAGAGTGGTAAAAAATTTGCTGAAGTTTGCAGGACGAGCAGGTTATAAGCATGATGGATATAAATAAAGAGGTTATTTTAAACGAAATCCCGCTTTTTACAAACCTTACTCCCTTCCAGCGTAATATTATCAAAAATAATTCTGTTATTCAAGAGTTCAAAAAGGGGCAGGTTATTTATGAGGAAGGCTCTCCTCCGAACGCATTGTATTGCCTGATCCTCGGCCGGGTCGAGATATATGTTCAGGATGAATCCGGTACAAAGAAAATTCTAGAATACCTGCACCGCGGGAAATATTTCGGGATGATTTCGCTCTTAACTAATGAGCCGCATTCGGTTACCGCGAAAGCGATAAATGATTGCGCGCTGCTTATGATAAAAAAGGGGGATTTTGACTCTATCATCAGAAAGATCCCCGCTTTAGCTATAGACTTGAGCCGGACATTATCCCGGCGCCTGAAACGTAAAGACACCCATCGCAAGAGTATCTTTGAAAGTACGGTCTTATCGGTATTCAGTTCTTATTCTCAGGCGGGCAAAACAGTTTATGCCTTAAATATCGCTTTAAGCCTAAAGAAAGAGACGCATAAGTCGGTGATTATACTGGATATCGCTCCATTTGATAAAACGCATACCCTACCTCTACGCTTGGGGATTACGGAGCCGCGGGTATTCAGGCTTTTTGGGCCGGATGCGGATAATCCGAGAGGAATAGTTGATTTCATCTTAAGGGATAACTCCGGAATAGACCTTGCCTGTTTTCATTATCAGGGCGAAGATGAACGTTGTATCGGAGTTTTTATTGAACTCTTAAGCCAACTGGTCAATGATTACCACTATATTGTCCTGGACCTGTCTTCTTCAATGGACAAGGTAATTTTCAGCATTTTGAACCAGTCGGATTTAATCCAGTTATTGACCAGCCCTGACCCCCTTGATTTAAACAGCACGCACAAGTTAGTGAAGCGTCTTGAAAATGAATTTAATTTTAATCCTGAAAAGATAAAAATCATTATTAACGAATATAAACTATCGCGCCTCTCTCACGAAGAGCAGGTTGAGGTCCTGGATAGAGGCGTATTTGCTACTTTGCCTAAAATTGATTTTGAGTCCGGAGGTAGGCTAGTTCTGGATGACCCGGACTGCGAATACTCTAAAGCGGTCAGGAGAATAGCGCGCACATTAGGCGATACTCTTGTCGGGCTTGTTTTAGGAGTCGGCGTGGGTTACGGTTTCTGCCACATAGGCGTACTGAAGGTTATTGAAGAGGAGAAAATCCCCATAGATGTTATCGCCGGCTCAAGCATGGGCGCAATTATTGCCGCTTTATGGGTCACCGGGAAGTCATCAGCTGAAATATTGGAGATAACGGCTGAGTTTAGTGAGCCGAAAAGCATATGGGGCCTGGTTGATTTTACTTTTCCGCGTTTGGGTTTTTTAAAAGGGGATAAATTGCAGCGCTTTTTGAAAAAACATCTTGGTAATAAAACTTTCTATGACGTTACACTACCGTTAAAAGTAATCGCAAGCGACATAAAGAGAAAAGAGCCCCGGGTTTTTGACAGGGGGCTGCTGGTTGACGCGATTATGGCCAGTTGTGCCATGCCTGGAGTTTTTATGCCTTTTAAATTCAAGAATGAACTGCTTGTTGATGGAGGTATTATAAACCCGCTTCCTACGGAGCCGCTGATTAAGATGGGAGTGAAGAAGATTATCGCGGTAAACGTAACCCCTTCCCGGAATGACATCATGCGCCAGTATACTAAAATAAAAGAAGAGATTACAACGGCCCTGCCGCAGGAACTGAAGAAGAGGCGGTGGTTCAGTTTTAAAGAGCAGATTAAAAATGCTTTTAAGAGCAATATACTTGACTTAATATTCAGCAGTGTGGAGATATTACAGTCGGAAGTAGCTTTGAAGGAAGCGCTCCTTGCGGATGTGGTCCTGCATCCGGACACTTCCGGGCTGAATTGGCTGCAGTTGCACCGCTCAAAAGAATTCGCCAAAAGAGGAGAGGAAGAGGCACGCAGGAATTTAGATAAAATTATGCAGGTGATTAATGAATAAAGGAGGCAAGATGAAGCCTTTGAAAATACCGATTATTTTATTATTTACGTTCTGTTTTAGCTGTTTATGCGGCTGCGCTGGCCTTAAAGAAAACGTACGCGGCTTTGCAGGGATTTCGACAAAAGTTCTTGAAGATGAACGGAAAGATGATGCTTTAAAGATAACATTTAAACATGATTATAGCAGCTGCTATAAAAATATTATGGATGTGCTGACCATAAATAAATGTTATATTTATACCACCGACCCCCGGAAGGATTTAATCGCTCTATACGTTTCTGAAGATGATACTACTCCCGTCGGGATTTTCCTTACGGAAATAGATAAAGGTACCACGTTAATTGAAGTTTCATCGCCGAGCACTTACGCTAAAGAGACAATCGCAAAAATAATTTTTTCGGCATTTGATAAGAAGCCGCTGGTCATAATCCAGAAGAAAGGACAACTTGACATCAAAAAAGTGCTTAAGAATTAAAAGTTTAATAAAGATGTGTCATTCAACAGCCAAATCAAAAGGGTGGTGGGATGAAGAGCGCAATGACGGCGAGCTGATCGCGTTGATGCATTCGGAGCTTTCGGAAGCGCTTGAGGCAATGCGTAACCACGGCACAAAGGATAATCTGGCAGAAGAGTTAGCCGACTGCTGCATTCGTATATTTGACTACTGCGGAGCCCGCTCCATTGACCTTGAAAAAATGCTCCTTAAAAAAATAGCCTATAACAAAACCCGGCCATATAGACACGGAAGAAAGTTTTAAAAGGAGGAAGTTATGCCCTACGATGCGAATTTGGATATAGAAACGTTTTCAAGGTTCTGGCAGAATGATACAGGAAAAATCGTTGTCAGCGTGCACTCTTATAATAACGGCCCTAAGAAACTGCAAATTACGCGCGAACTGGAAGATAAACAGGGCAGGTCTACCTTTGCCAAGCTTGGGCGCCTTTCCCGGGAGGAACTTGAAGGGATCCTTCCCATCATTCAGGAAGCCTTAAAAAGCATGTAATTATGCTTGAGCATTTAAAATTACATCTTACGGGTAAAGTCGCCATTTTAGGTATCGGGAATACCTTCCGGGGTGATGACGGCATCGGTTCCCTCCTTGCCCAGCGGCTTAAAGATAAATTCCCTTTCATAGTCTATGATGCCGGCCCAAACCCTGAGAATTATTTGGGCAAAATCATTAAAGATAAACCCGACAACATAATAATTATTGATGCGGTTGATTTCGGAGGGGTGGCAGGCAATTTTAGGGAAGTGGAAGGTAGGGATATTGAAACGGTCAATTTATTCTCAACCCATAATGCTTCAATTTCACTTACCATTAACTACTTGAAAAATAATCTAAAGGCCGATATAATAATTTTGATTATTCAGCCAAAGGATGTCTCATTCACCGATAACCTTACTCCGGAATTGGCTGAGACATTGAATAAATTGGAGAACTGGTTCTATGAGCAGAGCAACGGTGCCAAGAGATAACTGGGACTTACCTTTGGAGATAATTTAGGGATTCAGGTTGTAACTTTAGAAAGGATGATTGAAGTGAAAAAAATATTTCTAATATTTTTAGCAATATCAGTTTTAATTTTTAATTTGTCCGGCTGTGCTCCTTTAGTTGTAGGAGCGGCAGTCGGTGCCGTAGGCGGTTACGCTGCCAGCCGGGATACAGTACAGGGAGATTCGGACAAGTCTTATGAATCCTTATGGAATGCGGCAGTTAAAGTAGCAGAGATCCGCGGTAAAATCCGCAGGGAAGACGCCAACGCAGGAATTATACAGGCTGATGTTGAATCGAGCCTTGTTGGGATAAGGCTAATCAGGCTTACCCGCGCTACTACGAGAATAAGGGTCTCAGCCCGCAAGTATCATTTCCCGAATTTAGCTTTAACTCAGGACTTATATGTAAAAATCATTGAAGAGGCAAGATGAGCCTTTTAATCTGCTTGATTTTTCCTCTTTTTGTGGTAAAAAAGAATAACCCCTAAAGAGAAGAATTTTTGAAGGAATGATATAAGTTATATAACGATTTTGCCGAGGTAGCTCAGTGGTAGAAGTAGCTACAGAATTGTAACTAATTGAATAATAAAGAGTTGCAACTCGGTATGTCATAAATACTGTAATAAAAAATAGCATAAATTTTGATATAAGCCATCAAAAAAGGCAAAAAACAAAGAAAAACAGAGACGGAAAAATACTTGACAGATAAATATCTGCCAGGTAAAATAGAAACATTCCATGAAGTACTTGAGAGGATAGAAAAATAGGCAAGGTGGCCCTGGCATAGCTGCTGGGGCATTTTTGTCTTTTTAGAACGGTTTCTTTAAAGTTTATATCATCTGGAATATTTATCGTATAAATG
Source organism: Candidatus Omnitrophota bacterium (assembly GCA_049517335.1). GTDB lineage: Bacteria > Omnitrophota > Gorgyraeia > Gygaellales > Profunditerraquicolaceae > JBEKSD01. Next base: position 2,056 of record JBEKSD010000003.1, on the reverse strand, counting down.
ATATACTTTAAAGGCAAGCTATAGCTGAATAGCGGGAGACAAGATGACAAAAGAAGAGAAAAGAATAATAGAAGAGAAGATAGACAAGAATTTAAATAAAATATCGAAGAAAGCTGAAAAAATTGTAAGTAATTTTTGTAATGGTACCCTCGCAAAAGGTATTACTGCCCATCATTTAGCAAGAATCCTACGGTAATTCTGTGGTAAAACATCTTTTTGTAGATGATCTTCCCAAACACCTCTATTTAGATACTTGTTTCCTGGTTAACGCTCATTATAGTTATCCAGAAGGGACATCTTATGTGGATAGAAAAAACTATAAAGAGAGTAAAGTCGCGACGAAGTTTTTAGAGTTACTTCTTTCTACGAATACTAAGGTAAGTGTTTCTTCAATGGTTTTTCCGGAATTTTGGAAAGCCATTTTAATTAACGCAATAGCGGATAATGAATCATTACCAAGCGTTAGAAATAAGGCTGAAGCCGCAGAAAAATTTTTATCTGAGAATCCGTTATCAATAAAAAAATATTTTAATAAGATCGAAGAAGCAACTACTAAACTTGCTAAATTATTTGAATCAAGCGGTGGGAAAATTAAAGTTAGAGAAAGTTGCCAAAAAGTAAACGAGAAAGCTATGCAAGCAATGAAGGATTTCTGTCTACATAGTTATGATTCAATTCACATAGGTTCAATGATCAGTGATGGTATCAATGATTTTGTTACTGGAGACAATGGGATCATTAGCAATTGCTCTAAGCAATATAATATATGGACGTATCCATCATCTTTTCAGCAACTGGACTACATCTTAAAACAATAGATATGAATGATATAAATGCAGAAAATGAGAATAAGGCTTTTGCAAGAAATTTATCCCATAAATTTGAGTATTATCTTATTGCGCTGACTTTTACTATTCTTGGTTTATCAGTGCAGACTTCGTCCCTATCAGCAGAACATTTCCAATACGTATTTGAGTTTTTAGCTTGGATATCCTTATTATTATCGGGATTGTTCGGTTTATGGCGCTTTGAATACGTTCCAGTTGTATACCGCGAATATGGCCAGCAGCAAATCGAAGAAACAAATCTTGATGCTTTTAATCAAGGCTTGGCGGGTAGATCTATCGTAAAGCAAAATGGCGCAGAATGGTTGCCAGAGGAGATGAAAAGAGCGAAAGAGGCTCTGGAAGTTAACATAGCTGAACGTAAAGATAAACTTGGAGAATTAGAAAGCTCAATTCATTTGAGATATAAAATTCATAGATGGGCTTTTATAATCGGTGTTGTAAGCTTAGTTATTTCGCGTGGTATTTTAGGTATAGATAAAATTCAAATGCACTCTGAAAATGTCGCTCCTCTCAAATCGGAAAACCTGGTATTTCCTCAAAAACAATAACATAAAAAGATAACCGCAAGAGCCGTTTTTATATTATATGTAATCGAATTAGCGGGTTAAAAAGATATTGCTTCACTAACAAATTGTGTTATAATTTATCCAAGTTTAATGTAATAATTTTGTAATAATCAGTATCAAAAAGAAGTAAATTTTGTGAATAGGAGAGCGCACTTTTAAAATTTTTCGACGATGTAACTTATTGCGATGCAAAGGTTTGCCGAGGTAGCTCAGTGGTAGAGCGCGGCCCTGAAAAGGCCGGCGTGGGAAGTCCGATTCTTCTCCTCGGCATATTATAAAAACGAGGGGGTTTCATAACCCCTCGTTTTTGTTGTATTTAAGGCGTAACTGTATATGTTTTATACAATTACGCCTTTTTGTTTTATTTAGAAATGTTTGTAAGGTTTTGTAGGGTTTTGATTCTTATTGGCGTCTTATTGGCTCAATAAGGATAACCTCCAAACTTTCTAGTTTTACTACTTGTCGTTCGGCATCTTCCAAGTTCTTGTGTTTAAAAATACCTAAACTAGGAATAAAATCATATTTATTAAAAAAGAGCCCTTGTAACATAATTTGTTACAAGGGCTGAAAATAACAGAATAGGCGTTATTTATCGTCCTATCTTATCAACGACTTACTTTTACTTATAAGGTTTTTGCATCC
>JBEKSD010000002.1:0-149057 GCA_049517335.1 Candidatus Omnitrophota bacterium | reverse complement strand
TATTAATACTACAGTTGCCTTGGCTGCGGCAATAGACGCCAAGGACCATTACACCCACGGCCATACGGCACGCGTAACTAATTTAAGCCTTGCCCTCGCCAAAAGGCTCGCCGAAATAAATAAAGAGGAATTCAACGAAGAGTTTCTCGAGCACCTGCATATAGCAAGCCTGCTCCACGATATCGGTAAAATCGGCATCCCTGAGTCTATCCTGAATAAAGACGGTGCCCTGAATGAAGAAGAGAAAAAACTCATTATGGGCCATCCGCATATCGGAGCGGTAATATTGAACCCGATCAAAGAATTACACGAGTGTATTCAGGGTGTGAAATACCATCATGAAAATTATGACGGCTCCGGTTACCCGGAAGGGTTAAAAGGGGAAGAGATTCCTTTAATCGCCTCAATTATTTCCGTTGCCGATAGCTTTGACGCTATGACCAGAGACAGGCCTTACAGGAAGGGGCTGTCTAAAGAGGAAGCGGTTAAAGAAATAGAAAGGGTGAGCGGCAAGCAGTTGCATCCGCAAATTTGCAAGGTTTTTGTCCAGCTATACAAAGAAGGGAAGCTTTACTGAAGCCAAAACGTATTATTTTAATGTACATATCGGAAGTGTCGGGCCATCGCAGCGCGACCATGGCAATTGGAAAAGCTATTAAAGCGCTCGCGCCTGAGACCGAGATTATGAATATAAATGCCTTTAATTATACAAACCCCGTCTCTGAGAAGATAATTAACCGGCTCTATATGGGGGTAATAAAAAGCGTTCCCCAGTTATGGAGCTACCTTTATGACAACCCGAACGTGGTCAAGAAACTTGAAAAAATAAAGAATAACATCCATAAGATGAATTCGCCGAAATTGCGCCGGCTTTTTGAAAAATTCAATCCGGATATAGTCGTCTGCACGCAGGCCTTTCCCTGCGGCATGGTCGCGTACTATAAAAAAGATTATCCTTCGCCTCTTTCGCTGGTTGCCGTGCTTACGGATTATATCCCCCATGCTTTCTGGGTTTATGATACGGTTGATTACTACATTACTCCCTCTGAAGACGTAACCGACCGCCTGGTTAAGAAAGGTATTCCTACCGGTAAGATCCGCTCCTTAGGCATACCCTTTGATCATAAATTTAATGAACCGCTTGAGCAGAATAAATTATTCCAGAAATACAGGCTTAATCCCGATATCCCTACGCTATTGATCATGGGAGGCGGACAGGGTTTAGGCCCGATTAAGGCAATCGTTAAGTCCCTGGAAAAGGTAAGGCGTCCGCTGCAGGAGATAATCGTTGCCGGTATGAATAAAAAGCTTTATAATTCATTAAAACGAAAAATAAAAAAATCAAATAAAAAAATCCTTCTCTTCGGCTTCGTAAATTTTATCAATGAGCTTATGGATATCTGCGATGTGATAATATCCAAACCCGGAGGAGTTACAACCGCGGAAGTCCTTTCAAAGAGGATACCTATGCTAATAATCAAGCCTATCCCCGGGCAGGAGGTGAGCAATTCGGATTACCTGACCGGGAAGGGCGCTGCGTTAAAAGTTGATGAGCCTAAAGAGATAGGCGGTATCATAGAAGGCCTGTTGAATAATCCGGAGAAAATGAACCGGATGCGTGAAGCTGCCGGGAAAATAAGCAAGCCTAATGCCAGCCTGGATATCGCAAAATTAATTTTAAATTTATAAACGTGGTCAACTATTTTTTTTATCGGCTGGGGCAGTCTATTGCGCTACACCTGCCGTTAAAATTAGCCTACAGCATTGCCGTATTTATTGCCGACCTGCGTCATATCTTTGCTTTCCGCGACCGCAGGTTTGTGACTGAAAACCTGAAAGCCATTTTTCCCGAAAAATCAGCCGAAGAAATCCGCAAGATTAGAACCTGGTTGTTCAGGAATTTCGCAAAATACCTCGTAGATTTCTTCCGCTATGAAAAGCTGGATAACGAATATATAAATAAAAATATCCGCATAGAGAATTTGAACCATTTTGAAGATGCCTTAAAAAACGGTAAAGGGGCGATTATTTTGTCAGCCCATATCGGGAATTGGGAACTGGGGGCGGTGGTTGTCGCGCTTTCAGGGTATCCTTTATGGGCGGTTGCGCTTGAGCATAAGGAGAAAGAGGTAAATGACTTCTTTGATTCACAGAGAAAAAGTAAAGGGGTCAATGTCATTCCTTTTAGTAAGGCGGTAAGGCAGTGCCTGGACCTCTTAAATGATAATAAAATAATCGCGCTTGTCGGGGATAGGGATTTTACGGGTAAGGGTGTAATTACTGACTTTTTTGGAAAAAAAGCGCGTTTCCCCGACGGTCCGGCCGCCTTTGCTTTAAAGACCGGGGCATCTATCCTACCGTGTTTTATGGTCAGGAACCCCGATGACAGTTTTACCTTAAAGATAGAAAAGCCATTCCAGCTTGTTTCTCGAGGGGATAAAAAGGAAGACATAAAAATGTGCATCCGCGAATACGTAAAAATATTTGAGGACTATATCCGTAAGTATCCTGAGCAGTGGTATATTTTCAGAAGGTTTTGGATTTAAGCTATGAAAGCCTGCGTTGTTATTCCAGCCTATAATGAGGAGAAAACTATCAGTGCCTTGATTGATAAAATCCGTAAGCAGGGTCTTGATGTTGTTATTATCGATGACGGCTCAACCGACAATACGGCAAAAATAGCGCAGGACAAAGGAGCAGTACTTATTCACAATGAAAAGAATCAAGGCAAGGGGGCAGCTTTAATCAAGGGGTTTAATTATGTCCTGGATAAAGGTTTTGACGCCGTAATATGCATGGACGGCGACGGCCAGCACCTGCCCGAAGATATCCCTTCTTTTATCCAGGCTGCGGAAAATTCCTCAAGCGGTCTGTTTGTGGGAAACAGGATGACTAATCTTAAAGGCATGCCCTTTGTCAGGATGCTAACCAATAGATTTATGTCCTGGCTTATATCGCTAGTTGCAAAACAGAAAATATACGATACCCAGTGCGGTTTTCGCCTGATTAAGAGCGATGTCTTAAAAAAGGTCAGCTTAAAAGCTTCAAAATTTGAAATAGAATCGGAACTCTTAATTCAGGCAAGCAGGTTTGGATTCAAAATTGAGTCTCTCCCCATTAAAACGGTATATGCCGGGGAAAAGAGCCAGATAAACCCCTTTCTTGATACACTGAGGTTTATCAACTTTATCTTTAAGGAATTAAAAAGAAAATGATCCATGTCTATACTGGTAACGGGAAAGGTAAAACTACCGCCGCGTTAGGCCTTGCGCTGAGGGCCAGCGGTGCAGGCCTTAAGGTATATTTTGCCCAATTCATTAAAGGAAAATGTTACAGCGAACTGGTTGCTTTAAAGAAGTTTAAGAATATAAAAGTGGAGCAGTTTGGCCGGGGATATTTTATTAAGAGAAAACTTTCGGCTAAAGACATTGAATCGGCAAATAAAGGCATAAATAAAATAAAAAAGGCCGTAACTGAAAAAAAATTTGATTTGATTATTCTTGACGAAGTAAATGTCGCCATGAAACTCGGACTTTTAAAGGTAAATGACGTATTAACGCTGATTAAACTCGTGCCTAAAAATACGGAAATAGTTTTGACCGGCAGGGATGCTTCAAAACGGATTATAAAGGAGGCGGATTTAGTCAGCGAAATTAGGGAGATAAAGCATTATTATAATAAAGGAATAAAAGCGAGAATAGGTATAGAGTGTTAAAATTGACTTGACATAAAACTTATTTTGCAATAATATACGCTAAGTAAATTAACAAGGAGGGTTCATGCTAGCTATTTTATTAATTCTAGTAGGCATATTATTAAGGTTTGTACCGCATACGCCGAATTTTACCCCGGTTGCAGCAATTGCACTTTTCTCAGGAGCATATTTAAATAAAAAATATTCAGTTATAATCCCTCTTTTACTTATGGTAATAAGCGACTTTTTTATCGGGTTTCATAATCTTTTCCTTTTTGTCTGGGGAGCGTTTATTGTGATAACATTTTTTGGTTATTTTTTACGAAAACAGAAAAGTATTTCTAGGGTATTAGTAACTTCATTTCTTTCTTCGGTCATTTTCTACCTGATTACGAATTTCGGCGTATGGGCCATGGGATGGTACCCAAATACACTTAGCGGTTTAGCCAATTCTTATATATTGGGACTACCGTTTTTCCGCGATTTTACTTTGGCAACAATAATTTATTCCTGCGCATTTTTCGGCGCTTATGAGTTAATTGCGCACCGTGTTAAGAATACAAAGTTAGCAACCGTTCTTTTGAGTAAATAGAAACTTAAAAAGTTATACGGTATAAGGGAAGGTTGTGAAAATCAACCACAGACCCGCTGCTGTAACAGAGGGACGAAATCCCGCGTAATTGCCACTATCCTGATTTTTTGGATGGGAAGGCGCAGGAAAGTAGGATGATCTCTTAAGTCAGAAGACCTAGACCGTGTTGATTTTTTAAGTTCAATCCGATATCCGGTCCGCGGACAGACCGGAGAAGGGGATAAAACAGGGTAACCCTTAATGCCAGTCTTTTTCGCGTTAAGGGTTTTTTGTTTATCTGGGTCCGGGAAAGGCAGAAACACATGTTTGGAGCAAGATTTTTAAGAGTAGTTGGGCTGAGTTTTTTATTGGCAGTGCTGAGTTATTCGGCGCTTTTGGCCGAGACTGGTTCGGATGAAATAAATTTGCAAAAAATAGTAGTTACGCCATACGGCTATTCGGAAGTTTTAAGTAAGACCCCTTCAAGCGTCAGCGTGATAACACCGGCAGACATAAGAAACTCGAATGCCGAGGAAACAGTGGACATGTTTAGGTCGATCCCGGGATTGACAGTGCGAGATCTCTATGGCAATGGCACTAAGGTTGCCGTAGATATACATGGCTTTGGAGAACAGGCGGCGCTTAACGTATTAGTCTTAGTTGACGGCAGGCGGGTCAACGACGTTGACTTAAGCGGGGTTGACTGGAAGCAGATTCCTTTAGATCAGGTGGAGCGTATTGAAATTATACGGGGGGGGGCTGCCGCTGTGCTATATGGGGACAATGCCTCAAGCGGCGTAATCAATATTATTACTAAAAAAGGAGAGGGTAAACCAAAGGTAAATTTAAAGGTTGAATACGGCAGCTATGATAAAAACGCGCAAAAGCTATCTCTTGGAGGGAGTATCGATAATAAGTTTTCTTATTTGTTTAATCTTGGGCGCGATGCAACAAATGGCTATCGCAATAATACTTTTGACAAGAATAATGATTTTGCCTCTAATCTTGAATATAAATTTAATGATATATTTTCTACACATTTTAATTCAGGATTTCATGCTGCAACTTTCGGTTTGCCCGGTGCCTTGTTCCAAAATGATATAGACGAGCACGGAAGAAGTTACGCCAGGTACGCCAATGACCACGTTAATAACAAAGACTATTACTTTGTGACGGGAGTTGATAGTAAGCCCATCGGATGGGGCGATTTTAACGTTGATTTTTCATACCGTATAAAAGATACCGATTCCTATTTTTTATCTTCAGGATTATATACTGAAAGGAACAAAATCGAAACTTTCGGCGTAACGCCTAAATATACGCTCGGGCATGATATTTTTGACCGTGAAAATAAGCTGTTGGCGGGGTTTGATTACTACCGGAGTTTCTATAATTCAGACCAGTTTAATCAAGCCAATGATAGCGATATAATAAATTTCACAAATATTTGTAAGACTTCTCTTGCCGGATATTTGCAGGATGAATTTTCCATTTTTAAGCAGTTAGTTTTAACCGGTGGTTATCGCTACGAAATTGCCCGTTACGGATTCAGCTATCACGATAATTATTGGGGTAGCCCCGATCAGGATACTAAGTTATATGCTAAGATGAACGCCTTTAATACTGGGCTGATCTATAACTATAACGGTGATTCTAGCGTTTTTTTTAATGCCGGAAAGAGTTTTCGTTTTCCCGAAGTTGATGAATTTACCTATCTCGATAGCTCTTGGCACACCCAGCTTAATACCGAATTGCAACCGCAGTCTGCGATCAATTATCAGCTGGGCTTGAGGCAAAAGTTCTCCGAACGTTTCAAGGCTAGTATTTCTCTCTTTAGGATGAATGTTAAGGATGAACTTTATTTTAATGGCGATCCGTTAGGGAATAACCGGAATGGAAACTACGATAAAACTGTTCATCAGGGATTTGAGTTTTCTTTAGACGCAAAACTCAACACCGATATTAATCTTTATGGGAACTATACTTTTACGAATGCTTATTTTGACGGCGGGCAATATGATAATAACGCAATACCGATGGTGCCGCAGCATAAGGGGAGCGTTGGCCTAAGATGGGCCCTACCCGGAAATTTCATGCTTAATCTAACAGGTACTTATGTTGGCCAGAGATACTTTCTTAATGACCAAGCCAATGCCTATTCCCGGCTTAACGGCTATATGATTGCAGATACGAATCTATCCTGGCGCCATAAGGATTTAACCGTTACCTTCGGCATCAATAATCTTTTTGATAAGCAATACTCTGAGTTTGCCGGTATCCTTTCGTCTTTCTCCTCTGGACATACGATAGGGGACAAATTCTATTACCCTAACCCGGGGAGAAATTTTAGTTTAAAAATCGACTATACTTTTTAAAAATCAAAGTCAAAGCTCAAACAGGGGCGTTTCTTAACTATCCTTAAAGCTAAACGCCCCTGTTTTCTTCTTGTTTCAAAAGCCATCGCTTGGTATACTATTAGCATGTATTTAGAACGCTTACTTATAGCTACATTAGTAATTTCTACGGCAGTGCACATTGCGGTATTGTCGCAAAATACTTCTTTTTCTCTTTCACCATTCTTTAGCAAAAAAGAAACGAAAATTGAGGTTACTTATTTAAAACCTCGCGTGATTAAAGAGAAAAGACCCAGCCTAAATATCAGGCCGGTTTTACCTAATAAGAGCGAACCCTTTCTGAAGATACCCTCAAAAATAACTGTTGATAACCGCGTTCCGCCTGCTTATCTTGATAAGGAAAAGTTTTTTAACCAAGAGGAAAAGCAGTTTAATTTACGCGATTCTGCATTAATGAAGCCTGCTTTAGTTAAGCTGGACGTGATCTCAATCCGGAAAAAAATAAGTCTTCCTCCGGTTGACCTGGATAAAATAAATAACCCTTCCTACATAAGTTATTATCAGATTGTTAGAGAGAAAATCCGCCGTGCTGCCTACCAGAATTACATTCACGCCGATACGGGAGAGGTTTATATAACCTTTGTGATTTCAAATGACGGTTACCTTAGGGAATCACGTTTAGTTGCGGAGAAATCAACCGCAGCAGGGTACCTACGCGAAATAGCCCTCAAGAGCGTAAAAGATGCTTCTCCTTTTCCGAATTTCCCCAAGGAGCTGGATTACCGGGAATTATCCTTTAATGTGGTGATTTCCTTTGAGATTGAGTAGGAGCGATGCGGGGTTGACACCCTAGAAAATAAGTGATAATATAATTATCTTATCCTTTGTTTCAAATTAGGGAGAGCGAGTAGCCAGGCGTAAGTTATGGCTTAATTTAAGAAAGGAGATGATTATATTGTCCGAAATAGAAGTTAAAAAAGACGAGTCGTTTGAGTCGGCTTTAAGGCGTTTTAAGAAAAAGATTGAACAGGAAGGGGTTTTAAGGGAAGTCCGCGACCGTAAATACTACGAAAAGCCCAGCGAGCGTAAACGCAAGAAAGCCAAAGGAAGAAGATAGTAAAAATGGATTTTGCGCTTTCAACCTCGTGGAATGCCTTCCGCCATAAAAGCGGCAGGGAGATGCTCTTTGAAATAGGGAGGTTAGGTTTCGACAGCGTTGAGCTTAGTTTTAACCTTGAGCCTGTGATGGTTTCGGAAATCGTAAGCTTAATCAAAAACAGCTCAATTAAGGTTTCCAGCGTGCACAATTACTGCCCGCTTCCCGAAGCGTTCTCAAGAGAAAAAGCGCTGCCGGACTGTTATTCCATGTCTTCCCTTGATGAGGATGAACGTAAATGCGCGCTTAAATATACAAAGCGCTCAATAGATAGCGCAGTAAGCTTAGGCGCTAAAGCCGTTGTGCTTCACTGCGGTAGGGTTGAGCTTAAAGAGCGGACAAAAGTCCTTATCAGCCTCTACGAATCAGGCAAGAAAGAATCGGGAGAGTTTAATAAGCTGCGGGATGATATAATCAGGGAGAGGAACGTTTTCGCAAATGCTTATTTTGAAAAAACGCTCCTGAGTCTGGATGAATTGAATTCATACGCAAAAGAAAAAGGCGTATTACTCGGACTTGAAACCCGCTATTATTACCGTGAAATACCTTCATTTGAAGAAATCGGATTAATCCTTAAAAGGTTTAAGGGTTCAAATATTTTTTACTGGCATGATACGGGACATGCCCAGCTTATAGAAAACCTCAAACTAGGAAAACATCTGGACTTCTTAAGCTCTTATGCTTATTTAATGCTTGGCATACATCTGCATGATATTACCGGCTGCCGTGACCATCAGGCACCGGGTCAAGGAGAGCTGGATTTTAAGCGTTTAAAACCTTACCTTAAACAGGAAACCATTAAAGTTATTGAAGCGCATTATCCGGCTACGCCTGAAGAGTTACGTAAAGCAAAAGAATTCCTTTCAAGGAATCTGTAAAAATGATCGTGAGGAAACCCGTAGCAGGCGGTGAGGCGGGAAGGGCATTTTATCTTTCTTCCCCTCCTGGGCTTAAAAATCAGATTAAAGGCCTCATTGACGAGGGGCAACGCAAATCGGAGGTTATCGGCTGTGTCCTACCCCATGCCGGTTATGAATATTCCGGAAAAGTAGCGGCAGCTGTACTTTCCCGGATTGTGATCAGGGATAAAATCATCCTCTTTGGCCCGAACCATACCGGTGAAGGCCCGGAATTCAGTATCATGAGTGAAGGCCTCTGGCAGACTCCCTTAGGCGCAGTTAAAATAGACAGCCACCTGGCAAAGGACATTTTAGGGGCCTCCAAGTATCTAAAAGATGATTTTCTTGCGCACAAGTATGAGCATTCTCTGGAAGTAGAGCTACCTTTATTACAGTATTTAAAAAAGAATTTTGAAATTGTACCGATAGCTTTTAGGAGTGATAATTTAACGGCTTTAAAGGAAATCGGAAAGACCGTTGCCGGGGTTTTAGGCGGTAAAAAAGAATGCCTTTTAATTGCCTCTTCCGATATGACCCATTATGAATCGCAGGACGCGGCAGAAAAAAAAGATAAGCTTGCGATTGAAGCAATACTGGAATTAAACGAAGATAAATTAATGGATAGGGTCTTGAAACTGGGTATATCCATGTGTGGGTACGCTCCTGTAACGGCTTTGATTTGCGCGGCAAAGGCATTGGGCGCAAATAGGGGTGAGTTAGTCAAATATCAAACCAGCGGAGAGTCAACGGGAGATTTTAGAAGTGTCGTTGGCTATGCCGGAATCACAATCGTTTAAAATTATGGACGAAAATCAGAAAAAAAACGACGAAAGCTGGAAGGAAGCAGTAGATAAGGAAAAAGAAGCGCTAAAAAACCAAGGTAAATTAAACGCACCTGAGCCGGATTTTAATTTTTTCATCACTACGCTTGCCCTTCAGGCATCAATTGCCTTGGGTCAGATACCCAACCCGGCAACGAATAAAACCGAATATGAGCCACAGCAGGCGCAGTTCTTAATTGATACTTTGGGTATGCTTCAGGAGAAGACCAAAGGCAACCTCAACCCTGAAGAAAGTAAGCTGCTTGAAAATGTGCTCTATGAACTAAGGACTATGTATCTCGCTAAGCAGCAGGAGGGTATAAAATGATCGATAAAGAGCTCTTGGATATATTAATATGCCCCGCGTGCAAAGGGGATGTTGAATTGAAAGAGAATAAAATCGTCTGCAAGAAATGCAAAAGGAAATACCCCATAAAAGACGGGATTCCAGTTATGCTTATTGATGAGGCGGAAAGTTAATTGCATAGACTATGACAAAAAAAATCTTAGTTATACATGGTCCTAATCTGAATCTGCTGGGGCAGAGGGAACCGCTAACCTACGGCCGGTTGACATTAAAAGAAATCAACGCCAAACTCCGTAACCTCGCGGAAAAGAAGAAAGTAAAACTCACCATAAAACAGTCAAACCATGAAGGCGAAATTGTGGATTTGATAGGCAAAGCAAAAAGCAAATTTGACGGCCTGCTTATAAACCCTGCGGCATATACCCATACTAGCGTTGCCATAAGGGATGCCATTGTCGCTTCTGGAATTGCCACTGTTGAAGTGCACCTTTCCAATATTTACTCCCGCGAAGAATTCAGGCATCAATCCTTAATCAGCCCCGTAGCTAAGGGAACGGTTCTAGGTTTTGGACATAAGAGCTACCTTTTGGGGCTGGAAGCTTTATTAGATATTATTTAAACTTAAAAAAAAGAGTCAAGGCCTAAAGGCTCTTACCTTTTTTGATTGATATGAATGAACGATTACATAAACTTTCTAAGGAGTTAGACGCACTAAAGCTTGATGCCATCCTTGTTTCAACGCCCGCTAATATAACTTATCTGACTAAATATCCCAGCCGTGATTCTTATTTTTTAGCTTCCCGTAAGGGAAATATTTATTTTACGGACTTACGTTATACGGAAGAAGCGCAAAGAGCACTGAAAGATATTGCTATAGTTAGAAAGGCCAACGGCTCAGTATTTGAATTAATCGCCTCTTCCTCTAGAGAATTAAAATTGGTCCGCCTTGCTTTTGAAGAAAGGTATCTTCCTTATGCCGAATATAACAGGATAAAGAAGGAGATCTCCGGAGAAACTAAAATAATACCATCCCACGGCATAATTGAAGCCTTAAGGCAGGTAAAGGAGCCTTCAGAAATAGCGAAAATGAAAAAGGCGGTTCAAATTACCGGGGAAGCATTAAGACATATCAAAAAATTCATAAAACCTGGCACCACGGAACTTGAGGTGGTTGCTGAACTTGAACGGTTTATAAGGTATTTTGGGGCAACCAACTCTGCCTTTGACATTATTGTCGCTTCCGGTCCTAATTCAAGCCTTCCTCACCATATTCCCGGTTACCGCAAAATCCGTAACAATGAATTGGTATTGATAGATTTAGGCATTGATTACCACGGCTATAAATCTGACTTGACAAGGGTATTCTTTTTGGGTAAAATTAAGGTTCTCTTAAGACAAATCCATAGCATTGTCGCAGAAGCGCAAAGAAGGGCTATTGCAGCGGTTAAGCCCGGAGTGAAGGCAGCAAAAGTTGATGCAGCTGGAAGGCAATATATTGGAAAGAAAGGATTTGCGCACTTTTTCGGGCACAGTTTAGGCCATGGGATAGGCCTTGAAGTCCATGAGCAGCCGGGTATTTCGGCAAAAGAAAACTGTATTTTAAGGCCGGGAATGATTTTTACCGTTGAACCGGGCATATACTTACCCGGTAAATTCGGCGTAAGAATAGAAGATATGGTATTAGTAACACAGAAAGGGGTAAAAGTTTTAAGTGGCGCTATCAATTAATGAAATTAAATCAGGAATAACGATTTTAGTGGAGCGGATAGTCTATGTAGTAGTAGATGCGCAGCATGTTAAGCCGGGCAAGGGTTCGGCTTTTGTGCGGGCAAAGGTGCGCAATATGAAGACTTCCAATATACAAGAAATAACCTTCCGCGGAGACGAAAAGATTGATGAAGCTTTTGTGGAAGAGAGGAAGCTGCAATATCAGTACCATTCTGGGAATATGTACCACTTTATGGACACTGAGACCTATGAAGATATCCCTATATCCGAAGACAACCTTTCCGAAAATACAAAAAAATTCCTTAAAGATAACCTGGAGGTAGCGGGTAATTTCTATAAAGGAGACACGCTTACCGTCAATCTTCCCAATTTCATTGCATTTAATATCATTCATACCGAGCCCGGCATCAAGGGCGATACCGCAAAAAGCGGCACCAAGCCGGCTGAAATTGACACCGGGGCAATAGTGCAGGTTCCTTTATTTATTAACGAGGGAGACAAAATTAAACTGGATACCCGCAGCGGTAATTACGTAGAGAGGGTTGCCTAAAAGGAGTATAAATGAATATTAAAGAAATCAAAGAAATGATAACTTTGATGAATGAAAACGGCCTCATGGAGATGGAAATTGAAAAAGACGGCATGCGTATTAAGTTAAAAAAGACTTCTTCGCCTCAGGAAGGTTTCAACGGACCTATTCTGGTTGAAAGGCAGAGTGTCCAGATAGAAGCTCAGCAGGCGAAGCTACAAACTCTAGGAGAGCAGGATAAATCGTCGCTTAAGACCGTAGAAGTCAAAGCGCCCATGGTTGGGACGTTTTATCGCGCCCCTTCTCCGGAAGCACCTCCTTATGTGGAGGTGGGCCAGGTCATGGAACCGGGCCAGGTCATTTGTATCATTGAAGCGATGAAACTGATGAATGAAATTAAATCCGAGATTAAGGGAAAGATACTTGAAATCTTAGTTGATAATGCCGAGCCGGTTGAGTTTGGGCAGCCGATACTCCTCGTTGAACCCCTCTAAAGTATAAAATGTTTTCTAAAATACTGATTGCCAACCGGGGCGAGATCGCCCTTAGGATTATACGCGCCTGCCGCGAATTAGGGATTAGGACCGTTGCGGTTTATTCCGAAGTTGACCGTTCTTCATTGCATGTGCGTTTTGCGGACGAAGCAATATGCATCGGAAAAGCTGCCAGCAGTTCAAGCTATCTTAATATCCCGGCCATAATCAGTGCTGCAGAAATTGCCGATGTTGAGGCCATACATCCCGGATACGGTTTTCTCTCTGAAAACGCCCACTTTGCCGAAATATGCGAATCTTGTAAAATAACCTTTATCGGCCCTACCCCGGAAAATATCCGGCTAATGGGAGATAAAATGGTTGCGCGCTCAACCATGCAGAAAGCCGGCATCCCCATCATCCCCGGAAGTGCCAGCGCCATCAAAAACAAAGAAGAAGCAGTTAGAATTGCAAAAAGTATCGGTTACCCCGTCATTATAAAAGCTGCTGCCGGCGGAGGGGGCAGGGGTATGCGTGTCTGCCACAACGACCTGACTCTTATTTCAAGCTTGATGACCGCGCAAAGCGAAGCTGAGGCTAATTTCGGAAACCCCAGCGTTTATATTGAAAAATACATCGAGAAGCCGCGCCATATTGAGATACAAATTCTCAGCGACAAATTCGGGCATGCGATTTATCTGGGAGAAAGGGACTGCAGTATCCAGAGGAGGCACCAAAAACTTCTTGAAGAGAGCCCTTCGCCGGTCGTAGATGCCAAATTGCGCAAACGTTTAGGGGAGCTTGCCTTAAAAGGCATCAAGTCCATAAATTATGTTTCAGCAGGCACAATAGAGTTGCTGTTTGACCCTTCGCAAAATAATTTCTATTTCATGGAGATGAATACCCGCATTCAGGTAGAGCACCCGGTGACTGAAATGGTAACCGGAATAGACCTGATAAAGGAACAGATTCGTATCGCTGCGGGAGAAAAAATAAAGATACAACAGGATCAGGTACCCATGAGAGGCGCGGCCATTGAATGTCGTATCAATGCCGAAGATTTTGAAAATAATTTTATGCCTTCTCCCGGGAAAATTGAGACTTTAATCCTGCCCGGCGGTCCGAATGTGCGCGTGGATACCCATATTTACCCGGGATATGAGATTTCTCAGTATTACGATTCGCTTGTCGCCAAAGTGATCACCCGCGGCAATAACAGGGCGGAGGCCATACAGACGATGGCGCGGGCTTTAAACGAATTCACCATCGCGCCCATCAAAACTACGATACCCTTCCATTTAAAGCTTCTCCAGCACCCGCAATTCTTAAAAGGGGACATATCCACTCATTTTGTGCCTGATATGCTTAACATTGAAAGCAAAGGAGAGGAATAAATGCAGCATAAGGATGAGTCTATAACGGATTTAGGCGCAATTAAAATACACAAAAACGCGATTGCTTCCATTGCTGCTATCGCAGCCGTAGAGATAGAAGGCGTTAAGCGCGTGGGAGGGAATTTGCAAAGCGGGTTGTTTTCAATAGTCGGCAAAAAATCTTACTCCGCGATAAAAGTTGAAATAAATAAAAGCGGCGAGGCGGCCATAGAAATCCCGTTAATAATAAAATACGGATACAATATTCCCGAGATTGCCAATAAAGTTCAGGAAAATGTCAGGCAGTCGGTGGAGAAAATGACCAGTTTATCGGTCAGGGACATAAATATAAAAGTAAAGGCGATAGAAAAAGAGTAAGCCTGCCTACCGGCAGGTAAGGAAGGAGTGAGGGAAGATGAGGACATTGGGAATATTATTTTATACTGCGGTATTAGTGTTAATAGGCGTAGCTTTAATTATCTTGACTCTTATCTTTTCTTTTTCTTCCCTTCAGCCGCAGGGTGCACAGTATATCAATAGCGCCATTCTTTATGTTCAGCAGAATGCACACGTGAGGGTGATTATCGCACTTTCCGGTATCCTTCTTATACTGGTGAGTATCTCATTGGCCCAGTTAATCTTGGGGAGGTTCCAGAGAGAGAAAACAATTGCCTTTAAGACTGCTTCCGGAGAAGTGACTATCGCGCTTTCAGCCGTTGAGGATCTGATTAAAAGGATTGTTAGCTTTATGCCGGAAGTGAAAGAGTTAAGGCCAGACGTAAAGGCCAACAAAAGGGGCATTACCGTAGAATTGCGCGTGGTTTTAAGGTCCGAAGCGAATATCCCGGGTTTAACCGAACGTCTTGAAGAGATGACCAAAGGAAAGATGCAGGAAGTTTTGGGGTTAGAAGAGAAGATATTCGTGAATACACATATCGTAAAAATTGTTCCGCAGGAAGAAAAAGATAAAAAACAGCAGCCGGTAATACCGTTTAGCGGCTACGGAAGAATGTAGTTTTTAAGAGAGGAGAGGTTTAGAGATGAGTTTGAAAGTCGGAGTTTTAACAGGAGGAGGAGATTGCCCGGGGTTAAATCCGGTTATTCGGGCGATGGTGAGAAAAGGCCTTTTAGAAGGTTATGAATTTATAGGTATAAAAAATGGCTGGAAGGGGCTTGTTGAAGCTGATACCATGCCTTTAAATATTGAAGCTGTCTCAGGCATATTGCCTCGCGGCGGCACCATACTTGGCACTAGCAGAACCAACCCCTACAAAAAAGAGGAAGACTTGAAGAGGGTTAAGGAGAATTTTAAAAAGCTCTCACTCGGCGCCCTTGTGGTGATAGGAGGGGAAGATACTTTGGGGGTTGCCGCAAAATTAATCAAGGACGGCATACCGAATATTGTCGGCGTGCCCAAAACAATTGATAATGACCTTTCGGCAACAGATTATACTTTTGGTTTTGATACGGCATTAAACGTGGCAATGGAATGCATAGACAGGCTGCATACGACTGCGGAAAGCCATCACCGGATTATGGTAGCTGAAGTAATGGGCAGACATGCCGGTTGGATTGCCATTGAAGCAGGCATTGCCGGAGGGGCGGATGTCATATTGATCCCGGAATTGCCGATAGATATGGATGAGGTATGCAATATAATAAGAAAAAGGCATTCACGGGGGAAAACTTTCAGTATCGTGGTGGTTGCAGAAGGTGCGCATTTTAAAGAAGGCGATACGGTACTTCAGGAGCAGAAACTTGATTCATTCGGTCATGTGCGCTTAGGGGGTATCGGCGCTATCCTTGCCGAAGAAATTGAAAAAAGAACCGGTTATGAGACCCGGGTTACCGTTTTAGGCCACATCCAGAGGGGCGGCTCGCCTACGGCTTTTGACCGCGTTTTAGGGACACGTTTCGGAGTTGCAGCCGTTGATTTGATTAAGGACAAGAAATTCGGAAGGATGGTCGCGCTTTCTGGCATAAAAATTATTGACGTGCCTTTACAGGATGCGGTTAAAGAGCTGAAACTCGTTGACAAAGAGCTCTATGATATTGCCAAGGTATTCTTTGGCTAGACGAACCCATTTAAAAAAAAGAGGGTAAAATATGAGAGACAGAATAAAAGACATATTATTGGAAAGTATCCAGGTAAAGGAAGAGTTATTGCGTAGCTATGTCGGACAGATTAAGAATATCGCCGACCTCATCATTGATTGTCTTAAAAAGGGAGGCAAGGTGCTCCTTTGCGGTAACGGTGGTTCAGCTGCCGATGCCCAGCACATCGCAGCTGAGCTTATTGGGCGTTTTAAACGCGACAGAACCGCGCTTGCAGCTGTTTCTTTAACCACCAACACCTCGGTGCTCACCTCATTAGCTAATGACTACGGTTACGATGTGGTGTTTTCCAAACAGGTTGAAGCCCTGGCCCAGAAAAACGATATATTAATCTGTATTTCAACCAGCGGGAAAGCAAAGAATGTCGCACTTGCTTTAAAACAGGCGAAGAAAAGCAGCATAAAGACGGTCGCCCTCACCGGCGGAGACGGAGGGGAACTCGCAAAACTGGCGGATGTTTCGTTTATTGTCCCTTCTGCTGTTACGGCAAGAATTCAGGAAGCGCATATTACCGTAGGGCATATTATTTGTGAACTTGTGGAGCAGATGCTTTGTCAGGAACAAAAGTAAAGAAACTCGGTAGCCTTAAGAAGTTAATCAGAGCCCTGAAGGCTAGAGGTAAAAAAATTGTTTTTACCAACGGTTGTTTTGACATATTGCATTACGGGCATGTGATGTACCTTGAAAAAGCTAAAGCAAAAGGCGACTGTCTTGTTGTCGCTATAAATTCTGACTCTTCCGTCAGGAAGATAAAAGGCTTAGGCCGTCCGGTAGTAAATGAATTTGACAGGGCAAGAGTCTTAGCCGGCTTACAAAGCGTAGATTTTGTCGTTGTCTTCGGCGAGAAAACCCCTTTAAAAATAATTCAGGTATTAGAACCCGACATATTAGTTAAAGGGTCTGATTGGAAAGGCAGAGGTATTGTGGGAGCGGATTTTGTTAAATCATACGGCGGCAGGGTAAAGACGGTGAAATTAGCCAAAGACCGCTCTACTACAAACCTTATCAAAAAAATTGCGAAAACAAATTAAGCTAAATTCAATAATCAGGATAATTGACGCAAACATAAACCGCAGTAAGGAAGGTTTACGTGTCTGCGAAGAAATTACCCGTTTCCTGCTTGAGGACCGAAAACTTACCCGCGAATTAAAAAACACAAGGCATGAAATCAGCAGTTTAATAGAATCGCTTATCAACAAAGAGGATTTACTGGGATGCCGCTACAGCGCGGAGGACGTGGGTATAAATATCTTCGCTAAAGAACTTAAAAGGGCCGATGTGGAAGATATATTCATTGCCAACATCCAGAGGGTTAAAGAGAGTATCCGCGTGTTGGAAGAATTCAGCAAGCTTATAAATAAACAGGCTGCCATAGGCTTTAAGAAAATGCGCTACCGCCTTTATGAAACCGAAAAAGAAGCTCTTAAAAAAATCGCGTCTTTACCTCATATTAGATAAAAAAACGTGCGCCAATAAGCCGTTAAACTTAATTGCCGGTAAAATTAAAGATTCAAAGATTGATATCATTCAGCTTAGGGCGAAGGACGAAAATAAAAATAACCTTCTGAAAGAAGCTATAAGGCTGAATAGGATATTTAAGAGTTCCGGAAAAATATTTATCATAAACGACTACCCTGAAATAGCAAAGATTGCTGATTGCGACGGGGTGCATCTGGGGCAAAATGACTCATCCGTAAAGAAGACAAGGAAACTGCTGGGTAAAAATAAAATAATTGGGGTTTCCTGTCATAGCCTAAAGCAGGCCAGAATTGCCCAGAGGCAGGGTGCGGATTACATCGGGATAGGCCCGCTGTTCGCTACAAAAACAAAACCCGATTATCCGCCAATCGGCTTAAGAGGCCTTAAGGAATTAGAAGGGAAAATCAAAATTCCCTATTTTGCTATAGGGGATATTAAGCAAGACAATATAGAAAGCGTAGTCGCTCAGGGAGCAAAGCGGGCGGCTATTTGCAGGGCAATATTAGAAAAAGATAACTTTAAGGAAATTGCAGACCGTATTTATAAGGTTTTAAATTAAAATGACTTTGTTGGAAGCAGCTAAAAAAAACATCGCAACTCCCATAATAAGAAAAGTTGCAAGGCAGGAGAAAATTCCTCTTCTTACTCTCCTTAGGAACATCCGTAAAGGCAAGATCGTAATCCCACAGAATATTAACCGCCGCCTTAAAAAACCCTGCGGTATCGGATTGGGTCTATCTACAAAAGTCAATGCCAATATTGGCACCTCAACCGATAAATCAAAGCTAAATGAAGAATTAAAAAAGCTCAGCACCGCCATTAAATACGGGGCTGATACGGTAATGGATTTAAGCGTAGGCCCACACCTTAAAAGAATTCGGGGTGAGATTATTAAACGTTCAACTGTTCCCGTCGGCACCGTCCCTGTTTATGAAATCGCCGTAAATGCGCAAGAGAAAAGAAAGGATTTTTTAGAATTTGACTCTGATGATATGCTCGGCGTACTTGAGGCTCAGGCAAAAGAAGGGGTGGATTTTTTTACCCTACACTCCGGCGTAACGAAAAAAAGCTTAAACGCCCTGATTAAACAGAAACGGCTAATGGGCATTGTTTCAAGAGGCGGGGCAATCTTGGCAGCATGGATTAAAAGGAACGGTAAAGAGAACCCTTTTTACCAGTATTTTGATAAAATACTGGATATTTGTTATAAATACGACGTTACGATAAGCTTGGGGGACGGTTTAAGGCCGGGATCTGTTTTAGACGCAACCGATAAACCCCAGATTACTGAATTACGGATCTTAGGCGAACTTGCGCAGGAAGCAAGAAGAAGGAATGTGCAGGTAATGATTGAGGGACCGGGCCATGTCCCTTTGGATCAGATAGAAAAAAATATCGCGCTCCAGAAAAAAATCTGTCAGGGAGCGCCTTTTTATGTATTGGGGCCGCTGGTTACGGATGTCGCAGCAGGATACGATCATATAACCTGCGCAATAGGCGGGGCAATAGCCGCAAGCGCGGGAGCTGATTTCCTTTGTTACGTAACTCCTTCGGAACATTTAAGGCACCCTTCGGTTGATGATGTAAGGGAAGGGGTAATTGCCTCAAGGATTGCAGCACACGCCGCTGATTTGGTAAAGATTAAGAGTAGGGCGGTTGTCTGGGATAGATTAATGTCGGAGTCACGCAAAAAGCGTAACTGGAGAAAACAAATAGCATTGTCAATTGACCCTGATAAAGCAAGGGCATACAGGCAATCTTCAAAACCCGGACTTTCGGGCGTCTGTACCATGTGCGGGAATTATTGTTCTATAAAAGTAATGGAAGAATGTCTGTCTACCGGCAGGTAAGTTTGCGGGCGTAGTTCATCGGTAGAACACCAGCTTCCCAAGCTGGATAGGAGGGTTCAATTCCCTTCGCCCGCTTGATTTTTTTAAAAATGCTGAATAAAAGCAAGAAGTATTTAATAATTTTAACCTTTATTTTTTGTGCGTTTACTCTTTTTGGATGCGCAACCACGCCTTTAATTTCTCCGGAAGCCCTTCCTCAAGGTTCAAGCGGTATATACCACCGGGTGGAGCGGGGGCAGACTTTATGGGGGATTTCCAAGGTTTACGGCGTAGACTTGGATAATTTGGCAAGGCTTAACCGTATTTCAGACGCAACCGCGCTCGAGGTTGGACAGTTGATATTTATCCCGGGTCAAAAGAGACAGGAACCTCTTCCAGTATTTTCTTCGGGAGATGATTTTATCTGGCCTATAAAAGGAAGGGTGATTGCTTCGTTTGGTTCCGTCTATAATAATATGGTCAATAAAGGGATAAATATACGGCCGGTAACTAATTCCGACGTCAGTGCATCCCGCAGCGGGAAAGTGGTTTTTTCATCTGGGAATTTCGGCGGGTTCGGAAAAACTCTAATTATTGACCACGGAGATGGCCTTTCAACGGTTTACGCCCGTAACAGCCAGATTTTCGTAAAAGCCGGAGACGTTGTCCAAAAGGGCCAATTAATCGCCAAGGCAGGTTCAGCCGGCAGGGACAAAAACGTTTATTTGCATTTTGAAGTTAGGAAAGGGTATATCTCTGAGAATCCCTATTATTATCTACCATGATAAAGGATAATTTTTTTGGCAGGACTGAATACCTGAACATACTGGAGAAACGGGCCCTTGATTTAAAAGAGGGCTACCGCCAGAATATCGCTATCACCGGGGATGAATTAGTCGGCAAAACCGCGATAATCCATAAATTCTTAAATGTCTTCTGCGATAACCGGGTAATCCTGCTTTATCTGGAAGTAAGGCCGGAGTCTTTGAATTCATTTATCCGACGTTTCATCGGGGTACTTCTTTATAACTTCTTATCCGTAAGCGGTATCCCTTTAAGAGAAGATCTTGAATTCCTCCTTTCTAAATCGGATAAGTATATCCCAAAGACAGTTGAAAAAATCAGGAATATCCTGGTTGCGATGGAAAAGAGGAAGAAGGTTAATATATTTACCGATCTTCTTTCTTTGACCGAGAGCATCCATCAGGAGACCGGAAAATTTAGCGTAATAATATTTGACGAGTTCCATAATTTAGAACACGTCGGTTTCAATAACCTTTATAAGGAATGGTCCAAACTTTTGATTATCCAGAAATCAACCTTGCATGTAATCATAAGCTCGCTTAAGTTTAAAGCGCACTCGATACTCTCCCGGAACCTCTCGCTTTTATTCGGCAATTTTGAGGTAATTAATGTTGAGCCGTTTGACACAAGGGATGCGGAAATATTCCTCAACTTAAACCTTAAAGGCCCTAATCTGGATAAGGGGTTAGAGAATTTTATAGTGCATTTTACTGGAGGCTACCCCTTTTATCTAAAACTGGTCGGCAATTCACTCCTTAAGCCGGATAAAAATCACCTCGCGGATATTCTGGAAAATCTTTTATTTGACTCATCGGGTGCTTTAAATCAAAGGTTTTCCAACTACCTCAAGCGTTTTTCGGACTCGGCGCATGAAAACGACCTGATATCACTGCTTTATTTAATTTCAAACGGCAGGAATAAAATCAAGGATATCGCGCATGTCTTAAAAAAGACGCAGAAAGAGCTTAATGCGGATATCAATCGTCTGCTTGAGGCAGATACCATAACTAAAAGCGGGGATTTCTTAAAAATTAATGACCGTGTCTTCGGATTCTGGCTTAAGTTTGTGTATCAGGAAAAACTCCAGTCGCTTACATTTGACGCCCAGAACCAGAAGAAAAAATTCCGCGACCACATAGAAGATATGATTGAAGAATTCCTCTTGGCCGCACAAAAGTCGATTTCCCAACGCCTGACTGAGCTGATGCGCCTTTTTGAAGATGAAACGTTCCTGCTGGAAAGAAAGCGGGTACGGCTGAACCATTTCAGGGAAGTAAAGCAGTTTGAATTCAACTCAAAAACCTTAAAAGACGGACTTATCGGCAGGTCTAATGACAGTTTATGGATTATGGCTGTCAAACGGGAAATACTTACCGAAGAGGACGTCACCGATTTCGCAAAAGAATGCAAAAAATACCGCCATAAACTACAGAGGAAAATTATTATTACGCTTTCCGATATTGACACGAATGCGCGGTTAAGGGCTCTGGAAGAAAAAATCTGGACGTGGGATGCCAATAATTTAAACCAAATTTTGGATTTATTTTATAAGCCGAGAGTGATAATATGAAAATAGGGGTACTTTCCGATACACATTTAACCGATAAATCGCAGGAGCTCCCAAAGAAGATGCTTGAGGATTTTAAGGGGGCGGATTTGATAATCCATGCCGGGGATCTAGTGGATTGTAGTGTTATAGATAAGCTAAAAAAAGTTTGTCCCAATGTAATAGCGGTTTGCGGCAATATGGACCCGGCGGAAGTCAGGAATAAGTTTCCGGAAAAGCAGATAGTCAGCGCCGGTAAATTCAGGATAGGCGTTTACCACGGTTATGGGGCTGCGGCAAATTTAGTAGAGTTTTTAAGCGAGATATTCAGGAATGATTCGGTGGACATTGTTATTTTCGGCCATTCGCACTTGGGCCTGAATCAGGAAAAGAACGGAATTATATTTTTTAACCCGGGCAGCCCTACCGATAAAGTTTATGCCAAAGAAAATACCTACGGAATAATTGAATTAAACAATAAGATTGAGTTAAAACTCGTCAAACTATGACTATGGATACACTCTGGGCGCCGTGGAGGATAAACTATATCAGTAAAGCGAAAAAGAAATCCCGCTGTATTTTTTGCGACTCACAAAAGGATTTTGTAGTTTTTCGGACTAGGCATTGCGTTTGCATGCTGAATCTATACCCTTACAATAACGGCCACCTTATGGTTTCTCCAAAGAGGCATATCCCTGATATTGCCCAGCTTAAAGAAACAGAGATGCTGGACCTTATAAGAGCGTTAAACAAAGCCAAGATGCTGCTCGATACAGTATTAAAACCCGACGGATATAATGTCGGCGCAAATCTCGGGCGTGCGGCAGGAGCGGGAATTACCGAGCACCTGCATCTGCATATCGTGCCGCGTTGGGTAGGCGATACTAATTTTATTGCCACCATCGGCGAGGTAAGGGTGATTTCGCAGTCGCTCAAAGATTTATATAAACGTTTAAGAGATGCTGAATCAAAGACAAATTAGAGAATACGAGGATGTTTTTCTGGCGCCTTACGCCATGAAGAGCTGTAACTCAAAAGGGAGGAAGTATCCCGAAAAGGAACATGCTTATCGCTCTGTTTATCAGAGGGACCGCGACCGGATAATACATTCTGCCGCTTTCAGGAGGCTTGAATATAAGACGCAGGTATTCGTAAACCATGAAGGGGACTATTACCGGACAAGGCTGACCCATACGATAGAAGTAGCTCAAATCGCCCGCACTATAGCTTCGGCACTGAGGTTAAACACGGACTTAACCGAAGCCATTGCCCTTGCGCATGACTTGGGCCATACTCCTTTCGGCCATTCAGGGGAAGAGGTGCTGAATGAATTAATGAAAGACTGTGGCGGTTTTAATCATAATGTCCATGGTTTAAGAGTGGTGGATTATCTTGAAGAAAGATACCCCGGTTTTCCCGGCCTGAATTTAAGCTGGGAGGTAAGGGAAGGTATCGTAAGGCATTCTTCCCTTTTTGATAAAGCCGGAAAAATCAGGGAATTTTCCGCTAAAGAGATGCCCACACTTGAAACGCAGGTAGTTGATATTGCCGATGAGGTCGCCTACGATAACCACGATATAGATGACGGCCTGACTTCCGGACTTATCAGGGAAGGTGAACTTGAAAGACTGGCTATCTGGGAGAATATAAATAGACAAATAGGTTCTAAATATGCTAAAATAAATGTCGAATTGCGTAAATACCAGATTATCAGGTCTCTTATTGATATTCAGGTTACCGATCTCATATCGCAGACGGAAAATAACCTAAAGAGGCTTAAGTTGGATTCCGCATTCAAAGCAAAAAAATGCGGCATTAAAGTAGTTGTTTTTAGTAAAGAGATGCTGGACTTAAGGAAGCCTTTACGGAAGTTCCTTATGGCGGATCTTTATCACCATTACCGGGTGGTAAGGATGAGTAATAAAGCAAAACGTTTTATAACCGAGTTATTTAAGGACTATCTTAAGAAACCGGAGCAGTTACCGGCGCAAATACAGAAGAAAATACCAAAAGACGGCGTGAAGAGAGTAGTTTGCGATTATATCGCGGGCATGACCGATAGGTACGCGTTAGATGAATATAAAAAACTATTTTACCCCTACGAAAAAGTATAACACTTTAGCTTCAGGTATACACAGTATATACCGGCTGATTAATTCTACTTATGAGCTTAAAGAATTGGTCTCCCGCCTTACCAAACTAATTTGCCAGATATTCAATACGCAATACTGCGCAATTCTAATTCTTGATCAGGCCCACCAGTGTTCGCTTATAAGATGCATCGCTGACAGGAAAAGGAAAGTTGTCTGTGATAAAAAACGCAGGATTACAAACCGTATTGAAAAACAGATTCTGCGGAATCTTTCCACAATTAGGAAGGACGGACTTCTTGCGAGCCCGATGATCTGCGAAGATATAATAGGAATTATCATCCTACGGCGCAGAAAAGGCCAGCCGCATTTTGAAAAATTTGACCAGCAGATACTTAATACCCTCATTGAACAGTCGGTAATCGGGATTAAAAACCTGCAGCTTTACGAGGAGCAGCAAAAGACAGTGTTAGGGAGCATAAAATCGCTGGTTACTTTGTTGGATACCCGTGTACCACAAGAATTTACTCATTCCCCGTATTTCAGTCGGCTGGTAACCTCAATAGGCAATCAGATGCATCTGGATGAAAAACAGATTGAGAGCCTGAAATATGCCAGCTTGCTGCATGATGCGGGCAAAGCGGAAATCCCGCTTGAAATACTGACTAAAACCACAAAATTGACGCCTAAAGAATATAATATAATCAAAACCCATCCGCAAAAGGGCGCAAATATACTCCGGTCATTCCAGACATTGAAACCGGTTATCCCGATAATCATGCATCACCATGAAAAATATGACGGCACGGGGTATCCATCGCGGTTGAAGAAATTGCAGATTCCCCTGGGTGCGCGTATTATGTCCGTTGCCGACGCTTTTGAGGCTATGGTTTACGGCCGGCCTTACCGCGAAAGGATGGATATTGCTTCTGCGGTGAGGGAGATAAAGAAGAAAAGCAATAAACAATTTGACCCTAAAGTCGTCGAGGCGTTCCTTAAAGTAGTAAAAAAAATTAAAACTAAAAATTACTTGAAATTACCATTAAAGTAAAGATATAATACCCCGTATGATGGAAAAAGAAGAGAACCTGCAGCTTGATTTATTTTCGCAATCCGGTAAACCCCAAGTAAAAGGCTTGCATGAACAGGAGCGTTTTTATTCTTTTATCCGCGCTTATGAAAAGAAAATTATTTTAATCATAGGGATTGCCGTAACAGGCATAATATGTTTTTCTATCGGGGTTGAAAAAGGCAAGCGTATTGCACCTTTAAAAAATACGGAGAGCACGGAAGATAAGGCTGCCGTTACGGCTGCCGTAAATACATTACAGGCTAAACAGTTTGAGCCGCTTCCGATAGTAAGCGTAAATACGAGTCCCGCTCAAAATACAAAAAAGGCGGCTGAATACGGGGCAGGATACACTATCCAGCTTGCAAGTTACAAAACAAGGGCTTTCGCCCAGAAAGAAGCCGAGCTTTTGAAAAAGAAGGGTTTTTCGCCGCAAATCATATCTAAAGGCAATTATACGATATTATGTGTGGGGAAATTTACTGACAAAGAAACCGCGCAATCTTTATTAGCTCAATTGGCTAAAAAATACCAGGGTTGCCATTTAAGGAGGTTATAAGGGATAATGTCAATTCATCCGTCGTTAGCAGTTTCCGAAAAAGACAAAAAACAAAGGTCCGTCCTAAAGCGCAGCGAGCGCCTCAGGTCAATGATGGAAAAAGGGCAGTGGAAAGAAGGGGATGATGTTTACCGCCTGCCTAAAATCAAGGCTGTGAGGCTTAAGATCAAGAAAGAAAAGATTGAAAAACCTGCCGAAGTAACTGTTGCCGGAGCGGAAGGCGCTCCCGCAGCAGCGACTGCGACAGGCGCCGCAGTAGCTGCAAAACCCGCACCCGCAAAAACCGCAGCTCCGAAAGCAGAAAAGAAATAACTAAAAAATGCGCTGTTTTTTGCCTAGAATAGTATTCGTCCTGTTGACAGTGGCGGTTTTGTCAGCCACAACTACATTCGCGCAGGAATTCCGGAAATTTAACGGGGAAATATCTTCTGACAACATTAATGTCAGGGCCGATACCACGGTCTCCTCCGAAGTAATTTGCGTATTAAAGAGCCATGATACAGTTGAGGTAAGTGCTGAATTATATGACTGGTATAGGATACGCCTGCCTAAAAACGCCCCTTCTTTCGTAAAAAAGTCTTTATTTGAGTGTCTTCCGCTTGAACCCAGCTGTAGCAGTGCTAAAGCCACTAAAGACAGGATTAATGTCAGGCTTAAGCCTTCTGAGAACTCGCAAATCTTAGGGAAGGTTAATAAAGATGAGATTGTAAATGTTTTAGGGGATGCCAATGGTTGGTTTCAAATTGAGCCCATTCGCAACAGCTTCGGTTATGTAAATAAGAAGTTTGTAAAGCCGGCGCAAAAACCGGAGTCAAAACCGGGACCGGAATTAATTCCTACCCCGGTTTTGGATCTGCCCTCACCGGATTTAGTCGCGATAACAGGGATCATTCAGCCTTACGGCAGGATATTCGGCCGTCAAGCCACCCATAAGCTCGTCTCCCTAGACAAAACTTACCTTCTTAAGGGTAATAAAAAAAGTTTGGACGCTATTAATTATAATAAAGTAAAAGTCACCGGAAAACTCAGCGGCTACCAAGGGAAATACCCCATTATTGAAATTGTTTCTATAGAAGCAGTAGAATAAAACCGACAATGAAAATAATAAAAGTAAATCTTAAGAAGCGCTCTTATAAGATTATTGTAGGAAGCGGTATCCTTAAGCGCCTTAGCAGGGAAATCAGAGCTTTAAAATTAGGTACAGATGCTTTTATAATTACAAATAAGCTTATAAGAACGAAATTCGGTAAAGCTCTGGAATCTTCACTAAGGGCTTCGGGTATAACTGCCAGATTCAGGATAATTCCAGATACCGAGAAAAGTAAGTCCGTAGAAACTGCTTCCGCAGTAATTAAAGATTTAGCAGGCTTTGATAAAGCCAGAAGAGTCTTCATAATTTCTTTCGGTGGAGGAGTGGTAGGAGATTTAGGCGGTTTCGTCGCTTCTATTTATAAACGCGGGGTTCCCTATATTCAAATACCGACTACATTATTGGCTCAGGTGGATTCGGCCATCGGAGGCAAGACCGCTATAGACCTGTCAGCAGGCAAAAACCTTGTGGGAGCATTCTATCAGCCGCGGCTTGTCTTTAGCGACACCAATTTTTTACAGACCCTCTCTTCCCGGCAGTTGAAAACCGGGTTGGCAGAGGTCATCAAATACGGGATTATAAAAGACAAGGAGTTGTTTTCTTTCCTTGCAAAAAATTATAAATCCGTCTTAAAAAAGAGACAGACGTATTTAGAGTTTATTGTTGAGCGTTGTAGTAAAATCAAAGCCGATATCGTAAGTAAAGATGAACGCGAAGAAAGAGGTTTTCGTACTATATTAAATTTCGGCCATACTTTGGGGCATGCGATTGAGACAGCCGGCAGGTACAACTCTTATAATCATGGGGAAGCGGTGGCCATAGGTATGCTTGTGGCAGGCGATATAAGCGTTGCGCTTGGTTTAACTGATAGTAAGACTTTAGGGCGTATTGAAAAGGTCATAAAAGAAACGGGTCTGCCGATAACTATTGAGAAAATAGACTCGGGAAATATTATTAGTGCTCATTATAAAGATAAGAAATTCACCGGGAAAAGAAACAGGTTTGTGCTTTGCGCCGGAATAGGAAAGGTGAAAGTTGTTGATAATATTCCGTTTGCTATTATAAAAGAGGCGCTCAGAAACAGGATTAATGGGCCGTAGTTAGCTTTATTTCCGACCCTTCAAAATTAAGCAGCACTTCATCGGAAGAAATTTTCTTAATGACAGCCCCGCTGATTTTATCCCCCACTTTTACAATCTGATTATTAATAAGCGCGTAACTTTCCTCTCCTGAGAAAAATATTCCGTTTAACGCAAGCGTTGGCTTAGGAGGAGGTGCGGGTTTTTCTATAATAGCAGGAGGAGGAAGGGTTTGCTGTACGGGTGGCTGAATAGGAAGTTTGTTTTGGGTGAGGTTACTTTTGGTTTCATTTACGGCTTTAACTTTGGTGAGCGCCGGTCCGAGGTAAGATAAAAGAATGTTCGCGAAAAATAATCCCAGCGCCATAAATAAAATATAGATAAGGTATCTTTTCACCTTATTTTTAGGCACAGTTATTTCCTTATCGCTTTTATTTTTTAAAAGAGGAGTGCCTGATTGTTCAACTTTCTTAAGAGCGTCATAGATTATACTCAAAGTTTTTCTCCCACAAAATAACTTTCCAGTTCTTCAAGGCTTCTTTTTATAATCTCTGCGTCAATCTTGTGCGTTTCGACGACAAAGGCGGCTAAGAGCGAACGATCGCAAAGCATATTAATCAAACGGGGAGTACCGGCGGAGAAATTCCAGATCATCTTAACGGCTTCATCTGTAAAGATTATCCTTCCATCCGAGCCCGCAACGGTTAAACGATGATAAATATAATTTTTTATTTCGTCTTCCTCTAGCGGAGCGATATGGTACCTGACCATTATCCTTTGTCTGAGTTGACGCAAATCATAAACATTTAACCGTTTATTTAATTCAGGTTGCCCCACTAACAATACCTGTAATAATTTCTCCTTATCGGTCTCAAGGTTAGAAAGCAGGCGTACCTGCTCAAGCATCTGGGTCTTAAGGTTCTGGGCTTCGTCAATAATCAAAACAACGTTATTCTGTGCTTCGGACTCATTAAGCAGGAATCTATTTAAATCTTTAACCAAGCCGAGACGGGAATTATCGCGCGGCGTAATGCCGAAATCCTTGACTATAGCTTCCAGTAATTGCATTTCTGAAAAATGGGGGTTAAGGATAAAGGCTGTTTTGACGTTTGAGCCGAGTTGGTTTAAGAAATAGCGGCAAAGCGTAGTTTTCCCGGTACCGATTTCTCCGGTTAGAACGATAATCCCTTTTCTCTGGGAGACGCCGTAAAGAAGATGGGAGAGGGCTTCTTTGTGTTTGCGGCTAAAATAGAAGAAAGCAGGGTCTGATGTGACGTTAAAGGGGCGCTCTTTTAATTGAAAAAATTCAGAATACATATTTTCCTCATCAATGATTATAACAAAATTACGCCCCCTTGTAAAGTATTGACATCAGTTGGATTATGTGTTACTATTTACAACAGGGAAGGAAAGCCACGGCTTCTCTTAAAATATTTTTTAAGGAAATCATGGCCGCTATTACAAAAGATAACAGGCGTTTTCCCCGTGTTGAACTGCGTACCCCCGTTACTTATCAGGTAAGGGGCGAGTCCCGTATTGATAACACAATCTGTGATAATATCAGCTTAGGCGGTTTAGGGTTCGTAAGCGAACGTTTCATACCTCCCGCAACTCCGTTAATGCTGGAAATTAACATTTTTTCGCGGACATTAAGGGCGATAGGCAAGGTTACCCGTACTCAGCCCCTGCCGCACTCTTACAGGAATCATATCGGGCTGGAATTCATAGAATTGGGGCTGACTGATAAGGGATACTTGGCGGATTACGTGAGCACACAACAAGCTTAAACAACGAAAGGAAATTTAAAAAGAAATGGCAGATCAGACACAGGCACCGCAGGTAGCGGCTCCGGTAATTGTAGCAGAACAACCAAAAGTAGAGAAACAGGCAAATTGCATAACCTGCAATAAACCTATCAAGAAGCTAAAACGTTATTACCGCGACGGTAAATTCTATTGCGCCAAGAAATGCTATAAAGACTTTTTGGAGAAGCAAAAAGCGGAGAAGAAACAATGATTAAGAAAATAGGCGTAGAGAAAAGGCTGCATCCGCGCCTGGACCATTCTCTGCCGCTTAAGGTAGCGGCCAACGGCTTTGATTTCAAGACCGCAACCCAGAATATTAGCTGCCTCGGCACTTATTGCCGTATTGATAAGTACATCCCGCCGTTTACGCGGGTAGCTATAAAATTAAGCCTCCCTGTGGCCATGAGTGAGGGAGTAAAACATCTGGCTATTGAATGTAACGGCGTGATTGTGAGGGTTCAGGATGAGCCGGACGGTAGCGGATTTAATGTCGCCATATTTTTTAACAGAATAAGGGAAGACCAGCGTAAGAAGATCTCGCAATATGTGAATCAATTCCTGCCTAAGGAAGCTCCTGCCGCAGTGACATGGGGAAGGTAAGAAAAGCAAATCCCGTCAAACTGGTAATGGGCCTGATTTTTAAGGAAGAATCCGTATTAAAAAAAGCCGAAACAATCTTAAAAAGAAAATTCGGTGCCGTTGATTACGAAAGCAGTATCCTCCCCTTTAATTTCACCGATTACTATGAGTTTGAGTTCGGCAGCAACTTAAAAAAGAAATTCTTAAGTTTTTCAAACCTAATATACCCACAAGAACTCGTAAAAATAAAATTATTTACTAACAGAGTAGAAGGTAAATTTTCTAGGCTTGGGCTACGCCTGGTTAATATTGACCCGGGATACCTGGACTCGGCTAAATATATTTTGGCAACTACTAAAGATTATATCCACCGTATTTATCTGGACAAAGGGATATTTGCGGAAATAACTTTGTATTTTAAGCATAATACTTTTCTACCGGGGGAATGGACTTACCAGGACTATAAGACCAAAGAATATATAGATATATTAACCAGGATAAGGGAAATATACGGGCAACAACTGAAGAAAATATGCGCTCTCCCTCTTATTTAGAAACATTTAATAGCGGAAAACTACAAAGAATTGCCAACAAAGCGTTTAGTATGCTTGAGTCCTGTTCAATTTGCCCGCGTAAATGTAAAGTTAACCGTAAAAAGGGTGAGGTAGGGTTCTGTAAGACGGGTCTTAAGGCAAAGGTCTGTAGTTTTATGGGCCATCACGGGGAAGAGCCGGCTGTTTCAGGAAAGAACGGTTCAGGGACGATATTTTTTTCCCACTGCAATATGGCTTGCGTATATTGTCAGAACTATGAATTCAGTCAATTAGGCCAAGGTAGGGAAGTGCCACCTGAAGAATTGGCGGATTTTATGTTGCAACTGCAAAAGTCAGGATGCCATAATATAAACCTTGTGACGCCTACCCACGTGATGCCGCAAATCCTAAAAAGCCTTCTGATTGCCGTTCCCCAAGGCCTGAATATACCTTTAGTTTATAATACGTCTGGTTATGAATTGCCGGAGATTATAAAGATGCTTGAAGGGATCGTGGATATTTACCTTGTTGATATGCGCTACGGCGACAGCTCAATGGCAATTAAATATTCATCAGCGCCCAGTTACCCTGAATATAATCAGGCATCCCTTAAAGAAATGCACAGACAGGTAGGCATTGCCGATATTGACAAGGAAGGCATAATCCAGAGAGGCGTTATTCTAAGGCATTTGGTTTTACCCAATGGTGTTTCGGGAACGCACTCAATTATGAAATTTATAAGTGAGGAACTTTCTCCTGAGACCTACATCAGCCTTATGAGCCAATACCTGCCGTATTATAAAGCAAGAGAGTTTTCGGATATCGGTCGCCGCCTTAAGGAAAAAGAATATACAGAGGCGCAGGATATAATGCATAATTTCGGTCTGGATAACGGCTGGATTCAGGAATCCTACGGAGAAGAAAGGTTTGCTGGAGTAAACATCAAACCTTCGTTATTAAAGGAAGGCTCTTAAAAAGGGAGGTATATTCTATTGGGTTTACTTTTTGGCTTCTTCGCCTACCTGATAACTTTGATGATATTTAAAAATGTAAAAAAACAGGGTAATACGGAATGAAATAATGATTGCTTTGGATAAGGAAAAAGAAACGCGTGAACTGATGGCGCGCCTGGGCGTGCGGGAGAAGGATATTGTTGAGAAATTCATCCGTGCGCAGGGGCCCGGAGGGCAGAATGTAAATAAAGTTTCAACCTGCGTATATCTGCGCCATATCCCCACCGGCATTGAAGTTAAATGTCAGCAGGAACGAATTCAATCCGCAAATAGGCTGCTCGCCAGAAGAATATTGTTAAAAAAGATTGAATCCCGGACCTTAGGAAAGCTTTCCGAAGAAAATAGGCGTAGAGAAAAAATCCGCAGGCAGAAGCGCCGGCGTTCCCGCAGGGCAAAATTAAAAATTCTGGAAGCAAAACGCAAGCGCTCGGAAAAGAAATCCCTGCGCGCCAAGGTAAATGAAAACGATTATTAAATGGATTTTGCTTGCTCGTTTGCCGTTTCATTTCGCAGGTGCACTGCCTTTTGTGGCCGGTTCACTTCTTGCCTTACGAACGGTAAAAGTTTTCAACTTTCCGGTATTTCTTTGGGGGCTTGGCGCGGTCGTGCTTATTATGCTCTCGGCAAATTTTAACGGAGAGATATATGATATAAATGAAGACAGGTTTTCGGCGAAACTGGGAAGAAGCCCATTTTACGGAGGCAGCCAGGTCATTGTGGACGGGTTGGTTTCTTCAGACAAAGTCGATTTAGCCAGTCGTTTAATAATAATAAGCGCATGCGCAATTGGGTTACTGCTTCAGTTTTATTTTAAAACAGGCCCTTGGACCATACCTCTGGGCTTAAGCGGTATAATTACCGGTTTTTATTATTCAAAACCACCTTTGCGCTGGGTAAAAAGAGGGATTGGGGAGTTATTTATAGCCTATAGCTATGGTTGGCTTCCTCTGGTAGTGGGGTTTTACCTGCAAGCAGGTAGCATAAATTCTCATCTGAACTGGATCGCAATTCCCATTGCCTGTTCGATCTTTAATGTGATATTAATAAATGAATTCCCTGATTATCAGGCAGATATCCAGGCCAATAAAAGGAATTTAGTGGTCAGGCTTGGCAAGGAGAAGGCCGCTTTTATTTATCTCTTAGTAGCGATAAGCGGAATTATAATATTTTTGATTTCTTTGACTAAAGGTTTGCCGCTAGCCGGAGGCTTATTTTATTTACCGGTTGGCGTTATTTCTCTTCTAGCTATCTGTATAATGGCCTCAGGGAATTTTAACAACCGTGTCCTGCTTGAGAGAATGTGTTTACTCACGATTTTGGTTAATATAGGGGTTAATCTTGTTTATATTGGGATTTTATTATTTTAACGGGAGATAGGATATGGCAAATTTTTCTTTTGATATTGTTTCTGAGGTAGAGTTGCAGGAAGTGGATAATGCGGTAAATCAGGCAAATAAGGAGCTCTCGCAGCGCTATGATTTTAAAAACAGCAAGGCTTCTATTGCTTATGACCGCAAGGAGAAAAACATTACTTTGATTGCCGATAATGATTTCAAACTACGTGCCCTTACCGATATTTTGCTTACCCGTTTGGCTAAAAGGAATGTTTCTCTTAAGGTTCTAAAATATAATAACCCTGAAAAGGCTTTTGAAGGGTATCTTCGCCAGGTAGTTGAGATTTGTATGGGTATAGATAAGGAGAAGGCAAAAGAGCTGACAGCTATCATAAAGGGGCTGGGCCTGAAAGTGCAAACTCAAATTGAAGGAGAAAAGATTAAGGTAAGTTCGGTAAAGAAGGACGAACTGCAGGCTGTCATCGCGCACTTAAGGGGGTTGGATTTTCCTATCCCGCTTGCATTTGGAAATTACAGATAGAAAAGAGGAGAGGGGAGGGGGTAATTGAAGACAACTATCTTTTATTTTACGGGAACAGGGAACTGCCTGAAAGTAGCGCGGGATTTAGCCAAAGAGCTCAGGGATACGAGTATTATCAATATAGCGCAGGTAATT
Organism: Candidatus Omnitrophota bacterium; assembly: GCA_049517335.1. Taxonomy (GTDB): domain Bacteria; phylum Omnitrophota; class Gorgyraeia; order Gygaellales; family Profunditerraquicolaceae; genus JBEKSD01. The sequence goes on along the minus strand of JBEKSD010000002.1, from coordinate 115,552 downwards.
AACAATGAGCTCGATTTATCGGCAGACTGTATAGGTATTATTTATCCTGTTTATGAATTCGGGATGCCTTTAATCGTTACGCGCTTTATCAAGAAGTTTAAAGGTAACCCCGGTAAATATTTCTTCGCCATTGCTACAGGGGGCGGCTTGGCTGCAGATACCCTTGGACAAAATGCCAGGCTGTTTAAATCTTTAGGTATTCAGCTTAGCGCAGGATTTTTTATCCAGATGCCCGGGAATTATACGGTTCTTTACGGAGCTCTAGCGGTAGAGAAACAAAATAAGCTGTTTGAAAAAGAGAAAAAAAGGATTAAAGAGATAGCCGGGATAATCAGAGAGGGGAAACAATGCAGGATAAAACGAGGTAATTTTCTGGCCAACCTGATATTCTCAGGCCTAATCTACAATCTGGCATCGCCATCAATACCGTTTCAGGATAAAGGGTTCTGGGTTAATGATAAATGTAATAGTTGCGGGATCTGCGTAAGGGTCTGTCCGGTGAATAATGTCAGGCTTGTAAACGGAAAGCCCGAATGGCTGCATAAATGCGAACAATGCTTTGCCTGCCTTCAATGGTGCCCAAAAGAGGCTATCCAGTATGGAAGGAGTACTCTAAACAGGAAACGTTATCACAATCCTGAAATAACCTTAGAGGATTTAGTAAGTTCTCGCTAAAAATGGCATTAATTAAGAGAAGTCTTGATACTACCGAAAAGCTTACGATTTTATCGCAGGATTCACAATACGATCTTGCCTGTGCCTGCGCAACCCGAGAAGATGAGCACCGCAAGCGCTCAAAAGATAATAAATGGATATACCCGGTTACCCTTCCTAACGGCGGATACATGTATCTTTTTAAGACCTTGCTTTCTAATGAGTGCGTCAATAACTGTAAATACTGTCCACTCAGAGTTGGGAAAGACGCCCAGCGCTGTTCCTTGAGCCCTGAGGAGTTAACCAGTACCTTTCTTTCCTATTACAAAACCTGCAGGGTAAGCGGCCTTTTTTTAAGCAGCGCAGTAAGCAACAGCCCTGATGCTACTATGGAGCGTATTAACCGCGTGGCGCTTAATTTGCGCAGGAAGCAGTTCAGGGGTTACATTCATTTAAAAATTATTCCCGGCGCATCTGATGCGGCTATTCGCTCAAGCCTTGCCTTGGCAAGCGCTGTATCGTTAAATATTGAAACTGCTGGTGAAAATAATTTCAGGCATCTAAGTACTACCAAAAATTATCTTCGCGATATCATTCGTCCGATACAGCTCATTAGCCGCCTTACGGCAAAAGGCTCTTACTACGCAGGAGTTAAACATACTACCCAGTTTGTAGTGGGTGCTGCAGAAGAAACAGACAAGGAGATTCTCAGCTACTCTTGGAAATTATATAAGGAATTAGGCTTAAGCCGAATCTATTTTAGCGCTTACCAGCGCGGCGCAGGCTCTCCTGAACTGCCCGGTGAACAATCGAGCGTCAATAACAGCGACCTTTTAACGCGCGAGCACCGTCTCTATCAGGCGGACTGGCTTATCCGTAAATACGGCTTTTTAGGTGATGAAATTCCTCTTGAGGCAGACGGCAATCTATCCCTTAGCCTTGACCCAAAAGAGATGTGGGCGAGGTTGCACCCGGAGTTTTTCCCCGTGAATATCAATAATGCTGATAAATACCACCTGCTTCGCGTTCCCGGTTTAGGGCAGGTGATGGTTGAGCGGATACTTGCGTTGCGGGAAAATGGAGCAAAGCTTCACTCTCTCAAAGACTTAGGCAGGCAAACTAAGATGATTAAGAAAGCGGAGAAATATGTTAGGTTTTAGAGAGGGAATTTAACTGTAGAGATTCGAGGGAGAAGGTTAGACAGGTGTTGAGTGAGTTAAATATAAACTATAAAAGCTTATATATAGAGAGTCTTTCTGTCGCGCCGTATTTCTGGGCGTCCTTACGGGAGTCACCTCTTAAATTTCAGACAAGTCTAAAAAAAGGCATCAGATTATCTTGAACTATCTCTTACTACAAGATATAATTATATCTAATATTTGCATGGACAGGATTTAATAATAAAAATTATGAATAAAAAGAATATTGCTCAACTTGCATTTGAATTTGTGCTGATTATAGGCATTGTAAATTTATTTGCAGACTTTACCTATGAAGGAGGAAGAAGTATTAATGGAGCATTTTTATCCAGTTTAGGCGCTAGTGCCGTTGTAGTGGGATTTGTAGCTGGTCTTGGAGAATTACTCGGTTACGCGCTACGCTCCATAGCAGGATTTTTTGCCGATAAAACTCACAAATATTGGATTTTTGCCTTTGTTGGTTATGCAATTAATATGCTTGCCGTGCCTGCCTTGGCCTTAGCAGGTAATTGGCCCGTGGCTTGCGTGTTGATAATCCTAGAGCGCACAGGAAGAGCTATCAGGAAACCAGCGGTAGAGACCATGCTTTCCTTCGCTGGCAAAGAAATGGGTATCGGCTGGGTATTCGGGCTTAATGAGTTCATGGATCAGTTTGGTGCAACAATAGGTCCTTTAATTGTGGCTTGGGTGTTATTTATAAAAAATAGTTATAAATACGGATATGGCGTTCTTTTGATATCAGCACTATTGTGTATAGTAATGCTTGTAGCTGCAAGATTGTTTTTTCCTAAGCCTCAGGATTTAGATAAAAAAGAAGCTGTAGGCTTAGAAACCAAAGGATTAACAAAGGTTTACTGGCTTTATCTGTCAGGTGGAGCCTTGATTGGAGCGGGATTCGCAGATTTTGCTTTAATCGCATTTCATTTTGATAAAACAAAAAATGTTCCCATGCATTGGATTCCGATTCTTTATGCGGTAGCTATGGCCATGGCGGGAATCAGTTCTCTTATTTTCGGCCGCTTATTAGACAAAATAGGCCCAAAGGTGATGCTAGTTGCCTTTTTCCTCGGGGCATTCTTTGCTCCGTTTGTCTTCTTGGGCAAGTTCTTTTTGATTATTATCGGCATGATACTCTGGGGTATTGGCTTGGGTGCGCAAGAATCTCTTCTTAAAGCAACGCTCGCTAATGTGATTTCCAGAGATAAGAGAAGCACAGCATTCGGTGTATTTGATACCGGATTTGGAATTGCCTGGTTTTTAGGGAGCGCTATTATGGGAATTCTATATGTTAAATCACTGCCTGCCCTGATTATCTTTTCAGTAGTCTTACAGATTGCCGCTTTACCAATATTTATTAGCGCTATCAGTAAACAAAAAGCATATTCTGATTAGAATTAATACCGTAGGATGTAATTATAGCTAATATTTGCACGGGCAGGTCTTAATAAAATACTTGACATACTATACCTCCCTATTGTATGCTATATACAACGATAAAGGAGGGAAGCATTATGAAGGAATATCCGAATCACACAGAGAGCATCGTGGCATTAAAGAGGATAGAGGGCCAGGTGCGGGGAATACAGAGAATGATTGAAGAGCGCAAGTATTGCGTGGATATCCTCAATCAGACGCATGCGGTAATGAAAGCACTTGTTTCTGTAGAAGATAAAGTTTTGGAGAGACACTTTAACGGTTGCGTCAGCGAAGCTATACGGGGCAAGTCAGGAGTTGAGCGCGCAAAAAAGATTGAGGAGATACTGCAGCTTATCCGACAGTTCAGGAAATTGTAAAAAGATTTATGCCCTATAAATCATTAATAGTCTTAGCCTTAATAGCTTTATTTCCTGTATCTTGGGCTTTTGCAGATTCTGAAGGGTTTTTCTATAAGGAACTAAACCTTATAGGAGGTTATTCCAGTCGGGATGGTTGGATTGACAAAAACGGGACAATGAACAGCTCCGCAGGTTTTGAATTATACCGTAAGTTTTCCGGAGATTACGGAGATTTTCTTACCGCTGACCTGCAGATGCGCGCTGCCTATGATAGCAGGGAGAATTCCCACCAGGCAGGGGGAGCAGAGATTCATAATGCCTGGCTCGAGTATAAAATCTCGCAGTATCTTAAAATAAGAGGGGGGCATTTTACCCCCTCGTTTGGCCTTGAGCCGGTGGTAGATACGCACAGCACGTTACTGCAGACTTTAGCTGACCAGGATATTGGATTTAACAAAGACTGGGGTGTGCAGATGCGCGGATCATTTCCAAAGTTTGATTACGAAGCCAGTCTGCAAACAGGATCAGGCATGAGCATACGCCGCCAGGACGACAGCTATCTGGCAACGTTAAGAATAGGAACACCCCAAGGTAGAAATTTACAAGCTGGGCTCTCATTATTATCTGGCCGCACCCTAGAGAGCGAAGGCATGCGTACTTTTCCTGAAGATAAGCTTTTATCACCCGATGCGATGAATAAGAATAGAGTAGGTTTAGACGGACAGTATCTTTACGGACCGTTTCTTTTTAAGGGAGAATGTGCTTATGGCCGCGATGATAAAAATGAGGTATTGGGCTATCTTACTGAGATAGTTTACACGCTTCCTGCGCATCAGAACATAGAGTTTGAGTTGCAGTATAAATCATGGATTAATGATATGCATATAAAATCTAGTGATGAGCCTACACTTACTCTTGGTGCAACATACAGGCTAAGCCAGTCGACAAAGCTGAGCGCGGCATACTTGCATGATTTTGGTATGATGAATACAAAGCCGGAAGATAGATTTGTGGTGCAATTCTATTTCTTGGGGGACTAAGATGAAAAAAATATTTAAGACTCTAATGGTTCTTGCCGTGCTGTTTTTATTCGTCAGCTCTGCCTGGGCTGCGGTGGGCTGTAGCCTTAATGACCCTGACCGAGACATAGCGAGGATCTTTCCAGAGTCCACCGGCTATAAAACCACCTTTGTTACTATTAAGGAAAAAGGTGGAGAAACATTAAAGAAAGAAGTGGAAGATAAACTGAATGACAAACTTGAGCCGGTATATGAGAATTTGGATGTTCCTTATGTTTTTTACACGGTGCTTAAGGGTAAAGATCCAATCGGCTATGTCCATGGGGTAAACCAAAAAGGCAAATACGGGGGGATGCAGCTTATTATGGCCACTGATTTAAACGGTAAGATAGTCGATTTCTATTACCAAAAGATGTCTTCTCCAGAAGCAGGCAAGTTTATGAATACTAAATTTACTTCACAGTTCAAAGGCCTGACGCTGGACGATTTTATCAAGGGGAATGTTTCTGTAAAAGACCCAAGCTCAAACAGCCCTGAGGATTTCCGGGCGACGTTACGGGGATTGAGAAAAAATATGATTCTTTTGGATCTATTGCTACTTTCGCAGAAATAAAGGAGAGTTTAGATGAAGAAAATATTATTAGTTTTTACGTTGATTTCGGGTATTTCCATATGGTTTGTTCTCTACGGCTGCGCTAAGAAGCCAGGAATTTACGGCAGCCAGCTTAGTCAAGCAAAAGTTACTACCGTGACAGAAATTTTAAAGCAATCAGATCAGTTCTCCGGGAAGTCCGTACGGCTAGAGGGAAAAATTGTCCAGGAATGCCCTGCCGGAGGATGGTTCATGCTTAAGGATGCTACGGGAGTTATATTAGTTGACTTGCATCCTTCTGAAATAGCCATACCGCAGGCAGTCGGTAGCAAGGTAGTGGCAGAGGGCAAGGTAAAAAAAGAAGATAATCAAATTTCCGTTATTGGAGAAGGAGTTGAGCTTAAATGAAATTCATCTCTTTAGCGTATAAGAACCTGAAACGTAAGAAAATTCGCACTGCTCTTACCATAGGAGGCGTGGCAGTGGCAGTTGCGGTATTAGTTAGTCTTTTTGGTTTTGATGCAGGTTATCAAAACGGGTTAAATAAGGATATTGATAAATTGGGCTACCATCTTTTAGTTACGGCTAAGGGTTGTCCCTATGAGGCGGCAACGCTGATGCTTCAAGGTGGCGGCGGGCTACGCTATATGGATGATGCGGTTTATAAGCGTATAATACAAGACAAGCACATAGACAAGATCACGCCCCAATTGGTTTCCAGTGTTTATAATCAGGAAGGCGGTCCGCAGAACCGTGGATCATTTGCTCTTTACATGGGCATAGATAAATCTTACATTGAGTTAAAACCTTGGTCGAAGTTTAAATCCGGCGGATGGTTTTCCGGTTCCGATGCAGATGAGACAATCATGGGCTATGAAGCCGCGGAATTAGAGCAGAGATTAATAGGTGATAAGATTTTTGTTTCCGGAATTAATAAGGTGCTTACCGTGAAAGGGATATTTGAGCGTACCGGAACACAAGATGACGGAGTTATTTTTATCCCGCTTGCTACTGCACAGCGTATATTTAATTTACCAGGTAAACTCACTGGTATTGGTATAAAGCTTAAGAATATTCAGCAGATAGGTGAGTTCGAAGAATCGCTTTACAACGAACCGGGGATTCAGGTGGTCAGCCTTGCCCAGGTACGCGGAACGATTCTCAACCTCGTGGCTTCGGCGCGGGCAATGGCTAATTCCATAGCATTAATCGCTATTTTTATTGCGGTTATCGGCGTAACCAACACAATACTGATGTCGGTTTTTGAACGTACACGTGAAATAGGAGTAATGAAGGCTTTAGGAGCTTCGGCTCTAGATATCTTTAAGGTAATCTGGGCAGAGACAGTGCTTATCTGCGTATTCGGCGGGTTATTTGGAGTGATGCTTGCCTCTATAGGAAGCGCGCTTGTAGAAAAAATCATCCGTCACACCCTCCCTTATGCGCCGTCAGGGAAACTCGTATTGATTAAACCAGAGTTTCTTTTGATAGCCTTTTTTGCCACGGTGGCTATGGGTTTGATGGCCGGGGCATATCCGGCATTGCGGGCATCGCTAATGAAACCAGTAGAAGCGATTCGCGCGGGAGAATAGTTATGAAAGAATATATAATTTAAGCAAATAAATTGACTAAAGTTTATAAACTCTTGGCCGAAGAGATTTATGCTGTGCGTGATGTTAATCTTGAGGTAGCGGCAGGAGATTTTATCGCTATTATGGGGCCATCCGGATCAGGTAAAACTACGTTGCTTGATAGCCTTGGTTGCTTAACTACAATTACAAGTGGGAGTTTAAGTATACTTGGTAAAGATGTTTCGAAGGCAAAGGAGAATGTGCTTGTTTCAATGCGCCGTAAGTATTTAGGATTTGTGTTTCAGGATTTTTTGCTTATCCCTACGCTTACAGCGATTGAAAACGTGCAACTGCCTTTGCTTTTTGCGCGCATGTCGCAGCAGGCTAGGCAGGCGAGAGAATTATTGGAACGGGTCGGACTAGGAAAACGTATAAATCATTTGCCAAAAGAGCTTTCCGGAGGAGAGAAACAGAGGGTGGCTATTGCCCGTGCTTTGGTTACATCGCCAAAGATCCTTTTTGCCGATGAGCCAACGGGAAACCTGGATACAAAAAGCGGTGAGGATATTTTTGGCCTACTGGCTGATTTAAATAAGAAAGAAAACCTTACAGTTATATTGACTACGCATAACCCTAAGCTCGGCTCGCAGGCAGCGAGGGTGGTTTATCTTAAGGATGGTAGGATTGTTTCTCGTGAAGATTCATCTTTATGTATTTAAGAAAGTTTGTCCGCTCTAATTTTGCCCTACCTGTTTACAGAGAGTCTTTCTATGGTGACTCCTTTCTGGGGTCCTTAACGGGAATACCTCTCAAATTTGCCAATAGCTGTTTACAGAGAGGGCGTCCCCTTGTGCAATATTACTGCCCGTCCTCAAGGGAGTCACCTCGTGAATTTGAAAATAGATGTGTTTAGTAATCGTTCAGCCACCCTTTTTTCTAAATCATTTACTATTTTGAAATGGAAGTGATATAATTAGGAAATAGGTAATTTACCCAAAACAGTGGTCAGACCCGAACTTCGGGCCTGACCCCATAAATGATGAAAAAGCTTATTCAATCCGTATTTATTTTGTTATTTTTTTCTTCGATTTGTTTTGCGCAAGAGCAAAAACAAGTTAAAGTTATTGAAACCTATGCTGGCCAGAGTTTCACGATTACGCTGGAATCAAATGCGACTACCGGTTACAGATGGCAATTTGCAAGGTCATTAGATAAAGATATGTTGGAATTGATAAGGTCTTCATATTCAGGAAACAACCCTAAACTTATCGGTTCAGGTGGAAAACAACTGTGGACTATCGAAGCGCTTAAGGCAGGGAAGACGACTATCTTTTTTAAATATGTGCGTCCGTGGGAAAAAGGTAAGCCTCCAATAAATGAAGAGTCTTTTGTGATTGTTATTAAGGAGAAGCAAGCGGACAGTTCTAATGCTACAGGAAAAGAATCAAGAGGGATGCGTGTGAGTGGCGATATAACTGTAACAAGTGTAAATAGAAAAGGATTTTAGGACGCTGCATTCCGTCTACCATTTTATCGAAATACTCTCAAATATTTTCATGTTACTATAATAAGGCACTTTTCCTTTGCGCTTTGTGCAAAAGACTGCGCTGAACAAAAACTTAAGGTGCTTGTTTTTTTTCTTGACAAACCACACAAATGTGTGGTATATGTGGAAGCATGGAAAAGAAGCCGAATTTGACTGCGAAGCAGGAAAAAGTGCTTAATTTTATCCGTAAACAGGTAGGGGAGAGGCTCCCTCCTACAATCCGTGAAATAGGGGAGGAGCTGGGGTTTAAATCCACGGGCACAGTAAGGGACTATTTAAAGGCTTTAATGCAGAAAGGCTTGGTCAGGCGTATGAACAATAAATCCCGGGCAATTGAATTAACTGAGTGCGCCAGCTTTAACAAGATTCCCATAATTGGCACCATAATGGCCGGTAAGCCGAATCTGGCTTATGAAGAAATCCAGGGTTATGTGGATGCCGATGATTTATTCCTTGGCCGCTTAGGCTTTGATGATGTTTTTGCTTTAAGGGTTAAAGGCGACAGTATGATTGGTGCTGGAATTCTTGATGGCGATATTGCCATTATCAAAAAACGGCCTGATGCCAGTAATAACGATATAGTCGCGGCACTCTTAGATAATAATGAAGTTACTTTAAAGAGGCTACGTACTAAAGCCGGTAAGTTCCATTTAGAAGCCGCTAATCAGAACTACCCGCCAATATTTGAAGAATTTAAGGTTATAGGCAAGCTTATTACAGTAATAAGAAAATATTGACTTCAAAAGGAAAATCTTTAAACCGGGGTCAGGAATCTGTATATTATTTTTCCATAGATACCGGCGTAAACATTTATCAAATATCGTTTAATAATACCAGCCTCAGGTGGCAGCTAGATAAGATAATAAGTTAGGGCGCGTATTTGCCGAATCTGTGATATAATTAAAGTCAATATGGACATAGATAAGGCAAGAAAAATAGATTATTGGCTGGGAATACCCTTATGTTTTTTATTAAGTATCCTGGTTTATATTTCTAAAATACTGCGCATAAAAAATAAAATAAACAAACCGCCTGAGAAAATAGCCTTTATAAAGCTACCAGAATTAGGCACAGTTATTTTATCCTATCCGCTTTTAAACCATATAAAAAGAGAATACCCTTTAGCCGAAGTATTTTTTGTAACATTTAATAAAAATAAGGATATTTTTAAATTACTCGGAAATATAATACCGGATAGTAACATCCTTACGATAGACGAAACAACGCCTCTGACTTTTGTCTTGGATACATTGAAAATAATCTGGCAATTAAGAAGAAAAGGCGTAGATATTATTTTCGATTTGGAGTTCTTTTCGCGTTTTTCTGCAATAATTTCTTATCTGTCCGGATCTAAAAAGAGAGTAGGATTGCATCATTATACTTTTGAAGGGTTATATAGAGGCAGCCTCCTCACACATAAAATTCAATATAACCCTTCAAATCATGTAAGTAAAACCTATCTTTCTTTTGCCCAAGCGGTTTCAGCGAGCTCCAAAGATCATCCGCAATTAGATTCGGCAATAATTGAAGAAGAATTAGTATTCCCGGAATACGCCTCAAAGGTTAAGATTAAAGAAAGCATAGAAAAGAAATTAAAAGATGCTGGTATCGGTAGCAAACGCAGGATATTCCTTATTAATCCCGGTGAAGGCGTATTGCCTTTAAGGGAGTGGCCGTTGGAGAATTTTATTTCACTTGTTAATTTATTATTACAAGATAGCAGGAACTATATACTTATCATAGGAACCGAAGGTGCCACTAAAAAGAGCGGGTTAATGCGCGGAGCTATCAGTAATTCCCGGTGTATAGATTTTACCAGAAAAACTTCACTAGAAGAACTTATGGAATTATTCCTTATTTCAGAAGTTCTGATTTCAAATGACTGCGGACTGGTGCATTTAGCAATGCTTACTGTGATCAAGAAATTTATTCTTTTTGGACCAGAAAGCCCGCAGGTTTTCGGGCCCATAGGTAAGAATAGCCGCATAATTTACTCAAATTGGCCATGTTCACCCTGCTTATCAGCCCAAAACCATAGAAATTCTGATTGCAGCGATAATAAGTGCCTTAAAACAATTAAGCCGGAAACGGTTTATAATGCCATCGTTGAATCCTTATAAAATAATTATACTGTAAAGAATAGGCTTAAAATATGATATCGAAAGATACAATTTTACGCGGTAATAAATGGGTTATTATATTCATAGTGTTTTTTACGGCATTAGCTTATTCTAATTCCCTCCAAAATTCATTTATATGGGATGATTCTACAGTTATAGTGAATAATGATTTTGTCAAATCCTGGAATAATTTCCCCCGTCTTTTTAACAGAAGTTACCTGACTAAAGTTTCGGATTTGGATTATCTTGGAAAAAAGGATACAGGTTCCGGAGAGTTTACATACAGACCGATAGGGACTTTTACTTATTTCCTAGATTATTCTTTTTGGAAGCTGAACCCTTTCGGGTACCACTTTACAAACCTTATCCTGCACATGTTGAATGCGTTGCTTCTTTTCATGTTTATAAACTTAATAGTAGGAAATGAGGTAGTAGCCATATTGGCATCTTTGTTTTTTGCTCTTCATCCTGTAAATGTAGAAGCAGTAAACTGTATTTCTTTTAGGAAGGATCTGCTTGCTTTCTTGTTTTATATTTTAGCCTTTATTTTTTATATAAAAAGCAGGGGGGAGGAGGCAGGGAGGAGGGCGTTGTTTTACTTCTCTTCTTTAGTCTCTTTTTGTTTGGCATTATTTTCTAAAGAAATGTCTGTTACCTTCCCTATTCTTTTATTAGGTTACGATTATTTGTTGAATAAAAGGCCCAAAGACGTTATTTCTCATTTTAAAAGGTATTATTTGGGGTATTTAGGCGTTTTGATTTTTTATATTTTTATCAGGTTTTTTGTAATGGCTAGCATTGATAATCCGTTAATTACATACCCAATGAGGAATTTATATACAAATATTCTTACCATGCTAAGGGTTTTGGCCAGATATGTTCAATGGATGTTCTTTCCCGTTAATATTCATTCTACGTTGCCGGATGATCCAGGTTTAATTTCATACTCGTTACTTAACCTGAAAGTTATAATTTCGGTTTTATTGATAATATCAATTGTTTTTACTACGTTTAAATTGCATAAGAAGCTTCCTTTGGTTGCATTTGGGGTATTTTGGTTCTTTGCCTGTCTTATTCCAGTTTCTAACATAATATACCCGTTATCAAATTACATTGCCCCCCGTTATTTATATTTACCGGCAGTAGGTTTTTGTTTGATCCTTGCGTTGCTAATTTCGAAGTTTTCTAAGAATATAGCAATAGCTATTATTATTTTTTATGCTATTTTTACGTTCACGGGTAATTTCTACTATAAAAACAATATTATTTTTTGGATGAATATGGTAGATAAATATCCTACCAATTCCCTGCCTCATAGTACCTTAGCCGCTTTTTATGTTGAAAGAGGTTTATTGGATGAAGCGATTAAAGAGTATAAAATCGCGGTAAGTTTAGATAAGAATTATGCGGAAGACCATAATGAATTGGGTAAATGTTATTTCAATAAAAGGATGACCGCAGAAGCCATTGAGGAGTTTAAGGCAGCTTTGGATTTAGACCCTAATTTTTATAGGGCATGGAATAATTTAGCCAGCGCTGTAGGGCAAAACGGAAGATATATAGATGCGATTAGGTATTACGAAAAAGCCGTAGAATTAAATAAAGAATACCCTGAGGCATATAACGGGCTTGGGATTACTTATGCTAAAATGAATAATTATGATGAAGCAAGAAAGATGTGGCAGAAAACATTAACAATAGATCCCGCAAATCAGGCAGCTTTATATAGCTTAAAAAAACTCCCAAAATAATCAAATGATTTTACGCATTAATTAGAGTTAGAACCCTTAGACTCTGACCCCGGTTTACCCAAGTCAATTGGCCACTCGTATACCTTTCCTAGTGGTTCCAGAAACCCCCAATTTATAAGAGCCTGGATAGGTTATGGTTACCAGGCAGCTCAGGGAGCAAAATCTCCTTAGTTTTACCATTCATCTTTGGCTAAATGGCCCGGAAATAGGCAGTTTTTCAGCTCAGAAAACTTCGACTCATGCAATCAATGAAGTTATAGGGATTTCCAGAGATCCCTTAAAATACTGGCTAAAACAGGCCCTAGAACCCCTGAAATCAGGGCTCTGGGAGTGGGAGCTTTGCCGAGAAAGCTACCCTGTCTTGTTTTTTGAGCAAAAACGGAGGGAGGGCTTATTGAAAGCCGTAGACCGGATTAACGCGACCGCTTTGGAGAAAACTCAATCTATCCTGCCATAGTCAGTTTTACCCGCAAGATGAAATAAGCGATTAAACGCAAAAAAACCTTATAGGAAAATGAAAGTAATCCCACCGGAATATCAACCTTTTAAAAAAGAAGTAAGTTTAAGGAAACGGTTTTTGACTTATCCACAGCATAAAAACAATATAATATAACCTATTGGGATAGAATAAGATAAGGTAATTTTCTCAATATCATCAAGTTAACATAATGTATATTATAGGAAGTTGAGCAAATAGCGATTTTGGTACCAAGTCGACCGCTTTTGAGGCTCAGCGTCTATAGTTGTTTACTTGTATTTACCGGAATTTTAGAGTTTTTTGTAGGAATTTGGTTGGAAATCTTTGTGGGATGTAACTACGTACTGGCCGCCCTGAATCTTTATAGTTGCTCCGTCAATCAGCCCTTTTGCTATTGTTTTCCGGGCCTTTTTCAGGATTCTGCTGAAAGTTTGCTGGGATATGTGCATTGATTGGCTGGCTTCTTTCTGGGATAATCCCATATAATCTGAAAGCCGTATGGCTTCGTACTCATCCATAGTGAGATCCGCTTCATTAGGCCTTCCTGGACGGCCCCTTGGGCTAAATTGGCTAATTTTGGGGTCTGTGCGCACAATCCTATATTTTTTGGGCCTTCCTTGTAACTGCATTTACTTTACTCGAACTTACTTACTTTTAACGCTGGGGTTAATATGAGTATATACTCAGAAATAAGGTTAAAAACCGGGGTCGGAATTAATTCCGACCCCGGTTTATTGTCTAAATTTCGTTTTCTTTAACTAATTTTCGGTAATATTCGATACATTTATGGCAGGTTTTCTTGCTTTCGTGCCATTCCGGATGGTCTTTTTGAATAAGATCAATAAGATATTCTTCGGCCTTTATATGGGCAATGCTGACATAATCGTCAATATCCCTGTCACAGATCTGGCAGCGATATTTCATGTGCAGTCAGCCCTCCAGCAGCAAATAAACTGGTTGCATTTTGAACGCGATTTTGTGGCAAAACACTCCTGATTGCCTTCTTTCTTCTGGATAAGCTTAATTAAGTCACTCTTGGAGTATTTCCAGGTATCAGTGATACCTAAATCCTTCGCTTTCTTTTCAATTGCCAAAAGCCTCATAGCTGACTCCCCTCCTGTTGTTTAAATTTTGATTACCACATCATGTTGCCTTACCCGTGAATCCACAAGAAGGCCGATCTCCTGTCCTTTTTTTGCTTCGGTTATTGGCGTGCGGTCTATCTGTAAGGATGAGACTCTCTGGTTAAAATCCGTTGTGTGGCCTTTAATTTTTACGGTATCTCCTACTGCCAAGGGCGCCTTTAATTTGATTACAGCCGCGCGTACGTGCGGGAAATAATGCGTTACTTTACCTATGATGGGTTCTTTTTTCGGTTTTTTTACAACAGGCACTTTCCTAACCGTTTTCTTACCTGTTTTTTTCCCAGCCGGTTTCCTCTTTACTGCCTTTTTCTTTACCGTTTTTTTTCCTATTGTTTTCTTTTTTGAAGGCATATCCCACCTCCTTAAATTGTAATATTATCCGCTATCTCTGAGATTACGGGCAGACGGTTGTAATTGCCCATTAAAACCTGCAAGATACACCAAAGGGAAGCAAGGATAAAAATTATCAGGCTGAGTACCCTCACTACGCCTCCCAAAATAGGGATAATGGTTAATATGAAAGAGCCGACTTCAAAAACAAAGAGCACAAGGCCCTGCTTGGCATGATAAAGGGAAAATTTGTTGTCTTTTTTTAAGACAAGGCTAATTATACACAGGAAGCTTAAATACGAAATTATGGCAAAAAACTTTCCCTCCTGTATCTCTTTTTCTTCTCTTCCAGCGTTCATGCTTTTTCTACCTCAACAAATGAGTCAAGCGTACCGAAAGGGTTGCTTTCTTTAAGCGGGTTCTTTTCATCCTCTGTCCAGGAGCCGTCAATGATAAAGCGGTAACGGTATTTCCCCGGATGAAGCATGAGGCTTTTTATCCAGGTCCCGTCAACATTATTCATCTTCCCGGATTCATCCGCCTTCCAATTATTGAATTCACCAACAAGGAATACCTCTTTTGCGGCCGGTGCGGATACTGAAAACACCACTTCATTAAGCTTAGGCAGTTCCTCCTTTAATATCTCGTTAAGGCGTTTTTCCACCTTAGCCATTTTTTTCTCGGTGAATCTTTTTACAATATCCTTAAGCTCCGTGGGGAATTTTTCAGGAACTTCGGTTTCCGCGGTGATAATTTCCCGGCTCAGGCTGAAATAATCTTTGGCGCCCCGGCAATACTTGTCAAAATTGAAAATATGCGTCCCCGAATTTTGCGCTTCTTTCAGTTTTACGTTTACGTGCACAATATTGCTGAACAATATATCCTTAAAATCAGCTTTTATCTTATTCAGCATTTCAAACGAATGCCTTAGGCGCGAATCAAAATTAGCGACTAAAACCCGCTGCCTGACCTTATGGTTCAGGCGGTCTTTAATCAATTCAATAATACTTAAAAGCTGGGACACTCCTTCCAGGGAAAAACGGCTTGCTTCAACCGGGATGATTACCTCGCTTGAGGCGCGTATGGCGTTAACCGTCAAAATCCCCAGATTGGGGGGCGAATCAATTATCAGGTAATCGTAAGAGCCCTTAAAATTGTTAATGGTATCGTTTAGGCACGATTCCCTTCCGATTTCTCCTGCCAACTCCTGTTCTAAGGTGCTCAAAATCATGCCAGAAGGCGCTATGTCAAAATTAGGGTTTACGTTTTTAATGATTTCTTCCAGCTGAGCTTTCTTACTGGTAATTTTGGATAAGACGTTATAGATGCTTAAGTCTGCTTTTATATTCAGGCCTAAAGTAGCGTGCGCCTGCGGGTCAAGGTCAATTAGCAATACTTTCCTGTCATTTAAGGATAAAGACGCAGCCAGATTAATCGCTGTCGTGGTTTTACCGCACCCGCCCTTTTGATTGGTGACGCAGATTATACGCATCTAACACTCCTCTCTATTTTAATACTCTAACGTTATCTATATAAACTATTCCTTTATTCTCTTTCGTATTCCATTCTTCAACCGTAAAAGATAAATTTTTTGTTTCCGACCAATCAGTTATATTCTTAAAATCAGAAAGATTAAACGTATAATCCTGCCATTTGCTAGGGATATTTTTCAGGTAAACTTCCGATCTTTCTTTATACGCGCTTATAAATTCAACCCTTAAAGCGATTGTGTTGGAAATATCCAGTTTCTTTACCGAAAAGGCGATTCTTTTGTAATTGTTTAAATTAAGTCGGTTTAAATCAAGGGTAAGAGTTTCTTTTTTAGCGGGGTCAAAATTAAAGTTGATTTTTAAGGCTTCAGGAGCCAAGATGAGGGCAACTTCAGAATTATTTATCTTAGGCCTGCGTAAATTTGAAAGCAAAACGGTGGATAATCCAAAAACACACACAAGGCTGATTAAGAAAAGATTTTTGAATATTTTGGAGTAAACTTTATTTTTCTTCTTTTTTGTGGACGAAGCATCAAGATATATTTTAGCCAGATGCTCGTAAATATCCTTCTTATCCATATCGGCTTTTTATAGCATAAAACTCATTGTCTGTCAATAGTTTACTGTTATAAGGGGCGAGTTGTATATTCTGGGGCTTCCTTACCTATTATATTATAGAAGTTTGTTAAATGCCTGCGGAAAAGGCGGTCAAAACTGCCATCGGGATCCTCGCCAAACCACCAGAACCAGTCGCTCCCCTCTAAAATATACATTTGTTTCCATGCAAGTTCGAAGTTTATATTGGCGGAGCTGGAATTAATTCCTGTTCTGATTTCTTCTAGCTCTTGCCTGGCTTTAGCAAGGTATTCCCACGCTTTCGCCTTTTTCGGATTGCCTATCCATTTTCCGAATTCCCCAAAAATCCATGAGCCGGCGGCAAGCCTGTCAATTTTTAATGCAGTAGGCTTAAGATTCAAATATTCGCTTACCGTTGTTGTTTGAATCATCTTTGATTCCGAAAGCCTCTGATAAAGCAGCTGAAGGAAATCATGCCCGTCATTTGAATAATATTCCCACGCGTTTTCCCCGTCCATAGCAATAGTTACCAAAATATCCCTGTCTTTAAAACTTGAGGCAATCTCCTCAAGGTGCCTGATAAAATCTGAAACTGCGTTTTCCGCTGTCCACTTATGGTATACAAATCCGATTAAATCTGATAAATTCCTGTCGCGGAATACTATTGAAAGCTCACCTTCCTCTCTCTTTATAAAATGCGGCTGGTAAAGCAGGTTAGTATCCCTCTTTTTTCTTCTTAGGGACTTAAATAATATCGCTTCATCCAAGACAATCCATTTTATTCCGGATTTAATTATGTAAGGCAATATGTGTTCGCTTATCGCCTGTTCAGATGGCCACATACCAACTGGTGCTGAGCCGAATTTTGCTTTGAAGTAATCAACCGCTAAATTTATCTGGGTTTCTGCGTCCTGCGGATAAGAAAATTTAACTTTTGGCAGGATGGTTTTGCTGTTAGCTTCCTTTGCTATGTTTGTATTATAGAGAAGCGGCAGAATGGGGTGGTAATAAGGCGTTACCGTGAATTCAACCTGTTTTGACTGCATAAATTTTTTATACACAGGGATTATATTTTGTAGGATTTCAGCCTGTTTGCTTAAAACAACCTGCTTGTCTTCTTCGCTAAAAAAACGGGCCTTGCGTATAAGTTTCTTTAATTCAGCTATCTCATTTCTAAATGAGGGGTCAATCCAGGCTAAATTAAACCAAACCTGCAGGTCTAAAAAGTTCTGTTCAGTAAATTGTTCTTTATTAAGGCGCTTAAAATAGAGAGCATAATACCGCGGGTGCGTTGCGATGACTTTCTCTATATTTATAGAAAAGAAATTATCAAGTATGAATTGTTGATCGGAAGAACTGAGCTCATTTGTGGGCTTAGAGGATAATTGAAGGAATTTATCTTTTAAAGTGTCGTTTGCGTAGCCTTCAATTTGTTCCAGTAGTGACGGGACAAGGTTAAAGTTCTGTTTAATTTTCGGGAATTGCCCCAAGATTTGCACCATATCAAGGTAATCCTTGACCCCGTGCAGCCGCACCCACGGAAGCTCTGCCTCTTGGGTGAGGAGATCCTTATAGTATGGCTGGTGCATGTGGAAGATGAAAGCAAGATATAGCATATAATGGGTAATAAAAAAGCCCTCGGAGACTTACGCCCCCAAGGGCTTTTTTATGTTACATAACTTTTATTAGAATGTTACCTTCATTGAACCAATAACTTCACTTGCCACATTACGGTTGTTATCTTTTGCGAGAGCTGAGCCGGTGAAGAACATACCACCGAGGATGCCGAACTGCACATCTTCAGTGTAGTCATAGGTTGCTGAAAGGTCAAGTTCCTGTCCTACGAATTTCTTATGGGTCATCGTTGCAACTTCGTCGGTTGCTACTACGGCAACTTGCTGGCCATCGGCATATCTCTTATCCAACCAAAAAGCATAATATTCGCCTTTTAACATGACATCATCAACAGGCTTCATTGTTACGATACCGCCTGCTGTGTGTCCGTCGCTCATGTTGAATGCTGCATTGGCGATGTCGCCGAACTTCTGGTTTTCATACATCGGATCCCAAGCGCCGTTGGTTTTGCTACCGCTTCCGGAACCTCTGTCACCGCTAAAATAAGCATAAAGCGCGGTTACTGTCGGCTTATACTGGCCAATCTTCTTGTAGTCTTTAAAGTCATAAGTTGCTGATGTTTCAAGTGCCCAAGCCCTGCGCTGCAAGTCCTTAGAAGGAGCGGCGGTTATCAGGTCAGTGTAAGTATTGGTATTAACCGTATTTCTACCAAACTCAAATGCGCTTTCTAATTGGTAAGTCAAGTTTGTAATAGGTTTGGTAACGATGCGCGCACCAGCGACATTGGTCGTGTCTTGTTTGTTGCCGGCAGTAATAGAATCCTTACCTATTCTTCTACTCCAGAAATAACCTTCTACGTCTGTTGTTTTACTAACAGCGTAATTAGCGTTCATACCAATGAGGGTTTCCTGGTCATCTTTAGTTAAGGCATTAGTTGTATAACCCGCTATATTCGTATAAGTTGTATAGTTTTTTCTAATTTGCGCGCCTACAACATCAATAACCAAGGGGTCATAATTTAAGGTTGCGCGGATAGCATCAAATGATTTGCGCATACTTAAATCTTTGTCAATGGTATTATTGAATACGCTGTCTTTGGAAGCATGGTTATTGGTATAAGCGTCACCAATAATCATATCGTTTCCGAAATGCAGTTCCTGACGGCCAACGGTTAAGGTCAGCGGTGAATACAGGAACTCTTTTAAGGTTACATAGGCTAAATCAAGGTCAATATTGGTGTTTTCTGACATATCGCTCGTAGAAGTACTTCCTGTCTCCATCGTTGCTCCCCAATATCTTTCATTGATCAGCCTTACCGTGGCTATGACATTATCCGTTAAGTCAGCATCAACTCTTAAACGGGCAATGCTCGCCAGAGTATTTTCAGCGGGGTGAGAAGTAATCCATAAGTCGCGGGATAAGCCCAAGACTGTTAGGTCTCCGCTTAACTTTACATTCTGGACTTCAGCGTAGGCGCCAACGGTTAAGCCGGCTACTAACGCTAATGCCAGAACTAATATTAAATGTTTCCTCATTTGCTTAATCCTCCTTGATAAATAAAATTCTTGACTATATCACTTAACTAGGTTCTTCAATTGTATCCTAGGTATATTTTCTATAGTATATCACTGGATTTTCTCTGGCCTCCGGCTTATTTTATATGCTTCATCCTCCTTTCCGCCGAACATTAAAGCCATCTCCAATGGTATATCCAAATTATATTATGTCCTTTTTATCACATAACTCTATGTTTGTCAAGAGTTTTTTACGCTTCTCTCACCTTATATTATTTTACCGGTTCTTTCTTCGTTTTTTTAGTAACTGCCTGCGATTTCGGCCCCAAAGAAACAGTAATTATAACCGTTTTTCCTTTCGGTATCAGGGTAATGACGCAGGTTTCATTTTCGCGGTCAAAATTCAAGAGGCGGTCCCCGTATTCAATTACATTCAGCAGATTCCAGTTATACATTACCATCTGTTCTTTGTAAAAATTCACGATTTGGTCTATTTCAGCTTTTCCCTGGAATTTTAAGACTCCGACCCGCACGCCCGAGCTTTCAAAGGAATATGA
This sequence comes from Candidatus Omnitrophota bacterium, assembly GCA_049517335.1. GTDB lineage: Bacteria > Omnitrophota > Gorgyraeia > Gygaellales > Profunditerraquicolaceae > JBEKSD01. The sequence goes on along the minus strand of JBEKSD010000002.1, from coordinate 95,660 downwards.
CTGGCTAGGTAGGCTTTTGAAACCGCTGGGAACAGGGACATCGGGAAATTTAATCATTGCCTGCGGCTCTAATGTTGAGGTACTAGAGCTTAAGGATTTATCCTGCTGCATCATGGCGCACCCGGCGAACACGAGGACACACAAAGACACAAATACGAGAACTATATTTTTTCGTTTCATCCTATCCTTTCCTCCTTTTTATAAATTCTTCTATGTTCCTATATATAATATCAATACCCTCTTTACTGACTCCCGAATTAGTCCCTATTTCGGCTAATTCTTCAGGCGTGATTATATCTTGCGGTTCATGACTGTCATTATTCAATATCAGTTTTACACCGTGTTTTAACGCCTGTTTTGCCACGTGATTATTGGTATCTGAATGCCCTCTGCGGCTGGTTAGTTCCAAAAAAATATTTCTCTCCTTTGCAAGCAGTGTGTCTCCATCGTTTATTAATCCGGGGTGCGCGAGGATATCAATATCGGACATAATCGCTGCGCGGTTAGTTCCCGTTATTACCGGCTCCATTGTAGTTTCGCCGTGAGCGACAATTACCTTAATCCCGTTTTTTCGCGCGTATTTAGCCAGAGGCTTAAATTGTTCGGGAGGGATATGGGTTAACTCAATGCCGGGTAGGACGGTTATGCCGGAATTTTTGGGCCAATGGCTGCAGAAAGCGGTAACGGCGTTTATTAGGGGTTTAATGTTACAGTAATCAGCGTGGTCGGTTATCGCGATTACCTTATAGCCCTTATCAAGATAACGCACCGCGACTTCCGAAGGAAGTAATACCCCATCGCTTAATAATGTATGGGTGTGTAAGTTATACATAGATAAATAGATGCGCCTAGCAGGAATCGAACCTGCCGCACGCAGTTTAGGAAACTGCTGCTCTATCCTTATGAGCTATAGGCGCAGATAAAATAATTTTTAAATATTCCCTACCCTGACCTGATTTTAATTCTTTTTCTCGCCTTTGATGCATGGGCTATCTTAAACTGATTTACGTATCAGGTTTAGTCTATATGGCTACGTAGAAACTCTCCAATTTTCTTAATGGCACGCTTGCTCTCGGGTACATAGGGCGTAAAGTAATACCATACATGTCACATACAATCCCACACCTCTAGCGTTACATCAACTCCGGCATTACGGGCCCGCTCCGCCAGCTGGGTGGAATCACCACTTAACAAAATTTCCCATTCACCAACCTGGATGAGCATAGGGGGTAATCCGGATAAATCAGCGTAAATAGGCGAAATAAGGGGCGTCCGGTAATTATTATTGCCAACATAGGCTGGGTACCTCCACCTCCGATTTGCAGAATTTTGCTTAATATTTTATCAAAGAAAATACCGGATAACCTTTAAGCTTTTCTTTACCTTTTAAATCCAGCAGCTCAATGAGGAAAATTATCCCTTTTATATTACCTTTTAGCTGGTTAACTAAATCCGTTACTGCTTTAATCGTGCCGCCGGTTGCCAACAGGTCATCAACGATTAGAATATTGTCTTTAGGCTTTATGGCGTCATTATGCATATAAAGGGTATCTGTCCCGTATTCTAATGCATAAGTTGCCGAATTGGTTTTCCACGGGAGTTTTCCTTTTTTTCTGACTGGGACAAATCCCGCGTTCAGTTGGTGCGCAATCGCTCCCCCGAAAATAAAACCCCTTGCTTCAACGGCAACCACTTTATCTATTCTTTTACTTTTAAATTTTTTTACTAATTCATTAACTGCGTATTTAAGTGCCTTTCTATCGTTGAGCAGGGTTGTGATGTCATAAAATAAAATTCCAGGCTTGGGGAAATCCGGGATATTCCTTATTATTCCTTTTAAGTTGATTTTAGGGCTCATAACTCGCCCTCCTGATCGGTTACGAATTTTTTGAGTTTCTTTAAAGCCGCTTCTTCTATCTGGCGTACCCTTTCGCGGGAAACTCCCAGCTTTTGCGCAACTTCCGCCAGTGTGTGCGGTTTATTGTCATTAAGCCCGAAGCGCATATCAAGTATTTCTTTTTCCCTCCCGCTCATTATATCAAGAAGGTTGTTCACTCTTTCTTTGTCCATCATAATCCCGACGGTCGCATCCGGCGAAGCGGAGGTCTTATCTTCTATTAAATCAGAGACCTGGCTGTTTTCTTCATCCCCTATGGGAGTATCAAGTGAGGACGTGGATGAGCTCATCCAGAAGTTTATCTGTTCAATTTTATCTCTTGTAAGCTTGATTTTTTTGGCAACTTCTTCATCTTTCGGCAGGCGTTTTAACTTCTGGGAAAGCCGCTCTTTGGCCTTGCGCCATTTGGAGATTAGCTCATTCATGTAAACAGGTATGCGGATCATTTTTCCCTGTTCTGAAATTGAACGGGTAATCCCCTGTTTAATCCACCATGCGGCATAAGTTGAAAAGCGGAAGCCTTTCTTTGGTTCAAATTTTTCAACTGCTTTGATAAGCCCGAGGTTCCCCTCTTCTATTAAGTCTATGAGCGGGATACCCAAATACATATAGCGCTTAGCAATATTTATGACCAGTCTGAGGTTTGCGCGGATCATGCCTTTACGCGCCTGCTCATCACCTTTCTTCACTCTACGGGTCAGATTAATTTCTTCCTGTGGAGTCAATAAAGGTATGTTTCTGACTTCCTTGAGGTATAATTTTAAGGATTCCATAGGTTGTTTTAGGGACGGTTCTCAACTTAATCTTAAACTGTCCCCTTTAGGGGACAGTTTAGCTTCGCCTTGAGAACCGTCCCTAGTTTAGTTATTTCTTTTTTCTTTTAATACCGCCTGAGCTGCAGCTAATTTCGCAATCGGAACACGGAACGGCGAGCAGCTGACATAATTCATGCCGACTTTATGGCAGAATTCAACTGATTTCGGCTCTCCTCCGTGTTCGCCGCAAATGCCCACTTCAAGTTTTTTATTTGTCTTGCGGCCGCGTTCAATGCCTATTTTAATAAGCTGGCCTATCCCTTCCTGGTCAATGCTTTGGAACGGGTCTTCCGGTAAAATACCCAATTTCAGATAATCCGGAACAAAGCCCCCAATATCATCGCGCGAAAAGCCAAATCCCATTTGGGTTAAGTCGTTAGTCCCGAATGAGAAGAACTGAGCAACTTCCGCAAGCTTATCCGCAAGCAATGCCGCACGCGGAATTTCAATCATCGTCCCGAACATATGCTTGATATTTTTTAACCCATATTTTTTCAGCACTTCGGCATAAACCTTGCGGCATAACTCAAGCTGGTTAGTCAGTTCTTTTACGTCACAGACAACGGGGATCATAATCTCCGGATAAGGTTTCCTGCCTTCTTTAATCAACTCTGCCGTAGCTTCAAATATCGCGCGGACCTGCATACTGCTTACTTCAGGATAAGTTATTCCCAAACGTACCCCGCGGTGTCCCATCATCGGGTTAGATTCGTGTAAATTTTCTGCGCGCTCGGACAATTCTTCCATACTGATGTTAAGCTCTTTTGCAAGGTGCTCAAGCTTTTCGGAATCGCGCGGTACGAATTCATGAAGGGGCGGGTCCAGTAAACGGATAACTACCGGGAATCCATCCATAGCTTCAAGGGTTCCTTTTATGTCTTTTTTGACATAAGGAGCCAGCTCATCAAGGGCTTTTGTCCTTTCTTCCAAGGTCTTTGAAATAATCATCTTACGCAGCAGGAACAAGGCTTCATCAGAGCCTTTGCCGTAAAACATGTGCTCGGTCCTGAACAAGCCGATACCTTCTGCGCCGAATTCCCTTGCTTTAGCCGCATCTTCTGGAGTGTCGGCGTTAGTGCGAATCCCCAGTTTCTTAATGTCAGCGCAAATCTTTAAGAAAGCGTTAAGGACTTTATTTTCCTTTGTGGCGTCCATCATCGGGAGCTTGTCTTCATAGACATTCCCTTTGCTTCCGTTTAAGGTAATCCAGTCGCCTTCTTTTAAGGTTTTACCTCCGATAGATATTTCTTTCTTATCAAATTCAACATGTAGCGCAGAGCATCCGACAACGCAGCATTTTCCCCAGCCACGGGCAACTAAGGCGGCGTGTGAAGTCATTCCTCCCCGGGCAGTCAGAATTGCTTCAGCTGCGCGCATACCCTCAACATCTTCGGGGTTGGTTTCTTCGCGCACCAGTATTACTTTTTTGCCCTGCTTTGTCCATTCTACTGCATCATTTGCGGAAAAAACAATCTGCCCTGTTGCTCCTCCCGGCCCTGCAGGTAAACCTTTAGCCAGCGGCTTATGGGTTAATTCTGCTTTAGGATTAATAATCGGATGAAGCAGCTCGTCAAGCTGCTCAGGGGAAACTCTTAGAACTGCTTCTTCCCGTTTAATCAGTTTTTCCTTTATCATCTCCATAGCCATGCATACTGCTGCCGGGCCGTTGCGTTTTCCCACGCGGCACTGAAGCATAAACAGGCGGCCTTTTTCTATGGTGAATTCAATATCTTGCATATCGCGGTAATGTTTTTCCAGACGGTCACGGTAGTTAACCAGTTCTTTATAGAGTTTAGGCATGGATTTTTCCAGTGTGACCAGTTCTTTATTGTGTTCTGATTTTGATAATTCATTTATGGGGGCTGGCGTACGGATGCCCGCAACAACGTCTTCGCCCTGGGCGTTAAGTAAATATTCGCCGTAGAAATAGTTTTCTCCTGTGCCGGGGTTACGGCTGAAGGCAACGCCGGTTGCGGAATCATTGCCCATATTGCCGAATACCATGGTCTGCACGTTTACCGCGGTTCCCCATTCATCGGGAATCCTCTCAATGCGGCGGTAGGAAATCGCGCGCTTGCCATTCCATGAAGCAAATACGGCGCCTATACCGCCCCATAATTGCTGCATAGGTTCATCCGGAAATTCCTTCTTTAATACTTCTTTGATTCTCGCCTTAAAAAGGTTGCAGAGCTTCTTTAAATCTTCGGCAGTTAAGTCGGTATCGCTCTTATAGCCTTTTTCATTCTTTATCTGCAACATAATTCTTTCTAGCTGCTTGCGTATTCCCTGTTCGTCTTTTGGCTCGATACCTGCCGCTTTCTCCATAACAACGTCGGAATACATCATAATCAGTCGGCGGTAGGCATCATAAACAAAACGCGCATTGCCTCCGCTTTGCTTGATCAGTCCGGGGATAGTCCTTTCAGTCAGGCCGACGTTTAAAACCGTTTCCATCATTCCGGGCATGGACTTTCTTGCGCCCGAGCGCACGGAAACCAATAACGGGCTTTCCACGTCGCCGAATTTCCTGAGCATTAATTTCTCAACATGCGCTAACGCCTTATTTACTTCTGTTTTTAAGGTAGAAGGATAAGTCCGGTGGTGCTGGTAATAATATGTGCAAACCTCGGTAGTAAGCGTAAATCCCGGAGGAACAGGAAGTTTCAAATCTTTATGCCCTGCCATTTCAGCCAGGTTGGCGCCTTTGCCACCCAGAAGATTTTTCATGCTTTCATTTCCGTCTGCTTTACCTCCGCCAAAACTGTAAACGTATTTCTTTACCATTACTTTTAAAACCCTCCTTTTTATAGCTTATCTGCAAGATATTCTTTTATTTTATCGACCGAAACTCGTTCTTGCAACATCGTGTCGCGATCGCGAACCGTAATTTGTTTATCCTCCAAAGACTGTACATCAACCGTAATACAATAAAGCGTGCCGACTTCATCCTGCCGACGGTAAAGCTTGCCGATAGAGCCGGTATCGTCGTAAACAGTGGCAAGTTTCTTTTTTAATTCCGCGCTGATTTTTTTTGCCAGCTCTACGATTTCAGGCCGGTTGCGTAAAAGCGGTAAAATTGCAACTTTTATCGGAGCCAGCTCTTTGTGTAATTTCATCACTACGCGCGTTTCTCCCTTTACTTTCTCCTCATGGTAAGCATCGACCATGAACGCTAAAATGCTCCTGTCCACTCCGCCGGAAGGCTCAATTATATAAGGGTAGAATCTTTCTTTCGTTGCGTCGTCATAATACCTTAGATCTTTACCACTCACTTTAGCATGCTGCTTTAGGTCAAAATCCGTGCGGTTGGCAATCCCTTCAAGCTCAGACCAGCCAAACGGGAAATTATACTCTATGTCGGTACACGCCAAGGCATAATGCGCAAGTTCTTCTTTTCCGTGCGGCCTTAAACGTATGTTATCTCTTTTTAGCCCCAACCCTAAATACCAATTGAACCGGGCATTAATCCACTCTTCGTATTTTTTATCTGCTTCTTCAGGGTTGACAAAATACTCAATCTCCATCTGTTCAAATTCCCGGGTACGGAAGGTAAAATTTCCCGGAGTGATTTCGTTGCGGAATGCTTTTCCTATTTGAGCCAGCCCAAAAGGCAACTTAGAGTGTTTTGAATCAAGGATATTTAAGAAATTAACAAACATCCCCTGCGCGGTTTCAGGACGAAGATAGATCAGATTGGCTGCTTCTTCAATTGGACCCTGATGAGTTTTAAACATTAAATTAAATTCTCTTGGATCAGTGAGTCCAGACTCGCCACAATAAGGACAGGTATTAGTTACTTTCTTGAAAGTTGGGTCGTCAACTTTTATTCTTTTTTTGCAGTTTAGGCAATCTAAATATATATCAAAGAAATTATTAACATGCCCGCTTGCCTCCCAGACTTTGGGGTGCATAAGGATGGCTGCGTCCATACCGTAAATATCGTCCTGCTCGTAAACATTTGTTTTCCACCAGGCGCGTTTTAAATTGTTCTTAAGCTCAATACCGTACGGTCCGTAATCCCAGGTATTGCTTAAGCCGCCGTATATTTCCGATGACTGGAAAATAAACCCGCGGCGCTTAGAGAAAGAAACTATTTTTTCCATTAAGTTCTCAGGCATAAATTTAATAACCTCAAATAGAAAAATATATTACCATAATATTTCTAACGGGGCAAGAGAATTCCCGCGTCAATGCATTTTACGGTTGAGAGAATGGTAAAAACCTTCTCCAAATTAAGAACCCTGCTTTTATCTTTAATATATACCTTAAAAAATTTCCCTTCTCCGTCAACAACGTTACAGTCAAAATAATTCCCCGTTTTTTCCATATTGTAATTTATGAAGCCTTTGAATCCGCCTAGATTTACCCGTATCATTTTTGCGTTTAACTGGTTTCCGATATCCGGAATGAATATTCCTTTCATAATTACGAAAAAGGTATCGGTTATATTATTGATTTCATCCTCTTTCGCGTACATAACGCGGCGGATGAACTCATAGTTGTCGTTTACGCCCTCTTTTTTCAATTGGGGGTATAGTCGGGTAAAAAAATCTTTATCCTGACAAAGCATATAAATAATATCTCCCTTAAACATGCGCTTATGTTTTTTAAAGCTTGTTTTCATAATCAGTTCCTGCACGACGTTAAAACCTTTCGGTACATATGCCGAGATTTTGTAAGCTTTATAAGGAACAAGTTCGGCCATGTATGCGGAATTCGGTTTTGAAACGTCTATCGTTTCGTACGGAGACATGCAAAAAATCGGGATTCTTTCGCAGTCGCCTATGCCTGTTTGGACGTAATACTTTAATATCTGAGGCCCTCCGAATTTGGCTATAAAGCTAAGGCCGGCAATAAGGAATATTGCTGCGCTTAAATATTTGATTATTCTATCTTTAATTTTCATGCTTTAAGTTTTTTTATTTCTTCTTCTTTGATACTGAAGGTATGCTCTGGACCAGGAAATTTCCCTTCAACAACTTCTGTTTTAAATTCTTCAATGGCTTTCAAGATCATGGGAGAAAGATTGATATATTTTTTTACAAACTTCGGGGTATAGCGTTCAAAAAGGCCGAGCATATCGTGCATCACCAAAACCTGCCCGTCGCAATGGGAGCCAGCGCCTATTCCGATGCTCGGGATTTTAAGCTTCTTTGTGATTATTTCGGCAATCTTATCCGGTACGCATTCAAGGACAAGCGCAAAGGCCCCTAGTTTTTCCAGCTCAAGTGCTTGCTCAATTAAGCGTTTAGCGGCTTCTGCATCCTTTCCCTGAACTTTAAAACCGCCTATTTTTTCTGCGGTTTGCGGAGTTAAACCAATATGCCCGATTACCGGAATTCCCGCCTTGATGATTTTTTCGGTTACCTCCAAGCATTTGTCAAACCACTCAAGCTTTACACAGTCACAGTTTGCCTCAGAGATAAACCTTCTTGCGTTCTTTACGCATTCTTCCGGGTTGACCTGATAAGAATCATAAGGCATATCCCCGGCTACCAGCGCGTGTTTTACCGCACGGGTTACCGCTTTTGCATGATGCAGCATTTCAGGCATACCCACTTTTGTCGTTGAATCAAGCCCTAAAACAACATTAGCCAGTGAGTCTCCGACTAAAATCATATCAATGCCTGTTTTATCCACTAATGCCGCAAGCGGATAATCATAAGCGGTAAGCATGGTTATTTTACGTTTACCTTTTAAGGCCAGAATATCCTGAACAGTTATCTTTGGCATCTCGTTTATCCTCCGCGGGTTAGATATTTATCTATGGCTATTGCGGCTTTCTTTCCTGCGCCCATTGCCTGAATTACGGTATCTGCGCCAGTGATTATATCGCCTCCGGCAAATACTCCTGCTAATGAAGTCATATAGTTTTCATCAACTATAACTGTGCCGTTACTTTTAATCTTTAAGCCTTCAGTTGTTTTTGCTAAGAGCGGATTAGGGTTTTGCCCTATTGCCACAATAACCGTATCTGCATCTAAAATAAAATTTGAGCCTTTAACCGGAATGGGTTTTCTTCTGTTGGATGAATCCATTTCTCCCAGCTCCATTTTTATGCACTCCAAGCCTTTGACAAATCCGGAGTCATCCCCGAGTATCCTTATTGGCTGGGTGAGGAATTTAAAAATAACCCCTTCTTCTTTGGCGTTTGTAATCTCTTCAAGTCGGCCGGGCATCTCCAGTTCCGTCCGGCGGTAAACTAAGAAGACCTGTTTTCCTAGGCGTAAAGCTGTTCTTGCCGAATCCAAAGCCACATTTCCTCCTCCGATAACCGCCACTTTCTTTCCTATGTTTATAGGCGTGGCGTATTCGGGAAACTTGTAGGCTTTCATTAAGTTTGTCCGGGTTAAGAATTCATTTGCCGAATAAACTCGGGCAAGGTTTTCTCCTGGAATGCCCAAAAACTGCGGTAAACCTGCGCCCACAGCCAAAAAAATTGCCTTGTAGCCGGCAGCAAAAAGGTCGTTTAAGGAGTATGTACTTCCGATTAAAATGTCCGTTTTTAAATCAACGCCCAAGTTTTTTATGTATTCAACCTCTCTCTGGACTATTTCCTTAGGCAGGCGGAATTCCGGGATACCGTAAGATAAAACCCCGCCGGGAAGGTGCAAGGATTCAAAGAGCATCACTATATAGCCCATTTTTGCAAGGCTAGCTGCACAGGTAAGGCCTGCAGGCCCGCTTCCCACAACAGCCACTTTTATATTTTTGCGGAGTGGCTCGTTGGTGACTGGCCTGTTAATTCCATGGTCTGCCGCGTATCTTTCTAATGCCCCGATATTTATTGCGATTTTCTTTTTATTTAATACGCACACTGCTTCACACTGGTTTTCCTGCGGGCAAACTCTTCCGCAGACAGCAGGCAGGGCATTCTTTTCTTTTATTTTTTTTAGCGCCTTTTCAGGCTCGCCTTCTTTTATTAACTTTATAAATGCCGGTATATCAATTTCAACCGGACATCCTTTAACGCAAAGTGGCTCTTTACATTGAAGGCAGCGCTTAGCTTCCTCTTCAGCTTCTTTTTTAGAGAAACCCAGCGCAACTTCGAAAAAATTTTTAATCCGTTCTTTGGGTCCTTGTTTGGACGTCAATTTAGGCATCATTCATAACCGTACTTCCTAATAAACCATTTCTTAACTAATTGAACAAGAAACAAGTAAGTAACAGTCATAATAAATAGTGCCACAAAATACATAGGCGGCGGCTTTACAAACCCGAAAGGTTTAGCTAATGGGCTAAATGGGATAGCAATGCCTATAGAAACTATAAGCAAAGACATCAACATTAAGAATCTACTCGGCCGGCTCTCAACAAAAGGAATTTTTCCTGTTCGGATTATATGTATAACTAAAGTCTGAGTACATAATGATTCTATAAACCAACCGGTATGAAAAAGTTCGGCTGAAGAATGAAAAATAAATAACATAACCCCATAAGTTAGAAAATCATAAATTGAGCTGATTGGCCCAATAATCATCATAAAATTCCTGATATACTTAACGTTCCAAGGCCTAGGTTTCAGTATATATTCATTATCAACCTGATCAGTAGGAATCGCAATCTGCGATACATCATAAAGGAAATTATTCAAAAGAATCTGGATAGGCAACATCGGCAAAAACGGCAAAAACAAGCTACCGCCAGTCATGCTAAACATGTTCCCGAAGTTAGAGCTTGAACCCATCTTAATATATTTAATAATATTACCGAAGACTTTTCTTCCCTCTACTACACCGTCCTCTAAGACCATAAGGCTCTTTTTAAGCAAGATGATATCAGCCGATTCCTTGGCAATATCTACTGCATTATTTACCGAAATCCCGACATCCGAACTTTTTAATGCCGGAGCGTCGTTTATGCCGTCACCCAGATAGCCTACGATATGCCCATTGGCATGTAGGGCATGAATTACTCTTTCTTTTTGCATAGGTGAAAGCCTAGAAAAAATATTAGTTGTTTTCACTAACTCTTTTAGTTCGTTATCACTTGCCTTTTCTACTATATCTCCGGTTACTAACCCTTTGACATCCAGGCCAACTTCACTGCATATTTTTCTAGTGACTAATTCATTGTCTCCAGTTAAAACCTTAAAATCTATACCCAGTTTTTTAAGCGCTTGAATAGCCCTTTTTGAACTTGTTTTTGGAGGATCAAGGAAAGCAATGTAGCCTTTAAGAATCAAATCTTTCTCATCATCTTTTGAATATGCGTCTTTCTTATTATCGAAATTTTTATATGCGACAGCCAAAACCCTAAAACCATCTGCGCTTAAACTATCAAATTCCTCTTTTAGATCTGAAATAATAAGTGGGTCAATATCATTAATCTCTCCGTCCAACTCGTACTGAGTACATCTTTTGAATATCTCTTCCGGCGCACCTTTTGAAATAATCTTGTGTTTATCCTCTGCCTCGACTACTACAGACATGATCTTCCTAGAAAAATCAAACGGTATCTCATCAACCTTTTTATATTGCTTTACCAGTAATTTTTCATACTTAAGTATTGCCCTATCTAAAAGGTTCTTAAGGCCCGTCTGATAAAAACTATTGATGTAAGCGTAGCGTAGGGTATCATCGTCATTTTTTCTCACTACATCGCAGTGTTTTTCTAACACAATCTTGTCCATGGTAAGAGTACCGGTTTTATCCGTGCATAAGACATCCATGGCACCGAAGTTCTGAATAGAATTCAGACGTTTGACAATAACTTCTTTTTTTGACATGGAAATTGCACCCTTGGAAAGATTCAGTGTTACAATCATGGGAAGCATTTCGGGCGTAAGACCAACTGCAACACCAAGAGAAAAAAGCAGCGCTTCAATAAAATTCCCATGGCGAAAAGCAATGATAGCAAAGATAACCACGACCATACAAATCATTACCTTAACCATTAACATCGTAAACTTATTAACTCCTTTATCAAAGCTAGTTTCTATGCGTATGGTAGTAAGTTTACGTGAGAGTTCTCCGAATTGTGTAGCTATGCCGGTTTTTATGACTACACCCAAAGCGGTACCACTAACAACACTTGAACCCATAAAGGCAATGTTATTTAATTCAGAAATAGAATTATTTTTGGGAGTAATAGGAGTAGCTACTTTCTCAATCGGGAAAGACTCTCCGGTTAAAGAAGCCTGATTAATAAACAGGTCCTTGCAGGAAATTATGCGTAAATCAGCGGGAATCATGTCTCCTGCGAAAAGATCAACAACATCTCCAGGAACTATTTCCTTAATACTTATCTCTTTTGGTTTACCATTACGTATAACGGTGGCGGTAGTACGCACCATTTCGCTAAGCTTTTCAGCTGCCTTGCTTGCGCGGTGTTCTTGCACAAAAGCAAGCGTAACACTCATAATAGCCATGAGGGAAACTATTAAAGCGCTTATTTTCTCACCGAAAAACAATGAGAAACCAGCAATGATAAGCAATACTATAACTAGAGGGTTAACGAACTTGGACAGAATTTCCCTAGCAATGGTTCTTTTCTTTTTTTTGGCGGGTTCATTATAGCCGTAGTCGGCTAGCCTGCGGGAGGCTTCATTTTCCGAAAGGCCTTTTTCTGTTGTTTTGAATTTATCAAAAAGTAATTCCGTGGTACAATTTATGTAGTCAAAGTCCATGTCCTGAGATTTATAGTGCAGGTTAGTTTTAAGGGCGGTTTTATTTTTTATACCGTTATTTTTCATAAAAAATTATTTAAGTTTATCTTCTTGTGTTTTAAATGAATCCAGTCTTTTTACTAATTCTTCAAAATCCAGTTTGTGCCCGTCAAAATCAGGGCCGTCCACGCAGCCAAACACAGTTTTGCCTGCGACAGTGCAGCGGCATGAGCCGCACATGCCGGTTGCGTCAACCATAATCGGGTTTACGCTGACAATAGTTCTTACCTGATAATTGCGTGTAAACTCCGCAACTGCTTGCATCATTCTTACCGGGCCGATTGCATAGACTTGCGCCGGATATTTGGTATGCGTAGATTTTTCAATTACTTCAAACAACTCTCTTAAAATATCGGTAACAAGTCCTTTTTTTCCGTAAGAACCGTCATCAGTAGTAATGAATAATTCGTCCGTAACTTTACGCAGTTCGTCCTCCAGAATAACCAGCTCTTTTTTGCGCGAGCCGATAATCCCGATAACACGGTTCCCTGCTTTCTTAAAAGCGCGCGCCACAGGATATAGTTCGGCAATACCCACACCTGCGCCTATACAGTAAACTTCCCCTAAATTCTTTATTTCAGTAGGGTGCCCAAGTGGCCCGAGTATATGGTTGATATTGTCCTCTCGGTTAAGCAACCCCAATGTTTTTGTGGTAAAACCGGCTTTCTGAAAAATTAAAGTAATTGTGCCTTTTTCTTTATCCCAATCAGCTAAAGTTAAAGGCACTGCCTCGCCCTTTTCACTGATGATAATTTTTACAAATTGTCCTGCTTTGGCTTTATCCGCTACTTGCGGCGCCTGGATTTCAAGCTTGGTTATTTCCTGCGCCAGCTCTTCTTTATTGATTATTATGAACATTTTTTTAAGCTTAATTTTATCACAAAGATTTTTTTAAAGAAATTATTTTTTTATTTTTTTTAATAAATTATCTACTGTTAAAGTATTGATTACGTCATCTTTAGCCACCCAGCCCCTGCGGGCGACCGCAAGGCCGAACTGTATTGCTTTTAAGTGTTCAATTCTATGGGCATCCGTATTAACGGCTAATTTTACTTTTTCTTCAACTGCTGCACGGGCATTGTTGTCGTTTAAATCAAGGCGCTCGGGGTAAGAGTTGATTTCCAATGCAGTATTCGTATCATGGGCAGCCTTAAAAATTTCCTTAAAATCCAGTTCATAAGCGTCCCGCATCCCCCAGAGCCTTCCCGTAGGATGGGCGATTATATGTACGTATTTATTGGAGCAGGCTTTGATTGTTCTCTTGGTAAGCTTATCTTTCCCCTGTTTAAAACCAGAATGTATGGCGGCAACAACGATGTCTATTTCTTTCAAGATTTTATCGCTATAATCAATATTACCGTCAGAATCTATTTCTGCTTCCGTACCTAAGAGGACCCTGAAATTACTCAAGCGTGAGTTAATTTTTTCAATTTCCTTTTTTTTCTCCAGCAGTCTCTTAACGTTTAAGCCACCAGCGACTTTTAAACTTTGTGAGTGGTCGGTTGCGGCAATATAGGAATATCCTAAAGCCTTTGCTGCCTCGGCCATCTCGGTAATGGAGTTAAGCCCGTCAGACCATTCGGAATGAACATGTAGGTCACCTTTAATGTCTTTTAACCCGATCAGCTCAGGTAATTTTCCCTTTAAAGCCAGCTCTATCTCCCCTCTGTTTTCTCGCAATTCAGGCACCACGAAACTCATGCCGAGGGTCTTAAAGATCTCCTCTTCCGTCCTGCCGCAGATAAATTTATCCTTCCTGAATACGCCGTATTCATTTATTTTTAACCCTTTTTTTATAGCAAGCTGCCGGAGCCTGATATTAAAGTCTTTGGAGCCGGTAAAATATAATAAGGCAGCCCCGAATGACCTTTGTTCAACCACGCGGCAGTCAACCTGAATGTCGTTTTTGGTGCGTATTGAGGATTTAGTTTCGCCTTTAGCTAAAACAGTTTTTACGTCGGGTAATTTTACAAAAAGATCCATTATTTTTTCCGGTTCTTTTGAGGTAATCAGTATATCAATGTCACCGACAGTTTCCGTTTTCCTCCGCAGGGATCCCGCAGTTTCAATGTCTTTTACTTCGGGGGTCTTGCTCATATTGGAGAGGAAAGTATCTGAAAGGTCCATTGCCTGCTGGAGGGTCATGCGTTTTCTCCCCTTTTTTAATATTTCAAGGCCTTTTGCGATATTTTGGATCGTTTTCTCTTTTATTCCGGCTAGCCCGGTTAATTTATTCTGCTTGATGGCTTTTTCAAGGTCGGCAAGGCTCTTAATTTTTAATTTTTCAAAAAGGAGTTTTGCAGTTTTCGGGCCGACCGAAGGGATATTAAGGAGCTCAAGCAGGCCTTGGGGGATTGTTTTTTTTAGGTCTTCGTAAGCTTTGATCTTTCCTGTTGCGTAGAATTCTTTAATCTTTAACGAGAGGTCTTTGCCGATACCGGGGATTTCGCTAAGCCTGTCTTCTTTAATCAGGGTTTCAAGCGTATTAGGGAAACGCTCAATACTTTCGGCGGCTTTCTCGTACGCGCGGATACGGAAAACATTCTCGCCCCTTATTTCCAGTATGCTTGCAATATTGCGGAATAGTGCGCTAAGTTCAGCTACATTCATCTGTTCGTCTATTCTTTGACGGCGAATTTATAACTTGTTTCTATGGTTTTTACCAGGTCAACCAGCATTTGGTTTGAAGGGACGGGTATGCCTAATTCTTGAGCCTGCCGGACAATGGCGCCGTTTATGAAATCAATTTCCGTACGTTTTTTTCTTAAAACGTCCTGCAGCATTGATGAAATATTCCCTGAAGTTGCCTCGCATACTGCTTCGGCTTTTGCCAGCGGATCGTCATAAATGAGCTTGATTCTTTTCCTTTTTGAAATACGCACTGCTTCCGTGACTGTTTCGCGAAGGATTTTGCGCGTTCCTTCAAATTCAATTATTCTACCGTTATGCAGTCTTGTTATGGCGGTAAGCGCGTTAATGCCGGCATTAATTATTAATTTTGACCATAAGATGCCTTTTATGTCTTTGGATATCCTTGTTTCAAGGCCACAGGCGTTGAAAATCTCGCGTATACGGCGCATCTGGACGGTGATTTTTCCGTCTATGCGCCCGATTATGGTTTCGCCTTTACCCGCATGCCTTACCTTCCCCGCGCCTAACAATGTCGCGCCTAAATTTGTTACGCCTCCGATTACTTTATCTGTGCCCACAGTTTCACCGATAATTTCAAGATTACCTAAGCCGTTCTGCAAGGTCAAGACGGAAGTATTATCGGATATCAGGTTTTTACATGCCAATATTGCTTCTTTGGTATCATACGACTTAACGGAGATTATTACTAAATCACTTTTTCCGATTTTTTCTGTTTCAACCGTAGCTTTTACTTTTACGCTACATTCTCCGGATATGCCTTCAACAGATATCCCGTTTTCGTTTATTTTAGCTACGCGTGCGCTATTCTTATCCAGCAGCCAGATTTCGTCACGGCTCTTGGATAAGAATGAAGCTAATAAGCAGCCGATTGCCCCAGGCCCGACGATAACTATTTTCATATATTTTCTCCAGTTTTTTGATTTTAAACTTTAAACTGAAATTGCCGCTATTTTATTGAATACTTTCTGGGATTTTAATTCTTTCTCAAGGTGAAAATTTAAAAATGCGTTTAGGATAGCTTCTAGTTCCCGTTTGATCTGGGGGTTCATCCCGAGGTTTAATGCGCCCCGTAAGTCGCTTTTTTCAATATGCAGGATGGACGCTACTGTGCCGCGGAAGATATTACGCGAAGTAAAATCTTTCTTTTCGCACTTCCCACAAAGTAGCCCTCCCAAGGCAAGGCTGAATTTCGACTGTCCCGATACTTTGTCCGCACAGGATATACAGGAATCAAAATGCGGCTTAAAACCGGAGAGTGCGAGCACCTTGATTTTAAAGATAGTCATTATTTTATTGGGATTAGCGCATACTTTAAGTTCATTAAGGCAGTTTACGGTTAAATCAAATATTTCTTCGTTTTTATCTTCCAGTGGCATTAGCGTCGAAAGAAGCTCCATCATGAAGCTTGCCACCCCTATTTTTGTCATACTTTGTCTTAAAACACCGAAATTATCTTTTATATCGCACTGGCTCACCAGATGTAGAGACGAGCTTCTACCGGAATAGAAGATGATTTCGTTGAGCGAAAATATTTCCAATGGGCTTGCGAACTTTGTCGGTTCGCTGCGGATAGCCTTAAATAAGCCGCAAATTTTACCAAAATCACGGGTAAATAAATCCGCGATAAGGGAGGTTTCGCGGAATTCCCGTTTATTTAAAACTAAGGCGTCTGTTTTATGAATTGGCATTCTTTTTTTCTCATGAGGTTTGCGCCTTTTAAGGTTCGGTCGTCATAACCTAAAAGGTGCAGCGCTGCGTGTATTGCGTAGAGTTCCAGTTCGTACTGCGTGGAAGTTTTATAAATTTTCCCGTTGTGCTCGGCTGTGTCCGTAGATATGACCAAGTCGGCAACCAGATGCTTCTTACCTTGAGCACGGCTTAAGTCAAAGGCCAGTACGTCGGTTGGGTGGTTTACTTTTAAGAATTTACGGTTTAATTCCCTGATTAATTTATCATTTACAAAAGAGACAGTTATATCAAGGGATAATTTTTTACCTTCCGCGGTAAAGACTTTAAGAACCGCTGTTTTTATCCTTTTGGGATAGACGGGAATCTTCCTTTGAAGATTTTTTATTGTTATTTTCCGCACTTTTTTGCTCTTCTGGGTAACTTACGCGGCTGCGGTATATTCCAGTTAGTATACGGATAAACACCGCTGAGATTTTCTCAAGGTCCTTCAGGGTAAGGTCGCATTCGTCAAGTTGCCCGTCAATAAATTTGTTGTTTATTACTTTATGCACCACTTCTTCTATTTTTGAAGACGCAGAGTCCTTTAAGGCCCGGGTAGCCGCTTCAACGGAATCAGCCAGCAATACGATTGCCGTTTCTTTTGTGTTGGGCTTAGGTCCCGGATAACGGAACCCGTCTTCTTTTATCTCCTCATCCTCTTCCAGATTCTCAAGCGCCCGGCGGTAAAAATAATAGACGAGGCTGTTCCCGTGGTGCTGAAAAATAAAGTCAGTTATCACTGGGCTGAGTTTATATTTTTTAGCCAGCTCTATGCCGTCCTTAACGTGGTTCATGATGATTAATTTGCTCATGGTCGGGGAAAGTGCGGCGTGCTTGTTTTCAGTCAGTTCCTGGTTTTCGCTGTAATACTCCGGTTTCTGGAGTTTCCCGATATCGTGGTAATAGGCGCCGATGCGGGCTAAAAGCGCATTTGCGCCTACGGCGCTACAGGCACTGTCCGAAAGGTTCCCCACAACGAGGCTGTGGTGGTATGTTCCCGGCGCCTCAAGTATCATCCTCTGGAGTAAGGGGTGATTAAAATCCGCCAGCTCAAGTAGGCTGATATTGGTCACTGTTTTAAAAAGGTACTCAAATACCGGGGAAATGCCCAGCACGATAATGCTTGAAGCTATGCCGTTTATTAGGAGAATAACATACCTCTTTGGCTGCCCTATCCAGAAATGGTCCAGCAGTATTAAAGTAATTACCTGTCCGATGCCGATAATTAGGCCTGCGCTGATAATGTTTGTGCGTTTGCGCGCTCCTTTTACGACCATAATAGCCAGTGCGCTGCCGGCGATGGATAAAAGGAATGTGCCGAAGGGGTTATTGGTAAGTGAGGCAATTGAAATTGATATTGCCAAAGACATGACCAGCGCAAGCTCTAAGTTGTTAAATAGAAGTATAGTCAGCATGGGAACGATTGAGAAAGGAATGCAAAACACGCATGAGGCTTCAGCTATAATGAAATAACCGGCGACAAAAATAATCAGGTATAAAAGGGAAAGGTTAAGTAAATTGTAATTCCGGATACTCTCTTTCCGCGAGCGCAGGTAAAATACGAGACAAATCAGGGTTAAGGGGACGGCAAGGTTAACCTTAAGAAGATAACTTAAGGCAAAAGCCAGTAATCCCAGAAACACATAGCCTATTTTAAGCTGAGCGAGTTGTTTTATCATATGCTTCTATAATCCTCTGGACGAGCGCGTGCCTGACCACGTCCGAGCCGGAAAAATAAATTAACTTAATCCCTTCAATGTTCTTTAATATATCCTCTGCCTGCAGCAGACCTATGGGCTTGCCTTCAGGAAGGTCGCTTTGGGTCATATCACCGGTTATTACCGCTTTGGAATCAAAACCGAGTCGCGTCAGGAACATCTTCATCTGCTCGGCAGTGCAGTTTTGCGCTTCGTCAAGGATGATGAAAGCGTCGTTAAGGGTCCTACCTCTCATATAGGCAAGAGGTGCTACTTCTACAATGCCTGTTTCAAGATATTTTTCAATGCGCTCGGCTTCAAGCATATCATAAATCGCATCATATAGGGGTCGAAGGTACGGAGATAATTTCTGGATCATGTCTCCGGGAAGGAACCCTAAAGATTCGCCTGCTTCAATTGCGGGGCGGGTCAGAATGATCCTGCGCACTTCCTGTTTTTTAAGCGCCTCAACCGCGCAAGCCATGGCAAGGTATGTCTTTCCGGTACCTGCCGGCCCGATGCCAAAGACAACGTCGTATTTTTTTATTGCTTCCACATATTCGCGCTGGCCTGCGGTACGCGGTCCGATATACTTGCCTGTGGATGAAACGGTTAGTACATCTGGGCTTTCTTTTTTAGCCCTTGGCGAACGGAAATCGGAGAGGATGTCGGAAAAATTCTGTCTGCATAACTCTAATTTTCCCGAACGTAAAGATGCCAGAATGTAGTCAATAAGCGCGGCGGCTTTTTTTATGTTGTTAGCCGTTCCGCTTATTTTAAGATGTTCTCCCCGCACGGATATCTTTACCTTGAAATCCTTCTCAATGGTTTTGATATTTTCATCGTGCGACCCAAAAAGCGCCTGCGCTTCCTGATGGCTGGTTAACTTAACCGCTCTCTCCATTAATAAATTCTATTTAAGGTTTTCTCCTGCCCCCTTTAACGTTTGTCTGTCTTCTACGGGTATATTCAGGGTTTTCCCTGGATAAAGTTTATCCGGCGTCTTCAGCGTATCTTTGTTAGCTTCATAAATTTTAATCCATTTTTTGCTTGTGCTGTAGAATTTCATGGATATTTTTTGTAAGGTATCGTTTTTCTGTACAACGTATTTCTCAAAGCCGGCTTCCGGCTGTGTAGGTTCACTCTGGTTCACATAACCGCGGTTACCTTCAATAACCGGCTCCGCTACAGCTTCGGAAATTGCATTTGTTTGTTCAGGTGAAACCTTTTTTGTCTTTTCAAACTTAATAGGAGAATTAAGTTCCACCTCAATAATCTGCACGGTGCGCGTTTTTTTTCTCGGAGTTTCACTTGTTACAGGAGGCTTTCCCTGCAAGTAGCCGCGGTTACCTTCTGTTAAGCTCTGGTTGACCCTTTCTCTGGTTAAAGGATAACTCCTGACTGTGCAGCCTGCTAAAACTAAAACCGAACCCAGAAGCAGTATCTTTATTAGTGTACTTATTTTCATTGATTTACCCTCCCCTTGGTAATGGTTAAATTAAGTTCTTTTAATTGTTTTTCATCTACATCCGAAGGCGCTTCTGTTAAAGGGCAGATTCCAGCGCTCGTCTTGGGAAATGTGATTACTTCCCTGATACTGTCAACGCCGGCTAAAATTGCCAACAGCCGGTCAATGCCGAAAGCAAAACCGCCGTGCGGCGGGGCGCCGTATTTGAACGCTTCTAAAAGAAACCCGAAACGTTTATGGGCATTTTCTCGGTCTATGCCGATAATCTTAAATATTTTTTCCTGTAATTCCTGATTATGTATCCTTATTGAGCCGGAACCTAACTCCGTACCGTTTAAAATCAGGTCGTAAGAGCGTGATTTTATCTTTTCCGGGTGTTTTTCCAAAAATTCCAAGTCTTCATTTGCCGGAGCCGTAAACGGATGATGTTCGCTTTCCCAGCGTTTCTCTTCTTCGTTATACTTAAAAAGCGGAAAATTAACTACCCAGGCAAAAGCAAAATCAAAATTGAATTCTTTTCTTAAATCCGGCTTATCAGTTTGGTATTTATTTTGAGCGTCCGCATAGCTAATGCGCGGGAAAGGAATTTTTATATCAATGCCTTTTAATTCTTTTAATATCTTTTGCATCAACCCTTCAATCATTGTGTAAACAGCCTCTTCGTTAATGAAAGACATCTCCATGTCCAGCTGGGTAAACTCCGGCTGCCTGTCTGCGCGCAGGTCCTCGTCGCGGAAACATTTGGCGATTTGATAATATCTTTCAATACCAGCAACCATCAGGATTTGTTTGAATAGCTGCGGTGACTGTGGAAGCGCGTAAAATTTAGCCGGATTTAGCCTTGAAGGTACAAGGTAATCGCGCGCGCCTTCAGGAGTTGATTTGGTCAAAATAGGGGTCTCGCATTCAATAAAATCATGCTTGTCCAGATATAAACGGATGATTTTGTAAAGATTGCTACGAAGGATAAAATTATTAAATACCTTTTTTCTCCTTAAATCCAGATAGCGGTATTTCAGGCGGGCATCTTCTCCGGGCTGTGCCTCATCTTCTATTCCAAACGGCGGGGTAAGGCTTGGATTCAATATTTCTAAAGATTTAGCAAGTATTTCTATCTTGCCGGTAGAAAGCTTCGGATTAAGGGTAGCTGCGGGGCGAGGATTTACTATACCGGTGACTTTGATTACGAATTCCGAACGGATGCCTTGCGCAAGCTTATAGGATTCTCCCGCATCTCTCGGGATAAACATGACCTGCGTAAGCCCGTATCTGTCGCGGATATCTATAAAAATAAGTTTACCGTGGTCGCGCCGCGAGTTTACCCAGCCGCATAAAGTCACTTCTTTGCCCGCGTCTTGGGTAGTTAATTCTCCGCAGGTGTGCGTCCTTAACATTTTAATTCCTCTATAAGGTTTATCATCTTGATCTCTTTTTGTTTCCCCGAAGTCATATTTCTTAAAGTCACCAATCCACTCTTCAATTCGTTTTCTCCTATTATCAAAACAAATTTTGCCGACAAGTCATTAGCTTTGCGCATCGCACCTTTTAAAGATTTTCCTTCATAGTCAGAGTCGGCAGGGATACCGTTTAGCCGTAAGTCAGCCAGCAATATAACTCCGAGTTTCTTTGCATCTTCTCCGAGGGTAATCAGGTAAACCAGGGTTTTCGCTTTATTATTTATGCCTAATTTTGTGGCTAAGATTAAACGCTCTCCCCCAAATGCAAAACCGGTTGCCCCGGTTTGCGCTCCGCCTAACTCTTTAACTAGGTTATTATATCTTCCTCCTGCTCCGATGGCATCCTGTGAACCTAATTCAGGATGAGTGACTTCAAAGATTGTCCCCGTATAATAATCAAGGCCACGCACAAGTAAGGGGGTAATTTCATATTTTACGCCTAAACTATCCAGCCCTTCTTTTACTTTTGCAAACTGCGCTTTGCACTCAGGACAGATGTGGGTATCGGTTATATTCAGCCCCTTTACGATATCCCGGCAGGTTTCGTTCTTACAGTCAAGTACCCTTAAAGGATTTTTTTTGATCCTCACTTTGCAGTCATCGCAAAGTTTTGCAAATTTATCTTTTAATGCTTTAGCAATATAGTTATTTAGTTCTATTTTGTCTTTTGAGCAGCCGAGCGTGTTTAATTTAATTGTATATCCGTTGATAGAAAGTTTTTTTAATAACGTATCCGCAAGCGAGACTACCTCAACGTCCGAATTCGGCTCGGAGGAGCCGATTACTTCACAGCCAATGTGATAAAACTGGCGTAGCCTGCCTTTCTGGGGTCGTTCAAGCCGGAACATTGGGCCGATATAATACAATTTAGCAAACCCCAAGGTCTTATCCAGATTATTTTCTATGTAAGCGCGCACTACCGACGCGGTCCCTTCGGGCCGGAGCGCATAAACTTCTTCCTTGTTCCTGATGAGAAACATCTGTTTTTGAACAATCTCTGCGTTTTCTCCCAGAGAGCGGTTAAATAAAGCTTCCTCTTCAATTAAGGGCGATCGTATTTCTTTATAGTTATAAAGAAAAAATATATCGCGGCTTATCTTTTCAATCTCCTGCCAAAGAGGAACCTCATCCGGTAAAATATCCTTTGTTCCCGCTATCCGTTTAAACATTATTTTAGGTTTTGTTTTTGTAAGAGGGTTATTTTATTTTTTGTTTCATTTCTAAGCCGGCTTTAAAGACGACTACCTTTCTCGGTGGGACTGGAATTACCTGATTGGTACGCGGATTCCTGCCTGTGCGGCTCTTTCTCTGTTTGACCTTAAAGACGCCGAAATTGCGCAATTCAATCTTTTCGCCCCGGACAAGGGCATCTATAATGCAGTCAAAAGTCTTCTGTACCACTTCTTTAACGTTAATTTGCTTTAAATTGCTCTGATCTGAAACTTTTAGTATGATATCTTTTTTGGTCATTTTATCCTCCCTGTCCGCCGTAGGCGGGCCTGCCTGCTCATCAGATCTACCTGTCGGTAGACAGGCAAGCTTATTGCTAAATATAGTAACACCAAAAACTTACGATGTCAAGCGGAAATCTAATTAGACTGCAGACGTTAAATTACCACAGTTAAACGTTCTTCACCGAGCAGGTTTTCAATATCGTGGATAAGCTTTTCAGAGGGGGTTACATAAAGTCCCTCTCCCACCACAACCTGCACCCTTGATTTGTTATGAGAATCAAGGTGGAGATAAATGGGAATATTACCGCTGGAAGATGTTAGGACTTCCTTAAGGCTTTCAAAAATATTTTCCCGCAATCCGGAAAGGTTAATATTTAAACTTGAGATTAATTTATATATTTCTTCAACAGGAAAAAGGTCATTTACGATGATTTTCGGGGTATCTTCTTTTAAATTAAGTATTCCCCTGACTAAGACTACAGTGCCGGGCTGGATATAACGGGACACTTTAAGGTATGCGCGCGGAAAGACCAGCGTCTCAACCGAACCTTCAAGGTCCTCAAGTTTTAAGATGGCCATTTTTTCCTGCTTTGCTCTTGTGATAGTCTGTTTGATTTTAGCGATAAGCCCTACGATTTTGACCTCTTCTTCATCCTGATGCGATTTTAAGTTTGAGGTTGTGGTTGAGGCAAACCGCCTCAATTGCCGGGCATAGCGGGCTAAAGGGTGGCCGCTCACATAAAACCCGAGCATATCTTTTTCAAATGCCAAAAGCTGCGGTTCCGGCCACTCTTTGATGTGCGGAATGTTTATGGATGAAGCGCCATTATGGAAGCCGTTCTGCGCGAAAGCGGTATCAAAGAAAGAAATCTGTCCCTTAGCTTTCTCTTTCTGGGTGCGTGAAGCTGATTCCAGAATAAATTCTAACGATGCAAACATCTGCGCCCGGGGAAGATTAAAACAATCAAGTGCCCCGCATTTAATTAGGCTTTCTAAGACCTTTTTATTTGCCAGCCTTAAATCAATATATGAACAGAGGTCCTCCAGAGAGGTAAATTTAGAACCTTTTCTTGATGCGATAATTGATTCAACCGACCCTGCGCCCACATTTTTTATGGCCAGCAAGCCGAAACGGATTGTTTTTGAGTCAATTGCTTTAAATAGCGCCTCGCTCTCGTTGATATCCGGCGGCAGGACAGTTATTCCCATACGCCCGGCTTCATTAACGTATTCCACGATTTTGTCCGTATTATTACGTTCGGAAGTAAGTAAAGCGCTCATAAATTCAACCGGATAATTTGCTTTTAAATACGCTGTGCGGTAGGAGATTAAGGCATAAGCGGTTGAATGCGACTTATTAAAGCCATAGCCGGAAAAGTATTCAATTAAGTCAAATATCTTACTGGCGGTTAATTCCCTGATGTTGCCTTTAACGCACCCTAAAATAAAATTGTTCCTTTGTTTCTCCATGACTTCGGGAATCTTCTTGCCCATGGCCTTGCGCAATAAGTCCGCCTGAGCGAGGCTGAAGCCGGCTAGGCTGGAGGCAATCTCCATGATTTGTTCCTGATAGACCATTATTCCGTAGGTTTCTTTTAAAATCGGCTCAAGCTTCGGATGTTCGTATTTAATGGGGACCAGATTTTGTTTACGCCGGATATAATCGTCAAGCATGCCTGAGCCGATAGGGCCGGGCCTGTATAATGCAAGCAAAGCGATTAGGTCTTCAAAACGGCTTGGCTCCATCTTCTTTAAGAGGTCGCGCATGCCTGAGCTTTCAACCTGAAACACTCCGGAAGTCTGGGCGGAAGCAAGAAGTTTATAAGTTTTTGGGTCATCAAGGGGCAAAGTCTCAAGGTTAATAATTTTACCCTGTGTTTGCTTGACAAGCTTTATGGTTTCGTCAATTACCGTTAAGGTCCTTAGACCTAAGAAATCTACTTTTAATAAGCCGATTTTTTCTAATACCCCCATACTATACCCGGTAGTAACCTGATCATCTCCGGTCTTAAAAAGCGGGCTATAATTATCAAGGGGTTTATCTGCGATAACAACTCCCGCCGCATGTACGGAAGCATGTCTGTTTAAACCTTCAAGCGCCAGCGCCGTATTTATCAGTTTACTTATTTGAGGGTCGTTCTTATATAAATTCATCAACTCTGCTTCGCTATCAAGAGCTTTCTTTAAAGTCATATCAAGTTCAGGAGGTATAAGTTTGGCAATGCGGTCAACATCGGCATAGGGTATCCCCATAACCCTTCCTACATCGCGCACAACTGCTCTGGCCTGCATGGTCCCGAAAGTGATAATCTGCGCTACGTTCTCCTGTCCGTATTTATTAGTGACATAATTGATTACTTCTTGTCTTCTTTCATAACAGAAATCTATATCAATATCAGGTAGCCCCATACGTTCGGGATTCAGGAATCTTTCAAAAAGCAGGCCGTATTTTAACGGGTCAAGGTCAGTAATCCCGAGCAGATAACTTACCAGGCTTCCTGCGGCTGAGCCTCTTCCCGGTCCAACGGGGATACTTTCTTTTTTAGCGTAATGAATGAAGTCCCAGACGATGAGGAAATAGCTGACAAAACCCATATCTTTGATGATTTTGAGTTCATGTTCCAATCGGGATGAAATCTCGAGGGAAATTTTGTCGTATCTTCGTTTTAACCCTTCTTCGCAAAGTTGGCGTAGGTATTCTTCTTTGCTGATTCCTACGGGAGCTTCATATTTAGGCAGGTGTACTTTATTGAAATCTAGCTCAAGGTTGCAGCGTTCGGCAACCGCAATCGTATTGTTTATTGCTTCAGGTAAGCTGTTAAAAAGCTTTTTCATCTCAAGGGGCGAAGTAAAATAAAATTCATCGGTCTGGAAACGCATGCGGTTAGGGTCTTCAAGGGTCGTCTGCGTCTGGATGCACAATAATGCCTCATGGGACGAGGCCCTTTCTTTGGTTAAATAATGAACGTCGTTAGTGGCAACCAGCGGGATATTGAGTTCTTTAGAAAGCTTAATTAAATCTTCGTTGACGAGTTTCTGTTCGGGAATGGAATTACCCTGCAGTTCTAGGAAAAAGTTGTCTTTCCCGAATATCTGCAGGTAGGTATCCGCGCATTTTAAAGCGTCATTAAACCTTCTCTGCTGGAGAAGGACAGGAACCTCTCCTTTTAAACAGGCAGTCATGCCGATTAAGCCTTTTGAGCACTGCGCCAATATTTCTTTGTCTATACGCGGGCGGTAATAGAAACCTTCCAGATAACCGCAGGATACCAGCTTCATTAAATTTGAATAGCCGGTTTCATCTTTAGCTAAAAGTATTAAATGGTAAGCTGCGTCTTCAATTCCCGAAGTGGACTTGTCAAACCTACTTGCGGGTGCGATATACGCTTCGCATCCGATAATCGGTTTAATCCCGGCTTTCTGAGCTTCAACGTAAAAATCAATTGCGCCGAACATATTCCCATGGTCGGTAATCGCAATTGAACCCATTTTGAATTGATTAGCTAAAGCCAGTAACTCCGGGATGCGGCAGGCGCCGTCTAAAAGGCTGTATTGGGTATGTAAATGCAGGTGGACGAATTCGCTTCGCGGCATGTTATAAGTTAGCCAGTTAGTCAGTTAACTGATTTATTCCCATTCTATCGTTGCGGGCGGCTTTGATGAAATGTCGTAAACTACGCGGTTTATGCCTTTGACTTCATTAATAATCCGGTTGGAAATTTTCTCCATTACTTCATAGGGGAGCCTTACCCAGTCCGCAGTCATACCGTCTATGCTTGTCACACACCTGACAGCGGCGACGTTCTCATAGGTGCGTTCATCCCCCATGATCCCGACACTCTTAATAGGTAGTAAAATAGCAAATGACTGCCAGATTTGCTCATAGAGGTTTGCCTTGTGGATTTCTTCTACGACCCGCTTATCCACCTCGCGCAATAAATCCAGGCGCTCAGGCATAATTTCGCCGATAATCCTGATAGCCAGACCCGGCCCCGGGAAAGGCTGTCTGGTGAGGATTATATCGGGAAGGTTTAGTTCTCTGCCTATTTGACGCACCTCATCTTTGAATATTTCTCTTAAAGGCTCAATCAGTTTTAGTTTCATATGCGCAGGAAGCCCGCCGACATTATGGTGGCTTTTGATTTTCCTGCTGGGCGCTCCGCTGGGAGAGATTGATTCAATCACATCTGGGTAAAGAGTACCTTGAGCCAAAAATTTTACGCCCTTGACTTTCTCTGCCTCTTCTTCAAAAACCTTTATAAACTCATCTCCTATGATTTTACGTTTCTCTTCCGGGTCAGTTATACCTTTTAAGCGCTCTAAAAACCTTTTACTTCTATCCACATAGTCAAGGTTAAGGTGGAATCCCTCTTTAAAAACTCTCTTTATCTGCTGGGGCTCGTCTTTACGCAGGAGCCCGTTATCGATAAATATGCACCTTGAATTCTTACCTATGGCGCTGTGTAAAAGGAGGGCGGCTACCGAAGAATCCACTCCTCCGCTTAAGCCCAAAACCACTTTATCTTTTCCCACCGTTTTTTTAATGTTTTCAATTGTGTTCTTGATAAAAGAATGCATGGTCCAGCGGGCAAGGCAACCGCAGATTTTAAAAAGGAAGTTGCTCAAAATCTGGTTTCCTTTTTCCGTGTGGGTTACTTCTGGATGGAATTGCACGCCGTAAATTTTTCTTTTCGGGTTTGAAATTGCGGCTATTGGCGCATTCATCGTGTGCGCTGCTATGTGGAAGCCAGCGGGAAGTTTGGCCACATAATCCCCGTGGCTTGCCCAGCAGGTAAAATTACCCGGCAAATGGGTGAAAATATCGCGATTATCATCAACGAACAATTCGGCTTTTCCGTATTCCCGTTCTTTCGTGTGCTTAACCTTTCCGTCTAAAAGTTCAGCAGTAACCTGCATTCCGTAGCATATTCCAAGGATCGGAATCCCTAATTTAAAAATACCTTTATCCGGTAGCGGGCTCTTTTTTTCTACGGCCGAAGCAGGCCCGCCTGAAAGGATTAGTCCTTTGGGTGCCATTGCGGCAATTTCATCTACTGGGGTATTAAAAGGAATAATTTTAGAAAATACTTTATTTTCCCGGACTCTGCGCGCGATTAATTGCGTATATTGAGAACCGAAATCAAGGATTAATATTGTTTGTCTTGTTGTTTTTTCAGCTTTAATAAGTTTAATTTTTGTTTTCCTGACTCGTTTTCTGGCTTGTTTTTTACTTTGTTTCTTAGCCGGTTTTTTTGTTTTGCGTTTTGTTTTCATTTTCCCATTCCTACCCTTTGCCCTACCTGGAATATTTTTCCTTCAGTTTGAATTGAAGGTGCAATAATTATTTCCACATCGTGCATTTCTTTTAAATTTGAGGCGCCCAGCGAGCCCATTGAAGTTTTTAATGCGCCGATTAAGTTTTGGGAGCCGTCATCAACGCGCGCGGGCCCGAGGATGATTTCTTTTAAAGAGCCGGTAGTTCCTACATAAATGCGTGTCCCTCGCGGCAGGTTAACGTGAGAAGTAGCCATGCCCCAGTGATAACCCTTGCCCGGGGCTTCTTTTGCCCGGGCAAAACTTGAGCCGATCATCACTGCATCCGCTCCGCAAGCAAACGCTTTACAGACGTCCCCTCCGCGGTTCATTCCGCCGTCGGTGATTATGGCAACGTGCCTACCGGTTCGCTTAAAATAGAAGTCCCTTGCTGCTGCCGCATCTACGGTCGCGGTTACCTGAGGCACGCCTATCCCCAATACTCCTCTGGTTGTGCAGGCAGCGCCCGGGCCAACTCCAATTAAAAGGCCGGTAGCACCGGTTTCCATAAGCTCTAAAGTTGTCTCATAAGTTACGCAGTTACCGAGAATAACCGGAATTTTAACTGATTTGACGAATTTATAAAGGTCAAGGCTCTTGTATTCCTTGGCGATATGTTTAGTAGTTGTAACCGTGGACTGGACCACAAACATATCCGCTCCCGCAGCTATCGCTAACTTAGAAAATTTTTCAGCGTGCGCGGGAATACAGCTTACCACGCTGGTTCCTTTTTTACGCTTTATCTCGGAAACTCTCTTTGTTATCAAGTTTTCTTTTATAGGTTTGGTATATACGGACTGGGTTAATTCTGTAGCTTTTTGCGGGGTGGCTTTGGCAATCTGCTCTAAGACGGAATCCGGGTTTTCATATCTGGTTTGCACACCGTCTAAATTCAATACGGCAATACCGCCTAATTTAGACATTTCAACTGCGAATTTTACGTCAACCACGCCGTCCATTGCCGCAGCAAGTATAGGGATTTTGAACCTTTTACCGTCAATTTCAAAAGAAGTATCTACTTCTTCGGGATTTACAGTCTGCGCTCCCGGGACTAATGCGATTTCATCAAAGCCATAGCATCTGCGGCCTCTTCTGCCTATGCCAATCCACTCTGCCATTTCTAACTCCTCATTTTTTATAAGTTGTTGTTGTGCAAAGAATTATGATTTTTCCCTTTTGAGGAACAATTACTGAAAGGATGTTAAATTTTACACCATACAGATAACATTGTCAATAACTTTTTTAATACTATAAAAACCATAAAAAGGGGACGGGCTCCTAGGAGCCCGTCCCCTTTTTATGGTGCTTCACTTTTATCGCTACCTGTTACCTGATTAATACATTCCTCCCATACCACCCATTCCGCCTCCCGGTGGCATTGGCGGCATAGCCGAGCCTTCTTTTTCAGGCTTATCGGCAATGAGTGTTTCCGTAGTCAGCAATAATGCTGCGATACTGGAAGCATTCTGTAATGCCGAGCGGGTCACTTTCGTAGGATCAATTACACCTGCCTCAATCATATCAACATAGGCATCCTGAGAAACATCATAACCGACATTGGTCTTCTCGGTCTTTATGCGCTGCACGACTACTGAGCCTTCAAGGCCTGCATTAAGAGCAATCTGCCTTAACGGTTCCTCAATAGCCCTTTTTACTATATTAACGCCGATCTTTTCGTCGCCTTCCAACTTTAGTTTATCTAAAGCCGGTAAGGCGCGGATTAACGCTATTCCGCCTCCGGGAACAATACCTTCCTGTGAAGCGGCGCGGGTGGCATGGAGTGCATCTTCAACGCGGGCTTTTTTTTCTTTCATTTCAGTTTCAGTGGCTGCGCCAACATTAATTACGGCTACACCACCTGCTAGCTTAGCTAGACGTTCTTGAAGCTTTTCTTTATCATAGTCGGAATCGGTATTATCCATTTGTTTCTTAATTTGTGCAATACGAGCATTAATCGCTGCACTCTTACCGGCACCTTCAACGATAGTGGTATCATCTTTATCTATTTTTACTTTCTTTGCCCGGCCTAAGTCTTCAACATCAACGTTTTCTAATTTGATACCTAAGTCTTCCATAATGGGCTTTCCACCAGTAAGAATAGCAATATCTTGAAGCATATCTTTGCGTCTATCACCGTAACCGGGTGCTTTAACTGCACAGGCAACGAATGTGCCGCGGATTTTATTGACCACTAATGTCGCCAGCGCTTCGCCTTCAACTTCTTCGGCAATAATCAACAACGGCTTGCCAGCGCGGGCAATCTTCTCTAAGAGAGGAAGGATATCTTTGATAGTGGAAATCTTTTTCTCATAGATTAGAATAAAAGGATCCTCCAAAAGGACTTCCATTCTCTCTGCATCAGTAACAAAATAAGGAGAAAGGTATCCCTGGTCAAACTGCATACCCTCTACGGTTTCCAGTGTAGTTGCTATTGATTTTGCTTCCTCAACGGTAATTACTCCGTCTTTTCCAACCTTATCCATTGCTTCAGCTATCCGGTCTCCGATTTCAGTGTCACCATTAGCGGCAATGCTTGCTACCTGCGCTATCTCTTTTTTATCTTTAATAGGAGTTGAAAGTTTTTCCAGTTCTTCAACTACCTTTGCTACTGCTTTTTCAATCCCGCGTTTTAATTCCATGGGGTTGCTACCGGCAGTGACGTTCTTTAAGCCTTCGCGGTAGATCGCTTCTGCTAATACTGTAGCCGTAGTTGTCCCGTCGCCTGCTATATCGGAGGTTTTTTCTGCGACTTCCTTGACCATCTGGGCGCCCATATTTTCAAAAGCGTCCTCTAACTCAATTTCTTTGGCAACTGTTACGCCATCTTTGGTTATCGTGGGTGAGCCGAATTTTTTGTCAATAACCACGTTGCGGCCTTTGGGGCCTAAAGTCACTTTGACCGCGGCAGCCAACTGTTCTACGCCCTTTAGAATCTTGCGGCGCGCTTCATCGCTATACAATAATTGCTTTGCCATTTTTCATTCTCTCCTTGTTATTTGATAATTGCTAAAATATCATCTTCACGCATAATCAATAATTCTTCGCCTTCTTTGGTAGTAATCTCGTTTCCGGAGTATTTTCCGTATAATACCTTATCTCCTACCTTTACTTCAGGTGTTTGTATTGCGCCACTTTCTAAAGTTTTACCCTTGCCAATAGCGACGATTTTACCTTCTTGTGGTTTTTCTTTGGCTGCATCAGGCAGGACTATGCCTCCCTTGGTTTTGCTTTCTGCTTCCAAGGGTTTGACAACTATGCGGTCGCCCAACGGTCTAATATCCATTTCTTACACCTCCTTATAAAAGTTTATTGGTTATGTTAGCACTCTTTCTTCAAGAGTGCTAATTATAAATCAAAAAAAAATCTTGTCAAGAATTTTTTTAGTATCTCTAATTCTTACAAAGGAGTCAATATTCCACCTGTAGTTACGGTATAGGTAATGCTGCCGGTCATTCCCAAAGTTACGGGAGACGCTTCAAAAGTATAACCGTTTACGTCGGAAGTGCAGGAATAATCATAACCTTTATACTCGCTTTTTGTGCCGTTTAAATCAGCACAGAAGGTTCTTGCCGACTGGAGGAAGTTTTCAAATTCCGTCAAATCATCGGGATAATGGTTTTTGGAAGCATATAGGGTTTCAGCAGCTGCCGCTATGCTGCGCAGGTTACTCTTTGCCGCCGCCTCATTCGCCGTCATTCTTGCCATAAACAGATTGGGGATGATTATGGCGGAGACTATTGCAATAACCCCCACTACAACCAGCATTTCAAGGACGGTGAAAGCTTCTTTTTTTGCCTTTATCATAAATACTCTCCGTGATAGATCAGGTTAATTCCTTTTAAAGTAAGATAGGGGTCAATTTTGCCTATATTAGCACAAAATTGCGAAATTATCTTTACATTCCCTCCCGTACCTATTACCTTTGTTCTACTGCCCATCTCTTTTTTTATTCTCTTTATTAAACTTTTGCTTAACGCTGCATAACCGTAAACTATCCCACTTAGCATGCTGTTTTTTGTGTCTCTGGCGATAAAGTCATCGGGTTTTTTTAATTTAACCTCAGGTAACAAAGCGGTTTTTTGCGCCAGCGCTTCAAGGCAAAGCTGCAAGCCGGGTAGGATCATCCCTCCGAGATATTCCTTCCTTTTTGATATTACATCAAAAGTAACCGCAGTCCCAAAATCAACTACGATTAAAGGGGCACCATAAAGCCTTACTCCTGCATAAGCATTCACCAAACGGTCCTGCCCTACCTCTGCGGGAGAGCGGTATAAATTCTTAATTGGAACCTTTATATCTTTACCTATTATATGCGCCTTGCGCCCGGTGATATTCTTTATACTGTTATAGACCTTTCTTGTAACCGGAGGAACAACGCTGGAAATAAGGCAATCCCTAATTTTTATATTACTTAAACGTTTTTTTAAGGCTCCGGAAGTAAAAGCTTTCGTTGGAATATCGAATCTTTTTATGATTTTACGGGATTCGAATATTCCAAAGCTTATATTTGTATTCCCTATGTCTATCGCTAACAGCATCTTTAACTTAAGCCTCCCTGTTTTAACTCCTTTATTTTATCCCTTAGCTGCGCAGCCTGCTCAAACTGGAGGTTGCGCGCGGATAACTCCATTTCGTACTCAAGTTCGGATATATACTTTTTTAGTTCGTATTCGTCTTTTGCTTCACCCGTCAATTCCTGAACGAACTCTTCCGCTCTTGCCAAATCTTCAATGCCGTATTTTATTTCTTTCTGGATGGAGCGAGGCGTAATATTATTTTTTTTGTTAAATTCAAACTGAATCTTCCTGCGGCGGGAGCTCTCGTCAATGGCCTTTTTCATTGAACCGGTGATATCATCCGCGTACATTATGACTTTCCCATTGATATTGCGCGCAGCCCGGCCGGAAACCTGGATTAAACTGGTTGCAGAACGCAGGAAGCCCTCTTTATCCGCGTCTAAAATAGCGACCAAGGAAACTTCCGGTAGATCCAGTCCCTCTCTTAAAAGGTTTATGCCTACAAGGCAGTCAAATTCTTTTTTCCTTAAATCCCTCAATATCTTTGACCGCTCGATAGTCTCAATTTCAGAATGGAGGTATTTTACCTTTAATCCCTTTTCTTGTAAATAATTAGTTATTTCTTCAGCCATGCGTTTGGTTAATGTAGTAACTAAAACGCGTTCCTCACTTTTAGCGCGTTTTTTTATTTCTTCAATTAAGTCGTCTATCTGGTTTTCCGTAGGTTTTATGATTATTTCGGGGTCCACTAATCCCGTAGGACGGATTATCTGTTCAATAACTTTATCTTCCGACTTGCTAAGTTCGTATTTATCGGGAGTGGCGGAAACAAAGACTTCCTGTTTGATTAACTCTTCAAATTCATTGAATTTAAGCGGGCGGTTATCAAGGCAGGACGGCAGGCGGAAGCCGTACTCAACTAAAATTTCTTTCCTTGCTTTGTCGCCTTCATACATACCCCTTATCTGGGGTATAGTTACGTGTGATTCGTCAATAATGGTTAAAAAATTCCCCTGAAAATAATCTATTAATGAAAACGGCCTTGATCCGGAAGGCCTGGCTGAGATATGCCTTGAGTAATTTTCAATCCCATGGCAGTATCCGATTTCTTTGAGCATCTCAAGGTCGTAATTTGTGCGCGATTCAAGTCGCTGTGCCTCAAGTAGCTTATTTTTTAATTTTAATAATTCAAGCTGTTCTTCTAATTCAAGCTTGATTGATTTAAGTGCACTTTCAATCCCTTCCCCTGATACGATAAAATGTTTTGCCGGATAAATTGCTATATTTTCAAGGGTGGCTATCTTATTTCCCGAAACGGGATTAAATTCATGTATGTTTTCAATTATTTCTCCGGAGAGTCCAATACGTACTGCTGTCTCTTCATAAGACGGGAAAACTTCCACTACGTCTCCGCGTACGCGTATCCTGCCTCTGACAAATTCATAATCATTGCGTTCATATTGTATTTGGATAAGTTTTACAATCAGCTTATCGCGGGAAAATTCCTCTCCTTTTTTAAGGAAGACGAGCATATCACGGTAGTCATCTGGTGAGCCGAGGTTATATATACAGGAAACAGATGCCACGATTATAACATCTTTTCTGCTCATTAGCGATGTGGTTGCCGAAAGGCGCAAACGGTCAAGCCGGTCATTAATGGAGGCGTCTTTCTCAATGTAGGTATCGGTTGATGGCACGTAAGCTTCAGGCTGGTAATAATCATAATAACTGACGAAATATTCAACCGCATTATGAGGGAAGAATTCCCTGAATTCCGAGTAAAGCTGAGCGGCTAAAGTTTTATTATGGGATATGACCAGCGTTGGCAGATTTAAATTTTCAATTACGTTGGCTAAGGTAAAGGTTTTTCCTGAACCGGTAACGCCCAAAAGAGTCTGGTATTGTTTTCCTGATTTCAGGCAAGAAGTTAACTCGTTTATCGCCTTTGGCTGGTCGCCGCACGGCTTATAATTTGAAACGAGTTTGAAGGCAGGCATAATTTAAGGAATTTCCAGGCTTATGTCCGCGGATTTTACGTCATGCGTAAGGGCGCCTATTGAAATTATATCTACTCCGGTAGATGCGATTTTACGCACGTTTTTAAAATCTATCCCGCCTGAAGCTTCAAGTTTCGTGCGCGGGTGATGGGAATTAAAAAGTATACCGTTACGGATTTTTACCGCCTTTTCGATGTCCTCAAGGCCCATGTTGTCAAGCATAATGACATCCGGCTTAAACCTTATTGCATGCTTGAATTCTTCCAAGTTCTGGACTTCAACTTCAATCTTGAACCCCGGCGGCACGCTGGGAAGTTTTTCATAACCTTCCGTAATCTTTATATGATTGTCTTTAATCAGGATCATTTCATCCAGACCCATCCTATGGCTGTGCCCTCCACCGATACGCACTGCGTATTTCTGCAGGTCTCTTAATCCGGGGAATGTTTTGCGTGTATCGGTAATCTTGGTCTTATAAGGCTCAATGCACTTGACATATTCCCTTGTTTTAGTCGCAATACCGGAGAGCATGCTTAGCAAGTTAAGCGCGACCCTTTCAGCGCTCAAGATGCTTACCGCTTTTCCGGAAATGCGCGCAATAATCTTTTTATTCTTTACCTTCTGCCCCTCGCTGGCAAGCGGTTTGAATTTAACCTTGCTATCTACCGTCTTAAAAACTTTTTCCGCAACCGTAAGTCCGCAGGCTATGAAATTTTCTTTCGCCATTAGCACTGCCCTAATGTTCTTATCTTTGGGTATGGTCAATTGGGTTGTGATATCGCCTTTACCGATGTCTTCAACTAAGGCATGGCGCACGATTGATTCTAATTTTTTTTGATCCAACTCAAATTTTTCTTCGGAAAGAAAATATTTACATGAGTCCATTTTTCACTGCCTCCAGTTTTTTAAGGGTTTCCCCCAGGTTTTTTAATTTCTCTTTTTCCCCTGCGACAATCTCTACAGGTGCCTTCTTTATGAAGTTATCATTGGCCAATGTCTTCTCTTTTGAATTTATCGCGGCTTTTGTCTTTTGTATCCTCTCTTCAATTTTGTTTTTTTGTTTCTCTATATCCGAAGCAGCCAAAGGTATGGCGATATGCATATCTTTTACTACAGCCACAAATTCAGATTCAGCCCGCGCGTAATGTTCAAAGAAACTCAAGCTTCCTGTTTTTGCCAGATTTTTGATGTAACCTCGAGCTATATCAAGTAATTTAAGCGTCTCTTTTGATCCCGAGAATACCTTAACATCTATCGGTTCGTTTAATCCCACTTCTAGTTCAAGGCGCATGTTCCTTATCGTATTTATGACTTCAAATAAAGCGGACGTCCGGGTATCAGTCTTCTTATCAATTAGGTTTTGCTGGATATGCGGCCAGGGCTGTGTCATGATTGATTCTCCTTCATGCGGAAGCTGTTGCCAGATTTCTTCCGTAATGAAAGGCATAAACGGATGCAGTATCCTTAAAAATTTCTCCAAAACTTTATACATTACTACCTGATTTTGATGCGACTTGATTTCCGGCTTGATTAATTCAAGGTACCAGTCGCAAAACTCATGCCAGAAGAAGACGTAAAGCAGGTTCGCCGCTTCATTGAACTTGAAATTTTCAAGGTTTTTGTTGACTTCTTCTAATGTCGAATAATAGCGGCTTAAGATCCAGCCGTTGATTAAGCTTAAGTTTTCCGCTCTTGCGTACTCGCAGAGGTCTACTCTAACTTGACTTTGATCAAGGTTCATCAGGATGAACCTTGATGCGTTCCAGATCTTGTTGGCAAAATTCCTCCCTTGTTCAAACCTTTCTTTTGAGAGGAATACATCCTGCCCTTGGGCGGTAATGGATATCAGGCTGAACCTTAAGGCGTCAGCCCCGTATTCATCAATTATCTCCAGCGGGTCAATAATGTTACCTAAGGATTTGGACATTTTTTTTCCTTCAATATCGCGCACTGTGCCGTGGATATAAACATCTCTGAACGGCTCCCTGTCCATAAATTCAAAACCGGACATAATCATCCGGGCGACCCAGAAAAAGATTATCTCAGGAGCGGTGACAAGGGCCGAAGTAGGATAAAAATATTTCAGGTCTTCGGATTCTTTTGGCCAATAGAAAGTCGCAAAGGGCCAAAGCCAGCTTGAAAACCAGGTATCCAAAACATCTGGATCTTGTATCATATAATCAGAAACTCCACATTTTTTACATACCGGTTTATCTTTAGAAATAATTGGTTCAATGTCAGGAGTAAGATTACTCAAGTTATCAGTTTCAAAATGAGCTTTTGGTATCGGTTTATCTGAATCTAACTTATCACCTTTCGGATCCAAGAATACCTTAACTTTTGGATGACATTGTGCGCAGTACCAAGCCGGAATTCTATGGCCCCACCATATCTGGCGCGATATGCACCAGTCTTGTATGTTCTCCATCCAGTTAAGATAAACTTTAGTCCAGCGCTGGGGATGGAATTTGATTTTACATTTTTTTACCGCTTCAATCGCCGGCTTAGCCAGGGGCTGCATTTTCACAAACCACTGCCGGGACAAATAAGGCTCAATAATCGTGTGACAGCGGTAACAATGCCCGGCCGATAAAGTATGCGGTTCGATTTTTTCCAAGTACCCTTTTTCTTTTAAATCTTCCAAAATTACTTCGCGCGCCTCAAACCTGTCCATATCCTGGTATTCGCCAGCTTCTGCGTTCATGCGGCCGTCAGGATGCATTACATTTATAAACTCCAAGGAATGTTTTTTACCAAGGGCGTAATCATTGGGGTCATGAGCAGGTGTTACTTTAACCGCGCCGGTGCCGAATTTCATGTCAACGAGGGAATCGGCAATTATTTTTATTTCCCTGTTAATCAAGGGCAAGATCAGGCTTTTGCCGATTAGTTTTTTATATCGTTTATCCTTGGGGTTAACCGCAACGGCGGTATCTCCTAACATGGTTTCGGGCCGGGTTGTAGCAACGGTAATAAACTCATCGGGATTATCTTTTAAGGGATACTTTAAATAATAAAGATTACCCTTTAATTCATGGTGTGGAGCCTCCTCATCAGATAACGCGGTCTGGCAGCGTGGGCACCAGTTGATTATATAGCTGCCGCGGTAAATTAATTTTTTCTCATATAATTTAACGAATGCTTCAATAACGGACTTGGAGTATTCCTCATCCATAGTAAAACGCAGGCGGTCCCAGTCGCATGAGGCGCCTAATTTCTTAAGTTGTTTTATAATAGTTGAGCCGTATTGTTCTTTCCAAAGCCAGACCCGCTCGACAAATTTCTCTCTTCCTAAATCCTGCCTCTTTAGGCCTTCTTTGGCAATGGATTTCTCAACTACGTTTTGAGTAGCAATACCGGCGTGGTCAGTACCCGGCATCCAGAGCGTTTCTTCGCCTTTCATACGGTGATGACGGATAAGTATATCCTGAATAGTATTATTCAAGGCATGGCCCATATGCAGAATTCCGGTTACATTGGGCGGAGGAATGACTATTGTGAAAGGTTTTTTGGGGCTTCGAGGCTTAGCGCTAAAATATTTTTTTGTTTCCCAAAACCCGTACCACTTATCCTCGCAGGTTTTGGGATTATAACGGCTTGGGATTTCAGTCATAACGGTATCTATGGTGAATCTTTTAACAATTTATACTCAATACTGTCTACGAGAGCCTCCCAGCTAGCTTCAATAATATTTTCATGGACTCCAATAGTATTCCAGGCATTAATTTCATCCTGCGACTGGATAAGGACGCGTACCTTCGCAGCAGTACCTTCTTTGCCTTCCAATACCCGCACCTTAAAATCCGAAAGATGCATTTTAGATAGCGTAGGGTAAAATTCTTTCAGAGCCTTACGCAGAGCGTTGTCCAGGGCATTAACCGGCCCGTCACCATCGGCTGCGGTATGTTCTTTGATTCCGTTTACTTTTAATTTAATTATTGCTTCCGATGTAATCTTTTTATCAGAAAGTTTTTCAATCACTACCCGGAAACCTTCCAATTCAAAGAATTTCTTATATTTATTAAGCGCTCGCTTCATCAGAAGTTCGAAAGACGCTTCAGCTGCTTCAAAGTGATAACCCTGATGTTCTAATTTCTGCACCAACTCCAATATCTTTTTGGTCTTTGGATCTTCTTTGCTCAAATCAAATTCCAGCGCTTTAGCGCGCAGCAGTATACCCGTCTTGCCGCCTAATTCAGAAACCAGTATTCTGCGGTGATTTCCCACACAAGTGGGGTCAATATGCTCATATGTTTTCGGTTCTTTCATTACCGCGTTAATATGCATCCCACCTTTATGCGCAAAAGCAGATTCTCCTACGAAAGGCTGGTCATTTTTTGTGCGCATATTGCTGATTTCGCTGATAAAATGCGATAAATGGGTCAGGTTTTTTAAGGCGGAATCAGGGACGCAGTTAATTCCTAATTTTAATTTAAGATTAGCGATGATCGGGATAAGGTCGGCGTTCCCGCATCTTTCGCCATACCCGTTGATTGTCCCCTGCACCATATCCGCGCCTGCCTCAGCCGCAGCAATGGAGTTTGCCACCGCGAGGCCAGCATCATTATGGCAATGAATACCTACCATTATATCTTTGAAATGACGCCTTACTTCCGCGACGACCCGGGAGATCTCGGAAGTAATTGTGCCGCCGTTAGTATCGCAGAGGCACACTGCTTGTGCACCTGCGTCAACTGCGGCGTTTAAGCATTTTAAACTGTAGTCTTTATTATTTTTCCACGCGTCAAAAAAATGTTCCGCATCATAAAAAACCGTAAGGCCGGAATTTTTGATAAATTCCACCGTATCTTTAATCATCTTTATATTTTCATCAAGCCCGACCTTAAGTACTTCTTTTACATGCAGGTCCCACGTTTTACCGACGATAGTTACAACGGTAGCCCCGGACTTAAGTATCGCTTTAAGGCTGATATCGTCTTCGGCTTTTGCGTCCACTCGCCTCGTCATACTGAAAGCTGTGAGTTTTGCGTTTTTTAGTTCCTTCTTTTTCATCTGAAGGAAAAACTCCATATCTTTCGGGTTTGACCCTGGCCAGCCGCCTTCGATATAATGCACTCCAAATAAATCCAGTTCTCGCGTAATACTGATCTTATCCAACACAGAATAAGAAATGCCCTCACCTTGCGCTCCGTCACGTAGCGTCGTATCATATAATTTTACTTTATGCATATTGACCCCTTAAATTATTTCCCCAAACCGAATTTTTCGTGCAATGCCTTGACTGCGATTTCAGCAAATTTCTTTTTTATGATACAGGAAATACTGATATCGGACGTTGAAATCATCTCAATGTTAATTTGTTTTTCCGCCATAGTGCCAAACATAGTTGCCGCCACGCCCGGATGCGACTTCATCCCCACTCCTACAACCGAAACCCGGGCAATATCCTGATCCTTCAAAACCTCTCCCGCACCCACGTTCTTGGCGACCTTCTTAACAAGCCGCGATGCTTTCGGCAGGTCCGTTTTTGTGACTGTAAATGAAAGGTCGGTCTTGCGTGTATGACTCACATTCTGGACGATCATGTCAACGCTTATTCCGCCCGAAGATAATTCCTTGAATATTTTCGCCGCAACCCCCGGCTTATCTGGGACATCACAGATTGTGATTTTTGCCTCGCTTTTATTTAAAGTCACTCCTCTGATAACTACCTCTTCCATTATTTTTACCTCCTTGATAATCATGGTTCCGGGATTAAAGGAAAACGAAGAACGCACGTGCAGGGGGACATCAAACTTTTTGGCAACTTCTATTGAACGTGGCTGCATAACTTGAGCCCCGAGTGAAGCCATCTCAAGCATTTCATCGTAAGTAATATCCTTTAATTTCTGTGCTTTCGGCTCAATGCGGGGGTCGGTGGTATAAATCCCCTCCACGTCCGTGTAAATCTCGCATTCATCCGCTTTTAATTCTTTTGCTAATGCCACAGCCGTCAGGTCCGAGCCGCCGCGGCCCAGAGTCGTAATATCCTGGTCTAATGTCGTGCCCTGAAACCCAGCGACAATTACAATCTTTCTTTCTTTCAATGCTTGCCGTATTTTATCGGTGTTAATCTTGATAATGCGCGCTTTTGTATGGCTCTTATCGGTAATGATTCCAACCTGTGCCCCGGTAAAAGATACTGCTTCATACCCAAGTTTGTGGATTGCCATAGCCAAGAGCGCGACGGATATCTGCTCACCCGTTGAAAGGAGCATGTCCATTTCTCTTTTTGAAGGATTGTTCGTAATTTTAGCCGCCAATTCAATCAGTTCATCCGTAGTATCGCCTAATGCGGAAACCACAACAACAAGGTCATATTTTTTCTTTCTGTAGCCGACTATTCTTTTAGCGACATTCTGAATGCATTCGGCATTTGCCACCGATGAGCCGCCGAACTTTTGAACAATCAGTTTTTTATGCATGAGTCCCCCTGATAAAATACTCCATTAGTTCATACCCTTTATCAAAATACAGGCCGGATTTTTCCGCTTCCTTTTCAGAATAGGCCTGAAATGAGCCTTTTGGAATATCCTTGCCAAAGATACCAAAAAGCACTGGTTCCGAGGTGTGAGTCTTTACCGAAACCGGAGTTGCGTGATCGGGGAGCACAAGCAGTCGGAAGTCATCGCGGCCTTTGAATTCTTCCAGAATCCTTTCTACGATAAGCTGGTCAAACCTTTCTATAGCGGTAATTTTCTCCCTTAAGTCGCCGTTATGGCCTGCTTCATCAGGGGCCTCAACATGCACAAAAACAAAATCGCGTATTCTAAGCGATCTCAGCGCTGCGTCTGCTTTTCCTTGATAATTAGTGTCGTAATAACCGGTTGCACCCTCTACGTTAATTACTTCTAAGCCGAGAAATCTGCCCAAGCCTTTTATCAAATCTACTGCAGAGATGACGCTGCCGGTTATTCCGAATTTATCAATAAACTTAGGCAGAACCGGTTTCTTTCCTTGTCCCCATAGCCAGATCATATTTGCCGGATTTTCTTTCAGGTCTATCCTGATAAGGTTAATTTCATGGCGCTCCAGTAGTTTACGAGAGTCCTCCATTAGCCTAATTATGGTTTCTGCGCCGTTGCCTTTAGGGAGATTCTTTATGATATTTTCTCCGGTAATATCATGGGGTGCCCGGCATTTTAAATTTTCAAGATCCTTATCAGAACCGCCCTTGATTAGAAGAAGATGCCGGTAGCTTACTCCGGGGTAGAATTTTATCCGTTCGCCTCCTAAGGCCTGATCAAGGTATTTTATCAGGATAGACGCTTCTTCGGTCTTGATATGACCGGCGCTGTAATCTACAAGGGTATCCCCTGAAGCGGTAATGAGGTTACAGCGGAAAGCAACATCGTCCTCTTCAAGTTCTACGCCCAAATTTGCCGCCTCAAGCGGGCCGCGCCCGGTATAATACTTTTGCGGGTCGTATCCAATGATGGAAAGGTTCGCCACATCGGAAGCCGGACTCATTTTATCGGGTATAGTTTTAATCCTACCGAGCGAGCCGTTCTTTGCAATGAAATCTAGGTTAGGGGTGCGCGCCGCTTCTATAGGAGTGCGGTCTCCCAGTTCTTTAACCGGATAATCAGCCATTCCATCTGCGACTAAAACAATATATTTCATAGTAAAGTATGGATTAAAGAGTTAACCAGTGCACTTTTACTTAAAAACGGGCCTAGGGTTTCACTTCGGGAAATAATGAACGCCCGGTACTTATTGTTATTTTTAGTATTCGCGACTACAAAATCCGCTTTTGCCTTGTTTAAAAGAAATTTAGCTTCTTTTATCAGTTTCGTTTTTGAGGCTTCAGGTTCAAATTTGAAACCTACCAAAAGTGAGCCAGGAGATATTTTCTTTATTGAATTAATAATCTTCGGCGCCTGTACAAGTTTTAAAGTTAAAGATTCCCTCCCGGATTCAAGTTTACCGTTAAATACTTTTGCCGGGCGGTAATCAGAAACTGCTGCCGAGTGAATCACGATAGCGTATTTTTTTGACCTTAATTCTTTTGTTAAAGAGCTTCTTAAATAATCAAAACTAAAAGGGCCTGATAATAAAGTAACCTTAGCTCCCAGCCCAGTCAGGGCCTGAGCGAGTAATTTGCCGGTTTCTCCGCTTGCCGTATTGCTGATTACCCTCACCTTATCTATCGCTGTCCAGGTCGGGCCGGCGGTGATTAATATTCTTTTTCCCCTGTAGTTTTTCAAAACTTTAGTAGCCGATTTCTTTTAATATTGCTTTGGCGTTTACTTTTACCGTTTTAGGTTTTTTAATTGTTTTAATCACGCAATCCGGATCCTTTAAGCCGTGCCCGGTAAGAATGCAGGTTATTTTAGCTCCCCTTTTAAAGTAACCCTTCTTTGATAATTTCAATAATCCGGCAATTGATGCAGCAGAAGCCGGCTCCACAAACACGCCTTCTTTTTCCGCCAATAATTTATAAGCTGCAAGTATCTGTTGGTCTGAAACCATATCAATAAGTCCGCCTGATTCGTCTCTTGCCTGCACAGCGCTCTTCCAGCTGGCAGGATTCCCTATCCTTATGGCGGTAGCCAGGGTTTTCGGGTTCTTTATAGGATGCCCCTTTACTATTGGAGCAGCTCCTTCTGCCTGAAAACCGAGCATCGCTGGTAAATTATCGGTGATTTTTAAATCTTCTTTATATTCTTTATAGCCTTTCCAATATGCCGTAATATTGCCGGCATTGCCTACGGGCATAACCTGAAAATCAGGCGCATAACCCAAGTAATCGCATATCTCAAAACTTGCGGTCTTCTGTCCTTCAATACGATAGGGGTTGAGGGAATTAACTAATGTTATCGGATAGTTGGCGGTTATTTCTTTGGCCAGATTAAGCGCGTCATCAAAATTACCCTTTACTGCCAAAACCGTTGCGCCGTGGATCATTGCCTGGCTTAATTTACCGAGCGCTATGGCTCCGCTGGGGATTAAGACAATGCATTTAATGCCTGCACGCGCAGCATATGCGGCAGCTGATGCGGAAGTATTTCCGGTAGAAGCGCACATGACTGCTTTTGAGCCTGCCTCGCATGCCTTGGAGATTGCCAGGGTCATACCCCTGTCTTTAAAGGAGCCTGTGGGGTTCAACCCTTCATATTTTAAGTAAACTTCAAATCCTTTACCCAGCAGTTTACTTAAATATCCGGCATGAATTAAAGGGGTATTACCTTCGTTCAAAGTAATAACCGGTGTCTTATCCGATACGGGTAGATATTTTTTATACCTACCGATTATCCCGCAATATTTTCTTTCGTCCATTAAAATTCCTCTATTCTTATGGCAACGGAATTTTCCTTAACAACGTCAAGTTTATCAATCATGGATAGGGCTGCGCGTAAATCTTTTTCCCGTGCACGGTGTATCACGATTACCACAGGCACGACATGCGCTGCCTTGCGTTCTTTCTGGGAAACAGAAGCAATGCTGATTCCGAATTTAGCCAGGATTCCTGAAATCTTCGCCAGTACTCCCGGCTTATCAAGAACCATGAAACGGATGTAATAACGGCTTTCAGTTTCGTCAATATTGCGCAGTTTTTTAATAGATTTGTCCGCTACGATATTTAGTGTCGGCCTGAATAATCCTGCTTTAATATCTTGAGTCAGGTCAACTAAATCCGAAACTACTGCCGAAGCAGTAGGTAGCTGCCCTGCGCCGGGGCCGTAAAATAATAGATTCCCCGCTAGATCGCCTGATACGTATATAGCGTTAAATACCCCGTCAATAGAAGCGAGGAGATGATTTTTGGGGATTAAAGTAGGATGCACCCTTACTTCCAGCCCGTCATCTTTCTTTTTGGCGATAGCCAGTAATTTGATCTCTAAACCCAGCTCTTTAGCGTATTGTATGTCGGATGAAGAAATCCTTGATATACCTTCAATGAAAACATCCTCAAAA
Organism: Candidatus Omnitrophota bacterium; assembly: GCA_049517335.1. Classification (GTDB taxonomy): domain Bacteria; phylum Omnitrophota; class Gorgyraeia; order Gygaellales; family Profunditerraquicolaceae; genus JBEKSD01. The sequence goes on along the minus strand of JBEKSD010000002.1, from coordinate 51,080 downwards.
TTTATCAATTTCCCGAAGCAAAGGTAAGTAAGTAGGATGAGTTTATGCGCCGAATCAATGCCTTCAATGTCAAGGGTAGGGTCTTTTTCGGCAAAGCCCTTTTTCTTTGCTTCATCCAGTGCCTGGCTAAAGCTTAAGCCGCATTGCGACATCCGCGATAAAATATAATTAGAGGTCCCGTTTACGATGCCGAAAACGCTGTTAAAATGGTTCGCTATCAGCCCTTCGCGCAAAGACTTTATAATCGGTATCCCGCCGCCGACGGAAGCCTCAAAATAAATATTTTTTCCCCGGTCGAGCGCCTCGGCAAATAATTCCGAGCCGGCTTGAGCAAGCAAGGCCTTATTTGCGGTAACTACGTTTTTGCCTTTTTTTAATGCCCCTAAAATAAATTCTTTTGCCGGATGCAGCCCACCAACCAGCTCAATTACAATGTCTATCTGTGGATCGTCTATTACTACCCGAGCGTCATTCGTAAACAGTCCTTTATCAACTGAAACAGCCCTCTTGGAACTGATATCTTTATCGCATATTTTTTTGATCTCAATTTCTAAGCCGATTTTTTGGGCCAGATACGCTTTTCTATCGCGGAGGATTTTGACAACTCCGGAGCCGATGTTGCCAAACCCGATCAACCCTACGTTAATCTTTCTCATTTAATGCCCTTTCTTTGAATAGTAATTTATAGTTTCCTGTATTACTTTCCTATGTCTCTCATCTACCGCCAGAAAGATAAGCCGGGTATCGTAAATTATATTTTTGGTGATTTCATGAGACTCTGCCACTTTTGCGATAATCATTATCGGGTGCGGGTCAAAGGGAAGCCTGATTTCTAAAGCAAGGTTCGTGCCTACATCAAAATGCCTGTTTGTCGTAAGAAGCATTCCGCCGACGCTGATATTTTTTGTCTGGGAAACATCTCTTACGTCGTCCGGGTCAATGATACGGTATGATACGATAAAACGGCCACTTATGCGTTGATGCTTTCGTCTTTCAGGACCGGTATATGCCATCTTTAACCCTCCTTCTAAAAAATTTGGTCGGGGCGACAGGACTTGAACCTGTGACCTCTTGAACCCCATTCAAGCGCTCTAGCCAAGCTGAGCCACGCCCCGTAAATCTTTCCGGCTTAGTATTTTATCTATTCGTCCTTCTTTTCTCTCGTCATCAAATCCCTAACTGCTTTTAACGGAGATTTATTATTGTAAAGGACGTGGTAAATTTCCATCGTTATCGGCATATCCACTTTGTATTTCCGCGATAGTGCGTAAGCTGATTTTGTCGTTGGCACGCCTTCAGCCACCATCTGCATATGGGATTCTATTTGTTTTAATGTTTTACCTTTGCCTAGCCGCTGCCCTACAAACCTGTTCCTGCTGTAAGTACTTATACAGGTAGTAACGAGGTCGCCTAAGCCGCTTAAGCCGGAAAACGTAGAGGCATTCGCTCCCATAGCGCGCCCTAGGCGCGAAATCTCAGCTAAGCCGCGCGAAAGGATTCCAGCTTTAGTATTCGTTCCGAATCCGAGGCCGTCCGATATGCCACAGGCAATAGCGATTACATTTTTCAGGCTGCCGCCCAATTCTACCCCAATGACATCAGCGTTGGTATAAATCCTGAATTTGTCGGTCATAAAGATATTTTGTAGATAAGTGCGGATTTTAGCGTCATAGGAACTGACCACCGCTGTAGTTGGTATTCCTTTTGCCACTTCATGGGCAATTGTCGGACCTGATAAGACCCCTAATTTAACAGGCCCAAGTTCGCTTTTGATTACCTCAGACATCCTTTTAAGCGTACCGATTTCAATGCCTTTTGTTACGCTTAAATATACCGTATCTTTCGGATAAGGTGCGTTCTTAACCTTTCTTAATACTTCTCTCATATGTTGTGAAGGCACGGCAAGGATTATGAGTTCTCTGCCGGGCAAGACATTTCTTAAATTATGAGTAATCCCGATATCTTTGGGGATTCTTATTCCCGGTAGGAATTTTGGATTAATCCTGTTCGTAGCCACATAGGTGCAGTAATCCGGGAATGCCCCCCAAACGGTAACGTTATAACCCTTTTTTGAAAGGGCTATCGCCAAAGTTGTCCCCCAACCGCCGTCACCGATAATGGAAATCCTTGGTTTTACCTTGTTATTCATTTGATTTCTGTCCTAAAAAATAGACGCTGGGATAAATATATGATACGTTCTTTTCTTCTCGCAGAATAAATTGCACTCCTACCTCATAAGAATCATCTTCGGAGGCCTCAACCCTTGAGACTTTCGCGATAATGCCGTTTTGATAAATAAAGACTTTTTTATCAATTCCCTCGCATATGGAAAGTACCGCGCGGTCAAAAGAAAGCCACATAATATCATCTTCGTTTACCCTATTCTTTAGCATGCAGGACAAGCCTGACTGGCTTATGTCAGAGGTGTAGCCCTGAAGTAATTTAGTTACGGTCTCTTTGCTGCAAACCTTATAAGCCAGAGGAGTAACATGTTCAACTCTCGGGAATTGCCTGCGCTCAGGGCCGGTATAATTATTCTCCATGTTGTTTTAAACTTAAGTTATTTTTATTGGTGCGCATTTTGGCTAAATCCCATGAATATTCATAAAGATGCAAGCCCTTACTAACAGCCACCATTTCTCCGTCGCTAACGCCAATCTCATCTGCCATATACTGCTTGACTAACTGGAGTCCTCCTAAATTAGAAGGGAAACCTCCCCATAAATCCCAGGAACGGAAATAGAGAATAAAGTGAAGCTTGCCGTAGCGGATGCGCGTATCAATGATTCTTAAGCACGGCGGGTCAACTAATTTAATGTCCCCGGGCATCCCAATTTCCATAGTAGCCTGATTGGTCCCTTGGCCTTTCTCTTTATAGAGCTTGATTACTTCCTCAACCTGATTTACGTTAAGCGGCATCTCTTTGACCATTTCTTTGCCGTCCACAGTTTCTTTAAAACGCATTTTAGGGTCAACCAACCTCTCGCCGTAAGTATAATCTTCCGTGTTAGTCTTTGTCCCGGTTAAAAGATAACTTAAATACCCCTGAACGTAATCCATATCAGTGGGTGCGGGAATACTCATTCCTTCCGGTATTATGGGGATAATCTGGTGGGAAGGTTTTTTTATGCGTACGGTCACAAAATCAAACTCAAGGCGCCTTTGGCCTTCATAGCTGCCGCGGGTGATGGTATATACGTGCCCTTTTTCCAAGATTGCCGATAAACACTGAAACCAGGCGTCATCTACGTCAAAAGCGTCGATAAATACAGGTTCTAAAAATTCTTTTTCCATGTTTTCTGTCTTTTTTTTGTTGTTTCTTCGCTTAAACGATTATAGCCTCATTTAAGCGGGAGAGGGGAATCGAACCCCCATATATAGCTTGGAAGGCTATTGTTCTACCACTGAACTACTCCCGCAAAATATTTTGGTGTATGCACTGTTCTCGCTGCCTCGCTTGTCGCTCGGCTACGCTCGCACAGTGCCATTGAAATTTTCCTTGTCGGAAAATTTCAATGGGCAGGAGAGGATTCGAACCTCTGAAGCACAAGTGCAGCAGATTTACAGTCTGCCCCCTTTGGCCACTTGGGTACCTACCCGTAATGTCAATATTAAGCCGGCGAAGGGAATCGAACCCCCGACCCATTGTTTACAAAACAATTGCTCTACCAACTGAGCTACGCCGGCAATAAACCGCTTTTCATAATAGCTTCCGGAAGTTTATCTATTATATCAGAAGCCGTTAAACTTAGTTGACTTTTTTCCTTCGCTGCTAAATCACCGGCTAACCCGTGGATATAAACTGCGTATTTCGCAGCATTAAAAACATCCAGTTTTTGCCCTAAAAACGAGGCGATAATCCCGGTTAAAACATCCCCGCATCCTGCCGTGCTCATGCCCGGGTTTCCGGTTTTGTTAATATACAATTTATTTTTGAAATCCGCAACGATTGTTTTATAGCCTTTTAAAACAAGGGTAACCTTATGTGCAGCGGCAAACTTTTTAGAAATCGTTTCTCTTTTATCCTGGATTTCTTTGATGTTCTTGCCGCAAAGCCGCGACATTTCACCCGGATGAGGAGTAAGTATTCTCGTAATTGGTAACCGGTAATTCGTAACTCGTAATAGCTCTAAATGTTTGGCCAAAGCATTTAAGCCGTCGGCATCAATAACCATTGGTTTGTTTATTTTCTTTATCAGTTTACGCGCTAAACTCTGTGTTGATTCTTCTTTGCCTAAGCCGGGTCCAATAACGACAACATCGACTTTTTTTACAAAATTAACTATTTTTTTATAGGCCCTTACGCTGATATTACCTTCTTTTGTTTCTGCAAGTGGTAAAGTCATTACTTCAGGAAGTTTGATTTTAATAATCGCATTATTGATGCCTTTGGGGATTCCTAAAGTAACTAGGCCTGAACCTGAACGCATTGCGCTTGTCGAGCACAAAACCGCGGCTCCGGAAAAGGGGGCTGAGCCTGCCAATATGAAAATATGCCCGAAATCACCCTTATTTGAATCAGCTTTTCGGCGTAACAATCGCGTTGGCAACCGCATAGGTTTTTACGTGAGAAATAGATATCTTTACGTCTAATTTCCTACCTTTACCGTTCAAAAGGACGCAAACCGGTTTGCCGTCCTTATCGTTTAAGATCTGGACGTCTTTCCAGTTTAGGTTCCTGTCCCCCGCAGCTTTAAATACTGCTTCTTTAGCGGCAAACCTGCCGGCTAAATGCTGATAAATACTGCTACCCCGTTTTTTTGCGTGTTTTAATTCCAATTCGGTAAAAATACGTTTTAGGAAATCGTCGCCCCATTTTTGGACCGCCTGTTTAAGTCGCCGCACTTCAGTTATGTCAACGCCTGTGCCGGTAATCATATTAGAGCTTTCATCTCTCTTACTGCTTTATCAAGTCCGGTAAATAACGCCCGGCAGATAATTGAATAACCGATATTTAATTCTCTGATTTCCTTAATTTTTGCGATTCTGGAAACGTTTGAATAGTTTAGGCCGTGCCCTGCATTAACCGTCAAGCCGAGTTTATAAGTATATTTTGCGGCTTCCCGTATTTCCTCAAAATATTTTTCCTGAACGGCTTTATTGTTTGCATCTGCGAACCGTCCGGTATGCAACTCAACCATTGAGGCGCCAGCCATCTTAGCGGCGTCAATTTGTTCTTTACAGGGATCAATAAATAAGCTTACTTCTATTCCTTTATTTTGTAGTTTTTTAATTACCCTGGCTGTCTTATTCAGGTATTTAAGGACATCCAATCCGCCTTCAGTGGTCAATTCCTGTCTTTTTTCAGGAACCAGGGTTGCCTGATCCGGCCTAATGCGGCAGGCAATATCTACGATTCCAGGCGCAGTAGACATCTCCAGATTGAGTTTTGTTTTAATGGATTTTCTTAACTTTAAGACGTCACCGTCATTAATGTGCCTGCGGTCTTCTCTCAAATGGACGACTATACTGTCCGCACCTGCTCTTTCGCAAATTAATGCCGCTTTTAGCGGTTGAGGTTCAAGAGCCCTTCTTGCCTGCCTTAAGGTTGCTACATGGTCAATATTAACCCCTAATTTAGGCATGTTAAAAATTTATGAAGCGGGCCATCTCGCCACGGGCATAGAGCCATACGATTATAGCCAACGCAAGCGAAATAAGTTTTAACCAGGGATGTTTCGTAAATAAACAGGTAATCCTTTGGGGTATAGATGCTTTATTTTTGTTCATCGGATTTAAGTTTTAATATTCCTTTTATCTTTGCGAGCATCTCTTCTTTACTCATGGCGTTAAATAGTTTACCCTTATAAACTAATGACATATCTTTTCTTTCTTCGGAAATGATGATTAGCAAAGCATCAGTTTCTTCACTTAAGCCGAGGGCTGCGCGGTGGCGCGTGCCGTATATACGGTCCAAATCCTGATTTTCACTTAACGGAAAAAAGCAGCCGGCAGCCATAATACGGCCGTGCTGAATTATAACCGCCCCGTCATGCAGGGGGTTATTTGGCGTAAATATCGCTTCAATTAAATCCGCGGATACCTTTGCTTCAACAAGAACGCCGCTTTCTAAATAACCGGCGAGAGAATCATTTCTTTCTATCGCAATCAGCGCGCCGAATTCCGACTGTAACAAGTTTTCGGTAGCCCTGCCGATTTCCTTAAGCATATAATCAAGGTCTTCTTCCCTTAATCCCTGTGAGAAAAGATTACGCTGGCCCAGCCGGGCAAGCCCCTGCCGTATCTCAGGCTGAAAAATAATTAAAAGAGCGATAACCGATATGCCGAACAATCTAGTCAGTAGCCAAGCAAGGATATCCAACTGGAAAATTCGAGAAAGCAGGAAAGCAAGCAGGAGAATGATTATTCCGCGTAAGACTTGCAGTGCCCGTGTCCCCTCAAAAAAAAGCATAATATGGTAAATTACAAACCATAGTAACGCTATTTCAATTACGGGTTTCCAAAAAATCAGTACGCTTGGTAAATTCATGTATTCTCTATCGCTTCCTCAATTTTTATTGCTTGTTTGATGGCCTTAACGTCATGCACCCTTACGATTTTCGCCCCATTTTTAATCACGCTTAAGACCGCTGAGACTGTACCGAAAATTCTGTTATCAGGATCTGCGTTGATAATCTTTCCGATGAATGATTTACGGGACGGCCCGGCTAATATCGGTCTGCCTAAAACTTTAAAGCTGCTTAAATTCTTCAGGATTTCAAGATTCTGCTCTGCGGTTTTTCCGAAGCCAAGGCCCGGGTCAATTATGATTCTCTCGCTATTAATACCTGCGTTCTTCGTCTTTTCTATTGCGCCGGAAAGATATTTAATGATTTCATCCACAACGGAAATATATTTCGTATTCTTCTGCATAGTCAAAGGCGTGCCTTTCATATGCATTATTATAACCGCGGCTTTATATTTAGCGGCGATTTTTAACATCCTTGCTTCGCGCAAACCCCTTATGTCATTTAATATTGCAGCACCTGAGTCAAGCGCCTGTTCGGCAACGTGCGGCTTATAAGTATCAACTGAAATCGGAAGCTTCACTTTTTTTGCCAAAGCCTTGATTATAGGCAGGACCCTCTCAAGTTCAACTTTTAAAGGAACGGGTTTTGCGCCGGGTCTGGTTGATTCTCCTCCAACGTCTAGTATATCTGCTCCTTCTTCAGCCAGCTTTTGTCCATATTCAACTATAGCTTCTTTGTTGCATCTGCCGAGAAGGCCGTCGCCGCTGAATGAATCCGGGGTAACGTTAATTATACCCATAATATACGCACGGCTGGACAAATTTAGGTTGTGCCGGCCGGCATTAACCGTAAAACTGGTATTTTGGTAATTATTTAGCGTAACCTCCAGCTCAGCCGACAATTTTTCCAAACCAAACGGTTGGCTTTTAAGTTTCTCAATTAACCTCCTGAACTGGGCGAGGTTACCCATCAACAGACAGCCAGTATTTTTTGTTTTTCCCGTAAGCGCGCCGCGCGCCAAGGCAGCTTCCGCGCCGAAAGAGAGCATCTCCTGTTTTAGAATATTGGCGGATATATTTGAAAGCCTATCCAATTTTACGATATAGTTTACCGCCTTGGGCCACATGATATCAACGCCGTAAGGGTCAACCCGTATATCATGCATTGCTTGTTTTATGGCTTCGGGAGAACAGCCTTTAATTATGCGCATTACTTTTTTTTAGGTAAGGTCCGCTTTCTCAATACCAAGTAGTTTTTTAACTTCGTCTCCGCTTAAAACCTCTTTTTCTATTAAAGCGCTTGAAAGCATTTTTAGCTTATCTAAATTCTGTTGCAGCAAACTCTTTGCTTTTAAATACGCTTCATCTATTATACTTTTTACTTCTTCATCTATAATACGGGCTGTTTGCTCGCTGTAATTCTTCTCTTCCATGATATCGCGGCCCAAAAATACAAGACCTTCCCTACGGCCCAGGGTAATATGGCCTAATTTTTCGGACATGCCGAACTGGGTAACCATTCTACGCGCCATACCGGTGGCCATCTCCAAGTCATTCTGGGCGCCCGTAGTAACATCATTCAAATTAATTTCTTCCGATGCCCTGCCGCCGAGCATCATGGCAATTTCTGAAATTAGCTCGCGTTTAGTCCAGTAATGCCGGTCTTCAAGCGGAGGAGTAAAAGTGTAGCCGCCGGCTAAGCCGCGAGGGATTATGGAAACTTTCTTTACCGGGTTTACTTCGGGCAATAAAAGGGACATTAAGGCGTGTCCCGATTCATGCAGCGCGGTTATTTCCTTTTCTTTCTTAGACATAATGTGGCTCTTTTTTTCAGGTCCCATCAGCACTCTTTCAACCGATTTCTCAAATTCAATCATTTCCACCGCTTCTTTACTGTGACGGGCGGCAAGCAGGGCCGCCTCATTACAGAGGTTTGCCAGGTCTGCACCGGAAAAGCCGGGGGTTGAAGCGGCAATGGACTTAAGATCCACTCCCTCGGCAAGTTTAATCTTGCGGGTATGGACTTTCAGAATTTCTTCCCTTCCCCTTATATCAGGTAAATTAACAATGATGTTTCTGTCAAACCTGCCCGGACGAAGAAGCGCGGGGTCCAAAGTATCCGGTCTGTTGGTCGCGGCAATTAAAATCAGCCCCTGCTGGGAGTCAAACCCGTCCATTTCAACTAGAAGCGCGTTTAATGTTTGTTCCCGTTCGTCATGACCTCCGCCGATGCCTGCAAACCGTAGGCGCCCTACTGCGTCAATCTCATCAATAAAAATTATTGCGCCCTTACCGGAAACTTTTCCTGCGCGCCTTCCCTGTTCAAAGAGGTCGCGCACGCGGCTGGCGCCGACTCCCACAAACATCTCTACGAAGTCCGAGCCGCTTATGGAGAAAAACGGCACACCCGCCTCTCCTGCCACGGCCCTTGCGATTAAAGTCTTCCCGCAGCCAGGTGGGCCCACCAATAAGACGCCTTTGGGTATTTTACCGCCTAATTTCTGGAATTTTTTAGGGTCTTTTAAAAATTCAATTACTTCTTTTAATTCTTCTTTGGCTTCATCTACTCCGGCGACGTCATTAAAGGTGGTCTTTTCTTTTTCTCCCTGAACTTTAGGTCTGACTTTCCCAAAAGCCATAACTCGGTTGCCCAGCTGTTCTCCCCGGGCAGCCATCATCCACCAGAAAAATATCAAGAGTAAGATTGGACCGACATTAAAAAGGAGCGAAACCCAGAATGTTCGCGCCGGCTTTACCTCAAAATTTCTCACATTTTGGCGGATTAAATTTAACAACTCAGTGTCGTTATCGGGAATATTCACAAAGAACTTGGACTTATCGTTGTATTCGCCCTGCAGGATACTCTCGGTTTTTGTCAAAGACTTAATCCTATCGGGGCTGTCTTTTAAGGTTCGGTAAAATTCACTGTAACTTATTTCCTTCGGCACTCCGTTTACGGGAATATTAAAGGAATTTATCAACATCACAAAAATGATGATAACGAATATCCAACCGAAAGGAATTCGCTTAAGTATATTGTTTTTCTTGGACTTCTGATTATGGTTTGACATTTTTACATTCCCCTTTTTAGACTTTTATTATATCTTTAACCGACTTAAAAATCAAGTATTATTGAAATTATCTTCGGTAGAAAACGAGGGATTTTTTCTTTATTACTGATATACCTTTAGGCAGGTCAACAATTGAATTTTTCGGCCGGTTTAAAACCAAATCTTCAATTTCATTTATATGCCTAAAGGTGATCCGGCGGGTATCACCCTGTAGGCATGCTATCGCTCTTCTGAAAAGTAGCCGCTGCATTGAAATGTGAAGTTGGCTGAGAGCCTTTAAATTAAATTTTGTTGTTGTTTTCTTTATTGCCTTAGCCGCCAAATGTTCAAGGAACTGGTAATCCGAGCCGGAATTCACGGCAAGATTAGCAAGTAATTCTTTTATATTCGGGCTGTAATTTTTTTCCAAGAGCGGGATCAGTTTATTCCTGATTCTGTTACGAAAATAGATATCTTCAAAGTTTGATCGGTCAAGCCGCGATTTGATCCGATTTTTTTTTAAATATGACTCAATTTCGCTCCTTTTCGTTTCAATAAGGGGGCGGATGATCTCATAGCCGCGGATTTTTCTTTTTGCCGAAATTCCGGACAATCCATAAAGGCCTGTCCCCCGCAATATGCGCATTAAGACGGTTTCCGCCTGATCTTCAAGGTTATGCGCAAGGGCAATTTTATCCGCTTTAATTTTCTCGGCAGTTTTAAAGAAGAAGTCAAGACGGGCATTGCGGCCGGCCTCTTCAATTGACTGATTTTTTGCTAATTTTTTTACATTGATGCGCCCAGTCCGTAAAGGGATTTTAAGGTTAACGGAAAGCTTCTTAACGAATTCGGCGTCTTTAGTCGAGTTTTTTCTTAACATATGGTCAAGGTGTGCGATGTGCAAATGGAATGCGCCTTTTTTCCTTAAGGTATTTAAAATATATAACAACGCTACGGAATCAGGGCCGCCGGAAACCCCAACGAGAATTTTGTCGCCTTTCCGGATCAAACCGTATTTTTCAATTGTATTCTTGACTTTATTTAGCATTGTATTGAGATAGCTAAAAGGCAACCCAAAGAATGAGTTGCCTTTTATGAAAATATGTATCTAGCTGTTTAATCAACCGTCAAAAACTGTTATTTTGGTTTCTTCCTGCATCCACAAGTTTTGCACATATTTTCCTCCTCGTGTTTAAATATAGTATACCGTTACAAATCCTGTTTGTCAAGAAGAAGCTAAATAACTGGTGGCGGAGAGTGGATTTAAACCACCGACCAAGCGGGTATGAGCCGCGTGCTCTATCAGGCTGAGCTACTCCGCCAAAAATCTATTTTTTAAAGGATACCCTTTTGTCAGCTTTTTGTCAAATAAATTATACTACGGTAAAAAAGTATATAACCAACTGCGAGGGCATTTAAGCAGGCCAATATTACCACGCCCGCAGCAATATCTTTAACCAACTTTATGCGCAGGTGGTATTCTGAAGTGAGCATATTCATCAGTATCTCAATTGCAGTATTAAAAATTTCAGCCATAAAAACTAAGGTTATGGTGATGCAAAGCGTTACCATCTGGATTCCCTCTAGCTTAAAATAAATACCGAAGAGAAAAGCGCAAGCCCCGAGCATGAATATAATACGCATATTGCGGTGGTAAAGGAAGAGATAAATAATGCCCTTGAAGGCAACTCTTAAACTTTCAAAAAAACCGTAAGAAAATTTTTTCATTTTTTTCTATAGGCGGTTAAATAAGAATCGCAATAAATGTTTTTATTCAGAATTAGCTCTGTGGTTATCAGGGCGTCCATAAGTTTATTATCCAACGGGTCAAGTATGGCGGCGTCCAGGCCAAAACCGGCTGCCATTGTCAAAAATGTCCTATTAATTAGATTCCTCTGCCCCGTGCCCTGTGAAACATTACTTAATCCTACGATTGTCCTGGGGCTGGGTTCGGATATAATTTTAAATTCGCGGATGGACTCTAAAATATCCTTTATTTGCGCCTGCGCTACATTTACCGGCATAACTATCGGGTCAAGATATAAATCTTCAATAGGAAAGCCCGCATCCGAACAATGTGCAACTATCGCAGCCGCCAGCTCAAGGCGTTGGTCTTTATTCTGTGGTATCCCTTTTGCGCTTATAGTCAGGCCTATCAGCTTAGCGTTGTATTGTCTGGCAAGCGGCACTAAAATTTCCAATTTTTCCGGATCCGCAGTGGTTGAATTGATGACAACTTTATTTTTTATAACTTTTAATCCGGCCTGAATAATCTGAGGTTTGCTGGAATCGAGGCTCAAGGGCTTATCCGTTACTTCCTGTATCGTTTCAACAAGCCAAGGCATATCAGATACCGGCTGTCTTGAAGCCGGGCCGCAGTTTACATCTAGGCAATCTGCTCCGGCATTAACCTGAGCAAGCGCGCATTTTTGTATTACGGGCTTATCCTTATTCTTAATCGCAGACCCAATATCCTGATACATTCCGTTTATCAGTTCGCCGATTATAAACATATTAACTCCGTTTTATTTTTTAAATAATGTTTCTATGTATTTATTTACTTCTTCAGCTGCTTTGGGATGACGCATCACTAAAATATCGCCTCCTGCCTGAATCAAAGCAGCTGCAGTAATTACTTCCCAGACAATTCCCTGTTGTTCAAAAGTATCTTTTGCTTCCTTTGCCCTCCACGCCTCTTGTCCTACAAAACAGATAAAAGGCGAAGCGACCGTTTTGTCTCCTGAAAGTGCGGCAAGACGCGCCCTCTCCATAATAGAGTAAGCGTATTCTAATCCGTATCCTAATGCTCCAATAGTCGGGTTTATGACAATGCGTTCGAGTGGTAACCCCATATCTGAAATCAGAATATTCAGCTGTTTTGCTATATTGATGTCAATAGGCGACTCGGCAATGATGTTGTGGCCATCGGCAAGTACGGCAGCGGTTAAGGTTTTATAATTATCCTGTACAGCGTTTCCTATCAGGCAGCGTTCTCCCCTTGCTGCTTCGCTGGCTGCGGGGAAAATCTGGTTATCCTTTACGTCATCGCCACATCCCAAAATAATAAGAGGCACATCAACTTTTTTAAGCAGCATTGATATGAATTTTGCCTCATCCGGTGCATCTTTATTAGCGAAATCAGGGTGCGTAGCCTGAAGGCGCACGCATAAAACTCTAGCCTTAAAATCCTTTACGCATTTCTGCGCCCATAAGAAAGGGTCTTTCAAAACGTCGCCATATTCTTTAACTAGCTGTTCAGGCCAGTCTAGGGGCTGGGCATCCCAGATTTCAAAAGCAATCACCGGTTTATTTGGTATGTCTCCTTCGGCAAATAAGAACGGTAAACTTTTTTGCCCCCCTACCCTGACCGAATGCGCCCGGGTCCCGCCTTCTTCTTTTGTAGCGCCGATTACCACAGTAGCAACTTGCCCTGACCATTTTTCCAACATTAATTCCGCTACCATATTTTTTCTCCCAGTTTTCTCAAATGATTTAAGCTTACAGTATCGTCCTTCAGATTCATTAACGATAAACCCAATAAGCTTAATTTTTCAATTTCAGTATCGTGCGGGATAAATCCTAGATATTCAAGGTTTAAATCTTGTATTTTTTGCTTGTCGATATCTGAGTAGGCCCGGCTGACAAGTAAAAAATTATTCCTGACCCGGATTTTTAATTCTTTTATAAGTTCAACTATCCTTCCGGCAGCTTTAAGCCCGATTGCGGAAGCATCAGATACGATAATCATTGCGTCCGCGTTTTTTGTTGTCCTGCGCGAGAGGTGCTCTAAGCCTGCTTCATTATCAATGATCACATAATCATAATCTTTAATTAAGTTGCTCATAACGTTACGCAAGATGTTATTTACGTAGCAATAACAGCCCGGGCCTTCGGGCCGGCCCATCGTTAGAATATCAAAGCCGTCCCCTTCTTCCACAGCCGCCTGCACTTCATATTCAATAAACCTATCTTTAGTCATCCCTGCGGGGACATTTTTGGATGAGGCGGTAACATCATCCAAAATGGAACCGATGGTTTGTTTTACCGTAAGCCCCAAAATTTCAGCCAGATTGTTATTTGGATCGGCATCTATTGCAAGGATCGAGCCCAACTTCTTTTCTCTGATAATCCTCACAACTAAAGCCGCGGTTGTGGTTTTTCCTGTCCCGCCCTTTCCGGCAAAAGCGATAACGCGCCCCATTATTTCTCCTTTAACGAAGGGAATCTTGATAAGTCAGTATGCGGGAAAAACAGGGCCGCCATATAATGGTCCATATATCCCGGGTCAGCCGATAATTCAATATAGGTAATTTTATTGGCAATTTCCTGTGCGATTTTCTCAGTATCGGAATACAAAAGCATTTCCTGGGCTCCTTTGAGTGCGCTATTGCCGATGAATTTAAATACGTCCCTGTTTAGATCCGGAAGCAATCCTATTCTGATTGCCTTTTCAATGTCTATGGAAGTGCCGAATCCGCCTGCTATGAATACTTTTTTTATTTCAGAAAAATCAAAATTTAGATGTTCAACTAGAATAGAAACCGCGGAATATATTGCGGCTTTTGCCCTTTTGATGTTATCTATGTCCGCTTCATTGATTACGATGTCTCCACCGGTAGCGGATTCTTCCTTAGACGCTATAAGGAATTCTTTTCCTAAGTCGCTTTCCCGGATGCGTCTGCCTTCAACTATGATTTTCCCGCTCTTGTCAATTATTCCGGCCGTAAGTAATTCCCCGATTATGTCAATGTAACCTGAACCGCAGATACCGCGGGGTTTCTCTTCTCCTATGGTTTCAAAAATCACCTTTTGAGTTTTAGGGCTAATCCTCACCTTTTCTATCGCGCCTTTGCTTGCGCGCATTCCGCTTGTTATGCCGCTTCCTTCAAATGCTGGACCTGCTGAAGCAGCGCATGCGACCATAAATTCCTTATTCCCCAGCGCAATCTCTCCGTTAGTCCCTATGTCAATTAAAATGCTTAAGCCCTCTTCTTTATACAAGCAGCTTGATAAGATCCCTGCGGTCGTATCGCCTCCGACATAGCTCGAAACCCCCGGAACGCACGATAAAAGAGCGCGCGGGTTTATATTTATTCCGGCTTCTTTCGCGCGAATAGTTGGAACGGAATTTATCGTAGGGATATAAGGTTCTTTTCTTATGTAAGTAGGATCTACGCTTAAGAGAAGATGTATCATTGTCGTATTGCCCGCGCACAAAATACAATTTACGTCATTTAGATTTACGTTATGTTCTTTTACCAGCTCCCTAATGATCAGGTTTATGGTCTCAACTACGGCGTTATGCAGTTTCTCAAGGCCGTCCCGCTCATGGGCGTAAATTATACGGGTAATCACGTCGCTTCCAAAACTGGCCTGTTTGTTATAACTGGCCTTGGTGCCAAGGATTTTTTTGGAGTTTAAGTCAATGAGCTGTCCTGAAATAGTCGTTGTCCCGATATCAAAAGCAAGGCCGAAATTATTAGCCGTAGTATCACCCGGCTCAATCAAAACTATTTCAATGGCGTCATTTCTCCTACCCAATGTTACGGTTATCTTCCAGTCTGAATCCCTTAATAACTCCCCCAGCTGGCGTATATTGGTAAGAGCGGTCTGGGCGAGAGGAAAACCCTTGATATTACGTAACTCCCTGTAAATCCTTTCAAGGTCGCCGGCCGTATCTTCAAAATTAGGCTTAGGAAGCTGAAGATATAATTTTGTGGCAAGCGGGGAGTGTTTAAAAATACTTTCTTCTGGAATCTCTCTTACCGGTTCAACGTTCTCTGATTTTGTATAAAGCCCTTTAATTCTTAAGCCGGCCGTATCAAATTTTGATTCAGGCAACACTTCAACTTCTAAATCGCTGTGAATTGTGGTCTGGCAGGCAAGGTAAACTTGCCGGCGTTTTTCCTCTAATGTCAATACGGAATTTGCCTGAGCAACCACTTTTCCGTTTTTTATAAGAACCTTGCATTTCCCACATACTCCATCTCCGCCGCAGGCGGAATTTATAGCTACTCCTGCGGATATAGCCGCGGATAAAATCGTAGTATCTTTAAGCACCTCAATACTTTTATTCTTAGGATGAAATGTTACCTTAAATTTTTCCATATTTTATATTTAAAGCGTCTATTATGCAGTTTATTGTAAATTTTTTAAGAACGACGGAATACCGGCAGCTTCTTTCGGCCCGACAATAACTTTATAACCCGAATGTTCCTCTAAATCTCCGCTCATTACCGCGACATAACCGGGTATAATTAAATTTTTATGCGACACAACTTCTGATACTCCGAATTTATTAATGGAATCGGAAATTTTATCCGGCGTGAACTTTTCCGCTGCCCACGCCGTCAAAACAGACATACCTTCGGTATCTACACTCATAATGTATGAGGGGATTTTGCTTGCTTCTACTTCAGCGAGCACGGTGTAATAAGACAGTGAAAAATTCGTAGTGATTAAGAGAGGAGATTTTTTATTTACCTGGCCAACGGCGTAAATCTTAGGTTCAATCTGTAGTGGTTTTTGGGGGTCGGTATAAATATTCTGCCTTAAGGTAAGCAGCGCTAAAACCTCCCAGGCATGGATATTCCTTAATAGGATAATGCCGGCGTATTTGGCAATGTAAGTTGCGGCTTCAACTGCTTCCGCATAAGGATCGGCCTTATCTACAATAGCCAATGCGGGATAACCTAAGAGGCGATTGGATTTTTTCAGCGCCTGTCTCCTGATTTGAGTGAAGTCCCATAATTTATCCTTGATGTTTTTCTCCCCTGTATCCAAAATGAGCTCGCTTAACCCGAAGCCAGTTAATTCCTTTGTCAGATTTGAAATCTCATTTAAATCAGCGCCTTTTACTACTAATGGCAGGTTAAATTCCTTGGCTAACTTTACCGCCTCGCTAAGGTTATTCTTATTGGCATTATAAATTAAAGGTCTTCTATCTTTTGTAAATACCGTCGCTTCCTTTAACGCGGTTAAATCTTCGCTCATCAGCACCAGATTGAGCCGGGTATTGGAAGAAATGAGTTTTACCGCATCTTTAAACCTTGTTGCATCAGAGCACTGTTTAACGGCGATTATATTAACCTCAAGCTTTTGTCCCACGCGTTCAAACTTAAGATTATTGATTTCTTTAACTTTATTTAAAATTTCAACATCGCTCAGGCTGTCATTGATGATAAAACCGGCTGCGCACGGCCTGTGGAATTTCTCTTCATGACGGAAGACGACTGATTCATTTCCGACTTCCACTTTATCTTCTCCTATACCGATGGTTACTAATTTTATAGGCGGCTGCGCGGAATCCTCCAGGATTTTTTTTGCCTCTGTACTTAAGTAAGGGCATTTTTCTATTACGACCGCCTTCTTGGCCAGTTGCATGGCGAAAGCAAGACAGGTCGCAAATCCGCATTGCTTGCAGTTGGTTTTAGGTAATAGTTTATAAATATCCAATCCTGAGAGGGGCATGGTTGTTCCTTAATAATGAGTATTAGGTTACAGGCAAAAGGTCAAAAATATTCCGGGGACCTTCTTTAAATAATTTTTTTGCCAAAATTTCCGAATCCCTATGTGTCTTTGTTCTTTTAAGCCTTTGAATTATGGCCGGCTTAAATTTAAAAGCGGCCTTTTTGCCGTTGGAATTATTAAGAACCTCAATTTTTATTTTCTTAGCGTTAAATTTAGAGATATTGCCTTTACCGTACGTTGCTCCCGTTGAAAGCTGCAGGCCGTCAATGAGGCAGGATTGAGGTTTTTTATTTGCGCCCCAGACTTTAACGTTTATTCCGAAATATTTATTAGCCTTAAGTTTTTTTATGGCGGAATCTCCGCAGAGTAGGCCCAAAACTAGATAAGGGCCCAAATGCCCGTGAAATTTAATTGCTTCTTTCAAAGAAATTTTGTTAGCCATTTGTTATTTACCTATTAATTAATGCGGCTAAATACCCAGCCCCAAATCCGTTATCAATATTGACTACGCCTATACCGGGAGAACAACTGTTTAGCATTGTAAGTAATGAAGACAATCCTGCAAAATTCGCTCCGTAACCGCAGCTCGTCGGGACCGCAACCACGGGCACTGCCACCATTCCGCTTACGATACTCGGCAAAGCGCCTTCCATACCCGCAACTACTACGATGACTGAAGCTTCTTTTAACAGCCCTATATTATGGATGAGGCGATGCACTCCGGCAACGCCCACATCGTAAAGCCGCTTAACCTTATTGCCAAGGACTTGCGCCGTAACAGCTGCCTCTTCCGCCACTGCCAGATCAGAGGTGCCGGCGGACACGATAAGTATAGAGCCCTTTTTAGATGTTGCAATTTTTTTATTTAAAAAGGCGATTTTAGCTAAAATGTTATATTTTAAATGGGGGTTTGATTTTTTTAGATACAAATAGGTCTTTTTGTCCAGGCGGGTTAAAAGAAGATTTTGTCCGCTTTTTATTAACCGGCTGCAGATTTTTTTAAGATGTTTCCTGTCTTTCCCCGGGCAATAAATAACCTCGGCGATTCCTCTGCGCCTGCATCTATCCAGATCAACCTTGGCAAAACCAAGGTCGCAAAACCCCTTATTTAAAGCCATTATTGTTAATTTCCCTGAAATATTATAAAAAGAAGGAAAATAATTACAAGGGCTGAAATGAGATAAAAATCATTGAAGTACAGGAAATCCTTAAGTTTTTCGCCCAAGTTGTATTTTTCCCAGACTTGCCCCTTAACTACCGAAGGATGCTTTGCAAGTTTCCTGAATTCCTGAATTTGTTCCTTCTTAAATCTTAAGTAGACTCCACCTACCTTGTAAGCAGGAATAGCTCCGCTTTCGGCTAATTCCATTACTTCTTTTTCCGATATGCCTAAAACTCCGGCAACGTCCCTAACTGTTAAAAGTTTCTCTTCTGCCATAAAATCTTAATTTATTTTTTAGCTTTCAATTTTTCCCGAGGCGACCCAGGAGTCAACTTCTTTCCTGTCAAATCTCCAGTCGTTGCCTTCTTTATGCCCAGGAAGTTTTCCAGCACTCACCCATTCCATCACCGAATTCAGATCAACTTCAAGGTAACGCGCTAACTCCTGAGCGTTTAGCAAATCATGGAGCATGGAGCAGTTTCCTTCAAATACGGCGCCCTCAGCGATGTTAAGCCGTACCGAAAAGATATCGCCGTCAACGATTGCCGTAGGAAGAAGGGTCAGCCTTTCTTTTGCGGTTATTCTTCCTTTAATCCTGCCTCCGACAATGATATTATCTCCGACAATATCCGCATTTACAACGGCAGTAGGGCCGATAGTCAAATTTCCACGGGTTTCAAGCGTACCTTCAAATTTACCGTTTATGCGTAAGTTAACAGGGTCTTTAAAACTTAGCGACCCTTGCATAGAAGCATCCACATCCAGGATTTTTTCTTCCAGCTTCTTCTTAAAGGACATACACCACCTCCTTGTATTAGACTACTTATCTTTATTCTGAAGAAACATTATGTTTTCAACATACCTTAAGATAAAAAGCACGATTAGGGTTAAAACCGTCGTATATATTGCCGCATGGCCAAAGCCACAGCCGACTGCAAGGCCTATTCCGGAAACAACCCAAAGGCTGGCAGCAGTAGTCAGTCCCCGGATGCCCTCATTGTCCCTTATAATTGTGCCCGCTCCCAAAAACCCGATGCCGGTAATAACACCTGCGGCAATCCGCGCCGGATCAAGCTTGGTTATGTCTTTATATATATCAAAAACATACAGGGATGTCAACATTATAAGACAGGAACCAAGGGCCAGCAAAATATGCGTGCGCAGGCCCGCGTGCCTTCTTTGGATTTGGCGTTCAAGACCAATCAGGCCGCTTAAGAATACGGTTAAACACAACCGGTAAATAATTTGGTTATCCGTGAGCATACTCATATCCTCCGTGTTTACGTAACTGATAGCCTAATCCTGCCACCATGGCTGCGTTATCCATACATAAAATTTTTGGAGGGAAATAACAATTTATCCCTTTAGCCTGCCCTGTGAGCTTAAATTTCTCCCGTAGCCTCATATTTGCGATGACTCCTCCGCCAAATACAAGGCGGGTAGTTTTTTTTATTTTACAGGCAAGAAAAGATTTCGCTATTAAAGTATCAAAAACTACCTCCTGAAAAGATGCGGCAATATCTTTCTTGTCTTTTATTAAGAGCCTTTTATTTCTTACTGCGTATAAGACAGCTGTTTTTATTCCACTAAAACTGAAATCAAGCGCGTTCTTTGTGCCTGAACAGCGGAATTTGAATCTTTTGCCGTTTCCCTCTTTAGCCAGCCTTTCGATTGCTGGGCCGCCGGGATAACTTAACCCTAAGATTTTAGCAACCTTGTCAAATGCTTCGCCGCAGGCATCATCCAGAGTCCGACCTAAAGGCTCAATCCGGCTAAAACTTTTTACGTAAAATAAGCTCGTGTGCCCTCCGGAAACAACTAAAGCCGTAAAAGGAAGTTTAACCCTTCCACTATTCAGGAAATTTGCGTAAATATGGCTATAAACATGATTAATGCTAAGAAGAGGCACGTTTAGGCTTAATGAAACAGCCTTTGAAAAAGACGTTCCTACCAATAAGGAGCCGGGAAGCCCGGGCTCAGCGGTCACTGTAATAAGGCCTATGTCTTTTAAAGTAATTTTTGCGCTTTTGATTGCGCTGTCCGTTACCTGAACGATAGCCTCAAGCTGCTTACGCGAAGCAATCTCAGGGACTATTCCCCCGAATTTCTTATGAAAATTCAGACTTGAAGCTACTACATTAGACATAACTTTTCTGCCGTTTTTAACAACAGCTGCGGAAGTTTCGTCGCAGGATGTCTCTATTCCTAATACGATCATATTCTTAACCTGGCTATTAATTAACTAATTCGGAAACGAAAACTAACCTATATCCTTCTTTTGTAAGGGCAGGCATTTCTTCTTTTAAGGTCTCCAAGGTTACCTTGCGGTCATGGCCAATTCCTACAGCCCATCCTTTTCTCCTTGAGCAGGATTTTAATTTATTAATCTGCTGCCTTATATATGTTTTTTCAACCTTATTGTCCAGAAAAATATCCCTTTTTGCGGACGGGATGCCGATTTTTCCAGCTACCTCCCGGCATACGGAGCGCGGAGTGACAAAACTATCCAGAAAATAAAGATGCCTGTTTTTTAATTCTTTAAATACCAGTGTCATAATGCGGCTGTCTTCCGTGGCACGCGAGCCCATGTGGTTAGATATTCCCTTAGCATAAACAATATTGCTCAAGTCTTCACTAATTATCTTATTAATAGATTCTTTATCCGTTGACACTGTAATCGTATTCTTTTCCAGCCCGTATTTCTCTTTCGGCTCCATCGGTAAATGCAATATAACTTCAAAGCCAGCCGAATGAAGCCTGTAAGCCGCTTCTTTAGAACTTTTGAGGTTAGGTAAGACCGAAGCGGTAAAAGGGTATTTGATCCCTTCAGCAATCGGTATATTGTTTAAGTTATACCCCCAATCATCGATTACTATGGCGATTTTTCCTTTAAAAGGAACGGAGATTTTATGGATCCTTAAAGTGGATTTCTTTAAGGCTAAAATTAGAATAATAAGCGTGATTATCGTAATTAAAATTATAACAATTAAATATTTCTTTGAAGTATTTCTCATTTTTTATTTTTTAAGGCATCTATGGCTCGCAGTAGCTGGTTATCGCTAAGCTGGATATTTCCTTCTTCAACGGTTATATCAGGCTCAATTCCTATGCCGTTTATCACTTTTCCCGAAGGGGTAAAATACCTGCTTGTCGTCAACCGCAAAGCCGAACCGTCCTTCAGGGGAATAACCGCTTGCACGAAACCCTTACCGAATGATTTTTTGCCTATGATAACCGCGCGTTTATAATACTGCATGGCTCCGGCGACAATCTCGCTTCCCGAAGCAGAACCCTCATTAATTAAAATCGCCAAAGGCAAATTCAATACCAGATGCCTGGAAGCGGAATAAAATTCCATATTTTGCGAAGGAATCCTCCCGCGGATATAAACTATCATTTTGCCTTTTTCAATGAATCTTTCGGCTACCCTGACCGCAGAATCCAACGAGCCCCCCGGATTATTACGCAAATCAATTATCAGCGCGGTCATTCCGGACCTGGACAGTTTTTCTATTACCGCGTTCATTTCAGGAGGAACGCTGTCACGAAATTCAACCAGGCGGATATAACCTATGCCGTCGGAAAGTAGCTTTGCTTCTTTGACGCCTTTCATTTTAATCATTGCGCGCACCAATTTTAATTCAAGCAATTTCTTTTCCGGTTCCCTTAGTATCGTTAGGCTTACCGTTTCTCCTGGCTTACCGCGTATCCTTTTCACCGCATCGGTTAGGCTCATGTCGCGCGTTAACTCATTATTGATTTTAACAATGCGGTCTCCCGGTTTGATTCCCGCCCGCCATGCCGGAGTGTCTTCAATGGGAGTTACGACGGTAGGAAACCCCTCTTTAATATTGATTTCCAGCCCCAAGCCGCCGTATCTACCTTCAGTGTCAGCCTTTAATTCATTAAAAGTATCCGGGTCCATAAACTCGCTGTAAGGGTCAAGCGAAGCGAGCATCCCTTTTAATGAGCCGTAAATTAAATTTTTAGTATCCGGCTCATCTACATATTCGGCCTGGATTATCGCTAAAGCATCGGAGAAAAGCTCAACCTGTTTGTATAAATTCTCTTTTCTTTTTACTTTCGCTTCAGATATGCTAAAAAATACTATCCCCGAAATTATTACGCCTAAGACTAAAATAAAAAAAGTTCCTTTCTTTAAAAACATCAAGACAACCTCCGTTTAAATATCTCCTGAAGCAGCTTAGGATTGGCTTTTCCTTTACTCTTTTTCATAGCCTGTCCGATTAAAAACATAAGCGCATTCTCTTTCCCCGACTTAAAATCCGCAACGGATTTCTGATTGGTTTTAACCACCTCATCAACAATTTTTTCCAGTTCACCGCTATCGGAAACTTGGATTAAATTTTTCTCTTTTATGATTTCTAATGGGGGTTTGCCAGTATTAATCATTTCGTTTAAAACCAATTTCGCAACAAGATTGGATATCTCCTGTTTTTGCAGTAACTTGATGAGGCTGATTAAGTTTTCTTCGGGGATATTTAAGCCGGCTATTGAAGAAGAACGGTTATTTGCTTCCGATAATACAGCTCCGATTAGCCAGTTTACGACGGCTTTCTTATCGTCACCCGGATATGTCTTTATACAGCTTTCCGCGTATTCGGCGTCTTTTCTTGATGAAATAAGAATTTTCGCGTCATAGTGCGAAAGGCCGTATTCACGGATAAGCCGCTTGAGTTTATTAGCCGGAAGCTCCGGAAGGGTATTCCTGATTTCTTCAACTTTATTTTTTTCGATAACAAAAGGCGGCAAATCCGGCTCGGGAAAATAACGGTAATCCTGCGCTTCTTCTTTTGTGCGCATGGAAACAGTAACTAAAACTTCTGCATCCCAAAGCCGGGTTTCCTGAATAATCTTTTTCCCTTCATCCAAAAGCTCTGCCTGGCGCCTCACTTCAAAGGTGAGTGCATCTTTGACCGCTTTAAAGGAATTCATGTTTTTTAACTCAACCTTAACCCCCATTTGCCGGGATTGTTCTTTTTTTAAGGATATGTTTGCATCGCAGCGCAAAGACCCCTTTTCCATGTCGCAGTCAGAAACATCAAGGTATTCAAGTATATTCTTAAGCTCAGCTAAATATGCGTATGCTTCTTCGGGGGAATTCATATCCGGCTCGCTTACTATTTCAAGTAGGGGTATTCCTGCACGGTTAAAATCAAGGAGACTTACATTTTCCTTATGGATTAATTTGCCCGCATCTTCTTCCATATGTACCCGCGTAATTCCTATCCGTTTGGTTTTTTCTTCCGAATTGATTTTAAGAAAACCCCCAACCGATAACGGAAGGTCATATTGAGAGACCTGATAATTCTTAGGCAGGTCCGGGTAAAAATAATTCTTACGGTCAAATTTCGTATATTCCTGTACGGTGCAATTTAAAGCGAGGGCTACTTTAACGGCGTAATCCAGGGCGGTTTTATTATAGACCGGCAGGGAGCCCGGAAAGCCCAAACAAACAGGGCAAGTTTGGGAATTGGGTTCTTTGCCGAATTCAGTAGAACAGGAACAAAAGGCCTTTGTCTTCGTATTTAAATGTAAGTGGACTTCCAGCCCTATAACCGTGTCGTAGTTCATTTTAGTTACCTATTTGTAAGTTTGGTTTTAACTTATACCACTCTGTATTTTGCTCATAAGTATGCGCGACCCTGAAAAGCATCTCTTCATCAAACGGCTTGCCTAATATCTGCATGCCTACCGGCAGGCCCTTTTTTGTAAAACCGCAGGGTATTGATATGCCTGGGATGCCCGCAAGGTTTGCCGAGATAGTGCAAATATCCGAAAGGTACATTTTTAAGGGATCTTTAATCTTCTCACCGAGTTTAAAAGCTACGGTCGGTGATGTAGGAGTAATCACGCAGTCAAAATCTTTAAATATTTTGTCAAAGTCATTTTTGATTAACGTACGCACCTTTAATGCCCTGAGATAATATGCATCATAATAACCGTGAGATAATACAAAGGTGCCTAAAATTATCCTGCGTTTTGCTTCTTCGCCAAACCCTTGTCCGCGCGTTTTTTTATACATATCCATAAGGTTATCCATTTGCACCCTATAGCCGTATTGGACACCATCAAAACGCGCAAGATTAGAACTGGCCTCGGCAGTAGCAACAATATAATAAACGGCAACTGCGTATTCCGTATGTGGCAGTGAAACAGGACTTACTTGTGCTCCCAGATTTTTTAATTTATTCAAAGCTTCCTCAATTGTCTTTTTAACTTCTCCGTCAATCCCTTCTATAAAATATTCTTTAGGAATACCTATCTTTACGCCTTTTATATCATTAACAAGCGACTTTGTGTAATCAGGGACAGGAATATTTACGGAAGTAGAGTCATTGGAGTCAAAACAAGAGATAATATTCATAAGGAGCGCGCAGTCCCTGACATCTTTGGTAAGCGGGCCTATCTGGTCTAAGCTTGAGGCAAAAGCAATCAACCCATAACGAGAAACTCTCCCGTAAGTTGGTTTCAGACCGACTACCCCGCAAAACGACGCAGGCTGCCTTATTGAACCCCCGGTATCCGAGCCTAATGCCCAGATTGCTTCATCAGCTGCCACAGCCGCAGCTGAACCGCCGGACGAACCGCCCGCAACATAGCCTAAGTTCCATGGATTATGGGTGGGGTTAAAATGCGAATTCTCCGTAGATGAACCGAATGCAAATTCATCCATATTAGTCTTAATATTTAATATGCAGTTACCGGAACCGCATATTTTTTTAATAACTGTTGCGTCATAGGGAGGCTTAAAACCCTCCAATATCTTTGAGCAGCATTCCGTAGTTAGATCTTTGGTGCAGATATTGTCTTTTATGGAAACTGGCAGCCCCCCGTAGGAATCCGTATTTTCCTTCACTTTATCGCTACGGACGTAAGCGGATACTTTAGAGTCAACTTCATTTATCCTCTTAAAAAGCGAAGTTATTATTTCAGGGGGTTTTACTTCCCCTGTCTTCATTTTTTCAAGAAGTTCGTGGGCGGTTAATTTACAAGGCTCCATCTTATTATTCTATAACTTTTGGTACAATGAAGAAAGTTTCCTGGCGGCTGGGGGCATTTTTTAATGCTTCATCGGCAGACAGAGACGGTTTTACCAAATCTTCCCTTAAGACATTGCTAACGGGCAAAATATGGCTTGTCGCACTTATGCCGTCAACATCGGCTTTTTTAAGTTTATCAATAAAATCCAGAATATCCTGGAGTTGTTTGGAAATCGTCTCCAACTCCCTGCTGCCTAATTCAATCCGTGCAAGGTGTGCGGTATATTCAACCGTCCTTTTATCTATTGCCACGTTTTCCTCCTGTTAATTAAAATATTATAATATCATTAGATAGGAAAAAAGTAAAGCTAAAACAGCATGAAAGGATAACATTTAAAATTAATCAACTCTTAAACGGTTGACTTGGTTTGATTCGAGACGCACGTTAGAAAATCCGAGCGTGCACGGTCCCGCCACGGTTTTTGGCGGGGAACGAACAGCTTCTTCGAGCGAGATTTTCCATGGTAGGGAAAATCGAGCGGTGCTGCGAAAGGCATGACTCGGTAGCTTTTAATTAATTAAATTATATTGTTTCATTCCAAAAGAACAGTTGTTTTCGCTGGACAAAAGCTGGAAATTATGTAAAATAACTATTAATATTCTAACTCATAAAAGGACCTGCTTTGGCGCAAAAACAAGCGAAATACTACCTTAATGAAAAAGGCGAATTTATAATTGAAAATTATAATTACGCCAAGCCCTTTGCCGACTTCTTCCCGGGCATTGCCGGAAAATACGGCATACCGATGTGGGTTTTCTATGTCAACCGCGGCCAGGCTATCGCCAGTTTTGGCACAAAAGATAAAGACCACCCTATTTTGGAATTTTACCCTGCGAATAAGTCATGGCAATTTACCACTTCAGCTGGTTTTCGTACCTTTATAAAGGTTCTCGGGGCAAAAGACCGTATTTATGAGCCGTTTCATAACGGTTTCGTAAATTTAGCTTTCAAATTAAACAATAGTATGTCGCTTACTTCCTATGATTTAAAATTGAAAGAAATGAATTTAACCTTGGGCCTTGAAGTTAGGGTGGAATATTTTAATATTCCTTCTGACTGCTATGCAGGCTTAGCCCGGGTGGTCAGGATAAAGAATACGGGCCGGCTTGTAAAAAAGATTCAAATATTAGATGGGCTTCCTCAAGTTATTCCTTACGGCATAAATAACTTTTTCCTTAAAAAAATGAGCAGGACCATAGAGGCGTGGACAAGGGTTGAGAACCTTAAGAATAATGCGCCTTTCTTCCGTCTCGCAGTTGACCCCGCTGATAAACCGGAAGTAATTCATATTAATGAAGGTAATTTTTACTTGAGTTTCTATTCTGTCGGGGGTAAAACAACTATGTTCAGGCCGATAGTTAACCCTGAAAGCATATTTGGGCAAAATACAGATTTTTCATCTCCTGCTAAATTTTCATCGGATAAAAAATTTAGCATACCTCACGAAGAAATTACGGAAAGCAGGACCCCTTCGGCCTTCTCTTTTATGCCCCTAAGCCTGAAAGCGGGGCAGGAAATCACTTTTAATACTGTGCTCGGCTTTATGCGGAGCCTGGAAGAACTGAATAAATCCATAAGCAGGATAACCGCTCCCGAATATTTGAATTTAAAACGCATTAAAAATAAAGAAATCATAAAAGAGCTGCAGTCCGACATTGAAACAAAAAGCAGTTCAAAGGAATTCAATCTTTACGCAAAACAAACTTATCTTGATAACATCATGCGTGGGGGATATCCTCAAATTTTTAAATGTGGCCTGAAAGAAACCGTATTCTATCTCTACTCCCGTAAGCACGGTGACCTTGAGCGGGATTATAACAAATTCCTGATCCAGCCGACCTATTTCTCACAGGGTAACGGAAATTACCGAGATATAAACCAGAATAGGCGCAATAATGTTTGGTTCAATCCGGACATTAAAGAGGCAGACTTAATTTCTCTCTTAAATCTTATTCAAACCGACGGTTTTAACCCTTTAATAATTAAAGGCGCTCTCTTTATTCTCAAAGATAAAAAAAGACTTACGAAAGAATTAAAGCGCTTCATTGCTGGAAATAATACCGCTAAGTTAAGCGCATTTTTTAAAAAACCGTTTTCTCCGGGTGAAGTAATACTGTTCATTCAGGATAACGGTATAAGGCTAAACACGGAAAGAGATGAATTCCTGAATGTATTGATTTCCTGCTGTGAGGAAATTCAGGAAGCTGACCATGGGGAAGGGTTCTGGAGCGACCATTGGAGTTACAACCTTGATTTACTGGAAAGCTACTTCGGTCTTTATCCTGATAAACTAAAAAATATCCTTTTTGAAATTAACAGTTTTACTTTTTTTGACAACATAGAAGTAGTAAAACCGAGGAGCGAAAAATACGTACTGTATAACAATCTACCGAGGCAGCTACATTCAGTTACAGCGGATGCCGAAAAAAAAGAATTAATAAAAAAGCGCCGTCTCTACCCGCATCTAGTAAGGAAAAATTTTGGGAAAGGCGAGGTTTACCGGACGACCTTAATCGATAAGCTTCTCTGCTTGGCTGTCAATAAGCTCGCTTCTCTTGACCCCTTCGGTTCAGGTATGGAAATGGAAGCTGATAAGCCCAACTGGTACGATGCTTTAAACGGCCTCCCTGCCCTTTTCGGCTCATCCGTGTGCGAAACCTTTGAATTAAAACGGCTTATTATTTTTATTAAATCTTCTCTTGTAAAAAGCGGAGTTAATAATATTGAGTTAACGAAGGAAATCTATAATTTCCTTATAGCGCTGAATCGGCTTCTTAGCCGTAATACCAGTAATTATGAATACTGGGATGAAAGCCATTCTTTAAAAGAAGAGTACCGCCGGATAACCCGTTTAGGTTTAAGCGGCAAAAAAACAGAAATCAGTGCATCTTTACTACTTGAGGTATTGAATAAGGCTTTAAAAAAGATTAACGTGGGTTTAAATAAAGTGTTTGACAGAAAAAGAAAGGTTTATTATTCATATTTTATAAATGAAATTACAAAGTACGACATTATAAAGAGCCGGTTTATAGCGCCTAAGAAATTTAAGCAGATAAAACTTCCTTTTTTCCTTGAAGGACAGATGCACGCTTTACGGCTTTCAAAAGATATTAATGAAGCAGTGAAACTTGCGGACGCTACAAAGAAAAACGAACTCTTTGACAAAAAGTTAAAAATGTACAAGGTTACCGCTTCATTAAGAAATATGCCCGAGGAAATAGGCAGGTGCAGGATATTTGCTCCCGGTTGGCTTGAAAATGAGTCTATCTGGCTGCATATGGAATATAAATATATGCTGGAAATGCTTAAATGCGGGCTTTATGAAAAGTTTTATGCGGATTTTAAGAATGTGCTTATACCCTTCCAAGACCCAGCCCGCTACGGCCGGAGTATCCTTGAAAATTCTTCTTTTCTGGTTTCAAGCGCTTTTGCAGATAAAAATTTACAGGGAAACGGCTTCGTAGCGCGCCTGTCCGGTTCAACTGCAGAATTCCTGCAAATCTGGCTTTTGATGAATCTAGGCAATTACCCCTTCTTCTTAAATAAGAAAAACGAATTGAATTTGCGTTTCAGACCGGTTCTCGCAGGATGGCTATTTGATAAAAAAGGTATTTACGGATTTAATTTTTTAAGTAGGATTAATATTACCTATTTTAACTTAAGCCGTAAAGATACTTTCGGCAAGAATTCAGTAAAAATTAAAGAGATTATCTTCAAGGATAACTCCGGCTCAACAGTAGAAATAGCGTCCGACACTATACCCTCTCCTTATGCAGAACAAATAAGGTCTCGCTTGATTAATAAAATAGATATTTACCTGAAATAAATTAGGAACGTTTCTTAAATTTAGTTAAAACTGCCTATAAGTGGACAGTTTTACGGTTAGTTAAGAAATATCCCTAATTAATAAAAAAATTAAAATCTGCGGCGGTAATAAACACGAATAATGTGCTGCATATCCAGAGTAAGCAGGCTGCCTCCATAGGGGTCAAGGGAAGATAAATTACCGATGGAGCTGGTATCACCCACTCCATATTGCATGATAAATTCATCGGTTTTAGAAGGCAAATATCTGAATTCAGTGAAGAAACTATGATGGCTAGACATTTTAGTGATCCCTGCGACTAAATCATCAAGATCCTGACAACGGGAATAAGTATATTTAAAGACCATGCCCATTTGTTTTGTAGGCATATAAGCAACTTCTAAACCGACATGGTTCATATTATCGGAGATTAAGGAGGCGGCCTCAAATTCATTGCGTGTGTAATCAAGGTACGCTTCAAGATTGTCGCGTAATTTCAGCCTTATGCCGGCCTTAAATATATTATAGAATTCATATGGGGCCTGCGGGAAAACGCCCTGCGAATAAAGAATAGGATAAATATAACGGTAAAAATTATCATTTTGGTAATAAGAGCCCCAAAGGGTTGTGTCATTCCTTAAAACATTGCGTGGGAAATCCCCGTAACCGAGACTGTAATCATTAGTGCGTTCATATATGCCGTTTATGCTTAACCAGTCAAAGAAGTCGTAATTTAAACCGAAAGATCCTGTTTTAAGACTTGGGTCCTCTCCTCCAACAACCGATGAATTTGCAAAGAACTCACCTGTATCTCCATCATAAATAAACGGGTCTATTCCCGTAGTAGTCTTGGGTAATTTTTGATAGATTCCCAGTGCTTTAGCGGTTAGTTTATCCGTTAATTTTACCGTAGCTTCGTCACGCACCACGTTTTCAATAAGCTTACCGTTGACATTATGCACATTGCGCACGTCAAAAAGGTTATAAACGCCGTTTTCCAGAAAAGTTTCAAAACGGAATCCCAAAACGTTCCTGCCTATATCAATGCCGTCGCCTATGCGCGTGGAATTGAGCTCGTCCCAATTAGTAGTAGATCCGTTTAGCCCTTGAGAATAATAATCCAGTGGGTTGCGGAAATGTATATGCCTTGACCAGAATACATCCTGTCTTGTATTATGATAATCTGCAAGAGCCGAATCAAAATTAGAATCCATGCGGCTGGCGTAAAATTTGCCTTTAATCAGGAAACTTTCATCTTTGTCTATGGATATCTCATCGTATCCGTATTTCAAATTCATGATATCCTTCTGCGGGTAACGCGAAATAACAGAAAAATAATAGGTATTCCCACGGGAATCTGTTTTGTAAGTAGAATTACTCATATCGTAATTGGACTGAGAAGTTAAAGCTTCTGCCTGAATCTTTACCCCACCAAGAGGTTCGTATCCTATGTCAAAGCCGCCGACAAGATTCTGGCTATCCAGTTTATTATCCTTATCGGTCAAGAAACCGAAGCGGGTGGTAAAAGTGCCACCAAGCATAAAATTATCGGTAAAATAATGTTTGAGCCTGCTGGCGGAAATAACGTTATCTACGTTCCCGTAATCCTGCCAGAGGTTTTTAGGCGTGGCAACGGTGGTATCAAAATAGGTTTGCTCCTGAGACTGGAAATTAAAAGAAAAGCCCCTTAAGCCAGTTAAATATTTACCCGTGCTGTCCTTGGAAAGGAAAGAAAGCGAGTCGTCCCATTTTCCCTTAACGAAACTTACAGGTGTATCCCCGGAATTATAGACACCGGGGGTATATTGACGCAGCCACTTACTATCTTTCCACCAGATACCATGATTAGTTATCCCCATCGGGTCATCGGAAGAATAAGCCTGATCTTGATAACCTAAGACAAATGTCCTTAATTTGACTTGATCACTGGCATAATCAAGCCATAATTCACGCATAGGCTGGAACTGCCGTTCTATTTTTACTGAAGGAATTACAAAAGTAGCGCTGTTGCGGTAAGAAGTGGCAGTGAATGAATCCGTCACACCGTCTTTTACTTTTACTTCCGGAATGCCGAAAGTATCGCCTTTAAGCGAAGTATAAGCCGTATTATTTACAACATAACCCGTATTTGACCAGTAGTACATTTGTAGTTTTGCGGTGTCTCCGTTAGATCCGGTAACCGTAAACTTGTTGCTCTTACCCGTATAGCTCCAAGGGTCAACCGTAATATTGGTATGGAAGTTAAATCCCTCTTTGTTTTCAGTATCAACATTTACGCTTAAGGAATCATAAATCGCAGGGTCATAGGTATTGAATCTGTGGTTGAATGCCGCATCGGAAGTAATACGCCAGCTTTTGAATTTTTCGTTCAAATCAAAATTCGCCCTTTTCCAGATGAAATCATCGGGAGTAAGGCCGAAACTAAGTTGTATTTCTCCGCTTACCTTTAAAGGCCCGGCTTTAATTCCTCCCTCTTCTTTTTTATGCGAAAAATAAGTAGCCCTGCTTTCCTTAGTCTCAAGCTTATTCATTGTCTGGTCTATTGTTTGTTCTTTAGTAAGTTCAGGTGTGTTTTTGACTGTATCAGGAACGGGCTTAGCCCAGGATTTTCTTTGAGCCGAAGCGAAAGCGGCATCTATCGGATCAACTACCGTAAATGGCGGGTTTTGTATTTTGAAGATATCGTTAATGTAGATTTTTACCGCCTTATTATCGGGGTCAAGCAAGAGCACTTTGTTAAATTCGGCCAAAGCCTCTTCATAACGGCCCTGTTTATAATAAGCTGCGCCTAATTCGCAAAGGTAATTAATTGCCAAAGTTTCGGCAAAAATGGGGTTACTGAAAAGAAATATTGACAGGAGCAATAAAGGTAAGAGAACTTTTTTTTGCATAGATTAAAAATTAGTATACTATGCATAGAACCTTTGTCAAGAAAAAGTTAAAATGGGCTTAATTATTTTATTTAGGCGAGATCTGCGTTAAATCCTGCAGGTAAATCTTTAAGGAATGCACATACATAACTAGGAAAACTTTATTTCTAACGGTCACATACAAACCACCTTTAATCCTGCAAATAAACCTTTGCTTACACTCCCTGTTTATTTTTTCTTTTATAATGTAGATGGAGGATGTGGGTTTAGTCCGGACATCGCCTATACTTACCTCTTTTACTATCCAGATAAAATGGCGGTGTATGGCGCTGCGGACTCCTTCCTTATCGGAAATTTCGGAGCTTGAAATAATTTTGCGCCTTTTATCATCCGAAGTCAGGTTTTTGTAGAGTAAATCGCGCATTTTTACTCCTTAAGTTTATTAAAAGTTTGCCGGGTTGCTCCATGCAACCCGGCTCCAACCCCAGTTGTCTTGTGGCTGATGGGGGGGGATATTATGCCGGCTTATATGCAGAAAAAGTATGCATCGGAAATCAAGGATAAACAAGGGTCTTATCAGGTATTTTGGAAAGCGGTTTCTTTTAGGGTTTTTTCTTAAAGCTCAAGCGGGGTTCTTCGCCTTTGAAAAAACGTTTAAGGTTTGATTTATGGCGGACAATTACAAAGATGCATAATAATAGACTGGCGAAGATCAATACAGGCGTTTGTGCAAAAAGGATGACAAAAACCGGAAGGGCAATTGCGGTAAATACCGATGCAATTGAAACGATCCCAAGCAGAAAAAAAACAACCAGCCAAATTAAAATCAGTAATCCAAGAACAATTTTTAAAGCCCCAATTTTAAATGCCAGGCCAATCAATACGCCTAAAGAAGTAGCTATGCCTTTACCGCCGTGGAAATTCAGGAATATTGTCCAGTTGTGACCACATATGCAGCTGATGCCTAATATAAGGCGTAAGGTTTCTTCTGAAATGAACGGTATACCTTTTCCTGAAATAAGGTTACCTATGAAGACTACTGTAAAGAAGCCCTTAAAAATATCCAGTATTAAAACGGTTATACCGACCGCTCTTCCTAAAATACGAAGCGCGTTTGTAGCGCCCACATTCCCCGAGCCGTATTTCCGGATGTCTATTCCTTTTAACAGCCGGCCAAAAATATAGGCTGTAGGAATTGAGCCTATAAGGTAACTAACGATTATCCCTGTGATTATCCAGAGCATACAAAATTTTAAACCCTTTCCTAATATAGTCCATACCTGAAAAAATGGTAAAAATTACAGCAAACCACCAGAAGATAAATGATGCTTTTAGCTGCAGCAGAACCGCAATTACTGCGCACATCTGAAAAACAGTGCTGCATTTGCCCCAACGGGTGGGGAAAACCTCAATATTCTGTTTAACAATGTAGATAACTACAGCCCCCAGTATAATTATTACATCCCGGCTTATAACAATAAAGGTGACCCAGAGCGGAAAGGTAATCGTAAAACTATCAAGAAATGAAAGGCAGATAAAGGCGCTCATTAAAAGGAGCTTATCGCCTAAAGGGTCAAGCACCAGCCCTGCTTTTGACTGCAGTTTTGATTTCCTTGCGATATAACCGTCAACAGCATCCGAGATTACCCCCAGCATAAAAATGAATAAAGCGGTAAAACGCAGGTATTCGCGCAACGGATTGTAGTAAATTAAGGTGGCGATAAAAAACGGCACGCTGAGGATGCGAAAAGTAGAAATCTTATTGGCTATATTCATCTAATAAGCCTTATACGGTTAGGCGGCCAGTAAATTAGGAATGCCTTACCTAAAATATTATCTTTGGGCACAAAACCCCAGTAACGGCTGTCTTTGGATGAAGCGGAATTATCCCCAAGCACAAAATAATGGTCTTTGGGCACGGTTATTTTCTTTCCCTCAACGGCAAAATCACCACCGTTGTAATAATATCTCCGGTTAAAGACCGAATCCAAAAGAGGCTTGTCATTTACGTAAATTGTATATTTTTTTATCTCAATTTCTTCACCAGGCAACCCCACAAGTCGCTTGATAAAATCCTTTTTTTGGTCTTCCGGGTAGATAAAAACAATTACATCACCTCTTTTTAAGTCTCGCAATGCCGTCAACCTTTTATTTGTAAAAGGAATTTTTGCGCCATAAATGAATTTATTTACTAAAATTAAGTCTCCCTCAAGCAGGGTCGGCCGCATTGAGCCGCTGGGAATTTTAAATGCCTGTACCACAAAAGCGCGGATTACCATTGCCAGCAGAAAAGCTATTATGATTGATTCAATCCATTCACGGATAATCGTCTTTTTCTTGGTTGTCATATTTTCAGAACCTCCAAAAATGCTTCCTGAGGAATTTCTACTTTTCCGAACTGCTTCAGTCTTTTCTTCCCTTTTTTCTGTTCTTCCCAAAGCTTGCGTTTACGAGTAATGTCCCCGCCGTAACATTTGGCAGTAACATGTTTGCCTACGGGCCGGATTTTTTCAGAAGCCAGAATCTGGCCTCCTACTGCCGCCTGAATCGCCACCTCGAATAGCTGCCGGGGGATTAATTCCTTCAATTTAGATACGAGGGCGTGCGCTTTCATCGTTGCCCGCTCTTTACTCATAAGCGAAGAAAAAGCATCGCAAATGACTCCGTTTAAGAGGATGTCAAGTTTAACCAGTTTGGTAGAAACGTATTCTCTGAATTCGTAATCAAGCGAACCATAACCGCGGGTTAAAGATTTAATCCGGTCATAAAAATCTACGATAATTTCGGAAAGCGGGATGGAGAATATCACCTTTACCCTATCCTCACCTAGATATTCGGTTGACTGGAATATTCCCCGGCGCGATTTAGCGAAATCGCAGACTGCTTCAATTGAATCAACCGGAATAATCATTAGAAGCGCGGCGTAAGGCTCTTCTGCTGCGATTATATCCTGCGCAGTCGGAAGTTTTGAAGGCGTGTCAACTTCCAAGAGTTCTCCTGCGCGAGTTCTAACACGGTAAACGACGTTGGGGACGGTAAGTATGAGGTTTAAATTATATTCCCTCTCAAGCCGTTCCTGTACGATTTCCATATGCAGGAGCCCGAGAAAACCACAACGGAAACCTGAGCCAAATGATTGCGAATTCTCTGGCTCAAATACGAAAGATGCGTCCGACAGTTTTAGTTTATCCATTGCGTCCCTTAACTGCGGGAAATCTCCCGAGTTAACCGGATAAATCCCGCAATAAACAAGGGGTTTGGGTCTCCTGTAACCAGGCAGGACCTCTCTACAGGGATTCTTGTTATCGGTAATAGTATCTCCGACAATAAGTTCGCGCGCTTCGCGTATATTTGCCGTGAAATAACCGACTTCTCCACTGGTCAGGGTTTTAACTGCAGAGTATTTCAAATCTTTAAATACGCCTAACTCTTCTATTTTATATACGACGCCGGAATGCATCATTTTAAGGCTTGTCATTGTATCCATCTGTCCCTCAATGACCTTTAAAAAAACCACTACGCCTTTATAAACGTCAAACCGGCAGTCAAAAACAAGCGCTTTTAAAGAATTTGTTACCTCGCCTTGAGGTGCAGGGATGACCTCAATAATCTTCTCAAGAATGTCTTCTATCCCTATCCCTTCTTTGGCAGAAGCCATAATTATGTCCTCTTCTTTAAAGCCCAAGACACTTACAATCTGGCGCCTGACGCGAGGTATGTCAGCGGAGCTTAAATCTATCTTGTTAATCACGGGTATAACCTGAAGATTGTTCTCGAGCGCAAGATAAAAATTCGCCACAGTCTGCGCTTCAATACCTTGACCCGCATCTACTATCAAGACTGCCCCTTCGCATGCAGCTAAAGATTTTGAAACCTCATAGGTAAAATCCACGTGCCCCGGCGTATCAATTAAATTAAAAACATAAGTTTTGCCGCGTTTTCTGGAATGATAATCCAAACGCACCATGGAAGCCTTGATAGTAATCCCACGCTCCTTTTCCAAGTCCATATCGTCAAGAAGCTGCTGGCCTTTATGCCTTTTATCAACGGCACCGGTCAACTCAAGGATCCTATCGGCAAGCGTTGACTTACCGTGGTCTATATGCGCTATAATAGAAAAGTTTCGTATCAGCGATTTGTCCATTTATATAATGCGGGTTAATAAAATATCCACGACCTCTAATATACTCATATTGGTCGTATCAATGTAAAACGCATCAGCTGCTTTTTTTAAAGGCCCAACCTCGCGATTTGAATCTATCGTGTCGCGGTTTAAAACATCTTCTTCTATTTCTTCTAGGGATATTTTGCGGCTGCCTTCAAGGAACTCTTTATACCTTCGCCGTACCCTTTCTTTAAAATTTGCATCTAGGTAAAATTTTCTTTCGGCATCAGGAAAGACAACGGTCCCGATATCCCGGCCGTCCAATACCGAATCACCCATTCTGCCTAAGCGCCTCTGAAGGGAAACCATTACATCCCTCACTTCTTTTATTCTGGCAATATCCGAAACATACCTCGTTATGCGAGGTTCCCTTATTTCTTTGCTCACATCAACTCCGTCAAGCGTAACTTTTATCGTACCGTCGGGATTATTAAACAGGTCTATCGCCGTATTACGGGCAAGCTCTATAATACGGGCCATGTCAGAGGAAAGGATGTTTACATTAAGAGCTTTTAAAGTCAAGGCGCGGTACATTGCTCCCGTATCAATATAAAGAAAGCCCAGTTTCTGGGCTATTAATTTAGCAACCGTACTTTTGCCCGCGCCTGCCGGGCCGTCTATCGCAATAATCATTTCAATTTTTCTCTTATTCTCTTGGCTTTTCGCAGGATCTTAATCAGGGTATTTTTGTTTTTGTTCTTAATTGTTAATTTAATCCGCTCTAAATTGTCCACTAATGATTCCAAAGCGAGTAGGAGATTCCTGTCGTTACTTAGGAATATATCCGCCCAAAGCTTAGGTTCTGAAGCGGATATGCGGGTTGTATCTTTCAGGCCGCTTGCACTAAACTTTAAGAAAACTTCCGGCACGGAATTCATTAAGGCAAAGGCTGCAGCGTGAGGAAGATGACTTACAAAAGCCATGATCCTGTCGTGTTCCGAGGCATTAACTTCCCATGTTTTAGCTCCGACGCCCTGCCATAATTTTTTAACTTTAAGTAGGATATTCTTATTCGTCTTTTTATCAGGCGTCAGGATGCATAACGAGCCCTGAAAGAGACCTGCGCTCGCGAATGCCACGCCGTGTTTCTCTGAACCGGCTAAAGGATGAGTCCCTACGTAATTCGGAAAAATTTTGCTTAGTTTTAAGGCAATCTTCTCTTTAGTGCTCCCGACATCTATCACAGTACAATTTTTATTTATTATTTTTGAAATGCGGAGCGCCAAATCCATTATGACGCTGACCGGAGTTGCCAAAATAATTAAATCTACATCCTTAATAAAAGCTAAAGATTTTGAACCGTTGTCTATTGCACCGAGCCTTTTAGCCCTTACTATGCTGTTTTCATGCCTACTGACACCTACAATACTACCGGCGAGTTTATTCTTTTTAATGGCTAGGCCCATTGAGCCTCCGATTAAGCCCGTACCAACTATAGCAACTTTGTTAAATATTTTCACTATAACTCTCTCCCTACCGCTTGAGCAATGGTGCGGCACTCTTTGATCAAGTTTTTAAAATTAGTCGGAATAAGCGATTGTTCGCCGTCCGACTTGGCTTCTTCAGGCCGAGTGTGCACTTCAATGATTAAACCGTCCGCGCCTGCGGCCACAGCAGCCTTTGAAAGCGCAGGCACTAGCCCCCATTTACCGGCTGCATGCGAAGGGTCAACAATAATCGGTAAATGAGAAAGAGATTTAATAACGGGGATTGCGCTTATATCAAGGGTGTTACGTGTGGCCTCTTCAAACGTTCTAATCCCGCGCTCGCATAAAATAACGTTGAAGTTCCCTCCAGCCATGATATATTCTGCCGACATCAGCAGTTCTTTGATTGTTGAAGAAAGCCCGCGCTTCAGGAGGACAGGTTTTTTGGTAAGACCTACCTCTTTTAACAGGTTAAAGTTCTGCATATTGCGCGCGCCTATTTGGAGGACATCAGCATAACCAGCCACTAATCCTACGTCGCGGGTGTCCATAACTTCGGTAACGGTCACCATACCTAAAGCATCTCCTGTTTCTTTCAGATATTTTAATCCTTCTTCGCCTAAACCCTGAAAACTGTAAGGCGATGTACGAGGCTTAAATGCGCCTCCCCGCAAAACCGCTGCCCCTGCTTCTTTTGCTAGACGGGCAATCTCCGCCAATGTTTCCCGGTTTTCAATGGCGCAGGGACCGGCCATAACGATAATCTTCTTACCTCCGATTTTTATGCCTTTGCCCAAATCAATCACAGAGCCTTCTCGTTTAAATTCACTAGAAACTAGCTTATAAGGGGCTAAAACCGGCATTACTTTTTCTACACCGGGGAAAACTTCTAATGGGGTTGCCTGCAGGATTTCTTCCGGCCCGATTACGCCGATAATAGTGCGTTCGGTCCCTTTTGAAAGATGCGGGGTAAGCCCGAGTTTTTTTACTTTTTCAAGTATATGGTTTATCTCTTTTTCAGTCACCTGCGGCTTCAAGACAATAATCATACCGTTCTCCTTAGCTTAAAGTATTTTCTTTAATACCTTAATGAATCTTTCGTTCTCTTTTTTTGTCCCGATAGTAACACGGATGTAATTTTTTAAGCCGTACTGTCTCATATCGCGTACAATTACGCCGAACTTAAGCATCTTATTAAACACTTCAATCCCGTCCGAGCCCGTATCAATAAGGATAAAATTTGCCACCGTCGGTACATAAGC
The DNA here is from genome assembly GCA_049517335.1 of Candidatus Omnitrophota bacterium. GTDB lineage: Bacteria > Omnitrophota > Gorgyraeia > Gygaellales > Profunditerraquicolaceae > JBEKSD01. The sequence goes on along the minus strand of JBEKSD010000002.1, from coordinate 12,335 downwards.
AAGGCCTAACTTTTTTAAGTTATCGTAAAGATAATTCTTGCCTTCAAGGATTAACTTCTTTGTTTTCTCAAGGAACGCTTTGTCATCAAGCACAGCAATCGCAGCTGTCTGAGCAAGTGAATTCACGTTAAACGGCTGGCGCGCGATATTCATATAGGAGATGAACTCTTTTCTTCCCACCGCAAACCCGACCCTTAGCCCAGCAAGTCCGTAAGCCTTTGAGAATGTTTTCAAAATAATGACGTTATTTTTAGGGAAATAATCAATCCCGCTTGCGAAATCACTTACGTCAATGAACGCCTCATAAGCTTCATCAAGGACAACAATGACACTTTCAGGTAAACCCTTCAGGAATTCATCCAGTTCATATTTACCGACATAAGTGCCAGTAGGATTATTGGGGTTTGAAATAAAAATAATCTTAGTGTTTGGGTCGATCTTCCTTTTTATCGCATCTAGATCATAGCGGAAATATTTTAACGGGACGGTTAAGACAGTGCGGTTCTTTACCTTGGATATGATGCTGTATTCCAAAAAAGTAAAATCCGCGGTCAGGATGTGCTCATCATCCTCAACAAAGGTCTTTAAAATTATGTCAATGAGTTCATCTGAGCCGTTTCCTAAAACAATATTTTCTTCTTTAATATTGTAAGTTTTGGCCAGTTTTTTCTTTAAATAGAACCCTGCTGAGTCCGGATAGCGGTTAATCCGGGGCAGGTTTTTCTTAATCGCCGCAAGCGCCTTAGGGGACGGGCCGTAAGGGTTTTCATTTGAGGCGAGCTTAATAATTTCTTTTAAGCCCAACTGTCTTTTGATCTCCTCTATCGGCTTGCCTGCTTCATAAGGAGCGATGCTTAAAATGTGTTTTCTAACCAGATTACTCATAAATAACTATTCTCCTGCGGGGTATGACCCCAGCACTTTGAGGAACTTACATTTATTTTCCAGCTCTCTCAGCGCCCGTTTTACTTTGGGGCTGTCTTGATGCCCGTTCAAGTCTACAAAGAAATAATAATCCCATGCCTTTTTCTTTGAAGGGCGCGACTCTATTTTAGTCAGGTTAATCCCGTATTTCTTAAAAGGAACCAGCATATCGTGCAAAGCGCCTATGCTGTCTTTAATGGAAAAAAGGATTGATGTTTTATCGTGGCCTGTTGGTTTTGCCGTGGTTTTACCAATTACCAAAAAACGGGTAATATTATGTGGTGAATCTTCTATGCCCGCGGCTACTAGTTTCAATTTATAAACTTTAGCTGCCAAAGATGAGGCAATGCAGGCACTCCCTTTTTCGCTTTTTGCAATCTTAGCTGCCCGGGTAGTGCTGGAAACCTCAATCGTTTCTACATCCGGAAGATTTTCCTTTAACCATATGCGGCACTGGCCAAGCACGTTGGGATTAGAGTATACTCGCTTGATTTTATTTCTAGCGCAATTAGCCAGTAAATTATGTGAGATATCCAGCATCAGTTGAGCGCAAATTTTTAAATCCGAATCCATAAACATATCGAGGGTGTAGCTAACCGCTCCCTCAATGGAGTTTTCAATCGGGACTACGCCGTAATCAGCTTCTCCTCTTTCAACTTCCGCGAATACGTCGCTTATATTATTGCAGGGGATATAAGCGATTTGAGAGCCGAATTTTTTTATGGCAGCCAGATTAGAGAAGCTCGCTTCAGGACCAAGGTAAGCTATCTTTAAATGTTTTTCCAGGGAAAGGCTGCTGGACATTATCTCCCTGTAGATAGCTGTCAAAGCATCTTTGCTTAAAGGGCCTTTATTCATCCGGATTAACCTGTCTAAAACCTGTTTTTCTCTCTCCGGGGAATAGACGCTTGAGCCGTTCCTTTTTTTTAATTGCCCCACATTTACAATTATTTTAGCGCGCGCATTAAGCAACTCCGTAATTTTTTTATCGATTGAATCAATTTGCTTGCGCAGTCTGTTCAGGTTCATTTATTTCCTCCAGTTTTTGCCCTTCTTTAATCGGCTCAATCTCAGCTTCTTTCATTTGCGCCATGGCGGTAAAATCTTCCATTTTCGGCAAATCACCTAAAGAATTTAAACCAAAATGTAGCAGGAATTCTTTCGTAGTCCCGTAAACAAACGGCCTTCCGGGGATCTTCTTCCTGCCGCAAATTCTTACCAGGTTTTTGTCAGTTAAGTTTTTCATTACACCGTCAACGTTTACGTTCCTTAAATCTTCGATTTCGCTCCTTGTTAGCGGTTGCTTATAAGCAATAATTGCCAGCGTCTCCAAAGCCGGACGTGACAACTTCTCAACCTGCCGGTCTTTAAACATCTTTTTTAAAAACGAGGCAAAACCCGCATAGGTAATCATCTGCCAGCCTCCGGCAACCTCAATAATGCGCATGCCGCGGCCTTGTTGCTCATATTCGCTTTTTAATTCATCAATTAAACTCCGGATTTCAGGGGCGTCTAAATTATCCAGGATTTTCCTGATTTGTTCTAATGTTAAAGGTTTTTCGCTTGCTAAAAGCAAAGCTTCAATAACGGATTTCGTATTGTTTTCAGGCATGGTTATTTTACCTTCTTTTGCTTGTAAACTATATTTAATAATTGTTCAGTGGTCTGAATTTCCGGAAAATCCTCCAGTGCCCTCTTAAGCATAGATTGGGCTTCGGGTTTTTTATATTCAAGCTGCATCAGAACTAACAACGCTTCTTCTGCGATATCTTTATTCTTAGGGCTACATACTTTTGCTTCTCCGTCCTGAATCAAGGCGAAACGGCCTACTTTATTCTGCAGTTTAGCCACAATTTCTTTTGCTCTTTGCTCCCCGATACCGGGAAGGGATTTTAAAAAACCAAGATCAGCTTCGTCTATCGCCTGCGCTATCTGTGAAATCGGCTTATTCAACGCCTTTAATGCCGCCCGGGGCCCGATGCCGGAAACGGTGATAAAAGTCTGGAAAAAGTCCTTCTCAATATTGTTTAAAAAGCCGATTAATACCGGCGTGCTTTTCGAAGGCTCAATCTGATGGTAATGGTAGGTAACGAGGCTTATTTTCCCGTCGCCTCTGATATTTTCGTCAATACGTTGCATAACCGCTGAAGGGATGAGCACCTCATAGCAGATACTTCCCGTATCCAGCATTAAATAATTTAAGCCTTTTTCAATGACCTTACCGCTGATTCGTGAAATCATATTGTACCTTCATAATATAACTATGAGCAATAGCTAAAGCCAAAGCATCCGTTACATCGGTATATTTCGGAATACTATTTAAACCCAGTATAGAAGCAACCATACTCTGCACCTGAGACTTTGAAGCAAGGCCGCGCCCGACTATCGCTTTCTTTACTCTGGTTGCGGCGTATTCAAACATCGGAATATTTGCTGTCGCGCTTGCCAGACAGATTACTCCCCGCGCCTGCCCCAGAATAAATGCCGTAACCGGATGGCGGTAATGGGCGTAAAGTTTTTCAAGAACAAGGCAATCCGGCTTTGTATCCGAAGCCAGCTTTATCAGGGCCCTGTAAATCCTATCCAACCGCTTTGGAGTTGGATCCTTGCTTGAAGTTGAAATAATACCTGCCTCAAGTAAACCAATATTTTTTTTCTTTACTTCAATTACGCCGTAACCCGTAATGGTCAAAGCCGGGTCAACCCCTAAGATGACCATGCTTATTGCTCTGAAGCAACCTGTTCCAGAATCTCATCGGGTATATCAAAGTTCGCGTATACCTGCTCAACATCATCATGTTCCTCAAGCGCTTCCACTAGAGCTAAAACCTGCTTGGCTCCATTACCGGTAACTTTGACCGATGAGGAAGGGACCATAGTTAATTCGGCATCTTGAAACTGAATGCCTTTGTTAGAAAGCGCCTGTTTTAGTTTTTCAAAATCCGCAACCGAACAGGTAATCTCAAAATTTTTTTCGTCGGACTTAATATCTTCCGCTCCTGCTTCAAGGGCAATACTCATCAAATCATCTTCTTTGATTTGATTCTTATCAATTAAAAAATAACCCTTTTTGGTGAACATCCAGGCAACCGAGCCGGCGCCCGCCATATTACCGCCTTTTTTGGACATAATATTGCGTAATTCGGCAGTGGTCCGGTTTTTGTTATCTGTAAGCGCTTCAACCATTATGGCGACTCCTCCCGGGCCATAAGCTTCATACATGACAGATTCATAAACGATTCCCGGAAGCTCGCCGGTTCCCCGTTTAATCGCCATCTTCACGTTATCCATAGGCATATTTGTTTCTTTTGCCTTCTGGATTACCGCGCGAAGCTTAGGGTTGGTATCGGGGTTGCCGCCGCCTTCCCGGGCGATAACTACCAGTTCTTTAATTATTCTGGTATAGGTCGCGCCCTTCTTGGCATCAGCCGCCATTTTTTTTCCTTTATTCGTTTTCCATTTAGAATGACCAGACATATTTGTTTCCTCCTATTTTACGCTGCTGTTATTATTTTTGAAAATTTATTAAAGGGTTAGGGGCGGAATAAGCCGGGTTCTGTCTTGATGCGATTATCCGCATCTTAAAGTGATCATTCCTCTCGATCCTTACGTTACCGCAAGGACTCAAGCAGCTTACCCGAGATTAATTTAATGCGCCGGATCAGCTCATCTCCTATTTCACCTTGCTCCGCGTAGAGATTACCCCGTTTCACTCTCTTGTAACGGGACAGTTCCCTTTTGGGGGACAGCCTCGAACAAAAGCTCGTCTCTGTGGCTCTTATCCTTCCGTCAAAAATATTGGCGGAGATGGGTGTTACCCATTACGCTATCCTCCGGAGCCCGGACTTTCCTCCCGCCACTAAATCAATGACGGGCGACCACCTTCCGCCTCTCCCCTTTAACAAAGAGCGTGTTTTCCATACTGTTTTTTTACTGCTTCTGTTGCTAATTTATCCGCACCGCAGTTTTTGCTGCGTGGGATATTATGTATAACGACTTCCTTGAATCCCGATAATAAATATTTTGCCCGCTCATGAAGAGGTATCATATTAGGATGCCGGACTTTGTAGATACCTTTTAACTGCCTGTGTAAAAGCTGGCTATCGGTATTAATCTTCAGGTTTTCCGCTTTCATCATCAACGCTTCCTCTAAAGCGTAAATAAGCGCCGTATATTCCGCGACATTATTCGTAGTATTCCCGATATAACTAGAAATATTTTTAACCGTTGAGCCATCCCGACAAATCACTATACCTACACCGCTTGGTCCGGGATTGCCCTTTGAGGCACCGTCAATGTAAATTTCAAGAGTTTTCATCCGGAATATATAAAATCCTGTTACACATTTCGCAGGTAATTATATGTTCGTACATCTGGATAAGATTTATTACCTGCGGGGGCACGTGCATATTACACCCTAAGCAGGAATTATGCTTAACCCCAACTATAGCCAACCCGTCCCGGTTGGAAAGTATCCGTTCATACTGCGATAAAATCTTACCATCAATTAAAGGTATAGTCTGTTTTCTCTGCGCCTGAAGCTGAAGTAGGCGGTCATCAATCTCTTTTATGTGCGTTTCAACCTGTTGCTTTTGAGCGGAGAAAACCTTCTCTTCCTCTTTAAGGCGGTTTTTTTCCTTATCTATGTCCCTGCTTATCTTATCGGAGGCGTCGAATAACTGTAAAATTTTATCTTCAATAACCGATGCATCCGCCTTTGAATCCTGAATCTGATGAAGCATCGTCTGATACTCTTTATTCGTTTTCAAAGAATACAACTGCACCTGCAGTTTCCGGGTCGCCTCTTCTTTGGCAGCCAGTTCGCCTTCCTTATCTTTCCTCTGCTTCTGCAGGTCAAGTAAGTTCTTTTCTAAATCGGCGAAGTTTTTTTTCTTTTCCTGAAATTCAAATTCTATTGCCTTAATTTCTTCCGGCTTTATATTTTTTTCCCGGTTTAAGGCATAGATTTCAGTATCAATCTGCTGGAGCTTGATTAATTCTCCTAACTGCGTTTTAAGGTTTAACGTGGGCGACTCCTTTTCTTTGAAGACCTTAACAAATGGGCATATGTGGACGATACAGGATTCGGACCTGTGACCTTTGCGATGTGAACGCAACGCTCTAACCAGCTGAGCTAATCGTCCGGATAAACTTTTCTGGGCCCAGAAGGATTTGGACCTCCGACCAAGTGATTATGAGTCACCTGCTCTGACCACTGAGCTATGGGCCCCCATCTATTTCGTTTAGGGTCCTACGGTGAACTATAGGGCCCAAGCGGAGTGAAAAATGTAATATTATAATATACTATTTAGGAGGCGGTTTGGCAAGACAAAATTTAGCTAAATTACCGGCTTAAAACTACTTTCTCTCTGTTTCAATAACCTTCAGGAACACCGAGACAATGCGGGGGTCAAATTGCTTTCCTGAGCCGTCTTTGATTATCTGGATGGCTTTTTCTTTGGAATAGGCCTTACGATAGGGGCGGTTACTGGTTAAAGCTTCATAAACGTCGGCAATGGCAATAATGCGCGCACCAATGGGAATCTCGTCTCCTTTTATGCCGCTGGGATAGCCCTTACCGTCCCATCTTTCGTGGTGATAAAAAATGAACGGTATCAGGCCGTGTAAAAACTGTACCGGCCGCAGGATATCCGCGGCAATCTGCGGGTGTTTTTTGATTTCATCGTAATCTTTTTTGTTAAGCTTCGCTTTTTTATTCAGAATCTTTTCGCTGATGCCGATTTTTCCCAAATCATGCAAAATGGATGCCTGCCGCACGAGCTCTGATTCTTCGCGGTTCAACCCCAAGGCGCGGGATATCCCCGTTACATAATGCACGGTGTGTTCTACGTGCTCGCCGGTAGTGTGATCTTTTAATTCTATTGTCTTTGCCAAAGCCAGAATAGATTCAACCAACCCCTGATTTGTTTTCTTGGTAAGCTTATCAATCTTGTTCCTTAAGTGCTTTACTTCGTTGTTCTTTGAATAATTATTAACGGCTGACGATTTTTTTGCCTTGCCAATATCTTCCGCAGAATAAACCCTGTTGCCCCCTAATTCCTTGGCCTTCTCTAAAATACGGTCGGCAAGATTGATTAAGTCCGCGCCTTCCTTTACCTTGTCTTCCGGATACGAAGCCACAGACATACTCAATTTCAATTTTACGGAATGTTTGTTATCCCCAAAACTGCAAAGGGATAAAGTCTCCAAAAGCCGCTGGGCAAGGCCCAAAGCCTGGCGCCGGTCAATATTGGGAGAAACAATGATGAACTCTTCTCCTCCAGAACGGATCACGTAATCATAACGCCTTACCATCCGTTTCAATTCCTTTGCGAATTGTTTTAAAACGATGTCGCCGAAATGGTGGCCATAAACGTCATTTACGGACTTGAAATAATCTATATCCACCATTATAACGGAAAGCGCCTGAACGTATCTTTTAGCCCGGTAAAACTCCGCTTCAATGGCATTCTCAAGAAAGCGGTAATTATAAAGTTCCGTATGGGGGTCGGTAAGCGAAATTTCTTTCAGCCGTTTGTTTGATCTCAATACCTCTTCCGTAAGCTTGCTTGTCTCTTCCTTTGTCTTCATTTCAGCACTTATATCCCGTACGTACTCAATTACGCCCGTAAGCGAAATGGTCTGCTGGTCAATCAACGGGAAACTATACAATTCAAGCCACCCGTCAATTTGCCCCTGCGCGCCGACTTTAGGCACGATTTCACGGGCTACTTCTTTAGTGGCTAGTGTTCTAAGCGTAGGGCAGGTTTTACAGGGTTTTAAGCGGCCATGGTAAGCTTCATAACATTTCTTCCCGACAATAGGCATAGCGTGAGCGTACCATTTTTCTATAGTAGGGTTTACGCGTAGAATGTTCATTTTATTATCCAGTACGCTTATACCATCCTGTATGCTGGCAAATACACTTAAAAGAAAACATTCCTGCTTGCGTAATGTATCTTCCATTTTTTTTCTTTCCGTTACGTCTATAGCTAGGACTATCTCTGCACGTCTTCCGGTAAAATTTACGGTATGAGAAATGATTTCTGCGAAGACAATAGTTTTGTCTTTCTTTAATAACCTCCAAATACCAGCCGCATCACGACCTTCAGTAACCTTAGAAACATTATCCAAAAGCGCCGGTATATCTTCCGGAAGAAAGATATCTTTAATTGTCATAGAAAGCACCTCTTTGCGAGAATAACCGTAGTGCTGGAGCGCAGAATCATTAACCGACAAGAAACGAAGAGTTTCTAAGTCGTAAATAACCATTGGTATGGGATTATTTTCAAACAATATCCTGTATCGCTCTTCGGATTCCCGGAAGGTTTTTTCAATCTTGTTGCGTTCATTAATCTGGTTAAGGAGGTCTTCGTTGGTCTTGGTGAATTCGGCGGTCCTTACCTTGACGCGCAATTCCAGTTCCGCCCGCGATTCTTTCAGATTTTCTTCCATATACTTACGTTCATAATACCTGCCTAAGCGCTTACAAATGGCTTCTAAGAGCTGTTTCTCTTCCTCATGGAAAGTTTTATTTTCGGAATAATAAATGGTAAGCGAGCCGGATTTTTTGCCGTAAACAAGTATATCATGCTCCTGTTTCCATTCTGTTTCGTGGAATTTGACGGACTTAAACTCAGTGTTTTTTATTACTATTCTGGCGGAGGCGATATTAGAATAGCGCACTGCCGCGGGGATAATATTTACTATGTCCGAGATTGTGGCTTCCAAAGGTTTATCGCTAAAAGCCAGAAACCCTTCGATAGCGTATAGGCACTCCAGCTCTTTTACCCGTTCCTTAAGGTCGAGTAGAATCTTTAACTTATCTTCCTGTTGAACTGTTTTTTCCATATAAACCAGTTAATATTCCCTCTGGTGAGCAAGGGTCATATCTAAAAAGGTGCGTAAGCGCCTTGAGCGTGTCGGATGCCTCAGTTTCTTCAGGGCTTTAGCCTCAATCTGGCGTACCCTTTCGCGGGTAACCCTGAAAACATTGCCTACTTCTTCCAAAGTCCGCGCTGCACCGTCTAAGATGCCGAAACGTAAAACCAATATCTTTTTCTCCCTTTCCGTTAATGTGCTCAATGCCGAATTCATCTCTTCTTTTAACATTGAACGCACGGTTTCATTTGCGGGAGAAACCGCTTTTTTATCCTGAATGAAGTCTCCAAAATGAGTATCGCCTTCATCTCCTATAGGCATCTGCAGGGAAATTGGCTCCTGCGCGATTTTTAATATCGTCTTGACCTTATCCTGCGGCAGCCGCATCTTCTGGGCTATTTCTTCCGGCGTAGGCTCGCGGCCGTTCTCCTGCACGAATATCCTTGAGTACCTGATAATTTTGTTTATCGTTTCCGTCATATGCACAGGGATCCTTATCGTGCGCGCCTGGTCCGCAATAGAACGGGTAATAGCCTGCCGTATCCACCAAGTGGCGTAAGTTGAAAACTTATAGCCTCTTTTATATTCAAACTTTTCAACCGCGCGCATAAGCCCGATATTTCCTTCCTGAATTAAATCAAGGAAGGATAACCCCCTGTTAGTGTATTTTTTCGCAATACTTACCACCAGCCTTAAGTTTGCCTCAACCAGTTTCTTTTTCGTGCGGCTAAACCTGATATGCGTGGCCTTAATCAGTTTCATCTGTTCTTTTACCTTATGGTATGATTCACCCAGCTCACGCAGAAGCTTCTTTTTACGAAGGCTATTACGTTTCGGGCTCCTATCAATCTGCTCCAATTCTTTAACCAGCCTATTTAATTTACGCACTGCCACTTCGATAACCGAAGTGGTAAAATTAAGGGTCAGCAGTAGGTCAATCCCGTAAGAACTACTGCGCGTAGATTTGTATTTCCTGACTATCCTCCTGATGCGGCCGGCAATATTGTTTTTCTTTACTTTAATGTCCTCTTTAACGACTTCCTCAAAATTAATCCTGTTTTCCAGAATATCGTCGGCAACTCTTAGAGTGTGGTTACGCACGAATTTCGTCTGGAGTGCGGCGCGCTTGAATTTTTCCTCTGCTTCTTCTATCTTTTTAGCCAGCTCTATTTCGAGCTCACGGGAGAGAAGGGAAATTGAACCCATTTGTTTTAAGTACATTTTTACAGGGTCATCTAGCGGAAGGAATTTCTCTTCCGCCTTCATCTGCTCGTTCAGGGCATCTTCTTTTAACGCCTGAATGTTCGCTTTTTCCTGTGCACGGTCTTCCTCGTTTTCAATTAATTCTATGTCCTCATTACCGAGCATCTCAAATAAACGGTCAATCTCTTCAGACGAAGACATATTTTCAGGCAGGAAATCATTTACTTCATCATAGGTGAGAAAACCCTTTTGCTTGCCAAGAGCGATTAATTTTTCCATGTCTTTTGCCGCATATTCCTTCTTCTTCATCCCTTTTACCTCTCCTCGTTGATCAATACCTGAAACTCTTTAATGAGGTTATTCAGCCTCTGTTCATTCCCGGAATTCTGAGCCAGCTTGATTTCTTCCTGCAATTTAAGGCGCTTAAACTTAACTTTATTACTCTTAAGGCGCCTAATACAGTCATCCACAATCTTTTCTTTATTCCCGTTGTTTAGCTGAAGCGGTAAAAACATTGATTCGCAGACAAGTCGGGAGATATCTTCGTTAGGCAGATGGTTAATCAGGGTATTGGGCCCGATTTTTCTGCCCTCCGAGGCCAGTTCAAACATAATGGAAACTATCCGCGCTATTTTCTCGTCCTGAAAATCTTCCGGGCAAAGATGATTTTTTATATGATTTATGAGTTCTGTCTCTTCAAGCATCAGTTTAATCAGAAGCATTTCCGCGGGGTTTACGTTCGCCAATTTATTGTCAGGTTTTAAAGGAATATCTGCATGACGCTTATCGGGCTTAGTTTTGTTGGATTCCGCAATAACGGCATCTTCGTTTATATCCAATTCCTGCGCAAGTTTCTTTAAGTACTCGGATTTCAGGACTGCATTCTTAATTTTGTTCAGGGTTTCAAGCATGGCTTTAGAAATCTTCATTTTTCCGGAAATATCCTTATGGCTAAAGTACGACTTTAATATCTTTAATTTATAATCAAAAAGATCCTGTGAGTTTATAACCAGTTCATTTAATGCATCCGCGCCTTCTTTACGCACAAATGAATCCGGGTCATACCCCTGCGGCAAAGAAACGACTCTTACTTCCATTTCTTCTTCTATAAAAATATCAAGTGAACGCAAAGCCGCCAGTTCTCCTGCTTTATCAGGGTCATAAACAACCACGACATTACTAGTGTGCCTTTTTAACAGGCGGACCTGCTCTACCGTAAGCGCAGTGCCCTGGGATGCTACTATATTCTTTAACCCTCCCTGATAAGGAATAATAAAATCAAGATACCCTTCAACTATTATCGCCTTGTCTGTTTCCCTTATTGCTTCTTTTGCTAGATTTAACCCGAAAAGATGCCTCCCTTTTGTATAAAGGAGAGTTTCAGGTTAGTTGATGTATTTAGGTAGGGAATTGTCCAATACCCGCGCCCCAAAAGCCAGCGGCCTGCCTTTAATATCAAAAATGGGGATTATCAGGCGGTTACGGAAACGGTCATAATATCCGCCCGAATCTTTTGCGACAATCAATCCGGCTTTGTCCAGCAGCGCAAGGCTAAAAGCCTTGGTGCGAAGATGATTAATCAAGGCATCCCAACTATCCCGGGCATATCCTAACCGCATCTCTTTAATGAATTCAGGCTTAATCCCGCGCTTCAATAAATAATCCTTCACCTTTAATCCTTCCGGCGAATTCAGGTTATTTTCGTAAAAAACAACAGCCAGTTCATTAGCTTTATAAAGCTGGGTAACAAACTCAGACGCTTTATCATTCTGTTTGTTTATTTCGGGAAGCACCACTCCTGTTCTTCCTGCCAGCACCTCTACTGCTTCGGGGAATTCCATGCGTTCATAACGCATTAAGAATTTGAAAGCGTTGCCTGATTCCCCACAGCCAAAACAATGATAAATCTGCCTGTCTGCCGAAACGATAAAAGAAGGGGTCTTTTCGTGATGGAACGGACAGCAGGCCTTAAAGTTTTTTCCTGTTTTCTTAAGGGGAATATAGGAAGAAATAAGCTCGACGATGTCAACGCGGCTTAAAATATCTTCCAGTAAATTGTCCGGGATAAGACCTCTCATAAATAAAATTTCCTGAATTTAGCTTCTTTTAATCCTGGTGAAACCGGAACAGGCGGTAACCTGAAACGGCTCTATTTTCTCAATCTTGTCCAAAAGCAGGTTTAAACCCAGAGTATCGGAAGAAATATGCCCGGCAATAACCGCGTTAAGGTTTGCTTCTTTGACTTTCTTAAAATGCTCTTCGCTTAAATGCATGCAAATAAGCGTTCTTACCCCTGAGCGGTAAAGCTTGTCGAAAGCGTCTTTAGA
>JBEKSD010000001.1:0-224031 GCA_049517335.1 Candidatus Omnitrophota bacterium | reverse complement strand
AGAAAAGAAAAGTTTGCTTTGTTGATTTCTGTTATTTGTAGATTAACATCTGCATTCTTTGTTTTTTTTCTAACTCCACACACATAATGAATTTTTAGTTTAACTACTACCTGTATTAACTCTCCAAAAAAAGACTTGATATGTTTTTCTTCAAAGCCAGAGAAAAATCCTTTTCTATTCCAGATATTTGATGCATGAATTTCTTGCAACAACCAATCACTAATCTTAAAATAATCATCTATTAATTCAATAAACATTCTTTCAAGGTGAAAATATTTGCTCTCATTCACAAAAATTCCACCCCTGATAATAAAAGGACCATCATTGAAAAAATCACCATTCAACTTATAATTTATTCCTGATTCATCAGAATATACCAATATCATACTATAAACTCCTTAGGCTTAATTCATCAGTAATTTATTATATAATTATACTACTTTTTATTATTTTAAGTCAGGAATATTTGGTTTATACGTTCATCTCCCAGGTCTCTCTCTTTTTATAAGCCAAGTTTTTAATTTACCCTCCTCAAACCTAATACAAGTTCCAATTTTTATATGTGGCACAAACCCATAATGGACCCATTTATAAACCAACGATGGCGTAACCTGTAAGAATTCACATACTTCTTGTAAGGTTAATAGTTTTTCCAAAGGTTAGATTTCCTTATTCTGCACCTATTTGCTTCTAATGTGCTAGTGCATTGCTAAAAATACCCCCAGGCGAGATTACGAACGAATGAGTAATTCGCGGGTGACTGCCGAGACGAAGACCTTGCCGTACACAACGTAAGTGAGCACGGCGAGGTGGCTCGACAGGCAGGACCAGCTAATTATGGGACAAAATAATAGAAACAGTTTTCTGTATTTTTAACGCGAAATGAATAGCAGTGTTGAGAGAGCGAAAACAATCAAAAATATACCCATAATTTTGGTATTGCGTAATTCTTTTTGCATTGAAATCGGCTCAATGCGCCAATTGATTGTCGCATAAAACTTTCTTTGCATTTCAATAGCCAAATCCGGCTTAAGGAACATGAATAATCCGAATGTGACACTAAGGAGTGAAAGTAAAATTTGGATAAGTTTAATCATCTTTATTTAAAAATATCTCGTCTGTCCATTAAAATATCCGTTTTATCATTATTTTTTCTAATAATAAGATCGTGAGAAAAACTTAAACTAAACAAATTAACCATATCAAATTTTTCAGCAGGATAAGTGCATAGAGCTGTTATCTCTCTTTGGGGTATTAATTTGTCTACTTCTTTTTCATAAGTAGTTATTTTATCCCAATCTTTTTTTTCAAGCCAAGAAGCATCTCCACTTACACAAAGCCCGCTGAAACCCTGTTTTAATACATCCTGCCATTTTTTAGCAAAAAGTGCTAGGGTATCATCTGCATTAAATATCCCCGATTTGAGATACACATCTTCGTGACTTAATAATTCAAGCTGATCTTTTTCTATATATATATCCAAATCTTTTATTTTCTTACTCAAGGCTGCCTTCGCACCTTTAACTCCAAGTGATTGCGGAACAACCCATAGGCATAACTTATTGGTTCTGAATCCTTGCTCAAAAAAAGAAGATACTAACTCTAATAAGTTTTCTTCAGACTCATAATACAAACAAGTATGGCTACCCATGTCATTATTCCTTATAAAAATAAAAAAGCAACTATTGTTTTTACAAAGTTGCTCGTGAATTTAATTACCCAAAATTTTTACTGCTCCTTTACGGAAGTGATAAATTCTAACGCTATTATATATATATGTCAATCAAAATTATCTGTTTAAAATATGCCCCTTAAAAAATAATTCTTCTCCGCCTCTTGTAATTGGAATTAAATGTTATATACTTTAGTTGGAAGGTGGGTAGAATAAAGGTACGTATAGTTAACCATCCTTCCATACAAGAGCTGGGGCTGTAGAAGTGAAGCAGTGAACCCTGACTCTTGTTCTTTTTTGTATCGCCTAAGGACAAATAAAAAAAGCCCAGCTAAATTAATAGCTGGGCTTTTTTTATTTAAGGAGCACCGACCTACTCTCACATAGCCTTACGACTACACTACCATCGGCCCTGAAGGGCTTAACTGCCGTATTCGGAATGGGAACGGGTGTTTCCCCCTCGGTATGAGCACTCCAAAAAACATCAACAACCACATCAAGCTTTAATAAAACACAAATCCAAAACCAGAGAAGATTTACTCCTCGCTTCAATCACTTTTGCTTTGAAGGAAGCTTGGAGTTAATACCTTTTTGTAGAGCAAAAAGGTATTAAAGGTCAAGCCAATCGGCTGATTAGTACGCATTAGCTCAAATCCTTACGGATCTTACACATTGCGCCTATCAAGGTCGTAGTCTACGACCAGCCTAATGGGGATACCTATTCTTGGGAGGGGCTTAGCACTTAGATGCTTTCAGCGCTTATCCTTTCCGAACATAGCTACCCGGCCTTTGCCCTTGGCAGGACAACCGGAACACCAGAGGTTCGTTTCTCTAGGTCCTCTCGTACTGGAGAGAACTTCCCTTCAAGTATCCTAACGCCCACATCAGATAGAGACCGAACTGTCTCACGACGTTCTGAACCCAGCTCGCGTACCCTTTTAACCGGCGAACAGCCGGACCCTTGGGACCTTATACAGCCCCAGGATAGGATGAGCCGACATCGAGGTGCCAAACCGGGCTGTCGATGTGAACTCTCGAGCCCGATAAGCCTGTTATCCCCAGAGTACCTATTATCCGTTGAGCGATGGCAATTCCACTCTCAACCACCGGATCACTAGCCCCTACTTTCGTATCTGTTCGTCCTGTCGGACTCACAGTTAAGCTGGCTTATGCGCTTACGCTCCACGGGCGATTGCCGACCGCCCTGAGCCAACCTTGGGGCCCCTTCGTTACTTTTTAGAAGGGAACCGCCCCAGTCAAACTGCCCACCTGTCACTGTCCCTCCGCCGGATTCACGGCAAGTGGTTAGAAACTTAGTACAATAAGGGTGGTATTTCACATTGTGGCTCAGCCCCAGCTAGCGCCGGGGCTTCAAAGCCTCCCACCTATGCTACACATAGTGAACCAAATTCCAATAGCAGGCTACAGTAAAGGTTCTGGGGTCTTTTCGTCTTGATGCGGGTAGACGGCATCTTCACCGCCACTACAATTTCGCCGAGTCCCATGTTGAGACAGCGCTCAGATTGTTACACCATTCGTGCGCGTGGGAACTTACCCCACAAGGAATTTCGCTACCTTAGGACCGTTATAGTTACGGCCGCCGTTTACTGGGGCTTCGGTTCAAAGCTTCGTGTAATCTTACGATCCACTAACCCTTCCCCTTAACCTTCCAGCACCGGGCAGGTGTCACACCCTATACTTCCTCTTTCGAGTTTGCAGAGTGATGTGTTTTTGCTAAACAGTCATCCGAGCCACTTCATTGAAACCTCGATAGGCCTTGCGACCCCGAGGCACCTCTTATTGCTAACTTACGAGGCTAGTGTGCCGAGTTCCTTAACATGAGTTATCTCGATCACCTTACCATATTCTGGTGGTCTACCTGTGTCGGATTACGGTACGAGCGGTTAAACGGCTCATCTTCATACTTTTCTTGGCAGCGTGGTTGTGGTTTACTTCCCCCTCGGAAACCTCAGGGTCCCCTCTACAGATTCCTCTGTAAAGAACGCAGACATCCAACACTGCGCTCCGCCAAACCTTCTACGTCATATGAAGATTGATAACGTCATTCAACCGGTGTCCGAATATTAACGGACTATCCATCGCCTACGCCATACGGCCTCGACTTAGGCTCGACTAACCCTGGGCGGATTAACCTTCCCCAGGAAACCTTGGACTTTCGGTGTGTTTGTTTCTCGCAAACATTTTCGCTACTTATACCGACATAATTCCTTGTCTAGTGTCCACTGCTCCTTACGGTACAGCTTCAACCGACTAGACAATACTCCCCTACCGCTCATACCCTTGCGGGTACGAACCCTCAGCTTCGGTAATAAGCTTGAGCCCCGTTCATCTTAGGCGCAATATCGCTCGACCAGTGAGCTGTTACGCACTCTTTAAATGATGGCTGCCTCTGAGCCAACATCCTGGTTGTTTTAGCGAGATCACATCCTTTACCACTTAGCCTATCCTTAGGGACCTTAGCTGGAGGTCTGGGCTGATACCCTCTTGACAATGAAGCTTAGCCCACATTGTCTTACTCCCGGGATAAAAAAAGTAATATTCGAAGTTTGGTTGGGCTCAGCATCCTAGTATGGACCTGTAGCCCATTCAGCACTCTACCCTTACTCTTCAGTTACCCGAGGCGAACCCTAGAATTGTTTCGGGGAGAACCAGCAATTTCTGAGTTTGTTTAGTCTTTCGCTCCGATCCACAGCTCATCCCACAGTTTTTCAACACTGAAGGGTTCGCACCTCCACTTTCCTTTCGGAAAGCTTCGCGCTGGCCATGGATAGATCACTCAGCTTCGGGTCTACTATATGATACTGAATCGCCCTATTAGGACTCGCTTTCGCTACGCCTGCTCCCGGAACTTTCATTACGGGATTAAGCTCGCATCACACAGTAACTCGTCGGTCCATTATGCAAAAGGTACGCAGTCAGGCATTTCCTTGAGCTTGCGCTCGAGGACATAGCCCTCCTACCGCTTGTAAGTTTATGATTTCAGGTTCTATTTCACTCGCCTCACCGGCGTTCTTTTCAACTTTCCCTCACGGTACTTGTGCACTATCGGTTTAGGTGTAGTTTTTAGTCTTAGACCGTGGTCGGCCTTGATTCACACAGGATTTCCCGTGTCCCGTGTTACTTGGGATACCCCTAGGGTGCTTCAGGATTTAATATACGAGGCTTTCACTCTCTATGACGCATCTTTCCAGATGCTTCTACTATCCCTTAACAATCCCACATTGAGGTCCCGCAACCCCTTTTCTCCTTGCGGAAAAAAGGTTTAGACTGTTCCCTTTTCGCTCGCCGCTACTGGGGGAATCTCGGTGATTTCTTTTCCTCGGGGTACTTAGATGTTTCAATTCGCCCGGTATCGCTTCCCGCCTCTTATTTTATTCAAAGGCAGGATACCGTAGTATAACCTACGGTGGGTTGCCCCATTCGGAGATTTCCGGATCAAAGCATGTTTGCTGCTCCCCGGAACATATCGGTGCTTACCCCGTCCTTCATAGCCTCACCTAACCAAGTCATCCGTTCATAAACTCTTAGTAGCTTGACCAATAAACCTGATTCTCTCGGTTTTGATTTGTAGTTTTTACCCAAACCCCGCTTGCGCGGGATTTGCAAGATCTAAAAAAGACCTTGTTACTTGATGTCTATCCCTGTCAATCTCATCAATTGCAGGAATAGTCTGACACTTACGTGTCAGAAAGTTGTCAAAGAGCGTAGATTCGCGTACGAAACGCGAAACAAGTTTACGCTGTATTTTGGTGGAGGCGAGCAGGATCGAACTGCCGACCCCCTGCTTGCAAAGCAGGTGCTCTCCCAGCTGAGCTACGCCCCCAATAATGGTGGGCCCAAGTGGATTCGAACCACTGACCCCAGTCTTATCAGGGCTGTGCTCTAACCAACTGAGCTATGGGCCCGAATTTAGAGTGCTAATTTACATTGTGTAATGCCCTGATTCATTACACTCTAATACACAATAAATCAGAAGCCCTCTCAATTGTTAAAGAGTAGCTCCCTTAGAAAAAAATTGAAATAGCCAAGCTCCAAAAAAACTCCGTGAAAAGTTTTTTTAGAAAGGAGGTGATCCAGCCGCACCTTCCGGTACGGCTACCTTGTTACGACTTAGCGCCAGTCACCGGATTTACCTTAGTCCTTAACAAGTAAGGGTTTCAGGTACCCCCAGCTCCCATCGCTTGACGGGCGGTGTGTACAAGGCCCGGGAACGTATTCACGGCGGCGTAGCTGATCCGCCATTACTAGCGATTCCGACTTCATGGAGTCGAGTTGCAGACTCCAATCTGAACTGAGCCTACTTTTTTGCGATTAGCTCCCCCTCGCGGGTTGGCAACGCTTTGTTGTAGGCATTGTAACACGTGTGTAGCCCAGGGCATAAAGGCCGTACTGACTTGACGTCATCTCCACCTTCCTCCCGTTTATCACGGGCAGTCTCTTTAGAGTGCATCTCTAGACCTTGCGGTTTTGAAATTAGCAACTAAAGATGATGGTTGCGCTCGTTGCGGGACTTAACCCAACATCTCACGACACGAGCTGACGACAGCCATGCAACACCTGTGCAGGCTCCTGACTTGACAGGTTGTTCCCCTTTCGGTTCACTACTTCCTACATGTCAAGCCCTGGTGAGGTTCTTCGCGTAGCGTCGAATTGAACCACATGTTCCACCGCTTGTGCGGGCCCCCGTCAATTCCTTTGAGTTTTAACCTTGCGGTCGTAGTCCCCAGGTGGAGCACTTAACGAGTTATCTTACGGCGCTAAAGGTTACCCCCCAACACCTAGTGCTCATCGTTTACGGCTAGGACTACCAGGGTATCTAATCCTGTTTGCTCCCCTAGCTTTCGCAGCTTAGCGTCAAGGCCAGACCAGAGAGCCGCTTTCGCCACTGGTGTTCCTCCCGATATCTACAGATTTCACCCTTACACCGGGAATTCCGCTCTCCTCTTCTGGCTTCAATCCCTGCAGTTTTAGAAGCAGTTCTAAGGTTGAGCCTTAGGATTTCACTTCTAACTTGCAGGGACGCCTACCTGCCCTTTACACCCAATAAATCCGAGTAACGCTCGCCACCTCTGTATTACCGCGGCTGCTGGCACAGAGTTGGCCGTGGCTTCTTCTCTGGGTACCGTCAGTTCCGTTAGTTAAACGGAATTTTCTTTCCCATCGAAAGAGGTTTACAATCCGAGAACCTTCATCCCTCACGCGGCGTCACATAGTCAGGCTTTCGCCCATTGCTAAATATCCTCGACTGCAGCCTCCCGTAGGAGTTGGGGCAGTGTCTCAGTCCCCATGTGGCTGACCACCCTCTCAGGCCAGCTACCCGTCAAAAGCCTTGGTAGGCCGTTACCCTACCAACTAGCTGATAGGACGCGAGCTCATCTTTAAGCGACAACCTTACGGCCATCTTTACTTGTGGGAGCCTGCGCCCCCATAAGCACATCGAGTATTACCTCCACTTTCGCGGAGCTATCCCCAACTTAAAGGTAAATTACTCACGTGTTACTCACCAGTCTGCCGCTATATCCCAGGTCAAATTGTCATCTGCCTTGCGGCTTCAAACTCTCCAACCCGGGTATCGCTCGACTTGCATGCCTAATCTACGCCGCCAGCGTTCACTCTGAGCCAGGATCAAACTCTCCGAAAAATTTTTCGAAAAATTATGTATGATGGCTCTAATGATTTATTTATTATTTGTTACCTCTTGTGAATTGACCTCGTGAATCCAGCAAAGGACTCACGTAGGCCTAAAGTCGTATTACCCATCAATTGCTTGATGTGTAACGCGACTCGCTTGGCTATTTTCAATTATCAAAAGAGCAAAAAAAAATAAAAAACGCCCCGACAGCTGCCGGGACGTTTCAAGATTTACGAAACTCGTCCTTCTGCCGTTTCTATTGCTTAGTTAATTTTGTCAATACCTCTCTTAAGTATTTTCACTATAAGTAGCCCCCTATACTTAACGGGGAATATAAATATAACAGATAACTCTATATTGTCAAGTATTTTTTTAATAAAACTAAACTACTTAAAAACACTCAACTTAGTGAGAAATTAGCTGGCTAATCTTGAATATGGGTAAAAAGAGCGAGATGACTATGCCACCGATGACAATCCCCAAAAAAGCGATGACCAAAGGCTCTATTAAGCTAGTTAATGCCGCGGCCGCCGCATCCACTTGTTCATCATAAAAGTCGGCGATCTTTGTAAGCATCTTCTCAAGTTGCCCTGTCTGTTCCCCTACCCCGATCATGCGGCAAACCATCAGTGGGAATACGCCGCTTTTAGAAAGCGGTTTTGAAATCGGCTCGCCTTCGCGCACGCTTTTCTGGCACTCCATTATGGCATTCTCCACCACTCTATTGCCGGAAGTCTTGGAAACAATCTCAAGCGCGTTCAATATAGAAACGCCGCTTTTAACCAAAGTTGAGAACGTGCGGGCAAATTTTGCCACAGCTATCTTCTTGAACAAGACACCCAAAACAGGCATTTCAAGTTTCCTACGGTCAAATTGATACCTACCTGCGTCGGTACTAATGTATCTCTTAAATAGGAAGCCCGTAATAACGATTGCAGCAACTATATACAAAAAATACCTGCTTAAAAGGTCGCTTATAAAGATAAGTATCCGGGTAGGCAGCGGCAGCGTCCCTCCCAAGCTCTCAAAAATGCCCTTAAAGGTAGGAACAACTTTTAAAAGCAAGACTCCGGTTATCAAAATCGCCATAGTAATCACGACCTCAGGATAAACAAGGCTTGAGCCAATTTTTCGGTTTAAAGCCGCCGTTTTCTCTAAATAGGTTGCCAGCCTGTCCAATACTTCATCAAGCATACCGGAAGATTCGCCGGCTTTGGCCATATTAATAAAAAGTTCGGAGAAAACTTTGTCGTGCTTTGATAAGGCATCCGCAAAATTCATCCCTGCTTCTATGTCGCGCCGCACAACCGCAACTACGTCTTTTAACCCTTTTGCCTCGGTTTGCTCGGCTAAAATACCCAAAGCATGGACCAAGGGGATGCCGGCGTCAATCATGGTGGCGAGCTGGCGGGAAAAAACCACTAAGTCATCCGTCTTGACCTTTTGGTTTTTTACGGATTTGTCCTTGGCGGGTTTTCCCTTAACGGGTGCGACAGAAAGGACAATCAAATCTTTTTTATGCAGGATTTCGGCTGCCTCTAGCTCTGAGGCTGCCTCTACCACGCCGCTTACAGCCTGGCCTGTTTTATCTTTTGCCGTATACTGATAAGAATTCATCCTTCAACTTCCCCCTAACTTCGTTCGTCGTCCGCTCAGGATGACCCTGAGCGAGCGAAGCGAGTCGAATGGGTCATAACTTGTCCACTACCCTCAGAAATGCTTTTACAACTTCGGGGTCAAACTGTATCCCCGCATTCCTTTCAATCTCAGCGACTGCTTCTTCTTTGGAAAAAGTATGCTTCCTGTAGGGCCGCACCGAACGCATAGCCTCATAAGCATCGGCGACGTGAATTATACGCGCGCCCAAAAGGATATTATCCAATTTTATCCCTTCCGGATAACCTGTCCCGTTATAATGCTCATGATGCTGCTTTACCAAGTCTATCACATCGCCTAAGAAAGTCAACGGTTCAAGGATTTTCGCTCCGATAACCGGATGGAGTTTAATCTGTTCCCACTCCAGTGCGGTCAGGCCGGAAGGTTTGCTTAAGATATTGTCTTCAACCCCAATTTTGCCCAGATCATGTAATTCACACGCTTCTCTTATGTTCTCAACTTCTTTGGCAGACAACGCCAAATCCTCGGCTATTGCTACGGCGTATTTTGCTACGTTCTCGGAATGGCTGTGCGTATAATGATCGCGTGCGTCTATTGTCTGGGCGAGGACTTTTATGGTGCGCAAATACGTTGAGCGTAACGCTTCATAAAGGCGGCTTAAACTTTTTGCCGAATCTTCAATCCTTCCGGCTAAAAGCAGGTTTTGCTTTGCTAAAGCATTATTCTGTTCTTTTAAGCTCCGTATCTGTTTATTGGACAGCGTTAAAGCGTGATGAAACTGGCCGGCTTTCCTGATTAATAAAAACAGATTCTCAAGATTCAGGGGCTTGGTTATAAAATCATATACACCAAGATTGGCTAGAGCGGCCATTTTTGAACTTTCATTATCGCCTAAAAACGCGATAATTACGGCTTCGGGATCCGCTTTTTTAAGCTCTCTTATAAAATCCGCATAAGGGTCTGCGGGGATACCCGGATTGACTATAAGCACATCAAAAACTCCATGTTTTAAAGCTGATAATCCCCCTTCAAGAAAACTTTCAAAATGAAGGATAAATTCGTCGTTAAGTTCAAGCGCGTCTTTAATATAGTCCGAAAAGTCGTCCTCCGATGCAATCATTAAAATTTTAATCTTCTCGTCCACAGTTACTCCTCGGTTGTAATCCTCAGCGCCTCTTCAAGGGTAGTCAGCTCCTCTTTTACTTTTAAAAAGGCATCGTCCCTTAAAGTCAGCATACCGCGTTTTTCAATTGCATATTTCTTTATCTCGTCGATAGATTTCCTCCTGATAATCATCTCCCTGATTGCGTCATCTATCGATACCGCTTCCAGTATTGCCACGCGGCCGTGAAACCCGGTACTACTGCAATATTTACACCCCTCGGCCGTGTAAAATTTGGATTCTCCCTTAAAGCCGATTTTTTCCAAGAAATCTTTCCGGACTTCCGTTGGTTTCTTGCAGCGGGGGCATATCTTCCTGCACAACCTCTGCGCGCAAAGCATTATAAGGCTGGAAGCAACAAGGAACGGCTCAACCCCCATATCAATAAGGCGAGTAATACTGGTTATGGCGTCATTAGTATGTAAGGTTGAAAGCATAAGCTGGCCCGTAAGTGCCGCTTTGATGGCGATATCTGCAGTCTCGGGGTCGCGTATTTCTCCGATCATGATTACATCAGGGCTCTGGCGCAGGAGTGAACGCAAACCCGATGCAAAATCCAAACCTATATCGGGCTTCACCTGTATCTGGGTTATCCCTTCAACCTGATATTCTACCGGGTCTTCAATTGTAATGATATTGCGCTCAGGCGTATTTAGCTGGCTTAAGACCGAATAAAGCGTGGTAGATTTACCCGAACCCGTAGGTCCCGTAACAAGAATCATGCCGAACGGCTTGGTAATTGCTTCCTGAAAAATCCTGAACGGCTGTTCGGAGAAACCTAGTTTATCCAACCCTAAAGAAAGATTTGATTTATCAAGCGCACGCAAAACAAACTTCTGGCCGAATGTGGTGGGTAGGCTGGAAACGCGGAAATCAACTTCTTTATTTTCAAACCTTACCTTAAAACGACCGTCCTGAGGTATGCGATTTTCGGTAATATCAAGATTGGATACAATTTTTAAGCGGGCAATAACCGCATTCTGGTTTTTCTTGGGGATTTTAAGTATGTCATGCAGGGCGCCGTCAATACGGTACCTGACGCGTACACAATCAACCTCAGGTTCGATATGGATATCCGAAGCGCGTTTCTTAAGCGCCTGCGAAAGCATCAAATCCACAAGCTTAACAATTGGAGCCTTCTCACTTTCTTCCAATACGCTGCTTAATTCTATTTCATCCGGCCTCAGCAGTTCAATATTTTTTTCGCTTCCGGCTTTGACATCTAAAACATTTTCATCCAGTATTTCCTGCATATTCCTGACTTCACTACGGTATTGTGTATCTATGACCCGGGATATTTCTTCTTCGGAACTTAAGACCGTATCAATATCACAGCCTGTAATGGTCTTAAGGTCATCCAACGCAAACACATTAAGCGGGTCTGACATTGCCACGGTCAAGGTATCTCCAATCTTTGATAGGGGTATCAGATTGTAAAGCCGAGCCATACGTTCAGGCACAAGGCTAACCACAACTGGGTCAAACCTGTATTTGCTTAAATGCAGCGTGGGCATATAGAGTTGCCTTGAAAACAAAGAAAGTAGCGTCTCTTCAGAAATTAATTTCTGGCTGATGAGGACCTTCCTTAACGGCACTCCTTTTTCCTTCTGGATAAGCAACGCCTCGTCCAGCTGCTCTCTGGTAAGAAGATTATTCTTTAATAATAAGCCTATTACATTCTCTTTAATCGACGCCATGTTTTTTTTAATTACTCATCGGGCGCAGTAACCCGCAATATCTCTTCCAATGAAGTCAGGCCTTTAGAAACAGCCCGCAGGCCGTCTTCCCTTAAAGTAATCATGCCTTCTTTGCGCGCCTGAGCCTTGATAACGTGTTCCTGCGCGCGCTCAAGTATCAATTCCCGTATTTTAGGGCTTAACAATAAAACCTCGGCGATGCCGGTCCTGCCGCTATAACCTGAATTAAAACAACGAACACATCCTTTACCCCGGAAAAATTCCTTTTTTCCGTATTCGTGCACATCCAATTTTAGGCTTTCCAATATATCTTCCTTTAATAGATATGGCTCTTTGCAATTAACGCATATTTTACGCACTAAACGCTGGCTCATAACGCAGATAATGGACGAATTGATTAAATACGGTTCAACCCCCATATTAATAAGCCGTACTATTGAACCGGGACCCGTGGTAGTGTGTAAAGTGGACAAGACCAGGTGACCGGTTAAGGCGCTCTTAATCGCTATATCTACCGTCTCATAATCACGGATCTCGCCGATCATAATTATATTGGGATCCTGCCTTAGAATGGAACGCAGCGACGCTGCGAAGGTAAGCCCGATCTCGGGCCTCGCCGTGACCTGATTGATCCCGTCCAGCTGATATTCTATAGGATCTTCAACCGTAACGATATTTTTTTCGGGGCTGTCTAAGTATTTTAATAATGAATACAAAGTAGTAGTCTTTCCGCTGCCCGTAGGGCCACAAACCAAGATCATGCCGTGCGGAAATTTTGATATTTTTTTCAATATAGAAACCATATCTTCGCTAAAGCCCAGTTTTTCAATATCAAGCATAGCCTGATTTTTATCTAAAATACGTATTGCTACTTTTTCGCCAAAACTTGAAGGAAGTATGGAAACGCGGAAATCAACCTCCCTTCCCGATAGTTTGGCTTTGAACCTACCGTCCTGAGGCAGGCGGTGTTCGGCAATGTTCAAATCAGACATGACTTTTATACGGGATACTATAGACGGATGCATGCCCTTGGGCGGAGCCTTTTCTTCGTTAAGGATGCCGTCAATGCGGAAACGAATACGTAATTTTTTATCAAACGGCTCAAGCAATATATCCGAAGACTTCTTCATCACCGCTTGCTCTAAAATCATGTTTGTAATTTTAATCACCGGGGCTTCCCGGCTTATGCGGTCCAGCTCACTGTCGCTGAGCAGGACTTCCTTCTCTTCACGTATAAGTTCTATTGAAGAAGAGGAAATTTCTTTTACCAAATCGTCAATGATACTCTTTGTCGCATCCGGATAGGAAATTTCAATGGCCTGGAGTATATCCTTACTTGTGGCTATTATGGGATTTATCTTGTAACCGGTCAGGGATTTCACATCGTCAATGGCAAAAATATTCAGGGGGTCGGCCATTGCCAGAGTAACCGTATCGGCAATTTTGGAAACGGGCATTATCAAATAATGGCGGGCAATATCCGCGGGGATAATTTTGAGCATTTCCGAGTCAATCTTAAAACGCTTAAGGTCAATCAGGGGTAGGCCTAGGCTCCTGCTTATCAGAGAAACCAGCTCGCTTTCCTGAATGAATTTTAACTCTACGATAATGTCGCTTAAGCGTCCACCTTTTTCTGCCTGAACGCTTAAGGCCTGCCTTAGTTGCTCTTCAGAAACAATTTTGTTGTTAATTAAAATCTCAGTCAGCCGTTCTTTCAGTGAAAGCATTATTCTTTATAATATCTTTCTATTGCCTTCTTGATATCGGATGAAGTTGAGACAAATACCTGCACGCTGCAAGCGGAAAGCAATTCCACATCTTCAACTGCCTGCACGTTAAGGGGATTGGACATGGCAATCGTAAGATTATTCCCGATTTTATCTACCGGTATAAGCAGGTATTGCCGGGCAACGCGGCCGGGGATAATGTTCAATATCTCAATGTTAATATCATAATTGCCCAACGGCAAGAAGGGAAAACCGTACTGAGTGGTTAAGGCCTGGGCAATATCCTCCTCTTTGACAAAACCCAGTTCAACGAGGATTTCACCGATTAACCCGCCCCTATCCCGCTGGTAACCCAGGGCCTTCTCAAGCTTCTCCGGCGTAATCAGGCCTCTGTCGACTAAAAGCTCTCCCAATTGCTTATTAATAATCCTTCTTAAGGGCATTATCTGGCTCCCTTAAAGATACTAACCCTGTTCTTTCCCTGTTCTTTGGAAATTTTTAGCGCCTCGCAGGAAGTTACGATTAGTTCTTCGGAACTTACTCCATCAAGCGGATTCTCGCTGATACCCGCGCTTACGGTAAGGCGCTTAATTACTTCGTCTTCTTCGTTAAAAGTAAATTCTATTTTCTTTCTGATATTCTCGGCTATTTCATTGGCCTGACGCTTATTCCTTTCGGGAAGGATTACGGCAAATTCATCATCCGCGGTCCTTCCTACCCGGTCAACTTCACTTACCGAAGAGCTAATCAGGGTAGCAATTTTTTTCAGCGTCGCTTCGGAATTAAGGGAGCCGAAAGAATCAAGGTATTTTCTAAAATTATCAATATCAAAAACTATGAACGCGCATGGCCGCTGGTAAGCAATGGCCCTCTTGATTTCTTCGTTCAGGCGGCTCTTGATATAACT
Organism: Candidatus Omnitrophota bacterium; assembly: GCA_049517335.1. Classification (GTDB taxonomy): domain Bacteria; phylum Omnitrophota; class Gorgyraeia; order Gygaellales; family Profunditerraquicolaceae; genus JBEKSD01. Next base: position 209,596 of record JBEKSD010000001.1, on the reverse strand, counting down.
TAAGTTGTAAAGCCCAGTTAAGGCGTCACGTATCTCTAATTTTTCAACTTTTGCCATTAACAAATCGTTCTCGATAGCAATGGCGATCTGCTTGGAAAAAACATCCAGAAGCTCGATGTCTTCTTTCCTGTAAATAAAATCTTCCTTGTTGTTGCCTATGGCGAATATCGCCCTTACGCTTCCCCTTAGATATACAGGCAAAGCAAGCATGTTTTTGACCCGGAATTTTTCAGAAAGCGCATTCCTCGTAATATCCGGAAGTTTGCTCTGTTTATCCACTAAAAGAGGATTATTATGCTTAATGGCGCTGCTGAAAATCTCATCCTGAAGGAAAACATGTAAGTTAAGAAGCGGCTTTGGGTTAATTCCGTCCACCAACTTAATGCGGAAATTGTTATCCGTTTCTTCGCGATAAAGCAGGAACGCGACCTCCGAATTTGCCAGCATACGGGATTTCTCTATCGTGACCTTAAAAATATCTTCCAGTTTCGTTCCCTGCGAAATAAGGGAACTGATCTGCAGAAGGCTGGAAAGCACGAGGACCCGCCTCTGTATCTCAAGGTTTATCTCGGAGGTTTTCTCTCCATAGCCCTTAAGCTCATCCATGTTGCTGCGGATGCGCATAGTCAGCTGATTAAGCGCCTCGCTTAAGTCGCCGACTTCATCGTCCTCTTTGGCCACAACTTTCCGGTTTAAATCCCCTGCGGCAATTAATTTTGCCTCAGTTGTGACTGAAAGTATCCGGTCAATAACTTCTTTAATCAAGAAAAAACCTATCAAAGCAATTATTACGCTTATTGCCATTGCTAACGCAATATCAATTTTTAAACCAAATTTAGGCAAAACATAGGAAGAAATAAGATAGGCACTAACCAGGAGGGGCAGGACGGACATCAGACAAAAAGAAATCCTTAACTTATATTTAATGCCACGCGAAGCTAAAGATAAATTATTTAAATTTTTTGTCATTTTAAACCTCCATGCTTAGTGATTATACCCTTTATCTCCTTTGTTTTCAATAAGTTTGTAAAATTCGCGGATAAGACTGTCTTTATTTATCCCTACATCCAGAAAATCCCACGGAAAGAAAGAATTTCCGGGCCTTTCTTTCAAGTACGCTGCAGGATCCACCCCTGATTCCCTGAAGGCCTGCGCCCATTTCTGAAAATCAAAATGATCGCTCCAGGCATCAAATTTAGCGCCTTTCTTAAAGGCATTCAATATTACCGCGCTTAACCGCCTATCCCCGCGCGAAAGTATTCCTTCTAGCATGCTCATCTGCCAGTTATGAAAATTAAGCTTCAGGTGTCGGCTTTTAATCTTAGTCTTAAGGTAATCGTATTTCCTCTGTATCTCTTCTCCGCTGCTCATCCCGAACCATTGAAAAGGCGTGTGCGGTTTAGGTATCAGCGTATTGATACTGACATTCACTTCAGCCGCTCCCTTAGCTACCTTCCTGCGCTCTTCCGATACGCGCTTAGAAAAGTCGACAATGGCATCCAAATCCGCATCCGTCTCAAAAGGAAGACCAACCATAAAATAAAGTTTTACCCGCTGATAGCCCGCAGCGTAAGCCTCAAGAAGCGCGCGAAAGAATTCTTTCTCATCAAAATCCTTTAACAATAAACTGCGTAATCTGTCGCTGCCTGCTTCCGGAGCAAAGGTGAGGCCGGTCTTCTTTACTTTAGCGATAATGGAAGAAAGATTACCGACATAAGAATGCGCTTTGATTGAAGGAAGAGAAACACTGACTGCCTCACCTTTAAATGCGTCAAGCAGGGATTGCGAAAGTCCTTCTATTTTTGGATAATCGCTTACGGAAAGACCCCCCAATGATATCTCTTCATAACCCGTATTTTTATAAGCCTGTTTTGCCAGTTCCAGGATTTTTTCTGCTTTCTTTATCCTCAAGGGGAAATACTGGGACCTTGCCTGACAGAAACGGCAGCGGTTCGGGCAGCCGCGCATAATTTCCAGCGTAATCCGGTCATGGATAATCTGAATGTACGGCACTAACCATTCAACGGGGAAAAATGAAACATCCAGGTCTTCTATGGTGCGTTTTGAGATTTTTGAAGGCACACCTGTTATCTTAGGCCTGAATTCTTCAAGCAGGCCATCGCAAGTTTCCTTAGTTTCATAAAAAGAGGGAATATAAACACCCTCTAGGTGCGCAAACAATAACAGGAGCCCGCTCTTGGATATATTTCCCGATTTATAGTCAGGCTTATGTTGCCGGTAAATATCAACTATTTCGACTAACGCCTCTTCTGCCTCCCCTATGATGAATATGTCAAAAAACTCATGCAATGGTTCCGGATTCAAGGCACACGGCCCGCCTCCGATAACAAGAGGATGATTATTCAAACGTTCGCTGCTCTTCAGGGGAATCCCCCCAAGCTCTAAAATATTCAAAATATTCGTATAGCACAATTCTGAACCTAAAGAGAACCCGATTAACTCAAATTCATCTAACCCTTTTTGCGACTCAAGCGAACGGATACTTTGATTAGTGCTCCTCAAGAGCGCCTCCATATCGCTATCAGGAGAAAAGAACCTTTCGCAAACAACATCAGATATATTATTTAATATCCCGTAAATAATCCTTAGGCCTAAATTACTCATCCCTACTTCATAAAGGTCGGGGAATGAAAGGGCAAAACGGATATTCGTTTTATCAAACTCCTTTTTTGAGACATTCCATTCACGCCCGATGTATTGAGCAGGCCGTTTTACGGTTAATAGGATATCTTCCATTAAAACACACCTCTTGTCTTATCTATATTCGCCAGGATTCCCAAAGCAATAAAAGTGACCAGAATAGAAGAACCACCGTAACTCATTAGCGGCAAAGGCACGCCCACTACGGGCGCTAATCCCATATTCATGGCAATATTAATGAAGACCTGAATGGAAAACATAAGAGAAATCCCGAAAGCAAGCAATTTACCGAACGGGTCATTCGTCCTTTTGGCAATCATAAAACCGCGGTGTATTAACAAATAATACAGAAGCAGTAAAAGAGCGCTGCCTAAGAAACCCCACTCTTCGGCAAAGGTAGCAAAAATAAAATCCGTATGCGACTCAGGTAAGAAATGCAGCTGGCTTTGCGTTCCTGAAAGCCAGCCTTTCCCCCACAACCAACCCGAGCCAACCGCAATTTTTGACTGAATTACGGTATAGCCCGCACCGAGCGGATCTATATTAGGGTCTAAAAATACGAGCAGCCTTTGTTTCTGGTAATCCCTTAATAAATGCCATATAAAGGGCAACGGTAAAGCCATGACAAAGATAAATATTATGACATAACGCATCTTTACTCCAGTCAGGTATAAAAAGGTTACGAATAAAAGCAGTAAAATCATGCCGCTGCCCAAATCAGGCTGTTCAATGATGAAAAAAATAGGGATAGAAACAAAGATAAACGGAAGGATTATCCCGCGGAATATTCCGAACCTCTTGCTTAATACCGATACGTCGTCAACCGATTTTCTGCTGAAATAACGCGCAAGGAATATGGCAAGAATTAACTTCGCAAATTCCGAAGGCTGAAAATTAAACCAGGCTATCTTTAACCAACGCTGAGCACCCAGGCGCACCACGCCGGATACAAAAACCAGCAACAATAAAAACAACGCCACAATATATAACGGATAAGTCCAATCCCAGAGCCGGCGATAATGCAGGTTTGACAAAAGCACGAAAAATACTGCTCCTATAATGATCCATAGAATCTGGCGTTTGTATATGTCCTGCCAGGGCTTGCCTTCTTTTTGATAAGTGCTGCTGTAAATTGATATAATCCCTATTGAAACGATAAGCAACGCAATAAATAAAATGTATAAAGCTGATTTATGCATGGCGGTTACAATAAGCCTTCTTTGTGCATCCCTTTGATTATATCCTCTGCCACCACGGAAGCTGCATACCCTGAGCCGCCGTGCTCCAGAAACACGCAAATAACATATCTAGGCTCTTTATAAGGAAAGAACCCCACAAACCAGCCATGAGGCTGCTTTGGAGACGCCTGGGCCGTGCCGGTCTTTCCGGCAATCTCAACAGGTAAAACCGATAAAGTACTGGCGGTTCCGTCTGCGCTGCTAACAACGCCTCTTAAGCCCTCCCTGATATTATTGATTGTTGATGCCTTTAAGGAAAGCGGAGTTATCCTCTTCTGGTACCTTGAAATATCCCTGCCGCCTATTGCCTTGACAATGTAAGGCGTTACAAGATAACCTTTATTAGCAAAGACGCAGATCATCCTTGCCATTTGTAAAGGAGTAATAAGACAATCGCCCTGCCCGATTGCTAAATTAGCCGTATCCCCGTCAAACCAGTTTTTGAATTTATTTATTTTCCTCCATAAAGGAGAAGGGACAAAGCCTCCCGCTTCGTAAGGGAGCTCAAACCCCGAAGGTTTCCCTAATCCGAACTTTAGCGCATAATCATGTATAACCTGCGCTCCGACTAATAAACCTGTGCGGTAAAAAAATACGTCGCAGGAATGGATTATAGCCTGATTCAGGTTTACCGGACCGTGAATACTCCAGCAGTTGAATTTCCTTTTTCCGATAAGCGTACTTCCCGAACAAACGAAAGTAGTGGATGTATTAATTTTTTTTGTCTCAAGCGCTGCAGTTGCGACAACCACCTTAAAAACCGAAGCCGGCGGAAAACTTGAACTTATTGCGCGGTTGACCAACGGGGCATCAGGATCAGTAAAATAAGCAGACAGAGACTTTCCGGACTCAATAAAATCACCAGGGTAGAAAACAGGAAAACTGGCCATAGAAATGATTTCTCCAGTATATGGATCCATAATGACAACGCAGCCCTTTAATCCGGAAAGGGCGGCCTCTGAGATTTTTTCTATCTTTAAATCCAGAGTCAACTGGATATCCAACCCGTTCTTAGGAGGAAGATACCCCAAAACACGCGTAAGCCTTCCCCGGTGGTCTACTTCAAGCGAGACCCCTCCTTCCTCCTGCCGCAAATAATAATCATATTTTTCTTCTACCCCTCCGAATCCGACTTTATCTTTAGTCTTATAACCGTAATCCGAAAGCTTGGTCAGGCGCCAGCGGTCAATCTCACCTAAATATCCCATAACATGCGCGGCTAAATTCCCAAAAGGATAATTCCTCACCGGCCGCGGCATAATAATAATCCCCGGCTGGTCAACTTTGATTTCCTCGAGGGCAATTGCATTCTTTAAGCCAATATTCCGGGCAACAAGGGTAGGTACTGAAACAGAAATAAAATTTCCCCTATAAGCCTTTTCTAAATCTTCAAGGCTTAGTTTTAATACGCTTCTTACGGCCTGCAAGATTTTTTCCTGTTGGAACGGGTCTTCAGGAGCGATAAGGACATCGTAAGATATCTTGTTGTCAACTAAAACTTGGCCGTTACGGTCAAGGATTTTCCCGCGGCTGCCCATCTGGGGGATTAACCTGATACAATTTTTATTGCTTAAATCTCTGTACTTCCTGCCTTGAATTACTTCTGTGTTAAAAAGTGCCAGACCTAGTAATAAAAACATCAAAACCACAATTATATTTACAATTTTAGTCTTGTTCATAGTGAACCTGGGGAAGTTTCTTAAAGAATTTAAGCATGGGAAGGGAAAAAATAGCTGCCAAAAGTGGCGATAGCAATAATATGCGAAATAATATACCAAAAGGGAGATTGGTTCCGTAATACATAAATATTATGCCTGTCAGCAGGTTATGCACCAGTGTTACGACAGCGATTAACAATACCCTCATTATATTATTATCAATTGCTATCTTTCGCGTAAGTTTAATAATCAAAAAACCCCAAAGAGGAAATAAAGCGGTATTTATACCGAAAACGCCTGCGCCAAAGGCATCCTTAAAAACTCCTGCCGACAGGCAAAAAAATAAAGCCCATTTCAAAGGGAAAACAAGCGAGGCTATTACGGTACAAATCAAAAGCAAATCCGGCCCGACCGTAAAAACTTTCAGGTAATTTAAAAGCGTAACCTGTATTATCGCGCAGCCGGCCAAAATTACGCAGAAGTTTGCCTTTTTCATTTTACAATCACAAAAACTTCTTCCAGAAAAGAAAGGTTTACCGCAGGTTTGATAACCGCATAGCGTCCGAGGCTGGAAAACTCATTGCCGACTTCAACCACGTTCCCGATTGGGAGGCCTTTAGGGTAATTCCGATTCATTCCGGAGGTAATAATTTTATCCTGTGCTTTTATATCCGCATCCTGCGGAAGATATTTCATGAGCAATTGCGTTCCGAGGGTGCCGGTAATAAGCCCCACCTCGCGGCTGCGTTCAACAATAGCGGATACGCTCAAATTAGGGTCGCTGATTAACATGACCTTACTCGTAAAAGCAGTGGTATCCATTACGCGGCCGATAAGCCCGAAATTATTTATAACCGCCTGCCCCCGCTGGACGCCGCCTGATGAGCCTTTATCTATAATAATCACCGAATACCAGTTGTCCGGCGAACGGGCTATAACCCTGGCGGCTATTACCTTAAAAGGAAGCTCCTGTTTAAAAGATAGGAGCTTCCTAAGGCGTAGGTTTTCCAGATCTATTTCATTAAGAGAATTTACTTTCTGCCTAAAGAAATCCGCTTCGTTGCGCAAATGTTCATTCTGGACATAATTCCGGTGATAAAAAATGATACCCATAAACTCGCGACGGACTGCGCTAACCGCTATGGAAGGGAATTTTGAAAAGTCAAGGACGGGGTTTTTTAATACGGAAACTGAACCTGCGGCGAATAAAACCGATAAACCGACAAGAAAATAGAAAATTAAATTTTTGTTTTTAAGATTAAGCACATCTGTTTGCTAAATCAACTAAGGTTGAACTTCGCTTTTGATGGGAACGGTAAGTTTCTTTAGATAATGTATTTCATCCAAAACCTTGCCTGTGCCTTTGGCAACGGCAGTCAGAGGATCGTCAGCAACATGCACCGGTAAACCCGTTTCTTCGGAAATGAGTTTATCCAGGCCCCTTAAGAGGGAACCGCCTCCGGCCATGACAATGCCGTGTTCAATCAGGTCTGAAGATAATTCCGGCGGCGTCCTTTCTAGGGAAATCTTTGTAGCTTCTACTATCGCGTGTACAGGTTCTTGCAATGCTTCGCGTATTTCTTCGGAAGTAATAGTAACCGTCTTGGGTAGGCCCGCAACTAAATCTCTGCCCTTGACCTCAAGGCTCATCTCTTCTTCTAACGGATAAGCCGAACCGATCTTTATTTTTATTTCTTCGGAGGTACGTTCGCCGACCATCAGGTTATAAGTTTTCTTTAAGTATTCTACAATCGCCTCATCCATCTCATCGCCGCCTATCCTGATAGACTTAGAGAATACTGTCCCGGCTAAAGATATGACGGCAATTTCCGTTGTCCCGCCTCCAACATCAATAATCATATTACCCAAAGGTTCCTGTATCGGCAGCCCTACCCCAATTGCAGCGGCAATAGGCTCTTCAATCAAGAATACTTCCCTTCCCCCTGCACGCTCGGCAGATTCCTTTACCGCGCGCCTCTCAACTTCCGTGATGCCGGAAGGTATAGCAATGACAATACGGGGGTTTAACTGGAAACGGCCGCGGCGGACCTTTCTGATAAAGTACCTGAGCATGGCTTCGGTTATCTCAAAATCCGTGATAACCCCGTCTTTCATCGGTCTGATAGCTACGATATTGCCGGGGGTGCGGCCAAGCATACGTTTAGCTTCGCTACCTACTGCCAAAACATGGGTAGTGCCTCTTTCAATAGCTACTACCGAAGGTTCACAAATAACAATGCCTTCCCCTTTCACATAAACCAAAGTAGAGGCTGTCCCCAAATCAATACCTATATCATTGGAAAGGAGCCCATGGATGTAATCAGCGGTATTTTTAGCGATTTTCCTGAAATTAATCATATGAATCCCCCTTAGAAAAGCTGTTTAGGAATTTTAACAGAGATTAAACCCTATGTCAAATCAATTTTTACGTCATTTTCATTAGCCTAAAATTGATACTGAGCGACCCTACCCAAATATCAATTTTTTAGCCGCGAATGTATAAAAAGTTAGCTCTTTAAAGTATTTAAGGTCTTGATAAAACCTGGGAAAGATTTAGATATACAGGAGATATCATCTATTTTTGAGTTACCTTTTGCCGCTAAACCCGCCACAACCAGGCTCATTGCCGTGCGATGGTCGCCAAAGCTGCTTACCCTTGAGCCTTTCAGCCCCTTTACGCCTTTAACCACGATTTTTTCTGAATGATTGGATTTAATTACTTTAATATCAGCGCCCATTTTCTTCAGATTAACGCACATTGATTTAATCCTGTCTGTTTCTTTGATGCGTAATTCTTCCACACCTTGAAATTCGGTTCTGCCGCGAGCAAAGCAAGCTGCCACCATTAAAACAGGTAATTCATCAATAAGAAAGGGTATTTCTTCTTTCCTTACTATCGCACCTTTCAAGGGGCTGCTCTTTACCGTTAAATTCCCCATTGGTTCGCCGGCAGAAAACCGGGTTTTTAAAGCTGGTAACTGAATATCTGCGCCCATTCTCTTTAATACCTTAATAATCCCCGTACGAGAAGGATTTAAGCTTACCTTTCTAATCACGATTTTTGAACCCGGTAATATCGTTGCAGCCACGATAAAGAAACCTGCGGAAGAAATATCTCCCGGAACGTAAACTTTAGCAGGCGAAATCAATTCTTTGGTCCCTTTAACGGTTATTTTGTTCTTTTTACTTTCTATAGATGCATCGAATAATTTAAGCATCCGTTCAGTATGGTCACGCGTTTTTACTGACTCAATAATTGTTGTTTTGCCCCTGGCGTAAAGGCCCGCCAGAAGAATTGCGGATTTTACCTGAGCAGATGCTACCGGTATTTTGTAGTTAATAGCTCTGAGATTACCACCTTTAATCGTTATCGGCGGATACTCTTGCCCGCGGATAACTGCACCCATTAATCTTAATGGCGTTGTTACGCGTAACATCGGCCTCTTAGATAAACCCCGTCCCGTCAAAATAAGTGTTTGAAAATTCTGCCCCGCCAAAACTCCGAGCAGAAGGCGCACAGTCGTTCCCGACTCCTTTACGAAAATGGGGTCCTTGGACGGTTTTAAACCCATAAGCCCTTTCCCGTAGACAGAGATTGTTTTTCCTTTAACTATTTTTATCCCTAATCGTTTAAATACGGAGATAGTGGCAAGACAATCGTTATTCGCAGGAAAATTCTTAATTTGGGTTTTTCCACTGGCGAGAGCGCTAAAGATAACAGCGCGGTGGGCAATAGATTTATCGCCCGGAAGAGAAATCCAGCCTTTTAGCCTTTCAAGCGGCTTGACTACAAAGGGCTTCATTTACTCTTTTGCATAACCTTATCGCCTTCGGCAATTTTATCTTTTAAGTCAGGGTTCACGAAGTTAGCAGCCGACATGGAATCGTGAAGTTTTTCAACTACCAGATCGCCGATATAATTACCGTTATGATATGCGGAGAAAGAGTCCCCTACATTAATACCGTCGCGACTACCGAGGTTTAACACCGCAAAGTTATACTCTTTATTTATGACCAAAACTTTGCCTTCCAAGGCGCCGGTAGGAGCTGCTGCTTTATTTTCTTCAACTGCCGGTTTTGGTTCCGGAGCTTTCTTTTGAGCGGCGCCCTTCTTTTCTTTAGCTAGCTTTTTATTTTCTTTCTTCGCCGTTTCTTTGGTTTCGGGGCTGACCACAATCTTGCCTAACTCAATGCCCTGAACTTGCGTCTGGAGCTCTTTAACTTTATTCTCAAGCTGGGTTTTCTGGTCCTGAATGTCCTTTAAGCTTGCCTGGGCTTTCTTTATATCTTCGTTGGCGACGGTCAGCCTACCCTCTAAAAGCGCGCGTTCACTGTTAGCCTGCCCCATGTATCTCTTAAATTCCTCTACCCTGTTTAACGCCGCTTCTTTATCCGCTTTTACCTGCTTTAATTCATTACTTACAGAATCCAGCTGCTCTTGCACAGCTTTAAGTTTAACGTTCAAGTCGGAAGCCGTCTTTATTGATTCCTGAAGCTGGTTCTCGGTTATGCGCTGCCGCTCTTTTAAATCATCAAGCTGTCCCTGAAGAGTTACGTTCTTATTGTGTTCCTGCTGCAAAAGATAAAATACCCCGCCTGCCAAAGCTAAGGCAGCTATGAATAATATAATTAATATGAGTACGGCTACTTTGGCTTTATTGCCCATCTTGCCCCTCCCTCTTTAATTTAAAATTTTTACGTAAGTTCTTAAAGTTAACTGTTTTAATATAACAATCGCATAGGCAAAAATCAAGACATTTTTTAATGAGCAGACAATTTATGGAGCGAGTGAAACGAACGAACATAAATTGTAGCCCGTAATGAAATGTGGCGGGCGTCTGCGAATTAATCCTTGCTGCCACAAAAAGATTTAATCCAACAGCATAAGGATAAGATACCATGTTTATACTTACTGAGTTAATGTGAGGCAGGATAACGTTAGTTTACGAACAGGCAACTTACGGCAAGGGGAAATTAAAACAGTACCAGGAACTCTTTGGGTATTTCCGTAGAGAATTTAACAAACTTATTGGTACGCGGATGGATGAAGCCTATTTCTTTGGCGTGTAGGAACATACGGATGTATTTTCCTTTCCTGCCGTATTTAATGTCTCCCAGAACCGGATGTCCGATAAAAGCAAGATGCACCCTCAACTGATGAGTCCTGCCGGTAAAAGGCTTTAATTCCAACAAGCTCAAACTATCGCTGCGCCTTAAAGTACGGTAATATGTCCTTGCATATTTTGATTTATCGCTAAAATTTACCGACATATTCGTCCTTTTAAAGGGATGCCTTCCAATTGAGGCCTCTATGATGTGTTCGTCAAACTCGACCTTACCGCTGACAACTGCTACGTATTTACGCTCAATGGAATGCTGGGCAAACTGTTTAGTAAGATGCAAATGGGCGGCATTATTCTTGGCGATAACCAGAAGCCCGGAGGTTTCTTTATCAAGCCTGTGTACTATACCGGGCCTTCCGGGATTGATATCGGATATTTTTTTAAAACGGTACAGCAACGCATTAACCATAGTATGTTCATAGTTACCCGGAGCAGGGTGCACCACAATGCCCGCATCTTTATTAATTACGGCAATGTCTTCATCTTCATAAATAACATCTAGCGTAATATCTTCCGCTTTAATCCCGCCTTCCTTCTTATCTTCAATTACAACTTTAATCTCGTCATCGTCTTTTACTTTATGGTGCGGCTTTGTATTTTCCACTCCCCCGACACGAACCTTGCCCTTAAGGATTATCTTCTGCACCGCAGTGCGGGATAAACCCGGCTCCAGCATTTTTAAAGCGTCCATTAAAAATAAATCAAGTCTTTTACCCGAAAATTCAGCAGTAACTTCCAGGAGATATTCTTTCATGTATGGTTACTTTTTTATTTTTATCGCGCGATGGATTAATAACGCCGTAATAAATACGACGATACTAATTAATTGGAATAAGTTCAAGCCGAATAAAATGGGGCTATGCTCAAGGCGCCAGAACTCTATAAAAAACCTTTTGACAGAATAGAGGATAAGGTAGAGAACAATGACCTGCCCTTCTTTATGCGGCCTGAACTGGAAGTTTCTTAAGAACAGAAAAATCAGAAGCAGGAGTAACGATGAATAGATTTGCGTCGGCAAATAGGGCGTACTGCCATAACAGCAACCGTTAAAATAACAACCAATCCTGCCTATGCTTTGGGCTAAGGCGATGTAAGGCGCGATAATATCAAGGACTTTTAAGACAGGTAGCTTCTTAATCCTTAAATATATCAGGCCTGAAAGCACCCCGAAAATAAGCCCGCCGAACCAAGAGAGTCCGCCGTGCTGAATCATGATGATTTCAAGCGGAGCGCCTAAATAATCTTTGAAATGCTCAACGACATACAATATACGGGCACCGATAATCCCGGATATGAATGCCAGAAAACAAACGTTGAAGATTGCTTCGGAGTCAATATTCTGCCTCTTTGCTTCAGCCGAAGCCAGGCTCACCGCGCAGGTAAACGCGATAACGAGCATTAAACCGTAAGAATAAATTACCAGAGGACCGATTCTGCAAATTTCAGGATGCATTTTTATTAAATATTATACCCCAGCCTAAAATAAGTGCGCCTACGGTAATGGCGCTGTCAGCTACATTGAAGACAGGCCAGATACGAAAATCAAGAAAATCAATAACGTATCCGTAAAATACACGGTCAATTAAATTACCTAAAGCTCCGGCGAGAATTAAGCTTAACGCTATTGTATAAACTTTGTTGTGCTTATCGGCCCGTAAGGAGCGCCAAATAAGTATTACTGCGACAAGCGAAGTCAGGATAAAGAACGGGAGCTGATTTCTTAACAGGCCAAACGCACCGCCCCGGTTATGCACAAGGCTGATATGGAACACCCCCTTAATCAGGGGTACAGAGCTATTAAGGCTAAGGTATTTGGTGACGAGAATTTTACTTACACGGTCTAAGACAAGGATTACCGAAACGATGATAAAAAAGATCACCTGATGAGATAAAATTACCTCTTCTCCCTTTTTTCCTGGCACTTTACGCAACTGCGCGCATAGGGAACAGCCTTAAGCCTGCTCTTTGATATTAAAGATTTACAGTCCTGGCATATACCGAAGGTGCCTTCTTCTATTCTCTTTAAGGCATCATCAAGCTCGTAGATAAATTTCCTCTCGCTTGAGGCAAGGCCCAGCGAGAATTCGCGGTCATAACTATCGGTTGCCACGTCAGCCATGTGATAGGTATAACCGGAAATATCTCCAGACGCTTCCTTCTGGGACTTCTTCAGGGTATCATCCGAAATATGCTGGATATCTTCCAAAAGCTCGTCTTTCTTTTTTAAAACTATTTTTTTAAATTCCGACAGCTCTTTTTTCGTAAATTTATTTTTCACTATTTTTCTTCTCCTATTGCCTTCAAACAGTTATCGCAGAGCCCGCTGTGGGTTTTATCGCTACCCACGGCAGAGGAATAATTCCAGCAGCGCACGCATTTTTTCCCCTGCGCGTTAACTGCCTCCACCGTAAACTCAGTTACATTAGCGGCATTTCTGACTTCAACCTGTGAAACCTTGAAAATCTCGCAAAGATCGCTTTTTAAGCTTTCTAAAAATGTATACCGAGCGGGGTCATTTGTCAATAGATTTATTTTGGCGTCAAAAGAACTTCCTATGGCGCCTTTCCCGCGCAATTCTTCTATTTTTTTTGCCACCTCTTGTCTTAATTCAATTCCCGGTTTTAACTCTTCATCTATATTAACCTTGGCATTATCTTGCGCGAAGACAGAATTTTTTATGGGGAAAGACGCAATATGAATACTGCCGGTTTCTTTATCTTTGCTTTCTTTAGGCATAATCTGCCAGATCTCTTCCGAAGTAAAAACGAGAATAGGCGCAAGCATCCGCACCAAACAATTCAATACTTCATAAATAGCTGTCTGGGCAGAACGTCTCTCTGACGAGTCCGCCCTATAAGTATAAAGCCTGCCTTTTACCGTATCCAGGTAAAACATAGAAAGGTCTTCATTGCAAAAATCATAAATAGTTTTGTATGCTTTATGGAATTCAAAAGTAGGGTTAGCTTCTGTGCCATATGCAGTAGTTACAATGTTTAAAACGAATTCCATTCTGAATAGAATCCATTTATCTATCTTTCTAAGGTTCTCATAACTGACTTTATCAGTATCCGGATTAAAATCATAAAGGTTACTTAAGATAAATCTAGCGGTATTCCTGATCTTGCGGTATGCTTCGGAAAGCCGGGTTAATATCTCTTTGGAGATACGGATATCTTCGTTATAGTCGCTTGAAGCTACCCACATCCTTAAAATATCCGCTCCGTAATCTTTGATAATATCAAAAGGGGAAATTACATTGCCTAAGGACTTGGACATCTTCCTGCCTTCCCCGTCCACCACAAATCCGTGCGTCAGCACTGTCTTAAAAGAGGGAGCATTATCTATGCACATACCCAGAATAAGCGAAGACTGGAACCACCCTCTGTGTTGGTCAGAGCCTTCCAGATATAAATCCGCAGGCACTCCGCCTAGCTCTTTCCTTTTCTTTAATACCGCCTGGCTGCTGACTCCGGAGTCAAACCATACATCAAGGATATCCGAGCCCTTGGAAAACGTTTTACCTTTTCCGCAGACAGGGCAGGTTAAGCCTTGAGGCAAGAAATCTTCTATCTTTCTTGTAAACCAGCAATCCGTGCCTTCTTTTGCTACAAGCTGAGAAAATTTTTCTATCACCTCAGGGGTAAAAAATTCTTCTTTACACTCAAGGCAAACTAAAGCCGGCACCGGCACCCCCCAATAGCGCTGGCGGGAAAGACACCAATCGGGCCGTAACTTCACCATCGCAGAAATCCTGTCTTTGCCTGAAGCCGGAACCCATGTTACATCCTCTTCTATCGCGCGGATAAGCTTATCCCGCAAGCTGTCTTTATCTATAGACAAAAACCATTGTTTGGTAGCCCGGAATATTATCGGGTTTTTACAACGCCAGCAATGCGGGTATGAGTGAGAAACTTTTGATTCAAAAAGAAGGGCGCCTATTTTCTGCAGCTTCTCAATAATAACTTTATTTGCGTCATAAACATTCATCCCGCTAAATTCCTCAACCGTAGGATCAAATCTTCCCTTTGCGTCAACCGGCATGATTATATCTAACTTATACCTCAAGCCGGTTTGATAATCCTCAAGCCCATGCCCGGGAGCGGTATGCACAAGGCCGGTTCCTTCCTCCTTTGAAACATAATCCGCCAGAACGACTCTACCTTTTCTTAGTCCGAATGGATGCGTATAAATCAGGCCTTCTAATTTGTTCCCCTGAAATTCCTTTATAATTTTAATTTTTTCAAGCCCCATATCGGAAACAGATTTTTCAAGAAGCTCCCCAGCAATAATGAGGTTGCCTTTTTCAGTTTCAACGTAAGAATAGATTAAATCCGGGTGCACGCTAACGGCAACATTAGCAAGTAAAGTCCACGGCGTAGTGGTCCAGATGACCAGAAAACTGTCTTTGCCGAAATCCTTACCCTCTTCCAATTTAAATTTAACGTAAACGGAAGGCGAAGTATGATCTTCGTACTCTACTTCTGCTTCTGCCAGCGCTGTCTCGCACCTGAAGCACCAGTTAACCGGCTTAAACCCCCTGTAAATATAGCCCTTCTTGAACAATTCGTTAAATGACGCAACTATCGCTTCTTCATATTCGCGGCTTAATGTCAAATAAGGATTCTCCCAATCGCCAAAAACACCGAGTCTTTTAAACTGGACTTTCTGGTTCTCTACGTATTTCATTGCATATCCATAAGCTTTTTTCCTGAAATCTATCTGAGGTATCTCTTGTTTGTTTATTTTTAATTCTTTAAAAAGGGCATGCTCAATAGGCAGGCCATGGCAATCCCAGCCCGGGACATACGGCGAATAGCATCCCTTCATTGTCTTATACTTGATGATAATATCTTTTAAGGTTTTATTTAAAGCATGACCTATATGGATATCCCCGTTTGCGTAAGGCGGGCCGTCATGCAGGATATATTTAGGCCTATCTTTACTTTTAGAAAGGATGAGCTTATAAATTCCTCTTCCTTCCCATGATTTTAACAATACCGGCTCCCGCCTGGGTAGATCCGCCTTCATCGGGAATTTAGTCTGAGGCAAATTAAGGGTATTCTTGTAATCCATATCTATTTTACGTACTTACCGATTATTATATCCAGATCTTTTTTTATCTTTTTCGGTATAAATCTCTTATCCGTAACTATTGCGTGCTTAAGTGCGCTGGCGCAAGGGCAATGCTTATCTTGAGGCAAGTTACGAATCAACCTTATAAGGATATTTTTTGCGTTTTCTATATTCTTGCGCAGGTTGTCAATAATCATTTCTATCGTAACGCTGCCATGTTCAGGATGCCAACAGTCATAATCCGTAATTGCAGCCAAAGTAGCATAACATATTTCCGCTTCCCGTGCCAATTTTGCCTCGGCAAAATTCGTCATTCCTATGACATCCATACCCCAGCTGCGATAAAGCCGCGACTCTGCCAAAGTTGAGAAAGCCGGGCCTTCCATATTTATATAGGTACCTGCGTTATGAATCCTCAAATTCAGCGCCCTTCCCGATTCATAGATTGCTTTTTGCAGCTCGGAACAAACAGGATGGGCTAATTCGACATGAACGACTATTCCCTTATCAAAAAAACTCATATCTCGCGCAGAATTAGTGCGGTCCACAAACTGGTCAACCGCTACAAAATCAAGCGGTTTAAGCTCTTCCTTAAGGCTTCCACAGGCAGATACCGAAATAATCCTATCCACTCCAAGCTTCTTCATAGCAAAGATATTTGCCCGGTAATTGATGCGGCTAGGAGGGATCCAATGGCTGACATCATGGCGGGGGACAAAAACGATTTCTTTCCCTTCAAGCTCGCCGATAATGAATTTACCGGAAGGCCTGCCAAAAGGCGTATTTACCAAAACTTCTTTCTTAATCTTGATTCCTTCTATTTTATAAAGCCCGCTTCCGCCGATAATACCGATACGCCCCATATTTTATCCTTTCGATAATTTCTCCGCTTGTGCCTTTGCTGCTTTTACGGCGTCCTCCACCGAACCTCCACTATGCAATACAGCTAATCCAGCTTCAGTAGTACCACCCTTAGAAGCAACTTGCTGCTTTAATTTCAGAGGAGGAATTTTTATTTTGACTATAAGATACTCGGATGCTACACCAGTAGTGCTTGCTAGAAATTCAGCTTCTTTTTTAGTAAGGCCTTCTTTTTCCCCTCCCCGGGCTAAAGAAACTATGAAATCTTTTAAGAATTTTTGCGGATTGCGATTGTAATCCTCGGAATTAGACTCTCGCTTATCGGCATAAAATCCCGGACCGCTACCGGAGACCGCTGTCGCCACAGGCATTTTATCTTCCGAAATTATCGAAGTTTTACCGATTCCTCTAAATAATCTTTCTGAAAACTTTAAATCTTTCATGCTTGCAAGATTCCCCTTACAAAGACAAGAAGTAGCTTTACCGGCAATTGCCCCTATATTCGGCATTACCCTGATAACCCTTGCCGTACCTAAGATGTTTTCAATATACCTTGTAGAAATACCGGCAGCAATTGAAATAATCAATTTATTATCTATATTCTCCTTAATGTCTTTTAGTAACGTATCAAAATCCTGTGGCTTTACCGCTAAAATCAAGATATCGGCTTTTTCTGCGAGGTCCAAAATATTGTCAAATACCTTTACGTTTTTAAGATTCCTTGTCTTCTCTGCATCTTTGTCAAAAACTAGTACCTGATATTTTGTCTTTATCCTTTCGGCGATAGCTGAACCCATATTACCATAACCAATTATCCCGACTATTTTTTTAGGCCAAAAAGTTAACATATTTTTATTATTCTCCGAATATGCCGCGCCCAATACGCAGCATATTTGAGCCCTCTTCTATTGCCACTTCATAATCATCGGTCATGCCCATGGACAAAAAACGCATATCACAGGATTCCAGATGAAAACTGTCTATCTTCTCTTTAAACTCTCTCAATTCTTTAAAATACTCCCGTGCCTTTTGCGCCTCATCGACTACGGCAGCGATGGTCATCAGGCCTTTTATCTTTACGTTTTTCAGTTTTACTATTTCGTTTATCACAACCACGGCAGCGCGCGGGCTCATCCCGGACTTGTTTTCCTCGGGGGAAGTTTTTATTTCAACCAGCACGTCCTGCAGTTTATTGATTTTTGCCGCCTGCTTATCAATTTCCTGCGCCAGATGCAGGCTGTCCACCGACTGGATTAAATCAAAAATCTTAACCGCATCTTTTACCTTATTGGTCTGAAGATGCCCGACCATATGCCACCTTATAAGCTTACCGCTTATCGCATACTGTAAAGCGTGATATTTCAAAAAAGCTTCCTGGACCCTGTTTTCACCTATATCGCAAATCCCGGACTCAACTACTTCTTTTATCTCTTCTACCGGCCTAGCCTTACTTATGGCTACGATAGTGATGTTTTCCGGTTTTCTGCCAATCCTGCTGCAAACAGCAGCAATACGCTCTCTTACCTTACCTATATTATCCTTAATCATAAGCTTACTTAAGCAAATTTTAAGTTAATATATTATACACAAGAATACTGAGTGGTCAAACCTTAAAGATGAATTAAAAATATTCCTGATATACCTCTGTAAGCTTGTTCTTGACCTTAGTAAGGAGGTTTTTGGCGGGCTGATGAAGGGGTTGCATTGAAATAGGCTTTCTTTGTAAGACCTCGCAGATCATACCGAGCGAGGTGAGATAATTCAGGTATTTCTGCCCGGATAGAGCGTCGTCTTCTTTTGCAAGGGCGAGGACCTCTTCATTCCTGATGCGGCCCAGCTTTACGGGCATAGAAAGGGTATTTTCCAGGGTTTCAATAAAACCTTCCAAAAGCAGGGTGCGCCCGGTAATTATGAAATTATTTACTTCATGGGGCGCAACTTTCCTGACAACTGCGTCTTTTATCTTTGAGCAGATATCTTTTGCGCTTAGAGTAATAATCTGAGAAACGAGTTTCTGTTTTATCGGCTTATAAAGCTCGCTCTTTTTTACTAAAATCTCCTTGTTCTCTTCTATCTGTTCTATATCCCCGATAATGCCGTAGGATCTTTTTATATCTTCAGCTAAGTCAAAGGGAATCTTAAGCTCATCACTTAACTTTTGCGTCAAATCATCCCCTCCAAAAGACATAATTTCCATATCCTTGAGAAGTCCGTCTTTAAAGACCAATAATTCAACAATATCGCTTCCGATATCGCAAAATAAATTCAGCCCCTCACTTAGCTCTTTGTTGAACACGGCTTTACTTGTGGCCAGGCCTGAGAAGAATAAATCCTTGATTTCATAACCGGACTGATGGATTACTCTCGCAAGGCTCTGGATGGATGAAAGTCTCCCGCAGATAAGGTATAAATCCACTTCCAGCTTATGGCTGTAGAGCCCGAATGGGTTTATGATATTATCCTTGGAATCAATAGTATAGCTTGAAGGAATAATCTGTATAATTTCTTCTTCAAGGCTTGAACCGAGTATACGCGCCTGTTCATTTGCGGCTTCAATATCCGATTGGGTGATGACTTTATTCCCTCTCTCGGCCAAAGGGATTATTGCGTGGCTGCGCTTGGTAACAATATCCTGTCCCGAAATATTAGCGTAAATATTCTTGATATTGACGCCAGACCTGGCTTTCAGGGTTTTCATCAGCTTGCTGATAGCGCCGACCAACTCAATTGAATCAACAATAACTCCTCCCCTGACGCCTTTAGACGGAACGGTTACAAATTCAAGGCTGCTTAACCGCTTCTTTTTAATTTGCGCAAAGGTTACGGATATTTTACTTGAGCCGATATCAAGCGCGCAGATGTAACTATTCTGATTTAACATCGTTTAATTTTATTACCGGTTCATTGAATCTTAAGTCAATATATTTTATGCCGGATATGTCGTTCTTCCCGTTAATGATTAAACCAGCGAGAATAGAGATCTTATCCGTAATATTATTCGAGCCGAGCTTAACCTCAAGATCTCTCCTTGTATTATCAGCGAACGGGATAAATATGGAAGCATTATCCGGGTTGTAAACGTCTATTTTACGGATCTTGTAATATTTCAAAAGATGCGTCCTCTTTGCCTGCCGCAGGATTTCCAAAGCAAGGCCCAATTCCTTAATATTATACCTTACCCCCGGTTTAGGCCCGAAGAGCTTTGTCTCTAAGCCGGTTATTACCGGTAAACCGGGTTCATCAGGCAGAGAACCCTGAGTGTAAAATATGGTGCCGGATTCATCAACGGCAAAATAACGGTATAATTTTATTAAGGCAACCGGTTTACGCCCGATAAATTCCACAAATATGCGGCTAGGAAATATTTTTACCAATTTGATGCAGCTGTAATCCGGGTACGACCTTAGGGCATCCCGGAATTCTCTTCTTGAATCAATGTCAAATATATTCCTGCCTTTCAAATAAGAAAGGCTGCCTGTTGCTGAACCTTTCACCACTACTTCCCTGACCGTAAAGATATCCGAATGTTTAACAACATTCCAAATATATCCCAGAAAAATAAAGATAGCAAGAAGAATTAAAGTTACAAAAACAAACAAACCCAGAAAATTAGTATTTTTCTGCTTTTTCATAAGCTAATTTTATTAACCTCATGCATAACTCTTCAAATTTAATGTGTATCTTTCCGGCTGCTTTCGGCAGCAGGCTGGTTGAGGTCATTCCAGGTATGGTATTTACTTCCAGAACGAAGATATCGCCTTCTTCATGAAGGATCAAATCCACCCTTGAATAGCCAAAACAACCCAGCAACTTATGCGCGGACAAAGCTGAAGCCTGAATCCTGGCAGCGGTTTTTTTGTCAATTCCGGCGGGAATAACGTATTCAGTCAACCCATCCTTGTATTTGGCCTCAAAATCAAAAAACGCGCGGCTCGGGATTATCTCAATAACCGGTAAAGCTGATTCCTCCAGTATCCCCACGGTCATTTCCCTGCCTTTAATATACTCTTCAACGATAAGTCTATCGTCAAATTTAAAAGCAAGTTCCAATGCTTTAGCTAAATCTTCTTTCCTGTCAATAATGGATAAACCTATACTTGAACCCTGAGCCGCCGGTTTTATTACTAGGCGGCTTCCTAAATTAAGTTTAAGGAAAGAACCTTGCTTATAAGATTGTTTATCCACTACTTTACTGCGCGGGACAAGCAAGTTAGCTTTCTTAAAAATTTCCCGTGAGGAAACTTTATCCATTGCAAGTTTGCTCGCCAATACTCCTGAGCCCGTATACGGGATTCTCATATTCTCTAAAATCATCTGAATTGTTCCGTCCTCGCCAAAGCGGCCGTGCAAAGCCAGGAAAGCGCAATCTATTCCCTGGGAATTTATGAGGCGGATATTTTCCTCAACGCCATCGCTCTTAATATCAATAGCGACAACGTCTTCGCCCAAGGCAGAAAGCACATCGTAAACCGCTTTTCCCGATTTTAAGGAAATCTCGCGCTCTGAAGAGGGGCCGCCCATTAAAATACCGATGCGGCCGAACTGATCCGTAGTTCGTGGGTTCACTGCCATATTTTTATTTCCGTTTCCAGATTTATGCGGAATTTATTCCTGACTTCCCTTTTGATTAATTTAACAAGCTCCAAGACGTCCTGCGCAGAGGCATTTTTCCGATTCAGGATAAAATTAGCGTGTTTCTTTGAAATAACGGCACCGCCCGCGCACCTACCTTTTAAACCGCACAAATCAATTAGCTTTCCAGCCGAAGTACCCCGAGGGTTCCTAAAAATACATCCTGCATTGGGAAACGCGTTATCCTGGCTACTGCGGCGCTTTTTTAAATAATCGGCTATTCTATTCCCGATATTTTTTTCTGAATCCCTGCTTAATTTAAACTTCGCTCCTAAAATTATATATTTATCCAAAGAGGAAGAACGGTAGCCGAACTTAATTTCTTCCTTTTTCATCAACCTCACCCTGCCGTTATAATCCATAACTTTTACCTCTGTCAAAAAATCGGCGATTTCTTTTCCCCATGCGCCGGCGTTCATTACCAGCGCCCCACCGACTGTTCCCGGCACTCCGGTTAAAAATTCCAATCCGGCTAAGGAACGCGCATGTGCTGCTTTTATTAATCGCGCAAGCACAGTTGCGCTTCCTGCTTCGCAATAATTATTTTCAAATTTAATTTTAGCAAAATAACCTGAATTTAGATGAGCGATTATTTTCCTGATATTCCCGTCTTTGGCTAAAATATTGCTGCCCGAGCCGATTAATAAAAGTTTAAGCTTATGGATTTTAGCATAGTTAAGTAGCAATTTTAAGTCTTGGTTATCCTTGGGCTCTATAAAAAAATCCGCCCTACCCCCTAGCCTGAAGGTAGTATGCTTATTTAACGGCTCCGAACGCTTAACTTTTCCTTTTAAGCTCTTCCACCAATTCATCGCTCACCTTAACAATGTCGCCTGCGCCTAACGTTAAAAAGATATCACCTGTCCTAAGTTCTTCGAGAACGTAATCCTTAATCTCTTCTTTTGGCAGAAAAATAACTTTTTTATCCGCATAGTAATTTTTTATTTTATCATAAAGCACTTTTCCCTCAACTCCCGGTATCGGTAGTTCGCTTGCCGGGTAGATGTCAGTAATGATAATGTAGTCGGCGTCATTAAAGCTTGGAGCGAATTCATTTAAAAGGAGTTTAGTGCGCGTATAGCGGTGCGGCTGGAACGCACAGATAAGCCTTTTATGTTTTAAGGTTTTAGCAACCGAGAGTGTCGCCTGAATTTCAGTGGGATGATGCGCGTAATCGTCAATAACCATGATACCTTTGGCTTTGGATTTAACTTCTAATCTGCGGCCTGCTCCTTTATAGCGCTCCAGCGTCTTTTTAATAAAACTCAACTCTATTCCCAATTCAAGCCCCAGAGCGATGACTGAAAGCGCGTTAGAGATATTGTGCCTGCCGCCTAAGGAAAGTTTAAATCGGTCCAAGGCCTTGCCTTTATAAATAGAGTTAAATTCAGAATTGAGACCGTTCAATTTTATATCTTGCGCTTGTACGTCTGCGGAAGGCTTTAGACCAAAAGATACTTTACGGCCTTTATAATCACTCATTATTTTATATAAATTCTCGTCGTCAGAGCAAACAAAAAGGCACCCTTCTTTATCTGTTTTATTGATAAAGTCACGAAATGCGGAAATTTCATTGTCAAAATTAACATAATAATCAAGATGTTCATGGTCAATGTTTGTCACGATTGAATAAACGGGGTTATAATAAAGGAATGAGCCGTCGGACTCATCGGCTTCGGCTACGAAATACCTACCCCGGCCTAAACAGGCATTATTATCTATATTCTTTAATATCCCTCCGATAGCCACCGTAGGTGAAAGATGGGCTTCAATAAGTAAATACGAAACAAGGGAAGTCGTCGTCGTTTTCCCATGGCTTCCGGCTACCGTAATTACGGTTTTATCCTGCATAAGCCGCGCAAGCGCCTCAGCCCGTTTCATCAAAGTAATGCCTCGCTTTCTTGCCTCGGCTATCTCAGGGTTATCTTCTTTTACGGCGGAAGAATAGACTACAAGCCTGGCGCCGTTGATATTTTCAGGGCGGTGGCCGATATAAATCCTGGCGCCCAGCTGTCTTAATTCGCGTGTCGCCCTGCTTTCTTTCAAATCGGAACCGCTCACTTCGGCGCCGCTATGCAGCATAAGCTGCGCAATACCGCTCATCCCGATGCCGCCTATGCCTACAAAATGGTAATGGTTGTTCATTTCTTAATATACTCCTGCCAAGCCGAATCCAGCTCTTTTAAATTTGAAAAATTATAACTCGCTGCGACAGCCCGCTCCAGGTTTTGCTTATCGCGCAAATTTTGGCAAAAGAGCACGAATTTCTCCCTGCCAAATTCCTTAATCAGATAAACTACCATACTAAGGGATTCAATATAGTATATTTCCACTTTTTTATTGTCCGTAGAACTTTCAACATTATAAGTTGAGAGCTCAAAAATATTCATAAAATTCCCTTCACGCATAGCCTGGCGCAAATAGCTATTGGCATTTAAACCCCTGCCTCTTTCCTGATACATAGCCACGCCTTCATCCAGCCACATAGGAACAGCCATATTGTTAAATCCCACGAACTCCCTGAAAACTATATGGCCCATTTCATGCGGCAGGACCGTCTCAAAAAATCCTTCTTCCCCGGGATAGGTTTCAATCTTTTTTTGAATAATATGTGTACTTCCTGAGGCCCATTGAGGCTGTTTTGTAGAAACATGGTAATCCCTGGAATCATCATAAACGTAAACTTTTGCCCGGTTATCCCAAAGCCAGAAATTAAAACGCGTCAGACCTAAGTTATCGGCGATCTTATTATAATAGTCCTCGGCATAACCGGTTAGCTTATTAATAAAATCTTCGCCCGAATTCTTATAATAAACGATGAAGTGCGTGCTCTTTGAAACCTTCCACTCCTGCCCTTGCGCGTGAGCCGAAGTCAAAATTAGAAATGGGGCAAACAATAAGAATATTCTCTTCATTCTGTTTTTAATGCCGCCTTTACCAATAAATCCGCACTGTCAAGGTATTTTGCTTCTTTATAAGACGAACTCATGCTCTTTAACCTTTGCGGTTCCCTAACCAGCATCGTAAGAGTTTCCTGCAGGATATTATAATCCAGTTCGGAATCCCTGACAATGCGGGCTGCCCCAAGCTTTTCCAGCACCTGCGCATTCTTTAATTGATGCCCGTAGGCGAATGGGTACGGTATAAGTATCGCCGGTTTCCCAAAAAAAATAAGTTCGTAAACCACCGAAGCGCCCGAGCGCGAAAGCACAAGGTCGCTGGCCGAATATGCGTAATTTATCTGCGAAAAGAAAGAAAAAACTTTTGTCTTTATATGTAAATTTTCATATCCCTGCTTGACTAATTCAACGTCTTCTAAACCCGCTATATGTATTACCTGAAAATCAAGGTGCTTATCAAGCACTGAAAGTGCGTTTATAAGCGCAAGGTTTATCCTGTGGCTGCCTTGGCTGCCTCCCATTACCAACAGGGTAAATTTATCAGCTAATCCAAAAAAATTAAGCGCTTCCTGCTTTTCAACTTTTATTAATTCCCTACGTATCGGATTCCCGGTCACGCTGATACGCGCAGGACTTATATTAAAACACCCTGCTGTCTCCGGAAAGGATATAGCTACCGTATCTACCAGCTTTGCCAGCAGCCTGTTCGCTCTTCCGGGAACAACATTCTGCTCATGGATCATTGTCCTGATTCTGAAAAGCCATGCCAAAAATACCAAAGGCAATGAGTCGGAACTCCCGAAACCAACCACTAAATCCGGCTTATACTTAAGCAATATCTCAAGGCTCTGGGCTGCTCCCAACAGATATTTAAAAAGCGTACCCGGCTTGTAGGCTACTTTAGAAGTAGCAATATATCTTACCTGATAAACATCCTCCCGTATTATCCGCTTTTGAATACTCCTTTTGGGTAACACCAGAAGCGTTTCTACGCTTTTATGTTTTTCTTTAAGCTCTTCCAGGAAGCTTAAGGCCGGGAATATATGTCCGCCGCTTGAACCTGTAACTACCAGTATTCTCATCCGCCTACCTTATTTACTATGGATATTCTCCGGTTCGCGCAATATTAATGAGGATGCCTACACTAACCATGTCAAAAATAAAAGAAGAACCTCCGTAACTTATAAAGGGAAGGGGCAAACCTTTAGTAGGAAAGAAACCGCAGGAAACTCCAATATTAATCACGATTCTTAAGGTTAGCATCAATAGTAAGCCTAAAGAAAGGAAATAACCAAATTTATCGGGAGCATTTTTTACAATCTTTAAGCCCTGCTGAATGAATAAAACAAACAGGATAATTATGCCTAATGTGCCGATTAAGCCCAGCTCTTCGCCGATAATGGAAAAAATAAAATCCGTATGCGCAGCGGGAAGATAAAACAGTTTCTGTTTGGAATGCCCAAGCCCTACGCCGAAAAACCCTCCTGAACCGATAGCAATTTGAGACTGGATTATTTGAAAACCGCTTCCCTTAGGATCTATCCACGGATTTAGAAAACTAAGGATACGCGCCCTCCTGTAAGGAACACTGAATACTAGAATATAAAGAACCGGTAGGCTTGCCAGAATTATCGAAAACAGGTAAATCACCCGTGTCCCTGCGATATAAAGCATTAAAAATACTACGACGCTTATTGAAAGGGTAGTTCCCAAATCCGGCTGAACCAAGATAAGCATAGCACATACGCCCAACACGCAAACCGATGGCAGGAAACCGCGGAAAAAAAGTTTAATATTGTTACCTTTACGGGAGAGGAAATCCGCAACATAAATAATTACCGCCAGCACAGCCAGCTCCGAAGGCTGGAAGCTCAAAAACTTAAACCTGAACCATCTGCGTGCGCCTGAAACTTCCCTGCCGATACCCGGTATTAAAACTAAAATAAGAAGAATAAAAGAAACAATCAGCAGCGGCTTGGCGTACGTCTTAAAGCGCCGGTAATCAAAAGTCATGGCAAAAAATGCCAACACCGCACCTATGCTCAGGAAAATAATATGCCTCTTTAGAAAAAACATACTATCTTTATATCTTTCCCAAGCATAAATACTGGAAGAGCTGTAAATCATCACCACGCCGATGCATATAAGCGTAAAAACAACGGTAAATAAATTTATCCTTATATTCCGGATCATATTTTAAGCCCGTACCTTCGTTTTAGCTTTTTCCATTACTAACTTCTTAAATACCCTACCCCTGTCTTCATAGTTGTTAAACATATCAAAGCTGGAACACATCGGAGAAAGTAAAACGTAATCCCCGCGCTTGGCTGAATGAAAGGCCTTATCAACTGCCTCAGCCAGGCTTATTGCATGCTCAACCACAAATGAGGGCGTTAAGGCATCTTCTATCAGCTGAGCAGCTTCTCCGATTACAATCACCTTGCGTATTTTTTTCTCTGCCACTTTTTTTATGACGCTGTAATCAACGCCTTTATGCCTTCCTCCGCAAATCAAGACAACTCCGCCGTTAATACTCTCCAAAGCCCATATTGTTGATTCAGCTAGGGTCGCTTTTGAGTCATTTATGAATTTAATGCCGTTTAGTTCCGCTACAAACTCTAGCCTATGCTCTATACCCTTAAATTCTTTAAAAACTTTTAGGATTAAATCTTTATTAATACCGAGTATCGCGCCTACTGCCATAACTGCAGCCTGATTAGGGTTTAATTCAGCGTTGCCGAAAAAGAAAACAATCTTTGACCGGGCCTCTTTAGCCAGGCTGCTGACAACGGAATCCCCGGAGTTCAAAATCAGGTAATCATCTTCGCCCTGATTCATAAATATCCGCTTTTTCGCATCAAGGTATTCCTGCATATCTTTGTGCCTATCCAGGTGATTTTTGGCAAAGTTTAGAATTAAAGCAATCTTCGGCCTGAATTTAACAATTCGTTCAAGCTGGAATGAGCTGACCTCGAGAGAAACAATATCCCCCGCATTCATTGCCTGCAGATACTGGGAAAAAGGCTTGCCGATATTGCCGCAAACATAAGCTTTTTTTCCGCTTGCCTCAATAATTTTACCGATTAGGGTAGTAACCGTGCTCTTGCCGCCTGAACCAGTTACTGCGATAATATCAGCTGGGCAAAGCATAGATGCAAATTCAATCTCGCTGATGACAGGGATCCCGAACTTCTCTGCCCAAAGCACCGGCTTTGCCTTATTTTCTACTCCGGGAGAAATAATCATAAGTTCATTACCTTTGACGATAGCAGCGCTGTGCGAGCCCAGTTCCAGCCGTATATCTTTGGACTTAAGTAAAGCGGTATTTGTACGCAGCAATTCAGCATCCTTACAATCGGTAATGCTTACCCGTGCGCCCAAGTCATAAAGAAGGTTGGCGCAGGCCAGACCGCTGCGCGCCAACCCCACGACAATCACTTTTTTATTTTTAAAATATGCGGTATCCCTCATGAAAGGTTAACGAATCTTCAGGGTAATAACGGCAAGGAGCGCTAGGAAACCTGCAATAATCCAGAATCTGACGATAACCTTGTTTTCCTGCCAGTTAAGGAATTGAAAATGGTGATGCAAGGGTGCTATCTTAAAAATCCTTTTCTTAGTCAGCTTAAAAGAGCCGACCTGCAGGATTACCGAAAGCGCCTCCACTACAAAAATGCCTCCGACTATAACAAGAAGCATCTCTTTTTTGATTAATAGCGCTACCGTACCCAAAGCTCCGCCTAATGCAAGCGAGCCGACATCACCCATGAAAACGGAAGCCGGGTAACAGTTAAACCACAAAAATCCAAGTGCAGCACCCAGGATAGCGGCACAGAAGACCGTTAATTCTGCGCTTCCTTTGATAAAAGGTATAAAAAGGTATTCGCTGAACTTAATGTTGCCTGAAACATAACATAATACACTAAAAGCAATTGCCACCATTGCCACAATGCCTATTGCCAAACCGTCAAGCCCGTCGGTAAGGTTTACGGCATTGGACGTCCCGGCAATTACCACAATCACGAATAGTATGTATAAGCCGTCTAAATCCAGTGAAATATTTTTAAAGAAAGGTATGTCCAGCTTAACCAAGCCCTGAAAATACAAAAGCAGGATAACCCCGAGTATAAGCCCCAAAACAATCTGGCTGGTAAATTTTGCAATTGCGGGCAGGCCCTTTGCCCTCTTCTTTGTCTGCTTAAGATAATCGTCTATAAAACCAGTTACCCCGAGCCAAACCATAGAGAATGTCACGACTAAAATAAAACGATTGGTAATATCCGCCCAGAGCAGGGTTGAAATCAGGATTACCCCGATGATCAGAATCCCTCCCATAGTGGGAGTGTCTTTTTTATGGTTATGCAGTTCGTCCAGCCTGAGACTATCCTGCTTGGTTATCTTTTCCCCTATTTTTAATTCTTTTAGTTTCCTGATTACGAGAGGGCCGAAAATCAGGCTTAAAATAAATGCGGTCAACGCTGCCATTGCCGAACGGAAGGTAATATAGCGGAAGATATTGAGCGCTGAAAAAAATTCGTGCAAAGGATAGAACCAGAGATATAACATATTAGATTTTCAAAACCTCTTCCATGAACATTCTGCGCGAACCTTTAACGAGGACGATATCATTTCCCCCCGGAAAAATCCTCAGCGATAAAATTCGCCTTGCTTGCCTTGAAGTCTGAGCGCTAAATATCCTCCCTTTTTCGGCGCTTCCGCTCCCTAACGCTTCTACCGCCGCTTTAGTAAGGCTTCCGGCAGTGATTAAAATATTGCAAACCTTTAATGCCGCCTTTACCGCCTGCATATGGAATAAATGTTCCCTCTTACCCAGTTCCATCATATCTCCCATAACAAAAATCTTCCTTCCCTTTATATCATAAGCATCTAATGCTTCCAGCGCTCGCTTTAACGAGTAAGGGTTAGAATTATAAGTATCGTCAATAAATTTAATCCGGTTTATCTCTATTAAATTCAGGCGACCTTTAGGGAATACAAAACCTGACAGGCGCTGCCTTAATCCATCGTAGCTTAAGCCAAAGATACGACCGCAGGCAATAGCGCAGAGCGCATTATATATATTATAATACCCCAGAGTATCCAGTGCAAATTTATATTTTCCGTTAACCGTAAATTCAGTCTTCGGGCCCTTAACCTTAATAGCGCCTGAGCGGAATTCCGCTTTATTTTTTATGCCGAAACTGAGCTTGAAAGGAAATTTAGCCTTAAGCTTACCTGCCAAAAAACCGTCATCGGCATTAAGTATTACTAAACCTTTTTTATTCAAATTATCAACGATACTGTATTTTTCAGTTAAAACACCTTTTAAACTCCCGAAATGCTTAAGATGCGAAGCAGCGACATTGGTAATTACCGCAATATCTGGCTTGCAAATGCCGCTCAAGTACTCAATCTCCCCGCTATGGTTTGTCCCCAATTCAACTACGGCAAAATTATGCGTATTGTTCAGCTCAAGAAGGGTTTTAGGTAGGCCGATATGGTTGTTATTCGTTCCCGGACTCTTCAGGACCTTTCCTTTTAAGCCCAAAACAGAAACAATCATTTCTTTGGCGGTCGTCTTTCCGTTTGAACCGGTGACCGCAATTACCGGAATGTTAAATTTATCCCTGTGGAAACGCGCGATATCGCCCAAAGCCGTAGTTGTATTTTTGACTCTTATGCAACAAACCCCATGATTTTTGATTTTTACATTCTTATGGAGGATAACGGCTACAGCGCCCCTGCTTATTGCTTCATTAACAAAATCGTGGCCGTCAAAATTATCGCCTTTAATAGCCAAAAAAGCCTCGCCCCGGAGGAGCGTCCTTGAATCTATGGATATGGATTTGACGACGGTATTGGATTCTCCGCTTGAGAGCCTTCCTTTAGTAGCTTTTAGCAATTCCGTTACTTTAAACATGATTTAACCACTTTCCTGTCGTCAAAATGGATTTTTTTATCTTTTATTACCTGATAAGTTTCATGGCCCTTGCCGGCAATCAATACGATATCGCCGTTTTTTGCCAATACAAGAGATTTCTTTATCGCATCCCTGCGCTGCAGGATTACGGCATAATTTTTTTTGCGTATGCCTTTTATAATATCGCGGGCTATCTCTGCGGGGTCTTCCGAGCGGGGATTATCGCTGGTAATCAAGGCATAATCCGCCAGTTCCGTTACGGTCTTGCCCATCTTCGGCCTCTTTATTTTATCGCGGTCTCCTCCGCAGCCAAAGACAACAATAATCCTTCCTTTAGAGACCTGCCTTAAAGACCGGATTATGTTCCTTAGGGCATCTTCGGTATGGGCGTAATCCACAAAAACCGAAAACCCTTTTTTACATTCCACCCTTTCAAGCCTGCCCGGCACGAAGTCAAACCCTTCAATCGCGCGTTTTATATGGGAGAATTTTATTCCTTCGTTTAATGCCCAGGCAATTACGCTAAGGACATTATAGACATTATGCCTACCGATAAGTTTAGTTTTGATTAAAAGTTCTTTTCGGGGAATCTTCAGGATAAATTCCGTAGATGAAGGATTAAATTTTATATTGCGCGCCATCACCGATGAACTTTTATTTATTCCGTAGGTGATAACCTTAGCGGCGCATATTTTCTTAAGGAAACGCGCATATTTATCGTCGTTATTTATCACGGCGAATGCTTTTCTATCCAATTCCTTAAACAGCTTTGCTTTTGCCTTGAAATAGCCAGATAAAGTTTTATGGTAATCAAGATGGTCGCTTGTGAGGTTCGTAAATATAGCGGAACTAAAACCTATTCCCTTAACCCTCTCCTGATCCAAAGCGTGCGATGAAACTTCCATAACACAATGAGTAACTTTTCCTTTTAGCATACGGCTAAGCATATGCTGCAGGTCTACCGGACCGGGGGTGGTATTATTTGAAGGGATTATCCTTTTATTAAAACGGTAATTAATCGTACCGATTACTGCGGGATTTTTCAGTGCTTCTTTTAGTACTCTTTCCAAAAGATACGATACCGTTGTCTTTCCATTCGTTCCGGTAATCCCTACGACCCTGATTTTAGCGGAAGGGTTAGCGTAAAACTCCGCTGCAAGCTTTGCCGCAATTAAACGGGTATTTATCTCAGGCGGCACTGTCAAAGGAGAAATTACGGCTCCGGCCCCGTTTTTCAGCGCTTGATGAATAAATCTGGTTCCGTCGTTACTGCACCCTTTTATGGCTATAAAGACAAAACCCTTTTTTACCTGCCCGGAATTACAGGTGATGCCCCGCACAGTAAAGTCCCTGGTTTCAGGCAGAGAAAGAGATAATTTAGCTTTCTTAATCAGCTTTGTTAATTTCATCTAAAGTATAAATGTACCTTTGAGCCTGTTGGTTTTGAGTCGTTTTAAGGTACCTGATGACGTCTCCTGCGACATTTTTAAATACGGGGGCCGCGACCACGCCTCCGTAATACGGGTACGGCTCATCCAGGGTAACAACTATCGTTACCAGCGGATCTTCCGCCGGGGCAAAACCCATAA
Source organism: Candidatus Omnitrophota bacterium (assembly GCA_049517335.1). Classification (GTDB taxonomy): domain Bacteria; phylum Omnitrophota; class Gorgyraeia; order Gygaellales; family Profunditerraquicolaceae; genus JBEKSD01. Next base: position 177,941 of record JBEKSD010000001.1, on the reverse strand, counting down.
ATGTAGCTACGAATTTATTGTGCGAATATGTTCCGTTGGGTTCTAGCTTCTGCGCGGTACCTGTTTTCCCGGCGGCGCTAAAGCCAATAAGTTTGGCCAGCTTGCCCGTCCCTTCCTCCACAACCCCGGTGAGCATCTTCTTCATCCGGGATGCCGTATCAACGGAAATTACTTTATGCATCAAAACAGGAGAGGTGCGCTTAATGAGCTGCCCCTCTTTATCCCGGACCTCCTCTAAAATGTAGGGCTTCATTAACTGCCCTCCGTTGGCAATCACTGAAATTGCCGCGGCAAGTTGTATTGCCGTAACGCCTACTTCCTGCCCTATCGGGACCGAACTGATAGACATTTTTGACCATTGGTGTACCGGCCTAAGTAGTCCGTTAATTTCTCCAGGCAAATCAATGCCTGTTTTTGTGCCGAAACCGAATAGCTTCGCGTAGCGGTAAACTACCTCAGGTCCAAGCAATAAAGCGACTTTTACCGTCCCGATATTGCTGGATTGTTCGATAACTTCCCTAAAGGTGAGCCAGCCGTGGGGGGTGTGGTCATGCAAAAGATGAGCGCCGAAACGATAAGCGCCATTTTCACAAAAAAACCTGTCTTCCTCGCGTACTTTATTCTCTTCCAGAGCCGCAGACGCGGTAACGATCTTAAAAACCGAGCCCGGTTCAAACATATCGCAGATTGCGCGGTCCCGGGTCATATCCTTATTCACATTAGAATGGTTATTCAAATCATAGGTAGGCCGGTTGGCAAGCGCAAGTATCGCTCCCGTATGCGGGTCCATCACGATAATGCTTGCGCCTTTGGCGTGATAAGCCCTGAATGCCTTATCCAGTTCTCTTTCCGCGATATATTGGATTACCTCATCAATAGTCAATGTTAAATTCAACCCGTCCCTCGGCAGGACCATCTTGCGCCACAAATCAAGCCGTTTCTGGCGGGCATCCCTTAAAAACACTGCCCAGCCCGCTATCCCTTTTAAATATTTATCCCGGTAAAGTTCCGTTCCTTCCAGGCCGGTATTATCAAGACCGGCGAAACCTAAAACATGGCTGGCCAGGTAACTGTTGGGGTAAGTACGCCTGCTTTCTTTTATGAACCCCAGCCCTTTGATATTCAATTTTTTAATCGCCAGCGACTGTTCGGGAGTAAGTTTACGATACAGCCATACAAATGACTTTTTTTTGTCGAGCTTTTCTTTCAGGTAAGCGTAATCGGCTTCAAATAAGGGGGTAAGTTTCTTTATAATCGCATCTTTGTCATTATCTTTTATTTCATTGGGCGACGCATAGAGGGATTCGGCAGGTAGGTTAATGCCTTGAGGCCGGTGCCGGCAGTCATAGATAGTACCCCTTACGGGTTCAAGCTCAACGAATAAATTATGCTGTTTATCGGCTATCGCGGAAAGGTAGCTTGAGCGAAAAAACTGGATGAACAAAAGACGCAGGATGAAAATTAACAACAACAGGAGAAAAAATAAAAATACCGCCTCGCTTCTACGGCGATAATTATTTATATACACAGTCAGCAGTTCGTAATTGCTATGAAAATATTGTTATTAAATTCTGTATTTTATGGATTGATTATTTCTGCCTCAGCCTGGCTTCTTATCCCGAAAATCCTGGCTATAAGCGTCTGCTTTGAGGGACTTTCCGGACTAATCCTAAAGCCTTCTTTTGTCGGAGATAACTTTACCAGACGGTAACTGTCAGGCATCTGGAAATCTTTTTCCTTTGAGATCTTATTCCCGATAGAGATAAGTGAGGCATTTCTTTCTATATTGTATCTTAGAATGGTGTTCTTATCAAGTAAATCCTGAAAAGATACCTGATTTTTTTGGCCTACATAAGCGAGGCGGAAGATTTCAGATTGTTGGTAAACGTAAAGGAGGGAAAAACAAGTAATGAAGCTGACTACCGTGACAAATCTGGATATTCTCATCATCTTATAATCTTTCTGCAACCCTCAGCTTGGAACTACGGCTGGAAGGGTTCGCCTGGATTTCACCCATCCCGGGAGTTAGCGGCTTGTTAGTTATTATATTTATCAAACCGTCAAATGCCGCTTTGCGGAATGCATGCTTTACCTGCCTGTCCTCCAAAGAATGAAACGAAATAACGCATATCCTACATCTTCCGTGCAGAAAATCAATTGCCTTATTTATTGCTTCCTCTAAAATTTCCAGCTCCCTGTTAACGGCGATGCGCACCGCCTGAAATGTCCGGGTCGCAGGGTGAATACGGTAATATCTGTGCCTGTACCTGTATGGGATGGACCGCTCGACGATATTCGCCAATTGCTCCGTAGTAGAAATGGGCTGCCTCTCCCTTTCCTGCACCAGGAGATGGGCAATCCTATTGTGCCAGCGTTCTTCTCCGAATGCCCATAGTAACCCTGAAATTTCCTCTTCATTCAGGTTATTTACCAAGTCATAGGCTGAAATATAGCTTTCCCTGTCGAGGCGCATATCTAACGGCCCGGCATTCTGAAAACTAAAGCCCCTTTGCGCATCCGCTAACTGAAAAGAAGAAATACCTAAATCAAAAAGTATGCCGTCAATTTTATTAATGCTCATATTTTTTAATACCAAGTCTAAATCAATAAAGTTAGCATGTACGAATTCGCACGCCGTGCTGTAATCTTTGAACCTACGGCGACAGACCTCAAGCGACTCTTTGTCCCGGTCAATCCCGATTAACCGTCCCCCCGGCATGATACGTTCCATAACCGCCATACTGTGGCCGCCGGTCCCCATTGTTGCATCCACTATCGTCATCCCGGGCTGAAGCTTCAAATAATCTATTACTTCTTCCAGCATTACTGGAACGTGATATTTAACTTCCATAAAAACTATATTTCCATCAGCTTCTCGGAAATCTCTTCATAGGATTCCCGCGAATTTGAATAAAATTCATCCCACTTGTTCTTTGCCCAAATCTCAATCCTGTTAGAAACTCCCACCACAACGACTTCCCTTTTAATCTCGGCGTAATCTTTTAAATTCTGCGGGAGTAGGATTCTTCCTTGGGAATCCGGAACCACTTCTATTGCCCCTGAGAAATAAAGGCGGTTAAAGATGCGGGACTGCTGCCTGGTAAAAGGCATGGATTTAAGTTTATTTTCTTGAGAGCGCCACTCTTCTTCCGAAAGCATAAACAAACATTTATCCAGTCCGCGCGTTACAAAGAACCGCTCAATAAAATGTGCTTTGGCTCCCTCGCGGAATTTGGCGGGTAGAATAAGACGGCCTTTACGGTCTATGGAATGTTGATATTCGCCGTAAAACATGAAGAAATACTCCTCTTGACTATCCTTGACATTTTCTATTAGTATACTTTATAAAGTAAACTGTCAAGGATGGCTTCGCACACATAAGTTATGTCGTTTAGAGCTAATTTAATAGCAAGCTCCATAACTTATGTGCTTAACCACTTTACTCCACTTTAAACCACTTTGTAGATTGATTTTAGTAAAATTGAGGCTGTTTGTCAAGAAAAAAATTTACCTAAATTATTAAATTACAATAGGTAGTGTATTTAGGGGGTTCGGGTAGATAGATATTGTGTAACTTTGCGGATATCTTTCTTTATCTGGCAGGCCAAAGCCGGCAGCGAACTGAACTTTTTGCCATTCCTGATCTTCTTTAAAAACTGGATTTCCAAATCCTTACCATAAATATCCCGGTTAAAATTAAATATATACACTTCTATATGTCTGTCTTTTGTAATATTGAACGTGGGCTTGCGGCCGATATAACAGGCGCCGGAATATTTTTTATCATTCAGGAATACGCGCACCGCATAAATACCCGCGCCCGGAGTAACTTCATGGTGCGGATTAATATTTGCCGTGGGCACTCCCATCTGCCGGGCTAAAGATGCCCCCTTAATTACAGTGCCTAATACGGAAACCGGCCGGGTCAGTAAATTTTCCGCTTTATCAAGTTCACCTTTTTTTATCAATGTCCGGATGAGCGTACTGCTTACGGCAAGGCCTTCTTTACGGATTACCTTAAAGACCTTGACCTTGAAACCATAAACCGGGCCAAATTTATTTAAGGTATCAATGTTGCCTTTTGCGTATTTGCCGAAACGAAAATTACTGCCCACAAAAATATACTTTGCCCCAAGTTTCTTAAACAGTACGTCTTTTATAAAATTTTTAGCCGGGATTGAAGCGAATTTCCGGTCAAAATCAACTACCACACAAATATTTATCCCCTGCCCGGCAATAAGCCTTAAACGGTGGTCTAACGAATAGAGGCTGGGTTCTTTCTGAGGATGAGGCAGGAATGTTACGACAACGCTCTTACCGCTGATTTTACGCGCCTGCTTAACCACGTTTCTTATGATATTGATATGACCGCAATGCACGCCGTCAAAAACACCAATTGCCACCACCGACTTCTTAATTCCCTTAATATTTTTAATGCCGCGTATAACCTTCATAGGGCCTCTTTAATTTTAGCCAGAACTTTGCGGCGGATTTCATCTATTTTACCGCGAATAGTAATTCCCGCTGCCGCCTTATGGCCTCCCCCGCCAAAATAAGAAGCTATTTCATTAACATCAACTCTGCTCTGCGAGCGCAGGTTTACCCTTATTTCATCTTTAACACCTAAATTTTCCTTAAAAAGCGCCACCACATCAACACCCTTTATCTCCCGGCCAAACGTTAAAAGATGCTCGGCCAAATCAAAAGATACCTTATTTCTCTTAAGTAAGTTATGAGGCACCTGAAACCAGATTAATTTTCCCTTAACGCATCTCTTTATCTCGGGCAAAATTTTAATCAGAAGTTTCATATCTTCAAAAGGGATATTCTCATAGGCGCACTTGTAAACCTCAGGGACGTCAATTCCGTATTTCAGTAACTCCGCAACCGCATGGTGCGTAAAACTTGAAGTATTGGAATAACGGAATGAGCCTGTATCCGTAAGTATTCCAGTATATAAAGCCAGGGCCGCATCTTTGTCTATCCCGACTTTCATCGCCTTGTAGAGCCGGTAGATCATTTCGGAACAGGAGGAAGCTCCGGGTTCAACCCAGTTCACATTGCCGAACTTAGTATTGCTTATATGATGGTCAATATTAAAGACAGGCTTATTATTGCAATTTAAACGGTAGACCTCGCCCGTGCGTTTCAAATCAGAAGAATCTAAAGTAACAAAACAATCAAAATTAAATTTCTGGCTCTCGCTCTTATATCTTCTTATGTTGTCAATTCCGGGCAGGAATTCATAACCATAAAGGGCGCTATCCTCATTTACAATAACCGCTTCTTTTCCGAGCTTCCTTAAGAGAAGATAAAATGCAAGTTCCGAACCCAAAGCATCACCTTCAGGATTAGTGTGGGCGGTTATCAGAAAACTCTTATTTTTTCTTATTGTTTCTACTGCTTTTTTTAGGCTCAATTTCGGCTGCCTTTCTCTTCTTTTTGGCGGGTTTCTCGGGTTGATTTTGTTGCCTGCCCTCATCCACTTGCTTTACCTCATCCAGCAGTTCCTGAATACGCACGCTATATTCGCTTGAACGGTCCTGCCTGAAAATTATTTCCGGGGCAAATTTCAGGTTTATCCTCTCGGAAATCAATTTACGGATATACCCAAGTGCTGAATCAAGCGCCTCTTGTGTTTTAGTGTAATCTTCTTCGTTTCCGAGGACGCTGAAGAATATCTTGGCGTTCCTTAAATCGGGAGCGACCTCCACCCCGGTTATGGTTACGAACCCTAAACGCGGGTCCTTTAACTTATCATGTAGAATAAGGCTTGCTTCCTCCCTTATTGCTTCTGCAACTTTATCCCGTCGCGCCATAGATCAACTCCCTTTTCTTATTCTGTCTTTTGTTTTGCTTAACCAACTTCCTGATTAATTCCAATTCTTCTATTTTAGTGGAAACTTTTCCGTTGAGTTTAGCTTCCAGCACCTTGGCGAATAATTCCTGGTATGCCGGCCCCGGCGTTACCCCAAGCCTGCGCAGGTCATGGCCGGAAGTAAATATGCGCGTGCCGTTTAGGGCGTCAAAAAATACTTTGATATTCTTCAGGAGTTTAGAGGTTTTATATTTTGCCAGCAGTAAAATTATGACTTCATAACTTAACGGCTCAAGCATATAAAATATCTCTGAAGAAAGCAGACCTTTTTTATTAAGGCCGGATGGAAGTCGGGATTCGGTACTTTTAAAGCTGAGTATCCTTATTTCTTCCCCTCTCCTAAGAGCGAATTTCTTACAAAGCCCTTGCGTTTCTTTTGATGAGAGTTTATCAAGCAGCGCCATAAAATAAATAAGCCAGATATCCAGTCGCCGGTGACGAGGATAGGTTTCACTAAACCAGTTAATCTCCTGCTGCACAAAACTTAGTAAATTATAAGTTTTTAAAGAAACGGCCATTTTCTTATGTATGAAATCAAATCCCGTAAGACGGCTGATGCGCCTGATTTCTTTTAGCGGGTCTTTTTCTTTAAATATCAGGATTAACTCATCGCGTATTCTATGTGGGCTTACTCTGCTTAAGCTTCCTTGTTTGACTGCATCTTTTAAAAGGCTTAACGTATGGGGCTCGACTTTAAAATCATAGCGCTGCTCAAAGCGGATGCCACGCAGTATCCGCGTGGGGTCATCAATAAAACTTAAATCATGCAAGACCCTGATCCTACCGGCAGCTAAATCAGACTTACCGGAAAAATAATCAATCAAGGCGCCGAAATCAGAAGGATTAATACTTATAGCCATCGCGTTAATCGTAAAATCCCTCCTGAATAAATCCTCTCTTAAGGTTCCCGCCTTCACAACGGGTAAGCTTGCGGGATACGGATAGATTTCGCTCCTTGCGCTGGCTATATCAACTTTTAAATGCACCCCAAGCGCTATTGTGGCTGTGCCGAATTTCTTATTACGGATCAACTTTAGGCCCAAAAGGGCGCTTAATTCTTCGGCAAATTTTATGCCGTCGCCCTCAACAACAATATCAAGATCAAGATTATCCGCATTTAAAATTAGGTCTCTGACGAATCCGCCCACAAGATAAGCACGCAGGTTATTCTTTTTGGCGGTATCTGCGGCCAGCCGGATTATACCCTGCATTTCATTGGATAATTTCTTAAGGTATTCTTTCATTTTACGGCCTCGGATGGAATTGTTTGTGTATTGTTTTAAGCCTGTTTTTGTCTATATGCGTATAAATCTGGGTAGTTGAAATATTTGAATGCCCAAGCATCTCCTGCACCGAACGCAGGTCCGCTCCCCTCTCCAATAAATGGGTAGCAAACGAATGCCTTAATATATGCGGCCTTATGGGTTTATTTATCTTCGCCTCTTTGGCGTATCTTTTTAAAATCTTCCATAATGACTGCCGGGATATTTTTTTACCGAAACGGTTTAAGAAGAGGAATTCGGATTTTTGATTTTTTAAAAAGTGCGTTCGGCTGTCCTGAAGATAGCGCTTAATGCTGTTAATCGCCTTTGAGCCGATAGGCACCACTCTTTCTTTATTCCCCTTCCCCGTACAGCGCAGGAAACCGATATCCAGATTTACATCGTCAAATTTCAGGTTTACCGCTTCAGAAACCCGCATTCCCGTGGCATAAAGCGTCTCCAGTATTGCCCTATCCCTTAAGCCCTGCCTGTTGCGGATATTCGGCTGGGCGATTAATGCTTCAACCTCGGCTAAACTAAGCGCGTCGGGCACTTTCTTCCATAACTTAGGCGAATCCACCATAGCCGTAGGGTCCGAATTGGAAATTCTCTCCCTTGTTAGGAACCTGTGAAACATCCTTATCGCAGCCAACCGCCTTGCAATTGAATTCTCCGCAATCCCTTTGGCTTTTTGCGAAAACATAAAATTCGTAACATCATCCCTTTTAATCCCGGATAAAGCCTTAATATAGTTTACGCTAAGGAAATCCATATAAAAATTAAGGTCCTTGCGATAGGAGATTATTGTATTATTTGCAAGCCCCCTCTCAACCGAAAGATAATTTAAAAACGCATCAATGAGCTCACGCATTTAAATAGGGATTATTCTTTTCTGCTTTTATCGTTGAAGGCTCTCCGTGCCCTGGATATACGATGGTATCGGGCGGTAAGACCAATAGTTTTTCCCTGATTGATTTAACCAATAAATCGCCGTTACCGCCTTCCAAGTCCGAACGGCCTATACCCTGACAAAAGAGAGTGTCGCCGGTAAAAACCATCTTTTCTTTTTTATCCATCAGCACTAAAGCAATGCCTCCGGGGGTATGCCCCGGGATATGCAAAACCTTCAAACTAATACCGCCTAAGCTGATAACCTCGCCCTCTTCTAAAGCCAGGATTTCAGATTCTACATTATAAGAAACGGAGAAAAAAGCGGAAAAATTAAGCTTTGGGTCTTTCAGCATCGGTAAGTCCGTTTTATGTATATAAACCGGCACGCCGAATTTGTCGTCACAGCCGATATGGTCATAATGGCCGTGCGTATTAACAACAAGACCTGCGCTTAAATGGTGTTGCTTAAGGACGCTGAAAATCTTATCCGCTTCGCCCCCGGGGTCTATTATTACGGCCTTTGAGCCTTTGCCGGAAGCAAGAATATAACAATTCGCTTCCATTGCGCCTACGGGAATAATCTTAAGTATCATAAGAGCGAATTTTTTATTTTATTATAAGAGAAATCCTTCATGATGTCTCTTTCTATGTTTTCAGCCTTTACGCGATAAAAATCATTATTCCCGCCATAGGTATCATTCCCGATAGCGTCTAAAATGTCTTTCAGGCGCGCGATGTATCCGTTTAGTTGTTTTTGGGCTGCTTCATTAAGCAAACTCTTCATATTCTCCAGGTGCTTGATTGCTTCCTGCGCGCTCTTAACTTTCTTTTTGTTAGGCTTATTTTGTAGCAACGCCTCAATCAATTCCCCATGCTCGGCTTTCCAAAAAATAAAATACTGCCTGTATTGTTCTTCCTTACTTGCAGTATTCTTATACACTTCAGGGACTAAAACTAATTCTTCCTGAGGCGAAACGTCTTTCTTCTTACGCGTAAACTTACGCGTGAATGCCTCGCAACCAGTTAAGCTAAAAATCAGAAAACATATAACAACTGCGGAAAATAGTTTTCTTAAACTCATTTAATCATCTCCTTAAATTTATCCTCATCAATAACGGGAACTCCCAGTTTTTTTGCCTGCTTGAGTTTTGACCCCGGATTATCGCCTGCAACCAGAAAATCGGTATTCCTACTCACACTGGAAGAGGCATTTACCCCAAGCGAACGCACGAGTTCTTCCGCCTGGGTGCGGGAAAACCCTTTAAGCTCGCCCGTAAATACAATTGTCTTTCCTTTAAGTAAACTGTTTGTAGGGCTAGGGGTATTGTCTTTAAAATTTACTCCGTATTTCCTGAGTCTTGCGATTAATTCTCTGGTTGGGGGCAGGGAAAAATAGTCTAAAATTGACTTTGCCATAACCGGCCCTACTTCATAAATATCGTTTAATGCCTGCCATCGTGCAAAAATCAGGTTATCCATATCTTTAAAATACCGCGCCAGGACAAAAGCGGCTTTCTCGCCTACATGGCGGATGCCTAAACCGTAAATAAGTCGCGAAAGTGGCCTTGTCTTACTTACTTCTATAGCAGCAAGTAAATTCTTAATCTTCTTTTCTTTAAATAATTCCAACTGTTTGAGTTCCTTACCCGTCAATTCGTAAATGTCGGCAAAATTACGCACTAATTTTAAATTTACCAGCTGCGCTACTAACGCTTCCCCCATCCCTTCAATATCCATGGCGGAGCGTGAAGCAAAATGCAATAAGCCTCTTTCAAGCTGCGCCGGGCAGGAAGAGTTAATACAACGGTAAGCTACATCTTCTTCCTTCTCTTTAATTACCTTCCCGGAACATACCGGGCAGGATTTAGGAATAGTAAATTCTTTGCCGCCTCCAGAGTTAACCACTTTAATCACTTTGGGAATGACTTCTCCGGCGCGCTCAATCAGGACGCGATCCCCTTCTTTAATTCTTAACCGTTTTATTTCGTCAAAATTATGCAAGGTCGCATGCTTTATAGTCACTCCGGCGCAAGAAACCGGCTCAAGTTCGGCTACAGGCGTAATTACGCCTGTCCGCCCTACTTGAGGGATGATTTTCAAGACCTTGGTGGTTGCCTGGCGCGCGGGGAATTTATAAGCTACTGCCCAACGCGGGCTCTTCAAAGTAAACCCTAGCCTTTTCTGCTGAAGTAACGAATTCACCTTAACAACCATTCCGTCTATATCATAAGATAATTTATCCCTTCGCTCCTGCCAGCTGTTGCAATAATTAACTGCCTCTTCCAGTGACTTGCAAAGTTTAGCATGCGTATTTGTGCGCAGCCCCCAAGCTTTAAGTTTATTTAGGAAATCCCATTGACTTAATATTCCTGTTCCTTTATACTCGCCGAGAGAATGAGTAAAAAAACTTAAATTCCTTTTAGAAACAATTGCCGGGTCAAGTAATTTAATTGAACCGCTTGTGGCATTACGGGGATTTGCAAACAGAAGCTCTCCTTCTTTTTCCCTTTCCTTATTTAGAATATTAAACTCTTTCCTATCCATATAAATCTCACCGCGAACCTCAATTAATTCCGGGATATCATCGCTCAGCAAGACTAAGGGTATGGCGCGGATAGTCTTAATATTCCCGGTTACGTCCTCTCCTATCTCTCCGTCACCGCGGGTCGCGCCTCTGACCAGCCTACCTTTTTTATAAGTAATATTCGCGCTTACCCCGTCAATCTTATGCTCTACAACGTATTCAACCGGCTCGCCCTGTCTTAACCCCTTATGTACGCGGTTATCCCACTCAATCAGCTCTTCAATGGAATAGGTATTTTCTAAAGAAAACATCTTCTGCGCATGCTTTACCGTCTTAAATCCTTCCAGAATCCCTCCGGCGACACGCATAGTGGGAGAATCATTAGTTTTGTATTCAGGGTGCGCTTTTTCAAGTGAGCTTAGTTCTTTCATTAAATCGTCGTATTCTTTATCCGAGATTTTCGGCTGGGACAAGACGTAATAGAGGTAATCGTGGCGGCGTATCTGATTGCGTAGCGTTTTGATTTTTTTCCTGATATCGGAGGGCATTTTTTAAGTAGGGCCTAAAATTCTATTCCAAAATCTTTGAATTCGCTCCTCGCGGGCAACCACTCAATATCGGTGCCCCTTATGTAAGGCGAGAAATCTTTCTTTATGCGCTCAAAGAATGCCTCAAGCATTCTTTCTTCTGATTCCGCTACCAGCTCGACCCTTCCATCGGCTAAATTTTTTACCCAGCCGCAAACGCCTAAGTCGCCGGCAATGGCTAAAACGGTAAAACGGAATCCCACTCCCTGAACATTGCCACTGTAGAACACATGAAGCCGCTTTTTCATAAGAATTAACTCGGGGCGACAGGACTTGAACCTGTGACCTCAGCGTCCCGAACGCTGCGCTCTAGCCAAACTGAGCCACGCCCCGTTGCATCTTCATAGCATTATTCAAATTTTAACCAGTATATCAGAAATTAAAGTATTAAGCAATAACTTCAAGTTATGTTAACTTAAAGTTAGGTTTACCTTTTGGCGAGGATATCAAATTCAATATTGACCTTATCAGATGGGCCTTTAATCCCGAGCGTTGTATTCTTGAAGGTATGAGGAATAATATAAACACTGAATATACCCGATTTTCTATTCGTAATTGTAAGGCTGATCCCATCAATTGCGATTGAGCCTTTCAGGATAACATATTGCATAAATTCCTGCGGAACAGCTATATCAAAACATAGGTTATTATCCAAATAATACTTCCGGCGAATTAATCCGCTGCAATCAATATGTCCGGTAACAAAATGCCCACCCAGCCTGTCCCCTATTTTTAAAGCGCGCTCCGTATTTACTTTATCCCCCTGTCCTATCTGCCCAAGATTACTTATCTTTAATGTTTCAGGCATGGCTTCAAAGGTCAACGAGTCTTTTGATTTCTCAACTACGGTAAGGCATACGCCATTTACGGAAATACTATCTCCAATTACCGTATCCTCTACGGCCAGTTTGGAGCCAATGGTTATCCGCGCTGCCTTGGCGCTGCGGTAAACATTATTCACGCAACATAATTCTTCAACAATACCGCTAAACATCTTTTAGTATCCTGCATCCCCTTCGATTAAAATATCTTCCCCTAAATGCCTCAAAGCTACATTCCTAATTTTAATCGCGCTGTCGATGCGCGAAATCCCCCGCCCCATGACGGAGCTTAAAGATTCTTTGCCTCCGATAATCTTCGGGCTGATAAAAAATAATACCCGGTCAACCAACCCTTCATCAAATAAAGAACCTATTAAAGTGCCGCCCCCCTCAACGATAATACTAGTTATTTCCATTGCACCGAGTTTCTTCATCATATCCTTTAAATTGACCTCGCCGGATTTTTCTTTTACCTCCAGAATCTTTGCTTTTTGGGAGAGGATATTGCGGTTATCCGTTTCCTGGCCCGCGACCGCAGGGATAGTCGCAATTATGACCGGACTGTTACCCGAAAAAATAGCGGCATTTTCCGGCGTGCTTAAGTGGCTGTCGGTTACGATTTTAATCGGATGTTTCTTTGCAAACCAGGCATCCAATTTGGGATTATCCCTTAAAACCGTATTTACCCCAACCATAATCGCATCAAAATCAGCTCTCATCCGGTGCGCATAAGCGCGGGATTTATCGGAAGTAATCCACTTGGAATCTCCCGTTTTAGTGGCGATTTTTCCGTCAAGCGATTGGGCAATTTTCACCGTAACAAAAGGGATTTTCCGGGTAACATACTTAATGAAGACTTCATTCAGTTTTCTTAACTTATCCTCCAGAAAACCTACTCTCACCGTTATGCCATACTCTCTCATCTTGGCAATTCCCCGGCCGTTGGTAAGCGGGTTAGGGTCAACCATACCTACGATGGCTTTTTTTATTCCGCTTTTAATTATCGTGTCCACGCAGGGCGGGGTACGGCCGAAATGCGCGCAGGGCTCTAAGGTAACATAAAGAACAGCTCCTTTTGCTTTACTGCCTGCATCCTCCAAAGCTAGAATCTCGGCATGAGGAGCCCCTGCCTTCTTATGGTATCCCCTACCGATAACCCTGCCTGCTTTAACTACCACTGCTCCCACATTAGGGTTAGGAGAAGTTTCGCCCCTGCCTTTACGGGCAAGTTCATAAGCCAAATTCATGAAATATTCGTGTTTCTTTATCATAGCCTTTGCCTTGCTTCTTTTAGTTTATCAACCATTTCATAAGGTATTTTAACCGAACCGATCTTCACTTCGGGCTTAGCCGAACCATGGCAGTCCGAGCCTCCGGTAATGAGTAAATTATTTTTCTTACAGAAATCAACATAGAAATTTACCATGCCCTGGGTGTGCTCAGGATAATAAGCTTCAAGGCCCATAAGCCCGTCTTTTACGAATTCTAAAATTAAATTATCGTCATTAATGATATACGGATGCGCCAGTATCGGCACGCCTGCGGCATCCTTAATTAATTTGATTGCCTGCGCGGGGGTGAATTTAAAACCTAAAACATATGCGGGGCATTTATCGCCGATGTATTTTTGGAAAGCTTGTGCCACAGAACCGGCTAAACCCTCTTTTACCATTGCCCGTGCAATATGTAGCCTGCCGATAACCCCTCCTTTGGCAATATCAAAAACAATTCCGGGATTTAAATCAAGGCCTGCTTCCTCTTTCAATTTAGCAATAATTTTGTAAATACGCTCAATACGGTTATCCTTTAATTTATCAAGTTGGGCTTTGAGTTTCGGGGATTTATAATCAATTAAATAGCCGAGGATGTGGATTTCTTTTTCTAAGTATTCCGCACTTAACTCTATGCCGGATAAGACTTCCAATCCTTCAATCCTACCTACATCCATTGCCGGTTCAATACCGCCGATTGTGTCATGGTCAGTCACCGCAATCGTGTCAAGTCCGGCTTTTTTACTTTTTCTTACCAATTCCTGCGGGGTATAGGTACCGTCTGAAAAGACGGTGTGAAGGTGTAAATCGGCGGATTTCATTGCTCTTTTTCCAGTTTTATCTTGTCAAGGATGGCATTGACAAATTTGCCTGCTTCAATACCCGAATATTTTTTGGCCAACTCCACTGCTTCATTAATAGCTACCTTGGGCGGGATATCTTCACGGGTAATTAATTCGCAAGTTCCCAGCCGGAGTATATTCCTGTCCACTACTGCCATGCGTTTTAAATGCCAATTAGCCGCATATTTGGATATTTTTTCATCTATAGTTGCCAGATTCTCCCTCACCCCCCTGACAAGTTCAGAGGTAAATTGCTTCAAATCATCCTGGATATCCTCTCCTAAATGCGATTGCCAGAAATTATCTAAAGCCGCATCCGTGCTATCAGAAGTAATATCAATTTGATAGAGAATTTGCAGGGCAAATTCCCTTGCTTGTGTCCGTTTTCTCATTGGGTAGCTTATTTAAGTTGAGCCATAAGATTAACCATCTCAATAGCGCTGACTGCCGCGTCTTTTCCTTTGTTCCCGTCTTTGGTTCCGGCTCGTTCAATGGCCTGCTCAATAGTATCGGCGGTAATGATTCCGAAAATTACCGGCACACCTGATTCCAGGGATACTTTAGCTATGCCTTTAGAAACCTCGGCGGCAATATAATCAAAATGCGGGGTTGAGCCGCGGATAACCGTGCCTAAACATATAACCGCGTCAATTGCCTTGTTGCCGGCTAGTTTCTGTGCAACAAGAGGAATCTCAAATGCGCCGGGAACCAGGGAGACCGATATATCCTTATCTTCGGCGCCGTGCCTTATTAAGGTATCCGTGCACCCTGAAATCAGTTCCTTGGTCATAAAATCATTGAAGCGCGATGCAACTATCGCAAACTTTTTCCCTTTTGCCATCAGGTTACCTTCGGTTATTTTCATTTTATTTCCTCCTTTTAATCTATTTTCAGATTATGGCCCAGCTTTTCTTTCTTGGCCTTTAAATAATTATAATTTAACGGGTTCGGTTCAATTTCAAGAGGAACCCTTTCCACGACTTTTAAGCCGTAACCCTCTAACCCGATAATCTTACGCGGATTATTCGTAAGCAGCCTGATATTTTTAACCCCTAAATCTACCAGCATTTGCGCGCCTATCCCGTAATCCCGCAAGTCCCCCTTATGCCCCAAGGCAACATTTGCCTCAACTGTATCCATGCCTTTATCCTGTAAGCTATAAGCGCGGATTTTATCAACTAAGCCGATACCCCTGCCTTCCTGGTTCATATAAAGTATTACCCCTGTCTTTTCCCTGCTGATTATTCTCATTGCTTCGCTCAACTGCCTGCCGCAGTCGCATCTTAATGAGCCGAAAACATCTCCCGTAAGGCATTCCGAATGGACGCGTACTAATACGGGTGGGCCTTTTAAGTCTCCGGCCACCAAAGCAGTGTGGACTTTCTTATTAATCATGTCGCGGTAAAGGATTAACCTGAAGTTTCCGGATTCGGTCGGAAGGGTCGTCTCGGCAACACGCTCAATTAATTTTTCAAAGCGCCTGCGGTATTCAATAAGGCCGGTAATGGAGCAAATTTTTAAATTGTGCTGTCTTGAAAACTCCAATAACTCCGGGAAGCGGGCCATAGTGCCGTCATCATTCATGATTTCGCAAATAACCCCTGCCGGATAGAGCCCAGAGAGCGTCATAAAATCAATTGCGGCTTCGGTATGCCCTGCCCTGACTAATACGCCGCCGCGGCGCGCCCTTAAAGGAAAAATATGTCCCGGGCGGATTAAATCTTCCGGCTTGGAATTAGGGTTAATGAGGACTTCTATCGTACGGGATCGGTCATGCGTAGAGATACCCGTGGTAATGCCGTGCCTGGCATCAACGGAAATCATCCAACCCGTTTTAAAAGGGTCTTCTTTTAAGCTGTTGGCACTGTCTTTAAGCATAGGTTCAAGGTTCAGATCTTTTAACCTTTCTTCTTCCATCGGTACGCAAATAAGGCCGCGGCCGAATTTAGCCATGAAATTTATGTGTTCGGGCCTTGCGAATGAGGCAGGGATTATTAGGTCCCCCTCGTTCTCACGGTCCTCGTCATCAACTACGATGACCATCCTGCCGTTTTTTAAATCTTCCAATATTTCTGGGATACTGTTAAATGTGCTCATATAATAATTAACCCGAAGAGGATCTTCGGGTATATGAAACCGCTTAATCTTCTCTCATCTGGACTTTGCACTCAAACCAATTTGATGGTTTGGTGTGCGTTTCTGCGCAACCATCGGCTCTGGAATCTACCAGATCTGTCCCGACTTTACATCAGGACTCGCGGGCTAAACCGCCGGTAAGGATTTACACCTTGCCCCGAAGATTAATCTATTGGCAGTAGTATAACACAAAAACTTAGCTTGTCAATACCGCAAAGTGGCAATATAATATGCTTACTATGACAAAAATTACGTGCCAAATACAAAAAATTATGATAAATAGCAGCAAAACTATATCAGTTGCCGAGTCCTGCACCGGCGGTCTGCTCTCCAAGCTGCTTACCGATCTTTCCGGTAGCTCAAAATACTTTATTTTAGGCGTGGTAGCCTATGATAATAAAGTAAAAGAATCAATATTGAAAATCCCCTCAAAAGTTATCCGTAAAAATGGAGCAGTGTCAGCTAAAACTGCTATGAAAATGGCCGAATCAGTGAGAAAAATAGCCAAAACCGACTTTGGGGTAAGTATAACCGGAATTGCCGGCCCCAGCGGCGGCACTACACAAAAACCAGTAGGCACAGTTTTTATTGCAGTTTCAAATAAAAATCATGTAATCTGTAAAAAGTTTAAATTTTCAGGTTCTAGAGGATTAATCCGTAACAAATCCGTTCTGAGTGTACTAAAGTTACTGCTTGCGTTTATAAGCTGACGTGTTTTTCCTTGAGCAGCACGTCAAAAATACGAGCGACCATGATCCAAATATGAGAGCATTTATTGCAATTGAGCTTCCTAAAGAAATAAAAGAAGCATTAGCAGGCTTGGAGGAGCAACTTAAGAAAACGAACGCCGACGTAAAATGGGTTATCCCTGAAAACCTACATCTTACCTTAAAGTTTTTAGGGGATATTGAAGATAAACAGCTTAAGAAAGTTTCTGAAATATTGGACAGCGTAACGAATAACTACCCTCCCTATACAATAAAAATTTCTTCCATCGGAGCCTTCCCAAAACTAAGTCTGCTAAAAGTGGTATGGGTGGGGATTGTTATGGGTGCTGACGAAACTAAAAAAATCTTTAAAGAGTTAGAAGACAGGATTGAAAAATTGGGCATACCGAAAGACGGCCGCGCTTTTTCATCGCACATTACGCTCGGACGGACCCGTTCTCCATCTAACCGGAAAGAATTGGCGAAAGAAATACAAAGAATCCTTAAAAATTTCAAGCTGGATAATTCGGAATTTCAAGTAACCAAGATTACTCTTTTTAAGAGTACACTTTCGTCCATAGGCCCTACCTATGAAGCTTTAAAAGCAGCCAACCTTAAAACTAGCTGAAGTAAAACTCCGGCGTAAATTGCCGCGATTATGTCATCAATCATAATCCCTAAACTTCCCTTTAAACCCTGTAGCCTTGCGGCCGGGAACGGCTTAAGGGTATCAAATATACGGAATAAGAAAAAGGCAGCAATTACGTATTTTAAATCATGCGGGATAAACAAAAGACACAAAAGCATCCCGCTTACCTCATCTATCACTATGCGACTGGGGTCTTTCCTTCCGAATAGTTTTTCCGCTCTCCCCGAAATTAAAAAACCCAGCGCAGTCACGCTCAAAGCCAATAATAAACTTAATCGCCAGCTGTCTTTAACGTAATAAAAAAGCAGCAACCCCGCTAAGCTGCCGAAAGTTCCGGGCATAAGGGGAAGGTAACCGATAAAAAAGAAACTGCTTAACATTTTAAGAATTACATTCATGGCTAAAAAAGGATTAAAGACGCGTGATTATCTTGCGGTTATCCCAAAGATAGGATAGGCCGGAATAAAGAGTGAGCCCTACCGTAACCAGCATCAGGATATAAATACTGTGGCGGAAAATCTTTTCCCATGAAGGGTTCCAAGTAAAATAGGCAAGCATTATTTCTTTATAAACGACGAAAATCAATATCAGCAATATTACCGTCATTTGTGAAAGCGTCTTGCCTTTGCCCGCGCGTGTTGCCGACAGGACTTTGCCTTTGTTCAAAGCAAAGAGCCTCAAAGAAGTAATCAGAATCTCCCGCGAAACAATAATCACGAACATCCACGCATCTATCAGCTGCATCTGGACAAAGGCCGCAAAAGCCGCCAGCACCAGTATCTTATCAGCTATCGGATCCATCAGCCTGCCGAAATCCGTAACCATGTTTTTTCTCTGCGCGATAAAACCGTCCAGATAATCCGAAACGGCGGCAACTATGAAAAGCAGTAAACTCAGGGCTTTTGCCCACAGCCCGTGGCAAAAGAGAAAAAACATAAAAATGAAAGTGAGGAAAATACGCATTATTGTTATACGGTTGGCTAAATTCATGATTTTACCTCTCCCACTAAGTCATACTCCAGAGTATCGGTAATCTCAACCTTGATAAAATTACCCAGCTCCAAAGTTTTATTTGAATTTACATAAACCTGGCCGTCGACTTCAGGGGCATCATATTGAGTCCTACCCAAATATGATTTTCCTTCCTTTGAATCTATCAAAACTTCCATAGCTTTTCCCATGAATTTTTCGTTTACTTCCCTAGAGATATCCTGCTGAAGCAGCATAATTTGGTTAAAACGTTCCTGTTTAGTTTTCTCCGAAACCTGACCCTTAAAACCATACGCCTTCGTCCCTTCCTCTCGGGAATAAACAAAAGCGCCTAAACGCTCAAATTTAATTTCTTTCATAAAAGTCAAAAGCTCCAGATGTTCTTTCTCGGTTTCTGTCGGAAAACCCGTAATCAGCGAAGTGCGTAGCGCCACAGCCGGAATGGTCTTCCTGATTTTATTTATAAGGGCAACTATCTCTTTTCTGCTGGTGTCCCGGTTCATCAATTTCAATATCCTGTCATTGATATGCTGAACCGGTAGGTCGATATATTTACAAATCTTAGGTTCGTCTCTTACGACTCTAAGCAGGTCGTCATCCGCCCTGCTTGGGTATAAATACAAGAGCCTGATCCAATTAATATGCTTGGCGCTCTTTACGATTTTCCTTAAAAGGGTGCTCAAGGACGGCATGCCATAAAGGTCAACCCCGAAACCGGTGATGTCCTGACCGATGAGATTTAACTCTGCCACCCCCTCTTTGTCAAATTTAGCTACTTTCCTGATAATAGAAACCTCATCAAGGCTGGTAAATTTACCCTTAATTTTGGGTATTACGCAATAACTACAGGCATTTAGACAGCCTTCGCATATTTTTAAATAAGCAGAGTGCTTCGGGGTAATAGCAAATCTTGCGGGCGCCTGATCAAGAAAAAGCCTGCCCATAAAAGCGTCAACTTCCGGGAGCTCTTTAACCAGTTGTTCCTTATAGCGCTGGCTAAGGCACCCGGAAACAATTATTTTCCTTAAGCTTCCTTCTTTCTTGGCTTGGATTAAATCAAGTATTGCGTCAATGGATTCCCGCTTTGCGTCATCAACAAAGGCGCAGGTATTTACAATCGCAATGTCCGCTTTTTCTATATCAACTATTTCCAGGCCTTTTGAAGCAAGGCGGCTCAAGATGCTTTCCGAATCAACCAGGTTCCTTGGGCAGCCAAGGCTTAAGATCCCCACCCTTAAACTCATCTGCCGATATGAAGACCTTCTCTATTAATCAATATGTTGCTCAATTTCTGTTTTCTTTTGCCTATATTTGAAAAATGCTGGCTGTTCACAATTAATTCAACGGCACCGGCATTGCTTAACGATAATTCCATCTTTTCTTTTGCTTTCCAGCTCTCTGACCTGCCTTTGATTAATACGCCCTGAAAAAATATTTTTCCGTCAACTCTAAGCGTTAGCATGCAGTTTTCTTTCGCAATAATCACGAGCCTTACGCCGTTTGACGCTTCTTTCTGCACGAACGCTTGAGGAGCAGTTTTTGATTTTTGCTTTTTTTGGACCTCTTGAGCGGCAGGCTTACGCCTTGACGAAATGAATTTACCGAGCTGAAACACCCCGGTTAAAACAATGAGAACGGTAAAAATAAAAACTGATATTTTAAATAATTTTCTATCCGGTTTAACCGGCTTAAGTTTTAAGGACGAAGGTTTGAAATCAGGTGCCTGCCGGGGAAGTTCCTCTTTATGCTCAGGGAGCAATTCCTCGGGTTTAAGACCGAGGAATTTCGCATAAATTTTGATGAAGGCCTTTAAGTATACCGGACTTAAGTCCGTCAGGCCGTCCCCTTCAATTGCCTTCAGGATATTCAAGTGGATTTTTGTCTGCTTCTGAACATCCTCAAGGCTTAAGCCTTTTTCAAGGCGTATTTTTTTCAGCTTTTCTCCTATTTGCTTCATATCTAAGTTTCTTCTCCTTGCCCTAAAACCTGCTGCCCCTGGGTTAATTTCTCAAGCCACGGGGTCCTATCCACGAGTATCCTACGTGGCTTGCTTCCCTCAAACGGCCCGACCAAACCGTCTAATTCCATCATATCAATAATACGCGCAGCCCGGGTGTAACCCAGACGCATCCTTCTTTGTAAAATCGAGACTGAAGCCTGATTACTCTCCATAATCACCCTTACTGCCTCATCATAAAGCTCGTCTTTCTCTCCTGTTCCTGAACCGTTCTTATGCTGTTCTTTCAAAATCTCCTCATCGTAAACAGGGTCAGCCTGCTTTTTAACGAAATCCGTGACCCTTTCAATTTCCTTATCCCCGACCAGCGTACACTGGATGCGGATTAATTTAGATTCACCCGGCTTTAAAAACAGCATATCGCCTTTACCGAGGAGTTTATCGGCCCCGTTCATGTCCAGGACCGTCCTTGAATCTACTTTTGAAGCGACCTTAAAGGAAATACGCGCGGGTAAATTTGCCTTGATTACTCCTGTAATAACGTCAACCGAAGGCCTTTGGGTAGCAAGCATAAGATGAATCCCCACGGCGCGCGATAACTGCGCCAAGCGGGTAATGGCATTTTCAATCTGGTCCCGCGCCACGCTCATCAGGTCCGCAAATTCATCAATAACGACTACAATATAAGGGAGCTTATCCGCTGTTGCCTTCTCATTATAAGCTTCAATGTTACGCACGCCTACTTTAGCCAAAAGCTGATAACGCTCCTCCATTTCGTTGACCACCCAATTAAGCGCAACGGAAGCTTTTTTGGCATCGGTTATGACCGGGCATAAAAGATGGGGCAAGTCGTTAAAAGGCATAAGCTCAACCATCTTTGGATCTACCATCACAAATTTTAATTCATTGGGCGGTAATTTATAAAGCAAAGAAAGTATTAACGAGTTAACGCAAACGGTTTTACCCGAACCGGTGGTCCCCGCGATTAAAATATGGGGCATATCATCTAAGTCCGCGACTATCGGCCTACCGGTGATGTCTTTACCTAAAGCCAGAGGGATACTTGATTTAGAAGCCCGGAATTCATCAGAAGAAAGCACTTCTTTTAAATAAACGAAACTGCTTTGCGTATTCGGTACTTCTACGCCCACCCGGGCTTTTCCGGGAATAGGCGCGATAATCCTGACTGACTGCGCCTTCATTGCCAGCGATATATCGTCGCCTAAATTAACGATACGGTTAAGCTTGACGCCAGGAGCCGGCTCCAGTTCATAACGAGTAATCATCGGGCCGCGCTCAATATCGGTAACCTTAGCAGATATGCCGAAGTCTTCCAGAGTTTCTTCGAGAATCCTCGCGTTTGCTTCCAAATCTTCTTTAATCCGGCGCTCTTCAAGGGGCGGAGGCGCATCAAGCAGCTCCAGAGAAGGCAAATGGTAATCCCCGATTTTTAACTCCTGTTTTACCTTAGGCTCAAACGCCTCTTGTTTCTTTATCTGAATCTTCAGCTTTGGTGCCGGTAGCGCAGGGTTAGGAAGAACAGCCCTGATTTTTGGCTCGGAAACAAGCGGATTTTCTTTCTCAATGCCGGCTATTGGTTTAATTTTAACCTGCGTTGCTTTTGCCTTCTTATCTCTTTTAAAGAACAGGGAAAAAACCCCTAAAACAGCTTTAGTCTTATCAATCGTATTGATAAATAAGGAGGAAATAAGTATTTCCGTAACAAGGGCTAAGGAGAGAATGATGAAAGTAATGAAAATAATAAAACTGCCCAAACGGCTGAAATAGACGGTGACAAAATTTGAAATAAAAGCACCAAATAATCCTGAAGTGTAAAAACGCACATATTCGTTCTTCAGGTTAAACATGCCAATCAGGGAAGCGATGGAAACAAGCAGTATGAACATTCCCAGGAATCTGGTTCCACTTAAATAAGGCACGTCCTGACGGAAATATTTAACCCCTAATAAAAGTATCAAAACAGGCAAGAGGAAACTTGTGGGCAGCCCGAGCAGGAATATAATTGTACCTCCCAGATAAGCCCCGAATATTCCCAAAAGATTCTGGGGCGGAGAGTTGGGATGGGATGTATAAAATACCAAATCAAGACGGCTAAAACGTACGAGGCTTGCCAAAACCATGAGCCCGACGGCAATGAGGATAACACCGCGAACTTCGTTTAATCTCTTTTCTTTCACCTTAACTAAACGGCTTCTGCCTGCTTCTTGCTTAAATTTATACGGCCAAGCTCATCTATACCGACTACTTTTACCTTGATTTCGTCTCCCACCTTAAGGACTTCTTCCACGTTCTTGACGTACTTATCGGAAAGCTCTGAAACATGGACCAATCCGTCTTTACCGGACGCAATCTCGCAGAATGCCCCAAAGTTAGTGATCCGCTTTACTTTCGCGTTATAAATACGGCCCACTTCTATATCTTCGGTAATCGCTTTAATCATACGGATGGCCTCAGCGGATTTTCCCGCGTCAGTAGACCCCACTAAAACCGTGCCGTCATCCTGAATATCAATGGTGGCGCCGGTCGCGGCAATAATCCCTTTAATGGTTTTACCTCCGGGTCCGATTAACCCACCGATTTTTTCCGTATTAATCTTTAGAACCTCAATGCGCGGGGCATAAGTTGACAGTTCCTGCCGTGGAGCGGTTAAAGCAGTATTCATCTTATCTAGGATAAACATCCTGCCTTCTTTTGACTGCACAAGGCAGGCTTTAAGAAGGTCTAAACTTATCCCGTCAATTTTTAAATCCAGCTGCACAGCGGTAATACCCACCCTTGTGCCGGCAACTTTAAAATCCATATCGCCGAAATGGTCTTCAAGGCCAGCGATATCGGTCAATATGCGCAGCTTCTCTCCTTCTTTAACAAGCCCCAACGCGACTCCGCCGACCGCGTCTTTGATGGGTACGCCCGCGTCCATTAAGGATAATGTCGCTGCGCACACCGAAGCCATACTTGAGGAACCGTTAGACTCAAGGATTTCGGAAACAACCCTTACCGTGTAAGGGAATTTATCTTTCGCCGGCATTACCGCCAGTAAGGCGCGTTCTGCCAAAGCGCCGTGCCCAATCTCGCGCCTTCCCGGCCCGCGTACCGGTCCTGTTTCTCCAACGCTAAAAGGCGGGAAGGTATAATGCAACATAAAAGATTTGTATTTCTGCCCCTCAAGCGCCTCAATCATCTGTTCGTCTTCCCCTGTCCCTAACGTAGTGACGGCTAAACTCTGGGTCTGGCCGCGGGTAAACAAACTTGAGCCGTGGGTGCGCGGAAGCACGGAAACTTCGCAGGTTATCGGGCGGATATCCTTAAAACCGCGACCGTCCATGCGCACGCCCTCGCTGAGAATCTTACTCCTGATCTCTTCCTGCTCAACATCATGAAGCGCGGCTTTAATATCTTCCGCAGAAAATCCTTCCAGCGTAAGTTTCTCTTCAAGTTCTTTCGCTAAAATACATATCTCTTCCTCGCGCTCTTCCTTTTTATCCAGCTTATAAACAGCCTTCAGCCTTGTCACGGCGAGGTCTTTAACTTTCTGGACTAAAAGCGGGTCCAGAACTTTGAGCTGGATTTCTGCCTTAGGCTTGCCGAAGCGGCGGGTAAATTCTTCCTGTAAAACAATTATGCTTTGAATATTTTCATAGCCGAACTTGACTGCGGCTAAATAATCTTCTTCCGAGACTTCCCTAGCGCGCGACTCAAGCATGACCACGCCTTTTTTGTTGGCGGCTATGACAACGTCCAAATCAGCACTCTCAAGCTGAGCGTAAGTAGGATTCAAAATCATTTCTTTGCCCACCCTGCCTACGCGGCAGGCTCCCAACGGGCCGTCAAAAGGTATATCGGATATGGATAAAGCCGTGGACGCTCCAATCAGAGCTAAAATATCCGGGTCATTTTCCCCGTCGCTGGATAAAACGATGGCCATTATCTGAACCTCATTTAAAAAACCTTTGGCAAATAAAGGCCTTATCGGCCTGTCTATTAAACGGGCAGTAAGTATTTCGCTTTCAGACGGCCTGCCTTCCCTTTTAAAAAAGCCGCCCGGTATCCTTCCGGCTGCGTAAGTCTTCTCCTGATATTCAACGGTCAAAGGGAAAAAATCCCTGCCTTCCTTAATATCGCGGGACATACAGACGGTAACAAGCACTACGGTACCGCCGTAAGAAATAGTAACAGAACCATTAGCCTGCTTGGCTATTCTGCCGGTTTCCAGGATTAAATCATTACTGCCGAATTTAGCTTTAAGGTTATTTCCTTGCATAAAATAATTTTCCTTATGTTATTGAACCCTCAAAAAGGCTTTACTTTCTCAAATTAAGCTTACCCAGGACTTCTTCGTATTTCTTGACGTCCCTGGATTTGAGATAATTGAGGAGTCTGCGTCGCTTGCCTACAAGAGTAAGCAGCCCGCGGCGAGAAAGGTGATCCTTTTTATGCAGCTTAAAATGATCACCTAAAATGTTAATTCTCTCGGTTAAAATGGCGATCTGGACCTCGGCTGAGCCGGTATCCCGAGCGTGTGTCTTAAAATCATCGATGATTTTTAATTTCTTTTCCTTTACCAAAACCAATTCCTTCACCTCCTTATGTCAATTTATTTAATAATTATACGATACTTTGCAACACAAGTCAACATAATCTTCCTTTACCTTCCTTTACCTTAATTCTTCCTCAAGCTTACTTACCAACGCATTTATCTCCTCAATCAGGGGGCCGGGCAAGAGCTTGGCTATTTCAACTTCTTTCTTAAGCGCCTTTAAAGTCCCCAGGAACCTGCGCACCGTAGCAAGCCTTTTTCTTTCATAGGCTTCTTCAGGTTCAAGTTCCTGCCTCTGCCTGATGAGCGCGGTAAGGTCCTTCCTGATTTCCTGCGCGTCTTTGCCGTTCTCAAACACCCCTTTTTTAATATCCGCGTAATCCTGCGTATCAAGAGTTTTTTTGGATTTAGCCTTACGCAGGAGGTCTACCGATTCATAACTCGGGACACGTGACGCCTGCGCGTTTTGTATATACTCCTGCTTTAAATATTGCGGCTCTTCTTTTTCCAGAAAATAATAAGACTTAAGCAGTTTCATCGCGGTCTGCTTGCGGATACCGATTTCCTTTCCCGCATAAGCGTCAAGAGTGCTATATCCCCAATCCTTATAAAGCTTTTCTTTCCATACGGTGTATAAAGATCTGCCTAACTCTACCCAAGAGACCTTAAAATTTTTGGCATTCTCCAGGATATGATACCGTAACGAGCCAATATCCAAATCTTTCATTTTCTGTTCAATATTATTCAAAGATCTAGTCATTTTATTTCATCTTCCCCCTTTGAATTTCCGGACAAATTCCCTAATTGCACCACCTATCTTTTCGTAATCCTTATTTTGCAGCCATTCCTTCTTAAAGACGCTCGCGCCGAAAGTAATAGCCGAAGCGCCGGTTGATAAGTACTCGTGCATATTTTGCGCAGTCACACCGGCACAGACTAAAAGTTCAATATCGGAAAAAGGGCCTTTAATTTCCCTGAAATAATCAGGACCGAAAAACTTTGCCGGAAAGACCTTTACCATAGTGGCGCCCGCAAGCCAAGCCTTGTATATTTCCGAAGGAGTAAGCGCTCCGGGGAAAACCGGCACTCTATTCTTTACGCAATATTCCATAACGCTATCCACTAAAACCGGCGAAACAATAAAACTGGCGCCGGAGGAAAGCGCCTTCTCTAAATCCTTCAAATTAAGCACCGTCCCTGCTCCGATAGTCAGGCGGCCTGCTGCAACGCTAACTGTTTTCCTGATTAACTCCGGCGCATCAACCGTATTCATGGTAATTTCAATGGTTTTTAAGCCGCTGGAAATAATGGTTTCTACGAGAGGTTCAACTGAGGGTAATTCAATACCGCGTAAAATACCTAAAATAGGCAGTTTTTTAAAATCAGCTACATTCATTTATTCCTCATCCCCTCCGGCTAAACTCTCATAAAATTCGCGGTAATTTTCTTTATTTTCGCTTTCGCGCAAAGCTATTGCCGCGCGGGGATGTTCATCAAACATCCCGGTGATGGCATAAGGAATAAGGTATCCCCACTCAAGCTTATTACGCAGAAGAATGAATTCTTTGGAAATCAAATCTAAAACCGGGCGGATATCAAACTTAGGGTTCTTAAGGAACCCTAAAACCAACTCCAAGGGGCAATTCCCGGCAGCCCTGCCTAAGCCATAGACAGTCGCGTCAACATAGTTAGCGTCATGGATTATTGCCTCAATGGTATTGGAAAACCCAAGCTGCTGATTGTTATGCGCATGCATCCCTACTTCCTTACTTTTAAGTATACTCTTTGCTTTTTTGATGAGGAATTCCGTTGTTTCCTGGTAAAGCGAGCCGAAACTATCCACAATGTAAATAACCTGCGCTTTACATTCTTCTTCCAACTGGTGCAGGCATTCGTTTAGTTCATTGTCCAAAGCCCTTGAAATAGCCATAATGTTCACCGTTGTTTCATAGCCCTTATCCGAAAAATGATTTGCCAAAAATATCGCCTTATCGATATCCTTAACGTATGAAGCGACCCTGATCATGGATACGGGACTTAATTTCCGCGGCTTGATGTCTTCAATGTCAACCCTATCTACGTCCACCATTACGGATATTTTAGTACCTGACTTTATCCCTTCCGTTACTTTCCTGATATCCTCGTCGTCGCAGAATTTCCAGATACCGAAGTCCTTGGGAGAAAACAACCTTTTGGAATTCTTATAGCCTATTTCCATATAATCTATGCCTGCTGCGGAAAGTGCCGCGTAAACCGCCTTCACAAACTTAAAATCAAAATCATGGTTATTGATCAGGCCCCCGTCACGGATAGTGCAATCCAAAACTTTTATTTTCTCTCTAAACATACTGCCTCCTGAATAATTGTAAAAAAGTAACTGGTAATTCGTAATTGGTAATTTTAAATCATCCGTAATTACTTCCTGAATTACTATTTACCGCTTACCATTTACCAATTACAATTTAAGAATGGATATTTACTGAGAAACGAAAGGATTACCTAGAAGTTTTTTTACTCTTCTTTTTCTTATCCTTCTTATGCATTATGCATAACTCATTAACAAAAGGCGCAAGCTTACCCTTTTCATAGGGGAACTCCTTGCACATTGCGGGCTTTAAATTATAATCAACTATATGAATGGAACAAAGCCCGTCCGGGGTCAAGAATGTACAAGGGCTGCATCCGATACAGGTGCCGATTCTATAGCCAGAAGGAAAATCAGGGTCTTTTTCCAAATGATAAAACTCCCCCTTAAGGCCCAGCTCCAGGATTTTTTTAGCTTCTTCAAGGTCGGCCCAAGAACCTGTCTGGCAGCAATGGCTCATCTGTGAGCATTTGTTACAATCAATTTTTTTCATATGGGGATTTATTTATAGTAATCAACTCCGCGCAGAAGGAACTGCTCATCCATGCGCTTGGGCGAGAAAAACTTTTGCACGAATAATTTGGCTTTACTGGTATCAAATTCTTTACAGCAATAAACATCTATGGAAATAAAATTCGTTACGCTTAAAGTATGTATCACAATGGAGCTTTCAACCAGAGGGGCCCAGCCGGAAAGCCCTGCTTTGTCCGGGAAACGCTTGGCATCCGTAAAAAATATGCTCGGGGGAGACTGCTTCTCCATCCCCAGGTAATCCACGAATTCATCCAAAAACCTGTAGCAAAGCGCCAAGTCGTCGCAAACCCCCGGCTTACAATCATAAAGATCAAGCAATAACTCGTAACCGAATATCCGCGCGTTTTTCTTGATAGATTCCGGCTTCTTCAGCGCTTCAGGTTCAATCTGTAGTATTCTGTTGACTGCCATATCGTATTTATTATACACGAACTACAGTTTTGTCAAAATAAATTTTTACTTTTAATACCTAAACTTAAATACACCCTAAGAACCAAACTTTCTTTAAGTTTTCCTTATCTAAATATCTTCTTGAACTGCTCACCGAGTCCTTTATATTGGTCAAGTTTTTGCTGTATCTTTTCAATTAGCGTTACGGGATTAGAGCTCATTAAGTTCTTAGCGGCGGCTTTAAGTATTACTTTCTTCAATTGCTCCACACTTAAGGACGGATTATCCAATTTTGTCTTAATTTCAAATTCAAGGTCTAGATTGCCGTTTTCATCCGTAAAAAGATCTAGCGCATCCTTTGCCAGGTTAAGTTCAGGCAGCTCTCCCTCTACTTGAGCGGTTTCGGCATATATAAGGTTTGAAAGCCTAAGCTTGGAATTAATATTCAAATCATTATTTTCTGCCTCTAGTTTGGAATTAAAATTAAGCTTCGCGGATAAGAGTTTTCTCTTTGATATGAAAGTCCCGTAATAAGAAGAAAAATAGGTTATATCCAGATCCTTAATCTTCATATTCACATCCATATTCTTACGCGTAAAATCAATATGACCACCGGAAACAGCGCTTCCTATTATTTTGTAATCACTGTCCATAATATCTACCGACAATCTAAAATTTACGCTTAGTGAGTTTAAAGGGAAGGTAACTTTTGAAATGCTAGCATTAATATTATTTAACAGTACTTTAAACCCTTCTTTCCTGACCTTGTGGTCAATAAAAATAAACCTGCCCCCCTTAATAACTAACCCGGTTATGAGTACCGGCGGCCGTGCGCCCTTCTGCTCAAATTTAGGGATATTCAAAGAACCGTCCTCAGCCTGCTCGAGGCTGACGAGCGGCCTGACCAATACGACTGTGCCTAAAACCAGTTTTTTGGGAAATAAACTGAATATATTCGGAGAAATTGAAATCTTATCCGCCTTAAAAAGTTTCCCCACCTCTAAATTATTCAAATTAACTGTAAAGGGAAAATTTAAAGACATACTGTCCAGATGCGTTTCCATCTTCAAATTCTTTTCAATCTGAATTTCAACTATTTTCTTACCGTAAAGCGCGATAATCACGGTGGCGATGATAAAAATAAGGATAAACAACGCCAGAAACCATATCAGAATTTTCATTATTCTTTGCATAGATTTTACCATTTTTTTAATAGAGCCTTTTATTCTCCAGTGAGCCCCAGTCCTCAAAGAGTTTCCGGCACTCCTTGAGCATAAAACCCTTAACTATCTTAATCTTACTCTTTCCCATACGCTTAATCTTGAAATTACTGATTTTGAGTTCGTTAAAGCCGATTCTTTTGGCATCGGATATATTTGTCCCATAAACAATGGTTGAGATACGCGCCCAGTGAGTAGCGCTAAAACACATGGGGCAGGGCTCAGTCGTTGAATATAGTACCGCGCCGCTTAAATCAAAATTCCTTATCTTTTTAGAAGCCTTGCGTATCGCGTTAATTTCAGCGTGCGAGGTGGCGTCATTTTTTAATACGGTGCTGCGGGCGACAGCCAAAATTTTATTCCCCTTTACAATGCAGGCGCCGAAAGGCCCTCCGTCTATATTTTTTAAGTTGAGCTCTGCTTCTTTTATAGCAAGGCACATATATTTTTTCTGCATCATTTTTTACCCGTTTCTTCTTTGTTTGTCCTGCGCAGCGCCTTGACCATACGCTCGTATGCAACCTGAGGAGTTTCTCCTTCGGTAAGATGGTCAAAACACACCGTAGCATAACCGCAGCGGTTTTTTATCTTAAATATAGACACCTTCAAATGCCCAATCTTTGCTTCCATAACTACCTCACCAACACAAAAGGACAGATCTGGTTATAAGCGCAATAATTGCAATTGTTATAGGAGGGAGTAGCTCTGAAATTTTCACTCCGTATGCCCGAAGCAACTGCTTCAATTTCTTCAATTACCGCTGCAAAATCTTCTTCTGCTACCCCCCTGCCGGCAGTCAGGCCCGATTCAAGGAAAAAAAGCTCAACTTTCGCAGGCAGTAAACTGAATATATTTCTATAAGCAAGCGAGTAAAGGATAAGCTGCTTATTTTCTTTAAACCGTTTATCCGCGTCCTTCTGGGTTTTAATATCCGAGGTCTTAAAGTCAATAATAACTACTCCTTCTTTATCCTCATCCACCCGGTCAAACCTTCCCGAGATCTTTATCTCTCCAAGGTGAAAAGAAAATTCCTTTTCAATGAATTTCGGCTTAGCGTTACGCACTTTTTCATCGTTAAAAAAACGGATTAATGCCTGCTCGCCCACCCTGAGCCGTTCCTCCTGATGCTTCAAATCCAGAAACCCCTGAGGGTCAAAACTCTCTCTAAATAATCCCAATAGCCCGGCAACGGTAATTTCTCGACCCGCCATTTTATACTGGAAATAACTACTCACCGCATCATGCATTGCCCGTCCGTAAATTACCGTATGGTGCTCCGTAATGGGCACGCGCAGAATATTTACATATTTGTATTTTAGGGGACAGGTAAGATAATCATCAATCTGGTAATAACTTAATGAAAGCGGTTTATCTACGGATGCGGATTTAAGATTTGATTTTACCGGTTCTTTCTTAAAGGCAAACCGCTCTATCGCTTCAAGCGCGCTTGCTTTCTTTTTTTCTTTTTCTTTATTCTCTGTTCCCAAGGCCTCAAAAACAAACTGGCTTATCCGCTTCAGGCGCTTTCCGCCGTAATCTTCGGCACTGGTTAGATAGAGCTCTTCTTTTGCACGCGTCATACCCACGTAAAACAGGCGTCTTTCTTCTTGAATATGGAAATCACCCATAGGCAAGACTTCCTTGATTAAGGAATTAGGCAGTTCAATTGACTGCGCCCTGCGCGGCCAAGGAAAGCGACCCTGAACAAGGCTGACCATGAATACTACCCTGAATTCAAGACCTTTAGCCTTATGTATCGTGAGCACATTAACCGCGTCAGAATCCAAATCAGCTTCTACCGTAGGAGGATCATCTCCGGCTTCAATCAGGAGATTGAGGTAATTCACAAAACAGAATACCCTGTCTTCTTTTGCCACCAGCTCAAAATCGCGCACATGGTTAAAAAACTTAGCAAGATTCAGAATCTTGCTTTCACTCTCCAAAGTTTGTTCTTTGGTCAGCTTCTTTAAATAACTAGATTCGGTCAAAAATGAATAAAGCAGCCGTCCTGTCGTCTCTTCGCGGGCGATTTTAAGGTATTTATCAATATCACCGATGAGTCCCTCTATTTTCTTTTTTGATTCCTCACATACGCCGGATAAATCAGGAATAGTTTGCAGCTCCCTTAGTACCGCATATAAAGTTTTATTGCGGCGGCGGGCATAATGATTACAAATAACAAGATCCGAAAGCTCAATCGGATAGACCTCAGAGCTTGCCAAATAATAAAGGCTCAATGAATCGGAAGGGTTAGCGATAACGCGCAGGAAATTTATGCAAAGCTTCACCTCTTCCCTTGCGTACAGACCTTGATTGCCACTAAACTGCCAAGGGATATCCTGTATGTTCAATGCTTGCAGGAAACTATCCGCGTCTGAATTAGAACGCACGAGGATAGCGAAATCACGGAATTTATATTTTGCCACTGATACTTTTTCCTTAATTATACGGGCGACATTATCCGCTTCGGTGGAGCGCGTATCAAAATGTAAATGCTCCGGCGTTTTTCCTTCTTTAAAGATGCTAATCAGACGCTTGTCTATGCCAGCCTTGGCCTCAAAACGCTCCGGATTATTCTGCTGAATTAAGCGGTAAGCTGAATCAAGGATACTTTGAGTTGAGCGGTAGTTCTGGATTAAGCTCACCTTGGACGCTTTGGGAAAATCCTGCATAAAACTTAAAAGGTTGGAATAAGCCGCTCCGCGGAAACGGTAAATACACTGATCATCATCCCCTGTCACGGTTATATTATTGTAGCCCCCGGCAAGCAGGCGCGCCAATTGATACTGCGCAAAATTAGTATCCTGAAATTCATCAACTAAGATATATTTAAACTGATCCTGGTATCTCTTTAATGCCATCGGGTGCTCGCGCAAAAGCTGTAAAGCAAGATAAAACTGGTTTCCAAAATCTAACAACCCCTCTTTTGTTAAAAGTTCCTGATATTTTAGGTAAGCCAGGGCTACCTCCATCTGAAGCTCTGCTTCTTCCTGCAAAGCCGCATCGCCTGAATTATTCTTCGCCTGAATCATAAAATCCTGAGCATATTTCAGATAATCTTTTGGTGAGATATCTTCATCTTTGGCGCGACTGAAAAATGAAATAAGGGCTTCAATGAAACGGGTAGGTTCAGAGAGGGGCCGAAAGTATGATAAATTGAATTCAAACAAATGCTCGCGGAAAAAAACCGCGGCTTCCGACTGGGTCAAAATCTTAAAATCGGGACTTAATCCGTAAAGCAGCGCGTTTTCACGCAGTAGCCTGTCTCCGAAAGCGTGAAACGTAGAAATCCATATATCCGTATAACCATAAGGAAGCAGGATATCCACTCGCTCCTGCATCTCTTTCGCGGCTTTATCCGTAAAGGTAAGCGCTAAAATTTCCTCAGTCTTGGCAAACCCTTCTGAAATAAGCCAAGAAATCCTACGGGTAATAACCGAGGTTTTACCTGTACCTGCGCCGGCGATTATAAGAAGCGGTCCCTCTTTATGGGTTACTGCCTTAACCTGCTCGTTATTTAAACCTTCCAAAACTTTATTCATAAGCACTTGACCCGGCAGCCTTTTTATGTTAAATTATCCCCCATTACACAAAGCTGCTCTAACAAACAGGAGTAAAGAACATGTTTAAAAAATGTATACTTTGTGGTAAGGGCGAACTTACCGGAAAATCTGTTTCCCGTAAAGGCCAATATAAGGCTAAAGGCGGTACCGGCTCCAAGATTACCCGCTGGACAATGCGTAAATTTCTGCCTAACCTGCAAAAAATGCGTATCATGGTTAATGGCCACCCTAAACAGGTTTACGTCTGCACCAAATGCATCAAAAAAGGCGATTTCCTAAAAGCTAAATAAGCTTTAGGGCGGATGTCCTCATTCATTTAAAAAATATGTTCCGCGCTTCCAGAATAAGACTTGGCTCATCGCGCCAATTGTCTATTTTCGGAGTATAAACCAGATCCAGGGAAGATGCATTCTTTAAGCTTTCGTTAAAGCTGCTCATCCCGAAACCAATGGCCTGAATAGTAAACATGCCGTCGCTAACCCAAAACTTCAAGGTCTCACGGCTTAATACCTGCGGCTCACCCTTTAATTTTAATCCCCGCGTATAAAATAGAGGTTCAGGGTTACCTGCGCCATACGGCTCTAAACTTTCAAGTTCCCTTGCCAGATCCTCGCTTACCTGCTCAAGAGGCAATTCCATATCAATATCTAAACCCGGAAGTAAATCTTCAATTGATAATTTCTCATGCGCCAGGCGGTTGATATTACGGCGAAAATCATTAATGCTGTCACGGGTAATGACAAGCCCTACGGCATGGGCATGGCCCCCGAATGAATCCAGCAGGTCCTTGCATTCAAGGAGAGCTTCAAATAAATGAAAATTCTTAATCGAACGTCCCGAGCCTTTGCAGATATTATCGCTCAATGAAATGACGATAGCCGGCCGGTAAAACCTGTCGGCTATTTTTGAGGCCACAATTCCAAGGACGCCGTGGTGCCAGTCTTCTTTGGCAATAACAATAACCTTATGCTCCTTGAAGTTGACTTCCTTGTTGATTAAATCCTCTGCCTCCTGTAATATTTTACCTTCTATCTTCTGGCGCTGGCGGTTGTGCGACTCAACTATCTTTGCCAAACCAATAGCCTCTTCGGTATTTTCGCTCATTAAAAGCGATAATGATACTTCAGCTGTATCCATACGGCCGCAGGCATTAATGCGCGGTGCTAGAATAAAACTTACGAAAGTGGAAGTAAATTTTTTATTTCTTATACCGGCATTATCCATTAAAACCTGTAATCCTGCTTTCCGGGTATTAGGCAGATAACTCAAGCCCTCCTTTGCTATGACCCGGTTCTCCCCCATAAGAGGTACACTATCCGCGATTGTACCCAAAGAAACCAGGTCCAGTTCTTCGCTTAAGGTTGAGCCGGTCAACGCCTGGCATAATTTGTAAGCTACACCTACGCCGGCGAGCTCGCGGAATTTATAACCCGAGTTTTTAACCTTTGGGTTAATAATGCAGGAGGCTGGGGGCATAATATCCGCTTGAGGCTCATGATGGTCGGTGACGATTACTTCTATATTGTTGCGCCTCAATTCTTCTATCTCTTTGTAGTTGGTTATGCCGCAATCAACCGTAATCAGTAACTTTACGCTGTTCTTCTTTAAAAATTCGGCTATACCTTTAGTTAAGCCGTAACCCTGAGTAAGGCGGTTGGGTAGATAATGAAGCACATCTATGCCCAATTTTTGAAGTGTGCCCTTAAGGAGGGCTAAAGCAGTAATGCCGTCGGCGTCATAATCGCCAAATACCATTACCCTCTCTTTTGCCTGTGCTGCTTTTTTTATCAGGCCTACCGCCTTGGGCATATCGGAAAACAAATTCGGGTTGAGCAGATGCTCCAGTTTTACATTCAGGAATTTTTCCGCTTCCTTAATATTAGTTACGCCGCGGTTGGCCAAAACCTGAGCAAGTACCTTGGAAATACCAAGCTCTTTATGAAAAGCATTCTGGATATGGGGGTGTGGAATTGCAACTTTTAAGATTTTGTGGTTTTGCATTTAATGGGCACTTGCTTACATCTTTTCCGGTTTAGAGACACCTAAAATATCAAGGCCTGTGGCTAAAGCTGTCCTGGTTGCTTCAATTAAAGCAAGGCGCGCAAGGCTAAGGGAACTGTCCGTGCCTAACACGCGGTGTAGGTCATAAAATTTATGAAAACTCTCTGCCAATGTCTGTAAATAAACGGTGAGCATATATGGATCAAGCGTAATCAGGCAGATATTTAATACTGAAGGAAACTGGAGGATCTTTTTTACAAGCGTCAGCTCCTCTTTTTCCTTTAAGATGAAGAGGGGAGCGTCTTTCTTTACTTTTATCCCGGCAGAACGTAGGATGCTGCAAATCCGGGCATGAGCGTATTGCACGTAATAGACCGGGTTTTCCGAGGTCTGCTTTTTTGCCACATCAAGGTCAAAATCAAGGTGGCTTGAAGTGCGGCGCATAAGAAAGAAAAATCTTGAAGCGTCTTTGCCCACCTCATCCAAAACTTCCCTTAAAGTAATGTACTGGCCCCTGCGCGTAGACATCTGCACGGGTTTACCCTCCCGGAAAATAGTAGCCAGTTGCACGATGATTATTGATAGGCTCTCGGGCTTATGGCCGAAGGCCTCCACGGAAGCTTTCAGGCGGTTGATATAACCGTGATGGTCCGGACCCCAGAGGTTAATCAGCCATTCAAAACCCCTGCGGAATTTCTCCTGATGGTATGCTATATCCGGAGCCAGGTACGTATAGGATTTATCGGATTTGACTACCACCCTATCCTTATCGTCGCCGAAGCTGGAGGACTTAAACCACAAAGCGCCTTCCTGTTCATAAAGATAACTTTTCTTTTTTAATTCTTCAAAATACTTTTCTATTTTTCCCGACCTGTCTAATTCCTTCTGGCTATACCAAACATCAAACCTGACCCCGAAATCATCAAGCTCTTTTTTGATAATATCCAGAATATACCCGGCGGCAAAATCCCCCAATTCCTCTTTCTTGACGCCTGCCGTTTTGGCCGCTTTGGCAATATCATAAATATACTCGCCCTGATAATAATTCTCAGGAAAATCCAGCATTTCTCCGTCTAATTCCCGCATCCTTAGTTTAACCGAAGAACCCAATATATTTATCTGGTTGCCTTCGTCATTAAGATAATATTCCCGTTTAACCTTAAAATTCAGGAAATCCATAAGGTTTGCCAGAACATCCCCTACTGCCGCCTGCCGGGCGTGGGCAATTGAGAGCGCACCCGTTGGGTTTGCGCTGACAAATTCTATTAATACCTTCTTTCTACCCCCCAAATCCTGCTTTAACGCCTCCTGCCCGTAGACGAGCAGGTCTTTTAACTGTTCATAGAAATATTTGTCGGTTAAATAGAAATTGATAAAGCCGGCGCCCTCAACCCTGACTTCTTTTAAGCAATCTTTTAAATCGCTTTTCTGGAGGTTGTTATTAATCGCAGAGATGAGTCCTTTTGCCACTTCGTAAGGCGGCCTTTTAAGGAGCTTGCTTAATTTTAGGGCGATATTCGTGGTGAAATCACCGAAGCGGGTATCGGTAGGAAAATCAAGATAAATCTCCTCTTGATAAACCTGCTCAAAGGATAAATCCTTTAATGCATCCTTGATTAGCCTCAGGAGGAGGCTTTCAATGCTTTTTTTCATATCCTAAGTGATAAATTAACTCTGGTGAATGATGCCGGGGTAATCTTGGCGTATTCGGATGGTCGTTAATTCTTATGCCTTCGTAATTCTGACTTTTTTGGCGTCTGACCAAAGGCGCTCCAAAGAATAAAACTCTCTCATCGGTTTATGAAAAATATGCACAATTACGGACATGTAATCCAAAACCACCCACCCTGATTCATCATTAGATGGGACCTCCGAGAGAGATTTTATCCTGTCTTTGGCTAAATCCTCATCAATTGCCTCTGCTATAGCGTTTACCTGCCTTAGGGATGTCCCGCTTGCAATTACGAAATAATCGCAAAAACCGGCGACTTTGCGCATATCAAACACGGTGACTTTCTGCGCTTTTTTGGATTTAGCAATAGAAGCAACGCGTAATGCTATTTTTTTTGTTTCTATTTTACTGGCTCCTTATTTTTTCCCTAAAATCTTATACATGCCAGTCCCGCAGGTTGAGCATTTACCCTTCATAGCCTGCCGCTTATTCTTCATAGTAACTTTCTGCTCATCTTTCATTTCTTTTTTAGCTTTGCATTTTACGCAATATCCTGTTTCTGCCATCTTTTCCTCCTTATGTTGTTAAGTAAATAGTTTACTAATTTTTATAATAGTATCATACCTTAAAATGCCTGTCAATGTAATCTTAAATCTTGCGCCGGTTGGTGCGTTTTTCCTCAATTTCACCTACTATCTCTTCAATCAGGTCTTCCAAGGTAACAAGTCCGATTGCCCGCTTTTGCTCGTCTACGATTATGGCAATCTGGATATGGTCGGACTGGAATCTCATTAAAAGTTCATTAACCGGCATGTGCGCGGGAACGTAGTAAGCCTCATGGATTAAGTCCTGAAGAAGGAATAGACCTTTATCTCTTAATATATAAAGCAGGTCGCGCGCATAAATAATCCCGACAATATGGTCTTTTGAATCTTTATACACAGGAAGACGGGCATGGCCTTCCTCAACAAAGATATTCAAAAGCTCCTCCGGGGTAATATTCATGCTGACCGACACCATTTTAGCAAGCGGTACCATGGTATCAGCGGCTTTGATATTGCCAAATTCAAATATCCGGTGTAACATTTTCCCCTTTTCGTCGCTTAAGAAGCCTTCCTCCTTGCCCATTTCAATCATAAGGCGCAATTCTTCTTCCGTAATCAAGGGCGATTTCTTCGCCGGTTTAATGCCCAACATTTTAATAATCAGATTGCTTGCCCAGCTGAACAAAGCGATGACCGGAGTAAACACTTTAATGAAGGCTTCCATTAACGGAGCAATTGCCAATGCCACCCGTTCTGTATGTTTTATTGCAATGACCTTGGGCGTTATTTCACAAATAATGACTATAAAGAATGCGGCGACTAAAGTAGCAATGATAATGCCCCATTTGTAACCAAAATATATTATGCCTAACCCGGTTACGATGGCGGAGATCGCGATATTTACGAAGTTATTACCGACCAATATTGCCGTAATGAATTTATCCATTTTGGAAATTAAACGCTGGATATTCTGGGCGCGCTTAATACCGCGGGAAAGCATATGGCGCAGTCGTATCCTGCTTAAAGCAATAACGGAAGTTTCTGATGCTGAAAAAATAAAAGAAATAATCGCCAAAATTAATAATAAAATTATCGTAATCGGCCAGGAAAACACAGGATGCATACTCATTAATTCACCTTTAACAGTTTATAAATCTCATCCTCTTTACCCTTTAAGGGACTAATGAGGGCCAAGCTCATTCTATTATCAGTAATAATCGTCTTTGCTGCTTCCTTCAAATCCTTCCTTTTAACCCTGTCCACTTCTTTCATCAACTCATCAAAAGTATATTCCTTATCCAAAACTGCACTTGTCTCGCCCAGCCAAAGCATATAATCCATGGTATCTTCTAAAGCCAGCATCATCTGGCCGCGATAGAACTCCTTGGCGCGTATAAATTCATCATCACTGACAACGCTGTCTTTAGCCCGCCTCAGCTCTTTTAGAATTAAAGATACCGCTTCAATAA
Source organism: Candidatus Omnitrophota bacterium (assembly GCA_049517335.1). GTDB lineage: Bacteria > Omnitrophota > Gorgyraeia > Gygaellales > Profunditerraquicolaceae > JBEKSD01. Next base: position 139,109 of record JBEKSD010000001.1, on the reverse strand, counting down.
GCTTGCCATTATCAATACCGGCATGCACGATAAATGCCCCTGTGTCGCTAAAACGTTTCAGCGAAGTGCCGATCTCATAAGCCAGGCCTTTCTTCTCCCGCACCTCTTCAAAAAGCCTGCTGGACATATTCCCACCGAGCACTATATGCAATATGGCCAACGCATGGCGCAAATGATGGTCGCGTTTAAAAGCATGGAATCCCAATGCCATATGCGTTTGTTCCGTGTCTTTATTATGCACCTTTAATTGCGGCTTAACCTGCGCTTCCCGAGCCTTCTCAAAAGTATTCATTGGTTTATGCCCGAGACGTGAAAATAAATGTCCCACGCGTTTATTGAATTCATCCGGCTTAAACAAGCCAACCCCGTTTACCAGAATACTGGATGCGCTGTAATATTTATCCTTAAAATCAGCCAGCTCTTTTCTATTAATCCGCCTGACAGATTCGGCTGTGCCGATTACAGGCCTTCCCAGCTGTTGTTTCGGCCACATAAGCTCATCAAGCAATTCATAAACATAGCTCTGCGGCTGGTCCCGATACATCTTTATCTCTTCTAAAATGACGGTCTTCTCCTTCTCAACCTCAACAGGTGGGATTAGCGGATTTATTACCATATCCGCTAAGACATCCAATGCAGTTGCCAAATGCCGCGCCGGCGTCTTTACCAGATAACAGGTAAGTTCCTCGGAAGTAAACCCGTTTAATGAGCCGCCTACGCCTTCAATTGATTCTTTCAGCTTCCTGCAGGAATATTTTTTCGTCCCTTTAAACACAAGATGCTCTAGGAAATGCGAGATGCCTTGATTCTTATCAAATTCATACCTTCCCCCGACCTTAATCCATATCCCCAATGCCACCGACTGCATATTCGGCATACGGTGGCTTAAGACTCTTAAGCCGTTATCAAGTTTTATCTTTTTATACATTTTTTAGCCTGTAAACAAAATCAACAACACGCCTGACTAAATCCGGCTTGTTGATATTTTCTTTTATGCACTTAACAATCGCACTACCCACGATAGCTCCGTCGGCAACCTTATTGACTTGAGCAACCTGGCTTCTGCTTGAGATACCAAACCCCACACAGACCGGATTTTTAGCTATCTTCCTGACTGTCTTTACATTAGTTATCAGGTCTTTGGGAAGATTACTACGTTCTCCCGTAACTCCGGTCAATGAAACATAATAAATAAAACCTTTTGTAACCTTGGAGATAAACTTCATCCTCTCCCTTGAAGTAGTAGGGGCAATAAAAGAAATTACATCCAACTTGTATTTATTGCATATTTTAATAAACACAGTCCCCTCGTCCGGAGGCAGGTCTGGTATGATTACGCCGTCAACCCCGCAGGCTACGGCGGCTTTGGCAAATTTTTCATCCCCGAAACTGAAAACCGGGTTGTAGTAAGTCATCAGGCAAATAGGACTCTGTGTCGACCTACGGGCTCTTTTTACGAGGTTCAAGATGTCAATTAACCGCGTTCCTTTTTTCAAAGACTCAAATGACGCTTCCTGAATCACGGGCCCATCAGCCATAGGATCGGAAAAAGGTACGCCCAGCTCTATGATATCCACCTCAATCCTTGAGAACCCTAAAATCAACCTTTCCGTAGTGCGTAAATCAGGATATCCGGCTGTGACAAAAGCAATAAACGCCTTCTTCCTGTTCTTACTTAACTGTTTGAATTTGGCTTCAATACGGTTCATAATTTTAATTTTTCCGCTACTGTATGCGTATCCTTATCCCCCCTGCCTGATAAACACAATATTATAATCGAATTCCTGTTAATTTTGTTTTGTAATTTTTTTAAGTATGCAATTGCGTGTGAAGGCTCAAGCGCGGGAATTATACCTTCTGTTTCTGCCAGTAATTTAAACCCTTCCAGCGCTTCTTTATCGGTTATTGCCACATATTCAGCGCGTTTAATTTTTTTATAATACGCGTGCTCCGGCCCAACCCCGGGATAATCAAGGCCTGCGGCAATGGAATGGGCATTCTGAACCTGCCCGAATTTATCCTGCAGCAGACTGGATTTTGAACCATGCAATACGCCGGGTTTTCCAGCTACGAGGCTCGCGGAATGTTTTCCGGATTTTAATCCCAAACCCGCTGCTTCCACGCCGATAAATTTTACCCCTTTATCATTAAAAAAAGGATAAAACAATCCGATAGAGTTGCTTCCGCCTCCTACGCAGGCAAGAAGATAATCCGGAAGCCTATTTTCCTTTTTGATTATCTGTTTTCTTGCTTCACGGCCTATTATTGACTGGAAATCGCGCACCATAGCTGGGTACGGATGAGGCCCGGCAACGGTCCCGATAATATAATGGGTATCGCGCACATTAGTTACCCAGTCACGTAACGCCTCAGTCATCGCGTCTTTTAAAGTCTTAGTCCCGCTTCTAACCGGTATTACCCGCGCCCCCAGCAATTTCATACGGAAAACATTGAGCTTCTGTCTTTCAATATCTTCTGAACCCATATAAACATCGCAGGACAATCCGAACATCGCCGCCACAGTCGCAGTAGCCACTCCGTGCTGGCCTGCTCCGGTCTCGGCGATAATGCGTTTCTTATTCATGCGCACGGCAAGCAGTATCTGCCCTAAAGTATTGTTTATTTTATGCGCTCCCGTATGCAAAAGGTCCTCGCGCTTCAGGTAAACCTTTTTTAAGCCCAGGTATTTACTTAGGTTCTTCGCAAGGTATAACGGCGTCGGCCTCCCGGCGTATTCTTTTAGATAATAATCAAATTCAGCGATAAACTTTGGGTCGTGTTTTGCCTTTGCGTATTCTTTCTCCAACTCATCCAAAGCATAAATCAGCGTCTCAGGGACAAACCTGCCGCCAAACCCGTTAAAATGCCCTTTTTTATCCGGTAACATATTTACCCTCGTTTTGCCTCTTTTATGAAATTCTTTAACTTATTTCTATCCTTCTTACCTGCTGCTTTTTCCACTGAACTGGACGCGTCAACCCAGCTTGGGGTTACACATCTTATGGCGCCTAAGACATTCCTTGCGTTCAATCCTCCGGACAAGAATACCGGCTTTTTTAATCCGCCTAAGCGCCTAATAAATTGCCAGTTGAATGTCTTGCCTGTGCCGCCGGCCTTATCTTGCGCAAAAGTATCAAAAAGATAAGCGAATGTATTATATTTTGCGATCTTCTTTTTGTCTATACAATCCCTCACCCGGAATGCCTTTATTACTTTTAAATCCTTAAACCTTTGGCAGAATTCCGGCGTTTCATTGCCGTGAAACTGCAGCATATCAAGCAGGCAAGATTCGGCTATCCTGCGTATTTCTTTCTCTTTTTCATTAACGAAAATCCCTACTTTTATTACCTTCTCCGGAAGCCGGAGGATTATAAGACAGGCTTTTTCCGGAGGAATATAACGGCTGCTTTTTTTGTAAAACACAAATCCTAAAGCATCCGCTCCGGCATCTATACATAAGAACGCATCTTTCAAATTGGTAATGCCGCAAATCTTTACCTTAACCACTTCACCATCCCATTATTTCGTCAATGGCGCGGCGTATATCCTTAGCCTGCATAAAAGCAGTACCGATGAGAACGGCATTGACGCCCAGTATTTTCAGGAACAGAACGTCCTGATAGCTTTTTATCCCACTTTCAACCACCACTACCTTATTTTTAGGGATGAGAGTATAAAGCTTTTCCACTGTTTTTGGGTCAACCTCAAGCGTGCGCAGAGAACGGTTATTAATGCCGATTAAAGGGATATCTTTTAATTTTAATATTTTCTTTAACTCTTTTTCCGTATGCACCTCAACCAAACAGGCAAGCCCTAAACCGGAAGCGAGCGTTGATAATTCGGATATTTCCTCCTGCGTCAATATATCGGCAATTAAAAGTATGGCATCGGCCCCGAAATAACGCGATTCATAAACCTGATAAGGCTCTAAAATAAAATCTTTCCTTAAAACTGGGGCTTCCGTTACCGCTTTAACCTCATTGATAAAATTTATCTCTCCTTGAAAATAATCGCTTTCGGTTAAAACAGATATCGCCTGCACTCTTGCTTCCTGATAAACTCTGGCTATCTCAATATGGTTAAAATCTTCCTTAATTACCCCCAAAGACGGGGATGCCTTTTTGATTTCGGCGATAAGGGAAATCTGGCGCGGTTTTTTTATTGCCTCAATGAACGGCCTTACCGCCGGAAGTGTACTGATTTTTGCTTTTAATTCCTCTTCGGGCAGGAGTTGTTTGGCTAAAAGTATCTTTTCTCTTTTTTTTGCGATGATGTCCTTCAAGATGTCTGTCTTTGCCATGTTTAATTTCTCGACGTAAACTCCTTGAGCATTTCCAGCTTCTCCAGCGCTTTTCCAGAATCAATCGCTTCTTCTGCCGCAATTATCCCCTCTTTAATGCTTTTCACTTTATCTGCCGCATATATTGCCGCCGCGGAATTCAATATCACGATATCCCTACCTGCGCTTTTTTTACCTTTTAAAATATCAAGGAGTATAAGTGCGTTTTCCCGCGGACTTGCTCCGGATAAATCCTCAAGCCTTGCTTTTTTTATCCCAAATTCATCGGGGAATATTTCATAATTCCTGACTTTACCGTCTTTCACTTCGGAAATCATGGTCTTCGCAGTCGTAGTTACCTCATCCAGGCCGTCTTGCCCATGCACGACTAAGGCGTGCCTTGTCCCGAGCCTTGCTAAAACCTGCGCTAAGAAAGACACCCAATGCGCGGCAAAAACCCCCACCAACTGATGGGTCGCATGCGCAGGGTTACTTAAGGGACCGATAATATTAAAAATCGTGCGCCTTCCGATTTTCTTTCTGGCTTCCATCGCATATTTCATCGCCGGATGCAGGCTCTGCGCGAATAAAAAAGCAATGCCGGCCTGATCAAGGCACTCGCCTAATTTCTCTTTGCTTAAATTTATATTTACCCCTAATGCTTCCAGTATATCCGCGCTTCCGGATGCACTGGATACCGAACGATTACCGTGCTTGGCAACTGCCACGCCGCTTGCAGCCGCCACAAAAGCAACGGTAGTTGAGATATTAAAAGTCTCTTTGCTGTCCCCGCCCGTACCGCAGGTGTCCAGAATAACATCCTGTTTTGTATGGACCTGCGTTGCATGGGTGCGCATCACTTTTACCGCTGCGCTCACTTCTTCAATGCTCTCGCCTTTGTCATTTAAGACACAAAGGAAAGAAACTATCTGCGCAGTCAATGCTCGCCCGGTTAAAATCTCTTCCATAACGCAGGACATCTGTTTTTCAGAAAGATCCGCACCCCCTTGAACGATTTTTATCGCTTCATCTATCATTGCTTCAGAAAGTTAGCCAAAATATCCATGCCGCTTTTTGTAAGCACGGACTCCGGATGAAACTGCACTCCCCATAACGGATACGACTTGTGTTTCAAGCCCATTATTTCTTTATTCTTAGTCCAGGCAATAACCTTAAGGCACGCGGGGAGATTTTTGGAATCAACCAGCAATGAATGATACCGGGTTGCCTCAAAAGGATTGGGTATGCCTTTAAATATGGTTTCTCCGGTATGGTATATCAAAGAAGTTTTCCCGTGCATTAAATTTCTGGCATTTATTATACGTCCACCGAAAACATACCCGATAGCCTGATGGCCGAGGCAGACGCCTAAAATAGGGATTTTTCCTGCGAACTCACCAATTAACTCACAGGAGATGCCCGCATCCTCAGGCCTTCCCGGACCGGGAGAAATAACGATTTTTTCAGGCCTCAACTTCCTGATTTTGGGTATAGTTATCTTGTCATTACGGAATACCTTCACCTCTTCGCCCAATGCTCCCAGATACTGGACAAGGTTATAGGTAAAAGAATCGTAATTATCAAGCATTAATACCATTTTTATTCCCTTTCCCTGTGGATTTTCGCTCCCAATTTTTCTAACTTTGTCTCAATGTTTTCATATCCGCGCTCAAGGTGATAAATCCTTGAAATTGAAGTCTCACCCTTCGCCGCAAGCCCAGCTAACACTAAACACGCGGACGCACGCAGATCCGAAGCCATGACCGAAGCTCCGGATAAATTCTTAATACCGGAAACTATGGCGTGCGGGCCTTCCCTTTGGATATTAGCGCCCATACGGTTGAGCTCGGAAACATGCATAAACCTGTCCGGGTAAATCTTCTCGGTCACGACGCTTATGCCGGGCGTTACCGTCATAAGCGCCATCATCTGCGCCTGCATATCAGTGGGAAAACCCGGATAAGGCAGGGTTGTGACGTTGACTGCTTTTAACTTGCCCCTACGGCGCACGCGCACCGAATTATCCGCCTTGATAACCACAGCGCCCGCTTCCTGCAATTTATCAATTAACGCGCCTATATGGCTGGCTAAAACATTATTAATCAAAATATCGCCATTAGTAATTAAAGACGCGAGCATAAGCGTGCCCGCTTCAATCCTGTCGGGGATAATAGTGTGAGTTGCTCCGTGAAGGCGGGTGACTCCTTCAATTTCAATGACGGGAGTGCCGTGGCCTTTAATTTTTGCGCCCATTTTAATCAGAAACTCAGCTAAATCCGCAACTTCCGGCTCACATGCGGCGCATTCAATTATTGTTTTACCCTTAGCCAGGACTGCGCACATCATTACGTTATCCGTAGCCAATACGGATGAGCCGTATACCCCTCCCAGGTACATTTGAGCACCTTTTAACTTGTCGGCTTTTGCCGATACGTAGCCGGAGTTAATATCCAGCTCAACGCCCAATGCTTTTAATCCCTTTAAATGCAGGTCCACTGGACGTACGCCGATAATGCAGCCTCCGGGCAAGGAAACTTTGGCTTTTTTTAATTTGCCCAAAAGCGGGCCTAAGACACAGAAAGAAGCGCGCATGGTAGAAACTAATTTATAATCGGCGATATAATTACCTGTCTTGGCCGTTGTAATTGTAGCTACGCCTTTCTGCAATTCTGCGTTCTTACCCAGAGAACGCAATATTTTAATCATAGTGTTGGTATCGCGCAGTTCCGGAACGCCTTTAATAATGCAGGCATTATCAGTGAGCAAAGTAGCTGCCATAATCGGCAGCACCGAATTCTTAGCGCCTGATACCGTTACTTCCCCTTCAAGTTTTACCCCGCCTTCAATAACCAGTTTATCCATATTTTTTATCCGTTCTTTGCAACAATGACCCTATCTATACTGTTGTAATCCTTTACCACTTCTATTATCTCAAAGTTTAAGGAATTTTGAAGGATTTTTCTTATATCTGCGCCTTGATTAAAGCCCGCCTCTAAAATTAAATAACCTTTCCTCTTAAGATACACAGGAGTTTTGTTAATTATTTCGCGATAAAAACCCAGGCCGTCTTCTCCTGCGTCAAAAGCAACCCGCGGCTCAAATTGTATTTCAGGCATAAGTTTATCAATCTGCGAAGAACATATATAAGGCGGGTTACTGACGCATATGTCATATCGCATACCGGGTATCACGGCATTGAATAAATCGCTCTTTAGGAATTTAATTTTATCCGAAACATTATTAATAATTGCATTTTGTTTTGCCACAGCGAGCGCCTCTTTGGAGATATCCACAGCGGTAATTTCAACGCTGGATAACAGTTGAGCCAGCGATACAGCTATGCATCCCGAACCTGTCCCCAGATCCAATATTGATATCCATCTATTCTCTCGTGCTTTGCCATATGCATTAGCTATTTTGACGGCTGTTTCAACAAGGATTTCCGTTTCCGGCCGGGGTATCAATACATCCCTGTTAACCTTAAAATTCAATCCCATAAATTCCGACTCGCCCAAAATATACTGAATGGGTTCACCACTGATGCGCCTCTTCAGGGCGGATGAAATCATAAGCTGCTTTTCTTTATCTAGGACTATATCTCTACGTAGGTAAAGCGAGTTCCTGTTACAGTTTAAAACTTTAGTAAATAATAATTCTACTTCATTCACCTGTCTGCTCTCTTTTCTCCTGTTCAGCTTTAATCAGGGCTTCGGTAAATTCATCCAAATCTCCTTCCAGAATAGATTCCAGCTGATGAGAGGTATAATTAATACGGTGGTCGGTAACCCTTCTATCCGGAAAATTATAAGTGCGTATTTTTTCGCTTCTGTCTCCTGTCCCAATCTGGGTCTTACGGGCAGTAGAAAGCTTCTTGGCTTCATCTTCTTTCTTTCTGTCCAGGAGCTTTGCGGCAAGGATCCTCATTGCCTTATTTTTATTTTTTAACTGCGAGCGTTCATCCTGGCAAGCGACCACAACCCCTGATGGGATATGCGTGATGCGCACCGCTGAATCCGTCTTTTGCATATGCTGGCCGCCGGGGCCGCTTGAGCGGTAAGTATCAATCCGTAGATCTTTCGGCTCAATCACTAAATCAACTTCCTGAGGCTCAACGTAAACAACGACGGAAGCAGTAGAAGTATGCACCCTACCCTGCGCTTCGGTTACCGGTACGCGCTGCACCCTATGCACGCCGCTTTCAAATTTCAGACGCCTATAAGCGTCAGAGCCTTTTACGCTGAAAATTACCTCCTTTACGCCGCCGGCTTCATTAAAACTGCCCCCCATCTCTTCAACTTGCCAGCCCTTTTTAGCCGCGTATTTAGTATACATACGGTAAAGGTCAGCGGCAAAAATACCTGCCTCATCCCCTCCTGTTCCCGGCCGAACCTCCACGATAATATCCCGGCCTGCGTCTTTATCATCGCCTGCCAGATATTTTTTTATGGCAGTTTCTAATTCCTGTTTTCTTATCCCCAAATCGCGTTCTTCTATTTTTACCAACTCCAGAAAATCCTTATCGTGTTTTTCTTTTAAAACACCCTGTAGGTCTTCAATCTCTTTTAAGACCTGTCTGTAAGAACGCGCAAGCATAACCGGCCCCCTTAGCTCCGCAAGTTCCTTGGCAAGCTTGGTGGATTTGTCGATATCAGAAGATATCTCGGGAAGCGAAAGCTGCTCCTCAATCTCCTTATGGCGGGCTTCAAATTTACTCAGCTTATCTAACATATAGCTAATTATTTTTTCCCGTATTTTTTCATAAACTTGTCCACGCGGCCCGCCGAATCAACGAATTTCTGCTTCCCGGTAAAAAAAGGATGGCATTTAGAGCAGATCTCCACTCTTATGCTCGGCTTTGTAGAACGGGTATGGATTGTCTCTCCGCAGGCGCATATAACCGTACTTTCCTTGTAGTTAGGATGTATCTTTTCTTTCATTTTGATTCCTCCTTCTGAGTACTAAATTATTGGTTCATACTGGCCAAAAATTCCTCATTATTTTTAGTTTTTCCTAATTTCTCAATTAGCAGTTCCATTGCTTCAACGTTGTTTAATTCATTCAAAACTTTCCTTAAAATCCATGTCTTCTGCAAGACATCAGGCTTGACCAAAAGTTCTTCATGCCGGGTATTGGAGCGCTTGATATCAATTGCCGGGTAAATCCTGCGTTGGAAAAGGTTACGGTCAAGCTGGATTTCCATGTTACCCGTGCCTTTGAATTCCTCAAAGATAACTTCATCCATACGACTTCCGGTATCAACTAAAGCAGTAGCAATAATTGTCAGGCTTCCTCCTTCATCCACTGCTCTAGCAGCTCCGAAAAACCTCTTTGGTTTCTGCAGGGCATTTGAGTCAATACCTCCTGATAAGACCTTGCCGCTGTGAGGCACAACCGAGTTGTAAGCGCGCGCCAGGCGGGTAATAGAGTCAAGCAGGATAATTACGTCACGCTTATGCTCTACCAGCCTCTTTGCTTTTTCAAGGACAATTTCCGCTACCTGCACGTGCCTTTCCGGCGGCTCGTCAAAAGTGGACGAGATAACCTCGCCCTTGACGTTCCTTTGCATGTCCGTAACTTCCTCCGGACGCTCATCAATTAAGAGAACAATCAATATCGCGTCAGGATGGTTCGTCGTGATAGAGTTGGCTATTTTCTGTAAGAGCACGGTCTTACCGCTATATGGCTGAGCAACAATCAGCGCGCGCTGCCCCTTGCCGATGGGGGTAAGCAAACTCATTATGCGCATGGAGATTTCTTCGGGTTTTGTCTCCATAATAAACGGCTGGTTAGGATATACGGGAGTAAGATTATCAAAAAGCACCTTCTCCTTTACGTCTTCCGGATTCTCAAAATTAACCGCCTCAACTTTAAGCAGAGCAAAATATTTCTCTCCCTCCTTCGGAGGCCTAATCTGGCCACTTACAGTATCCCCTGTCCTTAAATCAAACTTGCGTATCTGCGAAGGCGAAATATAGATATCATCGGGGCAAGGCAGGTAATTGTAATTTGGCGAACGTAAGAACCCGAACCCTTCCGGCAGTATTTCAAGTACGCCTTCCCCGAACATCAGCCCTTCTTTTTCCGCTTGGCCCTGAAGGATCTTGAAAATGAGATCCTGTTTTTTAAGGCCGCTGACTCCGTTGACATTCAATTCTTTAGCCACCTTGTTTAATTCATTGATTTTCATTTGTTTCAGATTCTTTATATCCAGCTTTTCCACTACTTCCTCCTTAATGAGCACTTGGCTTACGAGCCGCCGCAGGCGGAGAGTAAACCGATGTGCGAATTAATCCTTACTCCGCTTCCGGTGGAGTAAGGATATCAAAATATCTCCAAAGTGTTTTTTAGTTTTTCCTATCGTACCGTTGTTATCTATTACAAAATCCGCCAAACGAACCTTTTCTCTAAGAGGCAGCTGGAAGTTCAGCCGCTTAGATACTTCGGATTCACTCAACGAAAGCTTATTTTTTATCCGTATCAATTGATGTCGTAAGTCAGTTTTAACCACTATGACTTTATCCACAATTTTATCTAAACCAGATTCTATCAAAAGAGGGACATCAAGGACGACTACTTGTTTTCTTGATTCCATTATTTTGAATTTTATCTGCCTGATGACTTCTGGATGAATTATGCGATTAAGCTGCAACAGCAGTCTTTTATCTTCAAATACTTTCTTCCCCAGTTTCCTGCGGTCAATACGTTTGCCCTTGGTTAGAATCGCGTTCCCGAAAACTTTAACCACTTTCTTATAGCAGGGCCCGTTTAAGCTGATTGCATCGTGGGCCAGTTTATCAGCGTCAATAAGTTCCGCGCCCGACTTCCTGAATAAGCGCGCAACCGTGCTTTTCCCGCATCCTAAGTTACCGGTTATGCCGATGATTAGCGGCTTACCTTGCTTTTGCCTTGGCATATAATTCCTGATACTTCTTCGCTGACTTTTCCCATGAAAAATCAAGCTGCATCGCTTTTCTAACCAGTGAACCCCATACCGGCTTATCTTTAAATAAATCCAGCGCCTGTTTGATGGTTTTAATCAAAGCATCTTTATTATAATCTTCAAAAATAAACCCGTTTTCTTTTTTTACGGTGTCGGCTAAACCTCCGGTCTTGAAAACCAGCGGTATGCTGCCGTATTTAAAGGCAATCAACTGCCCTAAGCCGCACGGTTCATAATTGGAAGGCATAAGGAATATGTCCGAGCCGGCGTAAATCTTATGGGCAAGAGGATCATCGAATTTCAGATTCAACGAGATAGATTTGGGGTATTTTCCGGAGATGCGTGTCAATATCTCATGATACTTCTGGTCTCCCGTGCCAAGGATTACCATTTGGGCCTTCATCCTGCATATTTCGCCAATAGCTTCGCAAATAATGTCAAAACCCTTAGGCTCCGCAAGGCGGGAAACCATACCGATAATAGGGATATCTTTGTTAACCGGGAGCGAGCAGATTTTTTGCAAGGCTTCTTTATTTTTAAGCTTTTCCTCCGGATTCTTGGCTGAGAATGCCCCGGCAATGAACCTATCCTGCTCCGGATTCCAGATAGAATAATCAAGACCGTTTAAAATTCCAAAGAGAGAATCCTTGCGCTCGTTTAATACGCCCTCCAAGCCAAACCCGAAACGCTTAGTACGGATTTCTTTACTGTAAGTAGGGCTGACGGTATTGATGATATCCGAAAAAATAATCCCACCCTTTAAAACATTCACCCTGCCGAAGAACTCCAGGCCTTCCATACTGAACAAATCCCAGTTAAGCCCGAGCTTAGGGAACTCATCTTTCTCAAAAAGCCCCTGATAACCCATATTGTGTATTGTCAGGAGCGTGCGCATATTCCTGTAAAAGGAGTCTTTTGCCAAATCAGCCTTTAAATATACCGGGATCAGGCTGACCTGCCAGTCATGGACATGAATGATATCGGCTTTAAACTTTATCTCTTTTAACAGCGCAAGCGCCTTTCGTGAGTAATATGAGAACCTCTCCAGGTTGTCTTCATAATCTCCCGTTTTTGTGCCATAAAGCGCGTCGCGGTTAAAATAAGCTTCGTTTTCAATAAAATAAACTTTTATTTGTTTCCCAAGTAAAGTATAAACTGTATTATCCGAAACTTTAGTGAGTTTAAAATGCTCCTCTATGCCTTTATATTTGGGCATGATGATTATCACATCCTCGCCTTCTTTTTCCAATGCCTGCGGAAGAGCTCCTGCCACATCGGCAAGCCCGCCGGTTTTAGCATATGGGACGACTTCAGAAGCGCAGAGTGCTATTTTCATTTATTATCGGACTGCCTCCATCTCCAGCCAATTCCTACCCTGTTTTATATCAACCCTGATCGGAACATTCAATTTAAAAACATTCTCCATCTTAAGGCGCACAAGGCAGGTTAATTCTTTCAGTTCATCTTTAGGCGCTTCAAAAACCAGCTCGTCGTGAATTTGCATAACCAGGCGCGACTTAAGGTTATTCGCCCTTATTTCATCCTGGATACGGATCATTGCCAGCTTTATCATATCCGCAGCCGAGCCCTGAATCGGAGTATTCACGGCCTGGCGCTGGGCAAAGGCGCGGATGTTTGCATTCTTATTATTAATTTCCGGCAGGTACCTACGCCGGCCGAGGATAGTAGTGACAAAACCGCGCTCCTCTGCTGTGGCTATCTGTGCATTGATATATTCCCGAACCCGGGGATATTTTATAAAATAAGCGTCAATAAAATTTTGCGCATCAGGCGGGCTTATCTTTAAATCCCGGCTTAAACCGTAAGAAGTCTGGCCGTAAATAAGCCCGAAATTGACCCGCTTGGCTGTCTCGCGCATTGAGTCATCAACCTCCGGCTCGCCTACATCGTATAGGGAGGCTGCGGTAGCCTTATGAATATCTTTGTCCTCCCTGAATGCAGTTATCAGTTTTTCATCTCTGGACAGATGGGCCAATATCCTCAGCTCAACCTGCGAATAATCGCTTGATATAAGATAATAATCTTTCCCTTCGGCAACAATTGCTTTCCTAATGTTCCTGCCGATATCAGTTTTAACCGGGATATTCTGGAGGTTAGGGTTACTGGAACTGAGCCTTCCGGTTTCAGTGCCGGTTTGATTAAAAGACGTATGGATCCTACCAGTGCGTTTATCAATAAGTGCCGGCAGCGCGTCAATATAGGTATTCTTTAATTTAGTCAACTGGCGGTACTCCAAAAGCAGGGCGGGAAGCTTATGCTTATGAGCAAGCCTGTTTAAGACTTCTTCATCCGTAGACGGCCCGGTCTTTGTTTTCTTGATAACGGGGAGTTTCAATCTTTCAAAAAGGATCTCCCTTAACTGTTTGGGGGAATTTATATTAAACTGCGTCCCGCTCAAATCATAAACGCCTTCAATCAGTTTAATCAACCTCTTCTCTAACTGCGAAGAAAGATCCTTTAATAAATCCGTATCAATCTTTATGCCGTAAAGCTCCATTTCAGATAATACTCCAACAAGGGGCATCTCAAGTTCGCAGAAAAGCTTAAATAAATCCTTTTCAATAAGCTCTTTTTCCAATACTGGTTTTAACCGGGCGATAATGTTTTCAGCTGCCTTGCTGTCTGGCGCTGCCATAGGGGATGCATTAAGATAATCAAAAGCCACGTCCTCCAATGAATAACTCATCCGGGAAGGATTAAGGAGGTATGCTGCGATCATAATATCAAAATACAAACCCTCAAAAGCTACTCCCTCTTGCCCAAGGCTCACCTTTATTTTTTTTAAATCATGGCCTATCTTTTTAACCTTGGGATCTTTCAGAATACCTTTATTATAATTTTTTATTTCCTCTGCAAGTATGATTAATTCGTCTTCTTTAAGCTTTACCGCGGCAGCCGGTTCAAATCCCTGCTCAGGAGAGAATTCTTTAAGCAGCTTCCTGAACTCCAAAGCTTTGAATATCCTATAGAGTGCTTTTGTATCGGGCCTGCCTATTTTAATTTTATCAAGTGAAAATTCTATATCAACATCGGCGTATAAAACCGCAAGCTCGCGGTTCAATTTTATCATTTCTATATTTTCAAGAATAAGGCTTTTTAATTTATCCTGTTTTATTTTTTCAGGATGCTCAAGCAGTTTTTCAACGCTACCAAATTGCGCGATTAAAGAACTTGCTGTCTTTTCGCCCACTCCCTTAACTCCCGGGATATTATCCACGCTGTCGCCCATTAGGGCGATAATATCGGCTATCTGGCCGGGAGACACGTCGAAACGTTCGCGCACTTTCTCAATATCATAAATTACCCCCGTATCTTTATAAGGGCTGAAGACTTCAACTTTGTCATCCACAAGCTGTAATATATCCTTATCATTGCTCACTATCGTTACCAATAGCCCTTCGGCTTTAGCTGATTTAGCCAAGGTCGCGATAATGTCGTCCGCTTCAAAGCCTTCTTTTTCAAATAAAGGCAGGCCGTAAGCAGAAACCAGCTCTTTAATCAGGGGTATCTGGCTAATCAAGTCATCCGGCATCGGCTGGCGCTGGATTTTATATTCGGCAAATTTTTTAGAACGAAAGGTCTTACGCGACACGTCAAAACAAACCGCCAGATATTGCGGTTTTTTTTCTTTTAAAACCTTATTGAGAATATTTAGAAAGCCATAAACTGCGTTCGTCGGCTGGCCTGAAGACGTTGTTAAACCGGGGAGCGCATAAAAAGCCCGGTAGCAGAATGCGGTCGCGTCAATTAGATACAATCTCTTATCGCTCATTATTATCTAACGGAATTTTTCACGTACGATTTTCTTGATTTATGGGGAGGAAACTAAAAGATTGTGGTAACTTACTTTGATAATGCTCTTTCCTGAATTTTATCCAGGAATTCTTCAATTTCGCTGTTATTCTGGTCGAGATACTGGGCGTCTAACGCTTCCTTAAATGCCGAAGCCAGGTCCCCCTTATTATAATACCTCTTGGCTTTCTGGAAATGGTCGTTTGCTAAAGCAGTGTTATCCTGATTTAATAAAGACCTATTAGCGGAAATATCCTTCATAAGCCCAAGGACTTCCTGTTCGCGGGCATCCTTAATCGGCGTTGCCGACATGACTACGCGTAAATCTTCGGCACGCTGGCTTGCTTTTTGGGTCCAGAAATCATCAGGCTGGCCCAATTGCGCCCTTTTTTGCCAATAATAACCTGCTTTGTTCAAATCGCGTTTATTTTCATAGAACAGTGCTAAGTTTGTGTAGGCACTTAAATAATCCGGATTTATCTCAATGGCTTTAAGGTAACTCTGCTCTGCCCGGTCAATGGAACCGCCTGCTTCATAAAGAACCCCTAAATCATTGTAAGGCGCGGCATAATAAGAGTCAAGCTCAATCGCTTTCTGGTAATACTTCATCGCCGTATTTATATCCCCGGAATTCTGGGCTGTCAGCCCCTGATCACGGTAACCCCTAGCCATATCTTGCAGCTGGGGAGGTGTCTCATTTGCCTGCGCAGTAATTTTATCGCCATTATTGGAAGCAGATGAAACATTGGCAGCCTGAACAGGGCGTAAAATAAAAAATACAAATCCAATTGCAAGTATTATTTTCGTAATTTTAACTATTTGGCGGGATTTAGGCATATTAGTTGTTGGTATTATTATACATATAGTTTGTTCTTCGTCAAGAAGATTTTAAAGGATTAATCTCCTCTACATCAACGGCTCCAGCGTAAGCGCAGGGTGCCTAACCTTTTGTAAATGATTGAGGAGCTCATCGGATGTCGTGGCAACAGTCTCATCAGCTATTTTATCAATTAAATCCGGCTCCCCTATTTCTTTGGCGCGGTTGGTCAATTTGTCCCCTAAAAGTTCTTTTAATTCTTTGGGCATCCAGACTAAGCGCTTTAAGCCGCCTTCAGCGAAAATAAATTTCCTGCTCAAAAGATAAAACTTCCCCACTCCAAGGAAACCTGGTATCTGTACACCTCCTCCGACTGACCCTGCCAAAGTGGTAAAGGTCATTCCGCTAGGGGTCATCCCGGAATAATCGCGGTTAACAATCATTACTCCGTTAGCTTCAGGGATTATCGCCAAGATGCATTCAAAACACCCGCAGGAAGACTGCGGCCCATCCATCATCGAATACATGCTTACTTTATCAATAGTCTTATTGGATTTTTCCTTAACAAAAGCATTGACGTTTTCCCACTGACCCAGCCGCTCATCAAGCACTGCTCCTTTTTTAACCGGCTGGTTCGGCCCGGTAGGCATAATTTCATAAGAAGCTTTTCCGTCAAGCCACGAATAGGCACCGCAAAGCCCCAAGCGTTCTGGAGTAATAATACAGACGTGGTTCGGGGCAAATGACTGGCAAAGAAGGCAGGAATAATAGGTATCCACGCTTTCATCAGTCATCCCGCCTAAACGCTCATCGCGCTCATCAAAAGTTTTCTTGGCGACAGCTAATAATCTTTCCACATCCGCCTGATTGGTATAAAGTTTTACTCCCACTTTATCCACAATGGCGCTATATTCCTGATGCAGCATCGCGTGCAATACCACTCCGAGATGTTTTAGCCTGAAACTTTTATTAAAGGCATCCCTGCTGATTCTCACCCAGATCATATCGCGCTGGCCCATATGCATAATACCCATAGCGTAATTTACAAAACGGTGTATCTGGCGTTCCAAAATCGGCTCAAAATCCTTTTGCATTTTGCGGCCAAAAACATCAACCACAATTGCCAAAGGCATTGATTTTTTCCCAGGTGGCAGTTTATCAATGTCCGCTCCGATCAATTCAATTTTGCCGTCATCCACTTCCTCTTCTTTTTTTGCGGTTAAGAACTCAAGTGCGCTGCTGGCTTTTCCCCCGAACTCCACATAAAGCTGCTCTTTTCTTACTCTCTCACCTTCAAATGCCGCAGCATAAAGAATAGGAATTGCAACTTCAGCCATTTTAACTTTAATGCCTCTGGCCAAAATACATTTTGAAGGCAGTTTTTTATAATCTTTTTCAGTTACCAGCGCCTCAAATAATGTCGTATCAATTTTCCCCAATTGAGGAATATCCAAATCCGTAATAATCGGTAAACCGAAAGCTAAAACACCCAAACCAGTGGCAACAATTATTTCATCAACATGGCCTAAGAGTAAAACGAACGCAGGCACACGGTTGCGGATATAATCAGCAACCCCTTCCCACTGCCCGGGCTTAAAGCCTCCGTATATTAACGGCGCCCTTACCGCGAAGTTCACCGCGTAAATCGCCGACAGGTAATCTTCGCCCAGTGGAACAATATAATTATCCAAGCCGATTTCAATGCCTTTACTCTCCAGTTGCTTCTGAAAGGTATTGCCGTTAATATTCCCGGCAAGTAGGCTGACAATGCTCTTAGACTGGAAATCGCGGATTAAATCTGCAGCAGCGTCTGCATCTTTTGCCGGGCCTAAGATTACGGCGATACCGGTAATCCTGCCGTCAACTAACTGTAAACCTAAAGAACGTAAAATCTTATCCGGAATAAAGCCGATCCCGCCCTTAGGATGTGCGCTATTGGCAGTAAATAAAGCAGCGAGTATTTCTTCGGCAATTAATGTAGCCACCCCTTTATTCAATATCCCCCCAAGAGGAGCGATATTCAACCCGCTCTTAGCCGGCTTATTACTGCTTAAGCCTTCCGCCTGGATAAGGGCATTTTCGCAGTCCTGAAGCGTCTTTACTTCAATATTAAGCAAAGCATTGATAAGCGGAAAATAATAATTCGTTTCCGGAAAAGAAATATTAGAATCTTTTCCTTTTTCAGCAATCTGTTTTTTTAACGTATCCTTGGCAAGGTTCAATACCGCGTCCGTGCCTTTTGTCCCCAGTTGTATAAGTAAGTCAGCCATATTTTCTCCTTTATCCTGAATTATGTCTTCAGTAAATAAAACTAAACAAGCACCGACGGCTTTCCCGTCCTTGAATTTAACCGCCTCTGCCCTGCCTTCGCCGACAATTTCCTGAATAGGGCTGCTCATTACTTCAATACCGACAGGCAGCGTTTCTTCCAATTTACCCTCAGCTACGAGCTTAACTTCAACTTTATATTTTTCATTTATGGACCGGGCTAAATCAAACGCAGACTTCGCCGGACCGCTGATACAAACAGTATCGTTAATAAGAAAACTATCTAATTTATTAAAGTCTTCCTTAGAGCTTAATAACAATACGCCTTTTTTCTTTGCTCCGGGAATTTGCGGTAAGGGAGACATAATTACAATCCTGATGCGTCTAACACTAACGGTACTTTTGTATCCCAGCCTATGGGCATAATATGTATGCCCTGACAGAGGGGTTTTAATTCTTTAATCAGCCTTGAGGCAATATCAACGGATTTTGCAACTTTATCTTTTGTTTCTTCCATTTCTTTAATCAAATTATCCGGCACGCTTACGCCGGCAACATTTTTATTCATGAAACGCGCCATACCCGCGGACTTCAATAATACTATCCCGCCCAAAATGGGGACTTTAAGATGTTTGACTTTGCTTAAAAAATTTTCAAATATTCTTATATCATAAATGGCCTGGGTCTGAAAAAATTGCGCTCCGGCTTCTATTTTTTTCTCCATTTTAAGAATCTGCGGCTCAATAGGGTCTGCGCCCGGATTGACTACCGCGCCCACGCAAAATTTCGGCGCAGCGCCTTCCAGTTTATTACCTTTCATATCTGTGCCTGCCTGGAGTTTACGCACCACCTCTAAAAGCTGCACCGAATCCAAATCAAATACCGGCTTTGCCTCAGGATGGTCGCCCATGGTGGTATGGTCGCCGGTTAAAATCAACAAATTTTCTATACCTAAGGCAGCTGCGGATAAAATATCAGATTGCAGCGCCAAGCGGTTCCTGTCGCGGCAGGTAATCTGGAATATCGGCTCAAAGCCTTTTTGTTTTAAGAGGCTGCAGACAACAAGCGATCCAAGCCGCATCACTGAACTCTGTAGGTCCGTGACATTGATTCCGTCAACCCTACCGCGCACAAGCTCGGCGTCTTCCAATAATTTATGGGTTTCAATACCCTTTGGCGGGCCGATTTCCGAGGTAACTACGAATTTTCCTGCTAATAATTTTTCTTTAAAGGTCATTGCAAAATTTTACCATAAATATCTAAAGCTGCAAGGGTATTTCCGCTCTATTGTATTTTCATCAGCTCATTAATATGCTGACTTTGAATATCCTCTACCTTATTTTTGATGCTATCACTAATTGTTTTATAATTTGTAGTGTCTACGCCTTGCTCAGTCATAACTTTTTGGGTCTCTTTGTTCAAGGCCGGCTTCTTAAAATAAATATCCCATACCTTGAATACAACAAACATAATTATCACCAGAACCAACAAGAACTCTATAAGCATAAAACCAGTTTTAATCTTCTTCATCTTTGTCTTATTTTCCTTTTAGGCGTTTTGTCTTCCGCGTGCTAAAAATTTTTGCCGTCTGCCGCGGTTTACTCCTCGCTTTCGATTAGACTATCGCATTCTCACGCCTTAGCTCGTCGTAAATCCTTGCAGACTGTGTTTTAATAGCTGTGCCAAAAATTTTAACGCACGCTCAAGCCAAAACTCCTAAAATTTTATAAAATAACCACTAACCTTTGGGCTACGTGCCGTATAGTTTATAGCTATGTTTGACTTTTCAGAAAATTGATACATTCTTCTGGAGTCATAATCTTGATACTACACTTTTGCTCCAAACAATCTCTGTGTTTTATAAAATCGTCAGTATCGCTCGTTACAAAAATATCTCTCTTATTAATAATGTGAGCAATCAGATGGTCGACATCGATGATTCTTTTTACGTCATTCCCTATGCAAGATTGAATTAAATCCTGCAAATTATCATCGTCGCCTGCATAAACATCACCACTATCATAATAAGAAACATCGTGCCTTCCAATACTCCCAATTGTAATACAGGGAAAGGATTTTATTTTTCTGCCAAATAGGGCTATCTTCTCTTTTACCGAAAGTGTCAGCTTGAACTCTTGTTGTAATTGCAAGTTCTATTTTACCCTCGTTCTGAAACTCTATTAACTTTTCAATATATTGAGGATTACGTTCAAAATAATCAAAAAGACAATTTGTATCTAATGTTATTTTTAAAGCCATAATAGTCTATCTGCCGTGTAGTTTATAGGTTTCCAACATAATTCCAGAGACACGATACCTAATTCAGAACAAATATCCTTAATGAATCTGTCGTGATTTCGAGCGAATTTAGATTCTTAGGCAAAGAACTTGAGTATTTTTGGGAATCCCGGTGGAGCGAAGCGACAACACCGGAACGGTGAGGATGTTTGGGCGCCGAGAGCCAGAGCTCGAGGCGCGAGTTCCGCAGCCGCCAAAAATACGAAAAGTCTTTGCCGACCCCGCAAAGCGGAGGAAAAATCTAAACGAATCCTGCGAAAATGCGACTCGACAGGACCCGCAAAAATTTACCACTTTTTAAAGATAAAAAATACTGCCGCTAAGATACATAAGAAACCAACCGCGTAGTTCCAGCGGAATTCTTCCTTGAGGTATAATATTGAAAAGACGCTGAAAACTACCAGCGTAATAACTTCCTGAATGGTCTTAAGCTGGGCTGCGGAATAACGGTAGTGGCCGATGCGGTTTGCCGGCACCTGAAAACAATACTCAAAAAGCGCGATTCCCCAGCTTACTAAAACTACAATCCATAGGGGTGAATTCTTAAACTTCAAATGACCGTACCAAGCAAATGTCATAAAGACATTGGATATGGTCAATAAAGCTATGGTTTTCATCTATTGTTGCAACTTGGCTGTCTCAACTAAATTGCGCATCAACATAGTCACGGTCAGCGGGCCGACGCCTCTGGGAACCGGCGTAATATAGGAGACACGCTTCTCTGCCTCCTCAAACTCCACATCCCCGACTATTTTATCCGCAACGCGGTTAATACCGACATCAATAACGATAGCACCTTCTTTAACTAAATTCCCTTTAATCAGGCCGGCTTTACCCACTGCCACGATTAGGACCTCAGCTTTTTTAACATGCTCCTCAAGTTTGCCTGCTTTGCTGGTGCCGATATGACAGACTGTAACCGTGGCAAACTTTTCAAGCAATAAAAGAGCAAGCGGTTTACCTACTATCTCGCTGTGGCCTACGATAACAACTTCTTTTCCGTATAAATCAACGCCGGTTGAGTTTATTAATTCCATTACCGAAGCTGCGGTGCAAGGGGCTAACTTTGCCTTGCCGAAAATAAGCTTACCGATATTAGCCGGATGCATCCCTTCTACGTCCTTCTTCGGCTCAATATACTGGCTTATTTTTTTATAATCTATTCCCGCGGGAAGGGGCATCTGCACGATTATTCCGTGCACTGATTTATTCAGATTTAATTTCTGGATAAAATCAATTAAATGCGTTTCGGCTGTTTCCGCTGCCAATTTATGCAATTGGTATTCAATGCCTAAACTCTCGGCAACTTTAGCCTGCGATTTTACGTAAGCAGCGGCTCCGGCATTCTCTCCGATTTGTATGGATGCTAAAACCGGGCGTATCTTTAATGCGGCAACTTCCGAGCGTATTTCTTCCTTTATTTTTTCCGCAATGGGTTTACCCTCTAATAATTTCGCCAACTTTTTCCTCCGTTTTTAGCCTGATTTTAGTAATTTCTTTCCTCTTTATCGCCAGTTCTTTTCTTATTGTCCTGCTTAATTCCTTATCCTCTAAAATTTTTAAGTTTATTTCAACGTTAAAATACGCGCTCACAAAAGCGCTTTCTAAAAGTATGGCCGCTACCACCACATCGCTGATTAAATTAACGTTACCCTTCTTTACCAGCTCAGGGCAAAGTTTTATGCCCTCAAAACAAAGGCGGCTAACCATAAAAGGGACATTCAGCGCTTTACGCGCATCCTTACTATTATAAGCTGCGATATCCAAATCTACCAAGTGCAGAAATTCATCCCTTAATTTCTCGGATTTTATCAAATCTTTTTTCAGCTCCGTTTCATATTTAGCGTATTTTGGCTTGCCGAGGGTGAAATTTATAACCATAGTGATTAAGCTCGCGCCTAAAGCCGCGTTCATTGCCAACGCTGAACCACCTCCGGGAGCAGGAAGTTTAGCCGCTAAATCATCAAGGTATTTTCTTAAAGTCTCGTTTTTATAGCTCATAGTTTTTTTCTGCGAATAAGTTGGGTTTTAGTATACAACCTAATTTTATTTTCCACAAGTATATGATTTTAACAGGCAAAGCTAAAGCTCTTTCTGTGTATCGGAGAAGGCCCAATATCCTTTAAGCATTTCCTGTGCTCAGCCGTAGGATAGCCTTTATGTTTTAAGAATCCATATTGAGGATAAGCCCTGTCGTATAATTTCATGATGCGGTCGCGGGTAACTTTTGCGATTATAGAAGCAGATGCGATGCTTATGGATTTGCAATCCCCTTTTATAATACTTAAAACAGGAAGGCTTATATTTAAAGACATATTTCCGTCGGCTATAATAAAGACGCGCTTATAATCGCAATTTTCGCCGAGCTTATCAATTAACAAAAGAACTGCTTTCTGCATGGCTAGGCGAGATGCTTCCAGGATATTGATGGCGTCAATCTCCTTTTCATCTACTATGCCTATGCCAAAAATGCATTTATCAATGATCTCTAAATAGGCTCTTTCTCTTTTTGCGGCTGATAATTTTTTGGAATCGTCTATGCGGTTATTAAAACGGTGCGAAATCAGCCTTACTGCCGCTGCCACAACCGGTCCGGCTAACGGGCCGCGCCCTGCTTCATCTACTCCAATGATGATATCAAATCCGTGTTTTTTAAGCAGGCGTTCGTAAGTAAACACAGCGGTTACGGCCTTATTCTTTTGTTTCTTTTTCTTCTATCTTCGTTGCGCGCTTGCCGACCTTGCTTCTTAAATAGTAAAGTTTAGCCCGTCTTACCTTTCCCGAACGTACAATTTCAATACTGTCTATGCTGGGTGAATTAACTGGGAAAACACGCTCAATGCCTTCGCCGTAAGATACTTTCCTCACTGTAAAGCTTTCCCTTATGCCTGAGCCGTCTCTGGAAATGACCACGCCCTCAAAAGGGTGCAGCCTAATCTTATCCGGGCCTTCGGGAATCTTAACCATGACTTTCACCGTATCTCCCACGTTAAGTTTCGACAGATCTTTTCTTACTAAACCGGCTTCAATTAATTTCAGCTTATCCATTTCTTTTCTCCTTTAATTTTTTAAGTAAATCCGGCCTTCTTTGTTTGGTTAATTTCAGCGCTTCTTTCCTTCTCCAGGCCTCAATTTTCTTATGATCGCCTGACAAGAGAACAGCCGGAACGCTCATTCCCTTAAAAATGGCAGGCCTTGTATAGTGAGGATATTCTAATAGGTTACCTTCAAATGACTCAAAATTCAAGGAATTTTTGTCTCCTAAGACTCCAGGGATAAGCCTGACTATAGCGTCCACCAGAACCATTGCCGGAAGTTCCCCTCCGGTTAAGACATAATCCCCGATAGAAATCACTTCGTCTGCCAAAGCCTCTTTTACCCGTTCATCAATACCCTCGTAATGGCCGCAGATTAATATAAGGTGCTTATGTCTGGATAATTTCTTCGCCAGATTATGATTAAGTTTTTTGCCTTGAGGCGCAAGCAGTATAACTAACGGCTTACCGGTTTCCGGTTTCCGGTTTCCGGTTAAAGCCTTGAGTGCATTAAATATGGGTTGAGGTGCCATGACCATGCCTGAGCCTCCGCCAAAGGGCCGGTCATCTACCTTTCTGTGCTTATCAGAAGTGTAGCCCCTTAAATCATGCACGCATAACTTTACTTTTCCCTTAGCCTGCGCTCTTTTAATGATAGATTCATTTAAAACAGTTGAGAACATCTTAGGAAAAATTGTAATAATGTCTATTTTCATCTTTACTTTGAATTATAACTGCTGAGGAAATCTTTCTTAAATTCAGCGAAGCTGTCCTGCGCTATTGAGCTTCTTGCTTTACGCATCATATCAAGGAAGAAATAAATATTGTGATACGAAAGCAGAATCAACCCGAGCATCTCTTCGGCGTTGAATAAATGGCGCAGGTACGCGCGGTTAAATGTTTTACAGACATAACAGCCGCATTTTTCATCCAAAGGCCGGAAATCATCCTGAAAAGGAGAATTCCTGATGATGATTTTTCCCCTGCTGGTAAAAGCAGTGCCGTTTCTTCCTAAACGCGTGGGCGCGACGCAGTCAAACATGTCAACGCCCCTGTCCACAGCTTCAATGATGTCCTGAGGGTAGCCTACGCCCATGACATACCGCGCCTTCTCTTCAGGCAATATGGAAACGACTGTATTAATGATATTATATATCAAATCACCCGGCTCGCCAACGGAAACCCCGCCTATTGCTAAGCCGTCAAAATCCATATCAATGATTTGCTTGGCGCATTCATAGCGCAGGTCCTCATAGGTTGCGCCCTGAATAATGCCGAATAAGAGTTGCTCTTTTTTCTTATGTACCGCTTTTGAGCGCTTTGCCCAAAGCAGGGTCCTCTCCATTGCTACAAGTGCGTGGTCTTTTGAGCAGGGGTAATGCGCGCACTCATCCAGAGGCATGATGATATCCGAACCCAAGCCATTCTGTATTTCAATGACATCTTCAGGAGTAAGAAAATACTTCTTACCGTCAATATGCGACTGGAATTCTACTCCCTTGTCATTCAGTTTCCTTAGCAGCGCTAAACTGAATATCTGATACCCGCCGCTGTCAGTCAAAACCGGCTTCTGCCATGACATAAAATTATGCAACCCGCCTGCTTTCCTGATTATCTCTAAACCGGGGCGCAAAAATACGTGGTAGGCATTGGAAAGCATAATCTCAGCCCCGCATTCTTCCAGTTGCCGGATGGTGATACCCTTGACCGTAGCGTGCGTGCCTACGGGCATAAAACAGGGAGTATTGATTTCTCCGTGAGCGGTTTTAAGTTTGCCGAGACGCGCCCTGCCGGTTTTATCTTTATGTAGTAGCGTATAAGGCATATTAAATTATAAGCATGGCATCGCCATAGCTGTAAAAACGGTATTTATTGTCTATTGCTTCCCGGTATGCTTTTTTCATTAAATCGCATCCGGCAAAAGCGCACACCAGCATAAAAAGCGTGGTGCGCGGAAGATGAAAATTAGTGAGCAGGCAGTCGGTAACCTTAAAATCAAAACCCGGATAAATAAATAAATCCGTCTCGCCTTCTTTTTTACCTAAGGCAAAGGACTCTAAAGCGCGTAAGCTAGTGGTCCCAACGGCAATAACCCGGCCTAAAAACTTGCGAGCCTTGGTAACGGCATTTATTGTTTCATCCGGAACCTTAAAATATTCCTTTTCCATTTTATGTTGCGTAATGTCTTCGGATTTTACCGGCTTAAAAGTCCCCAAGCCTACATGCAAAGTAACGTAAGAAATAGCTGTGTCGTTTTTATTAATCTTTTTAAGCAGTTCTTCCGTAAAATGCAGGCCGGCTGTGGGAGATGCCACTGCTCCATTCTCTTTAGCATAAATAGTCTGATAATAAATATTATCTAAATCTTGTGCTTCTCTTTTTATATAAGGCGGTAAAGGCATAGCCCCAAGCCCGTAAATCTTATTTAAGTCCTGCGTATTAAATGCCACTTCATTTCTGGATAAAATCTCGGCGTAAACAGGCGAAGCGTTAAAATTAATCTTCTCCCCTAATTTTAATCTTGTCGGCTTAAGCAGGGCTTCAAAAGTTTTACCTTCCTTTTGCTTCAGCAAAAATACTTCAACTTTACCTCCGCTGCGCCTTTTACCTTTCAGGCGGCAAGGCATGACTTTCGTGTTGTTTAGGACCAGGAGGTCATTGGGCTTAAAGAAACCGGTTAAATCCTTAAAAATACAATGTTTAATATTCCCGCTCTTACGCTCTACCACTAAGAGGCGGGCGCTGTCACGCTCATTTAAAGGATGCTGGGCGATTAATTCTTTGGGAAGAATATAATCAAAGTCAGAAAGCTTGCACATCAGTTTTAGGATAATAATATCTGATTATTTCTTCGGCGCTTGAACCGTTCTTCGCCATAAAATATGCGCCCCACTGGCAGAGGCCAACGCCGTGGCCCCAGCCAATACCTTCAAATACCGCGTCCGTCCCTACGATATTCACTTTAAAATTCGTGCTCCTTATCAAATTAGGGCCGATGATATTCCTGAAATCCTTGGCCGGAATAACGAGGTCATTTTTGGTATTTATTATCTTTAAATCACTGATTCTTCCCGAGGTATCCCTAGATAAGGGGAATATCTTTTTTATAACCCCTATTTTGTACCCAGCATTTACCAGAGCCTGCCTGATCTCTCCGGTAAAAATAACCTCATGCCAGTTAAAATGCGGGGAATCCTTGCAGAACCCGCAGGCTACTCCCTTTAAGGGCGGAATATTTATATTCCAAAGCAAAGACGCATCTTCCGTATGTCCTCCACAGGTGGCGTGAAAATACGCCGGGATTATTTTACCTTCAAATGTAATCACGCGTCCTACAGTTTCCTCAACTGCCTGATTAGTGCGGAAACGTTCGGATCTGCTCCCGCCGTAGACTTGCGAATAAATATCGTTTGTCAGGTCAAACTCTTGAAGTTTATTCACCTGCATGGAATAGCGAGCATAGGTGCGCGATACGATGGCCTGAGCTTTTAATACTTCCATGGGCCAGTAATGCGAAACCTCATGATAAAGGATGCCGCGGATATAATCTTCCAGCCCTATGCGGTTAATCGCGCTAAGCAGGCCGTTTTTATCTTTTATAATCAGGATGCTTCCGCGGAAGGTGCGGTCATTCATAATAACTATGCCCTCATCTTTGGGAATAATTAATATCCTGTCGCGATTAAAACTTTTTTCGCCGATAAGGATTCCGTTTTTATAAGTTGTTACTGTCGTTTTTAGGTTTCTTCCCTGATATAAAACTTCGTGAGTATCCGGGTTGGTTACTTCGTAAGGGCCTGAAACCTTTATATTCAATGTAGAAATATCCTGGGTTATTGCCACACGGATCGTATCCTGGGGCTGGGCCTTAGATTCAGTAACCAGTAACCCGTAATTGTTAACTATTACTAAGACTAGAAAAAAATGCTTGAGGATTTTCATTTCCGGTTAAATATCCAGAATATTAGAGAAAGAATAATGCTTAAAAGGATTGATGTTGCCAGCGGAAAATAAAAAGTAAAATTTTTCTTCTGTATCAAGATATCCCCGGGAAGCTTGCCGATAAGGGGAATCTTGTTATAAAACGTTAAAAGTAACCCTACGCCGATTAAAATAATTCCGAATAGTATCAGGATTTTACCGATTTCCTGCATTTTTCTTAAACCTCTCTACTTCTGAATAAATACACCCGCAATATTTCTGACAGTAGATGCCTTTCTGCTTTGCTTCATTGTGCGCTTTGCGAAAACCAGGCCGGAAATCTTCATAATAAAATTTAACTCCTGTTTCCGCAGCTGTTTCATTCCCTATTTTTTTAAGCAGTTCCTGATCTTGATATGGGCTGACTAAAAGCGTGGTAGTAAAATGAGTGAAACCGCTCTTTTTTGCTTCTTCTGCGGTTTTTTTAAGGCGCAGCTTCCAGCAAATCGCGCACCTCTGGCCGCCGTATTCTTTCTCGTTTATTGCCTGAAAAAATTCTGCCGGCTCATAATCCGGAAAAGTTACTTTAATATCTTTATTTAAGTCAGCGATCGCCTGTTTTCTGTTTTTGTATTCGGTAAACGGATGGATATTGGGGTTATAAAATAACCCCTCCACCTCAAATCCATTATCCTTTAACTGCGCTAAAGGATAAATCAAACACGGCGCGCAACAGGTATGTAGTAATATTTTCATATTCAGCTATTGAAATAATTTTGCGCAAGGTTTGTGAAGCACACATTAAAATTTTGTGCGCGAACAAACCCGAAGCAAAATTAGAAATAATTAATCCCTAGAACAATTCTTCTTGTTTGTCGTATTTTAATCCGAAATGGTCAAAGGTAAGCCGCGTAGCAACTCTACCCCGCGAAGTGCGCTTTAAATATCCGGCTTTCAAAAGATACGGCTCCACTGTATCCTCTAACGTATCCACTTCCTCATTGAGGCTGGCAGCCACTGCCTCAACGCCAACCGGCCCGCCACCATAAGAATTTATAATTAACTTCAAAACCTTGCGGTCTAAATCATCAAGGCCCGCCTTATCAATCCCAAGGTCATCCAGCGCTTTCACCGCTGCCTTAAGGTTAATTTTTTCAATTTTAGCCACCTGCGCATAATCGCGCACCCGCTTTAGCAGCCTGTTGGCAATACGCGGCGTTCCGCGGGCACGCCTGGCAATTTCATCCGCCGCATCCGGCTCAATTTCCACGCCTAAAGTTTTTGCGGAATGTTTAATTATCTTTGCCAAATCCTCTACCTTGTAAAAATCAAGGTTATAAAATATCCCGAACCTTCCGCGTAGCGGTGCCGCAAGCAGGCCGGAACGGGTGGTAGCACCCACAAGCGTAAAGGGTTTCAGGTTAAATTTTATAGTCTTAGCATACGGACCCTTATCAATGACAAAATCTATCTGGAAATTCTCCATAGCCGGATACAAAAATTCTTCAACCACCTTGGAAAGCCGGTGGATCTCGTCAATAAAAAGAATGTCACCCTTCTCAAGGTTAGTGAGTATCCCGATTAAATCCCCTGCCCTTTCAATCGCCGGGCCGCTGGTTGCGGTAATCTTAGCGCTCATTTCATGGGCGATAATATGAGAGAGGGAAGTCTTGCCTAAGCCCGGAGGCCCGCTAAGAAGCACATGCTCAAGCGGCTCTTTTCTCTGTTTTGCCGCCTGTACCGCAATCTTTAAGTTATCAACTATCTCCTTGTGGCCGACGAACTCAACTAAATTCTTCGGCCTAAGAGAGATATTCAAAACCACGTCCTCTTCCGGTTCCTGCGCCTGAGAGTTAACTAGAGGGCTTCCCTTAAGCAGTGTCTGCCTGATCTCTTCGCTCATAAGGTATAATATTCTCCTTGTTCCTGGTTATTTCTATATCCTCAAACATATTTGACTGGACAGCAACTATTTCCTTCATACGTATTAATTCCAGAATGGCTAAAAATGTCACGATTATTTCAAGTTTGTTCTTTGCCTTCTTGAATAATGCCGATACGCGCTCCGAAGGCTCAACCAGTAAAAGGTGCAATATAGAGTGTACTTTTTCTTCAATGGTAAACTCATCTTTTATCACTTCATAAAAAACTTCTCTCGGCACGTCCTTTAACGCCCTTGAAAAAGCATTAATCAAATCAAATATGCTCGCTTCAAAATAAACCGGTTTATCATCCTTATTCAATTCTTTTTCCGTTTCCGTATTCGGGCGCTTAAATACTTCCCGCTGGCCTTCTTCGCGTTTCCTTAAATTCTCGGCAATCTCCTTGAATTTTTCATATTCCAGCAGGCGCTTGACGAGTTCTGCGCGCGGGTCTTCCTGCACCTCTGCTTGCTCAACAGGCTCCGCAGGAAGGAGCATTTTGGATTTTATCTGCATCAGCGTAGCGGCCATGACCATAAATTCTCCGGCGATATTCAAATCCATAAGCTGCATTAAATTTATATAATCTAGGTATTGTTCGGTCACTTTGGCGATAGGGATATCATAGATATTAAGGTGGTCTTTCTTGACCAGATATAAGAGCAGGTCAAGCGGGCCTTCAAACATCTGTAATTTTATTTTATAAACCATTCTTTAAATACCGATTGTTTTTTTTACTTCCAAAATGGTGCTTTGAGCGGCTGCTTGCGCTTTTCTGCAGCCTTCTTCCAGTATTTCCTTTATATCTTTTTTGCTTTTAAGCAGTTCTCTTCTTTTCTCACCAATCGGCTCCAGGAATTTAACCAATATCTCCCCCAATCTTTTTTTACACTCGGTGCAGCCGATGCGGCAAGCGCGGCAGGCTTCGTCAATTTCTTTTTTCTGCTCCGGCGCAAATATAGAATAATAAGCGTAAACATTGCATTTTTCAGGATGCCCGCGGTCGCTCACCCTGATACGTTGAGGGTCAGTAAACATACTCTGAACCTTTTTACGGATTACCCCTGCTTCGTCAGAAAGAGCGATAAAATTATTGTAACTCTTGCTCATCTTTCTTCCGTCAAGCCCGAGCAGGCGTTTCTCTTTTGTCAGGAGCGCCTGAGGCTCGGGGAAAATATCTTCCTTATAAATATGGCTGAATTTCCTGATAATCTGACGGGTAAGCTCCAAATGCGGAAGCTGGTCCTCGCCTACCGGAACGAGTTCCGCCTTATAAAGAGCGATATCTGCTGCCTGAAGCACCGGATAACCCAGAAAACCATAAGTGCTTAAATCCCTATTTGTGATTTCGCGCAGTTGCTCTTTGTAAGTCGGGCAGCGCTCCAATAAGCCCAAAGGAGTAATCACCGAAAAAACCATATGCAGCTCAAGGTGTTCTTTAATCTGCGACTGGATGAATATAGTGGCCTTTTTAGGGTCAATGCCGCAAGCAAACCAATCCACGGCATTATCAATCATATTTTCTTTTAAATCTTTCGGGTTTTCGTATTCGGACATCAACGCGTGCCAGTCGGCCAGCATAAAGAAACATTCATATTCATCCTGCAGTTTTTTCCAATTCTCTAAAGCACCCACAAGGTGGCCCAAATGAAGTTTTCCCGTGGGCCGCATCCCGCTTAAAATTCGCTTCGTCATAATCACTCCAGTTTTCTGGCTATCTTTTCTATCTCGTACGCCTCAATAATGTCGCCTTCCATCATCTGGTCGTAACCGCCTAAACTCATACCGCATTCAAAGCCTTCCGCCACATCGCGGACATCGTCTTTGAAGCGCTTTAAGGATGAAAGTTTTCCTTCAAAAACCACTTCGCCGTTCCTGATAAGGTTAACTAAACTGTTGCGGTTAATCTTACCTTTAGTGATATAGCAGCCGGCAATAGTTCCGGAACGGGAAAGCTTAAATACTTTTCTCACTTCAGCCCTGCCTAAAAATACCCTCTTTAATTTAGGCGCAAGCATCCCTTCAACCGCCGCTTTGATGTCATTGGCCAGCTCATAAATAATATTATACGTCCTAAAGTCAATCCCTTCTTTGGATATTAATTCCTTGGCCCGCTCATCCGCTTCAATATTGAAACCGACGATTAAAGCGTTTGAGGCAATGGCTAATATTACGTCCGAACTGTTAACATTGCCCACCCCGGTGTGAATTACTTCAACTTTTATTTCCGAAACGTTCAACTTAGCTAACGTATCTCTTATCGCTTCCAGTGAACCCTGAACGTCGGACTTGATGATAATTTTTAATTCCTTAATTTTACCGGCTATAATTTCAGCGTGCAAATCTTCAAGGCTTATTTTCTTTGCCGTCTTTACCTGCTGCTGCCTCTCTTTTTCAAGGCGCGCTTGCGCCAGTTCTTTGGCTTCTTTCTCATCAGCTATAACAAAGAATTGCTCACCGGCTTCCGGGACACCGCTTATGCCTAAGACTTCAACCGGAAACCCGGGGCCAGCACTTGTTACCGACTGACCGTGGTCATTAAACATAGCGCGGATCTTGCCGTATAAATTGCCTACGATGATATTCTCATTAAGATGTAGGGTACCATTCTCTATAAGCAACGTTGCCACCGGCCCCCTGCCTTTGGACATTCTTGCTTCAACTACCACTCCTTTTGCAAGGCGCTTCGGGTTTGCTTTCAGCTCGAGCATCTGCGCTTCAAGCAGGATCATTTCAAGCAAATTGTCAATACCTTCCCCTGTCTTTGCCGAAACACCAACGGTAATGGTCTTGCCGTTCCATTCTTCCGGAGTAAGGTCAACCGCCTGCAATTGTTTCTTAACTTTATCAAGGTTTGCCGAAGGTTTGTCTATTTTATTCATGGCAACGATTATCGGCACTCCCGCGGCCCGGGCATGGTCAATTGCTTCCTGAGTCTGGGGCATTACCCCGTCATCCGCAGCTACGACCAAAACTACGATATCGGTTATCCTAGCACCCCTTGCACGCATGGCGGTAAACGCTTCATGGCCGGGTGTATCAAGGAAAGTAATTTCTCCGTGCGTAAGTTTAACGCGATAGGCGCCGATATGCTGGGTAATGCCTCCGTGCTCAGAATCGGCAACCTTGGTTTTTCTTATCGCATCCAGCAACGATGTTTTGCCGTGGTCAACGTGGCCCATAAAAGTTACTATGGGTGCTCGCGCGAGTAAATCTTTCGCCTTGTCTTCCTCTTCATGCGCTCCCAACAGTTGCTCTTCTTTGCCAAGAGCTTTCTTTATTTTACAGCCAAATTTCCGGCAAATTTTTGCTGCGGTTTCTTCGTCAACATTCTGATTTATCCCTGCCATTACCTTCATAGCCATAAGATGTTTGATAATAACGGAGGGTTTTTCCTGTAGTTTTACTGCCAAATCTTTTACGGTTACCGGCAGTTGGATTTCCAGTTCCCATAATGTCTCCTGCTCAGGCACAACAGTAATAGGAACAGGAGCGGGGACCGGTTGAGGAGGCCTGGCTTCAACTTTTACTTGAGGCTTAGCTTCAACTTTAGGCTGGGGCTTGATTTCAACTTTGGGTGTAACTTTTACCTGAAGCTTTGGCGGCTCTACTTTAACCGGAACCGGAGCCGACTTTACTATCGCTTCTTTTGCCTTTACCGCTTTCACTTTTAAAATCGCGGCTTTCTTAACCTTAGGCTTTTCTGCAGGATGAGCCTTAGGTTTAGCCTTCGGCTTGATAGCCTTAGCGGCACTTTGCGCCTTCTTCATCTTTACCGCAGCAGGCGTTTTTTTAACGGCCTTAAGTTTCTCTTTCTTTTCTTTCACCATAATAATTCGCCTTTCAACTTTATTTTAATTTCTTAGCTTCAGCGATAATCTTTTCCGCTTTCTTCTCGCCGATGCCTTTTATTTTGGTCAAATCCTCAATAGTCGCATTAACGATATCATTTACGTTTTTATAACCTGCACCTTTTAAGCTTTCCAGGGTCTTCTCTCCTATACCGGGTAACTCCGGCAAACCGGCTTCTGCTTTCTTTTTCTTTTTTTTCTCCTTAGCCTTCGGCTTTTCAACAGGAACTTCTTCCCGCTCCTGCGTTTCTTTAGCCGTAGCTACTTCTGCCAAAGCCGCCTGTTTCTCGGCTTCTTCTTTAGCAGCGGTCTTAGTGCGTATATCCAGTTCCCATCCCACTAAACGCGAAGCAAGACGGACATTCTGGCCGTGCTTACCTATTGCCAGAGACAACTGGTCGTCTTCTACGATGACTACCGCTTTATTGTTCTCTTTATCCATTTTTATCTCGGCTACTTTTGCCGGCGAAAGCGCGGCTTTGATATATTCCCGGATATCCTCGCTGTAACGGACAATATCTATTTTTTCCCCCTGCACTTCATTGACGATATTCCTCACGCGGTTACCGCGCATCCCCACGCAGGCGCCAACCGAGTCAACTTTATCGTTCTTGGACGCAACCGCGATCTTCGTGCGTTCGCCCGCCTGACGGGATATAGATTTAATTTCCACGATACCTTCGTAAATTTCAGGAACTTCAAGTTCAAATAATTTCCTGACGAAATTAGGGTGCGCGCGGGAAAGGATAATCTGCGCCCCCCGTGCTTCTTTCTTTACCTCCAAAACAAAAGCGCGCATACGCTGTCCCTGCTTGAACTCTTCTTTCGGCGATTGTTCTCTTTTAAGCAACAGGCCTTCGGCTTTACCTAAAAGGTCAACGATGATATTTCCTTTTTCAAAACGGTAAACCATACCGCTGACAATTTCCCCCACCCGACCCTGAAATTCGTTAAAAACCACGTCTTTCTCAGCTTCGCGCATTTTCTGGATAATGACCTGCCGCGCGGTTGAGGCGGCAATGCGGCCGAAATCAATGGAAGTCACTTCTTCATTATTACGGAAGGCTTTAATATTGCCTGTTGCCGGATTAAGTTCAACTTTAAATTCCTCTTCAGGTTTTAAATCAATAACTTTTTTTGCCGCGCTCAATAAAGCACTTTCAACCGCCTGTATTAAGACTTCTTTTTTTATCCCTTTTTCTCTTTCAATCTGTTCAATAATTGCGAGTAATTCCTGACTCATATTTTTTCTCCAATCCTAAATTACCTGTTTTGCTTTGGCTATTTTCGCATAAGATATCTCAACAATACTGCCTTCTATATCGACGTATACCGATTTGTCATCCGTTCGGATGATTACGCCGTCCCACTCAAGCTTACCGTTTATGAAATCATTTAAGAAAAATTTGACCTTCCTGTTTAGGTAGCGGGCAAAGTCGTTTTTACTCTTCAGAGGCCTGTCAAGCCCAGGGGAAGAAACTTCCAGAATATATTTTGCCTGAATAATGTCTTTTTGGTCTAATATGGCGCCTATCTGCCTGTTCAGTTGAGCGCATTCATCCATAGTTATCCCGCCTTCGGGCCGGTCTGCTATAACCCTTAATATAAGGTTCCTGCCTTCATAACGGTAAACAAAATCCACCAACTCAAGATTATTTTCCTTTAAGTACCCTTCAATGATTAGTTTCAGTTCTTCAATAACCGCCTGCCTGTCCATGGATATATCCCTTTATTACATCCAATATCTCCGTTTTTGTTTTGACTATTTTTTTTCCATCCTTACGTAATTTTAATTCCAACGTGTCGTCTTTAAGCGAAGATTTGCCGATAATGAGCTGGAGCGGGATACCGAGCAAATCGGCGTCTTTGAATTTAACCCCCGCCCTTTCATCGCGGTCATCAAACAGAGTCTCAATATTGTTTTCTTCCAGTTCCCTGTAAAAAGATTCCGCGCTCTCAATAATCTTCTTTTCCGTGACGTCAAGGGCTATAATTATTACTTTATAAGGAGCCACCTCTTGGGGCCAGATAATTCCGGACGGGTCATTATTCTGTTCAATTATGGCTGAAATCATGCGTGAGACCCCTATACCGTAACACCCCATAATACAATCGCGCTGCTTGCCCTGCGCGTCCAGGAACTTTGCAGCCAAGGCGTTACTGTATTTTACACCTAACTTAAAAATATGGCCTACCTCAATTGCGTTTACTATATCCGCCTTTTTCCGGCATTTAGGGCAGGTTTCGTTCTGGCCTTCCTTAAAAGCTACCACGGTAGAACAGGCCGAGCAAAGCAAAACCCTGTCTTCTCCGTCTTTGGCCGCAACCATAAATTCATGGGAGACCTTGCCTCCCATAACCCCAGAATCAGCTTCGGTGATTAAAACATGAAGCCCACACCTTTTAAAAATCCTCTTATAAGCTTTAAACATTAACTCATAATTCTTATCCAGCCCCGCTTCATCAGAATCAAAACTATAGGCGTCCTTCATAATAAATTCGCAGGCCCTGATTAACCCGAAACGCGGCCGGATTTCGTCGCGGAATTTTGTCTGTATCTGGTAGAGGACAAGCGGCAGCTGGCGGTAACTTGAAATATGGTTTTTTATTAATTCCGTAATGATTTCTTCGTGTGTCGGCCCAAGACAGACGTTCCTTCCCCGCCGGTCTTTAAGCTTAAACATTACTTCTCCGATATCCTTATCCCGGCCTGTTTTTTGCCACAATTCCAAAGGCTGCAATGCCGGCAGGAGCAGCTCAGCAGCTCCTATTGCCTGCATTTCCTGCCTGATAATCATCTCAACGTTGCTCAATACCTTAAGGCCCAGCGGCAGGTAAGAATAACTGCCTGCCATAAGCATACGTATGAGGCCCGCGCGCAACAACAACTGATGACTGACTGACTCCGCTTCCTGCGGTACTTCTTTTAATGTGGGTATGAAAGTTTTTCTCCAGCGCATATTAATCCTTTTTAAAGATTTCCTCCCCTAAATTAATCCCTGCTTTTTTGAATATCCCCATGAAAACGGGCTTTACTCCGGTTGCCCTCCATCTGCCTTTCACTTTTCCCTTATCGTCTATGCTTTCAATATCATATAAGAATAAATCCTCCAAATTAGCCTGCCCGTCCTTTAAGCCGTTGACCTGAGTAATATGGGTTATTTTTCTTATCCCGTCAATGAGCTGTTCCTGCTGGATGATTAAATGTACTGCGGCGGCAATCTGGCGGTGGATTGCCGCTAAACTAATGGGTACCCCTGAAGATAAAATCATGGTCTCAAGCCGGTAGATTACTTCCTGCGGGGAATTAGCGTGTAAAACCGCTAATGAGCCGGTGTGCCCGGAACAAATCGCCTGCAGCATATCCAATGCTTCCGAGCTTCTGATTTCCCCCAAAATAATCCTTTCCGGCCGCATACGTAAACAGTTTTTGAACAAATCCCTGATGGTAACTTCGCCTTTACCTTCTATATTCGGAGTGCGCGCCTCAAGCCGGACTACGTGCTCCTGATTAAAATGAAGCTCCGCAGTGTCCTCAATGGTAACGATACGCTCTTTCTCTTCGATATAAGCTGAGAGGACCCCGACAGTAGTAGTTTTACCTGAGCCGGTTGCGCCGGAAAAAATTATATTTGCTTTAGCCTTGATACAATTAACCATAAAATCAGCCATGCGCTTATCCATGGTGTTGAGTTTTACCAAATCTTCCACCGTACGTATCTCTTTGGAAAACTTCCTGATTGTGACAGTCGGCCCGTTTAATGCCAAAGGAGGGATAATGATATTAACGCGGGAGCCGTCCTTCATTGAAACATCCGTGTAAGGGTATGATTCATCTACCCTGCGCCTTGTCGGAGCAAGTATTTTATATATAAGGGCCATCAACTGCTGTTCATTATCAAAAGTCACCTCTGATAATTTCGTCTCCCCGTGTTTTTCAATGTAAACTTTCTGCGGACCGTTAATCATGATTTCAGTTATATCTGGGTCTTTTACGAGGTTCTCTATCGGGCCTAAGCCGCTAAATTCATCGCTTAGCTCGTTAATAACCCTCATTTTATCTTCTTCGGACACCTTCATATGCTCGCGCATTATCGTATCATCCAACAAATAAGCTATCGCATTCCTTATCTCTCCCGAATCAGCCTTCTCATCAACGAATAGGCTGGAATGCTTTGCGATAAACTGTTTACGGATTTTGTCTTTGATTATTCTAACCATTGAGCTTCTCCATTTCGCTAAGCAGGACTTTTGCGCAGTTCTCGAATGAAACTTTAGCTACGGCCCTGCCCTTTTTAAAAAGCATGCCTTCTTTTTTTCCGAAAGCAACTCCGATATCCGCCTCCATTGCTTCTCCGGGGCCGTTGACAACGCACCCCATGACTGCCAATTTTATCGGTTTGCTGGTAGAACCGGATAACGAATTCTCTAATTCTCTTACTATTTTCGCCAGATCCACCTCGCATCTACCGCAGGTAGGACAACTGACGATATCCGGCCCGAATCTCCTTAAACCCACTGCTTCCAATATGCAACGCGCAGCTTCCACTTCTTTTACCGGATCTTCCGTAAGAGATACCCTTATTGTATTCCCTATACCTTCCAATAATAAAGCCCCTAAGGCAATACTGGACTTAATGATGCCTTTAGAGGGAGAACCGGTAGCAGTAACTCCAAGATGCAAAGGATAATTGCAAAGTTTGGAAATCTTTCTATACGCCTCAACCGTATCCATTACATTATTAGCCTTTAGCGAAATAACTAGATTGTGGAATTTTAACCTCTCTATTCTTTTAATGTAGCTAAGCGCGCGCTCTATAAGCTTATCGCTCATAGAAAGTTTTTTTGAGCCCGCACCTTTAACGGAACCTGAGTTAAGGCCTATGCGCAAAGGTATCTTAGCGGTTTTTAAAGCGCTGACTATCTGCTTTACCTCTTTTTCTTTTTGGATATTACCCGGATTCAACCTTATTTTATCCGCGCCGTTTTCAATTGACTCAATGGCCAATTTCCAGCTAAAATGAATATCCGCGACTATCGGTATCCTTACCTGCCGTTTCAATTGCTTTATCGCACGCGCGTCTTCGCTGTCTTTAACGGCAACCCGGATAATTTCGCACCCTGCGTTTTCCAGCTCCTTAATTTGCTTTAGCGTCCTTATGGCATCAGAGGTCTTAAACTTAGCCATAGACTGGATGGCTACCGGATTATTCCCTCCGATTAGAACATTGCCTATCCTGACTACCCTTGTCTTATGCCTTGGCCGAATCATTTTATGAATTTATTGAACTTATCCCCGAAAATCCTTAAAATATCGTTATAGGTAACAAAAACCACAAGCGTGATAATCAACGAGAGTCCAATTTTTGTAATTATCTCCTCAGCCTTAAGGCTCAAGGCTCTTTTCCTTATCTTCTCAATGCCCAATAAGATTATATGCCCGCCATCCAGTACCGGTAAGGGCAGAAGGTTAAACAGTCCCAAGCTTATGTTTAAAACCGCAACCAGATGCAACAACGCAACCAGACCCATATTTGCTGCTTTTGAAGTAATAAGGAATATGCCTAAAGGCCCGGTTACCGAATCACGCACAGAAATTTTCCCCGTTATCAGGAACCAGAGGCCCTTATAAGTGCTCAAAGTTATATTCCAGACCTGCTTTGTGCTTAAAATTAATGAAGAAAATAAACCGTGCCTAACCCTGACTATTTCATCATAAGGCGTAATCCCGATTAGCCCAATTGAACGCTTGGAGCCCAACTGGTCACTGACTTCTTTCTCTTTAATTTTGACCTCCAGTGACATAACCTGCTCGTTGCGTTTAATAATAAGTTTTACTTTGTCAGCAGCTTGCCTGTTAGCTACCTGCCTCTGCACATCTTCCCAATAATCCACATTGACCCCGTCAACAGACATTATTTTATCGCCTGCTTCAATCCCGGCTTCCTTTGCGCCGTAGCCGTCAAGCACGCTGCCCACCTTAGCAGTTAGCGTGGGGTACCCTGAAACAAATATAAGCCAGAAAACCAAAAAGCCCAAGACATAATTAAGAAAAGGGCCGGCAAATATAATCTGACAACGTTCACCCGGAGTTTTATAAAAATACTCATCCTGTTTTCCTTTATACTCTTCCAAATTATCCCCAGCTAATTTTACGAACCCACCTAAAGGAATGGCTGAAATGCTATATTCCGTATCGCCTTTTTTCTTCCTGAACAGCTGCGGCCCGAACCCCAAAGAAAATTTTTCTACCCTTACCCCCACCCTTTTTGCGGCATAAAAATGGCCGAATTCATGGGCTATGATAAGTACGCTTAAAATAATAATGAAAATAAGTAAAGTGAACATAAATTTAATTCAGACTGCCTATGATTTTATACGCTTCGTGCCTTGCCCATTTATCTGCTTCAAGTATATCACGAAGACCTGGGCACGAGACATTCTTGTGCCTAGAAAGCACCTTCTCAATGACTACGCTTATTTTTGTAAAGGCAAGCCGCCTTTTCAGGAACTCATCAACGCTTGCTTCATTGGCAGCATTCATGACCGCAGGGGCCGTGCCCAGTTCATCCGCTACCTTATATGCCAACCCCAAACAGGGAAATTTCTTAAAATCGGGTTTCTCAAAATTCAATGCTTTCAACTTAAAAAAATTCACCCCCGGTAAAGAATTCTTAAGCCGCTTTGGGTAAGTGAGCGCATATTGAATGGGTATGCGCATATCGGTATTTGAAAGCTGCGCTAGGACCACGCCGTCGCTAAATTCAACCATGGAGTGCACTATAGCCTCAGGATGAATCAGTATCCTGATCTTCTCCGCCGGAATATTAAAAAGGAACATCGCCTCCAGTAGCTCTAGACCTTTATTCATCAGGGTTGCCGAATCAACCGTAATTTTCCTACCCATCTTCCAGCGCGGATGCTTTAAGACCTCTCTTATGGAAATGCGCTTTAAATTTTTTTCCGCTGTTTTCCTGAAAGGCCCTCCTGAAGCAGTCAGATAAATGCTTCTCAAGCGATTCTTATCCTCCCCCTCCAGGCACTGCCATATTGCCGACTGCTCGCTGTCTATCGGCAGGATTTCCGCTTTATGTTTCTTTGCGCGCTCCATGACTATTGCTCCCGCCATAACCAGCGCTTCTTTGTTGGCTAAAGCTATTTGTTTTCCGCTATCCAAAGCCGAAAGCAAGGGCATAAGCGCACTGCTTCCGCTTATAGCGATTAAGACCTGTTCAATAATTTTTTCCTTAACCAGCTCTTTTAAGCCTTCTTCTCCCGTAAAAACCTTAAACCTTGAGCCCAGCCTTGAGCTTAGTTTTACGGCCGCGGAGTTATCGCTTACGCAGATAAATTTAGGCTTAAATTCTTTGGCCTGCTTATAGAGCGCATCTACGTCGGAATTCGCGCTTAAGGCCGTTACCTTGAATTCACTCCGGAAATTCCTAATGACTTCCAAAGCATTTCTGCCGATTGAACCGGTTGAGCCGAGTATGGCGATATTTTTCATCTGTTAAAAATACTCATGTAGAAATAAAACACCGGAGCAGTAAATAACAAGCTGTCAATTTCATCCAGGATACCGCCCATGCCCGGCAGGAGTTTACCTGAATCTTTAATCCCGCAATCGCGCTTAATCAGCGATTCGGAAAGGTCTCCCAACTGGCCGAGTATACTTAAGCCGATAGCAAGCAGGATTAAATGTATATAGCTAAAATGCAACATAGGCTTGCTTGCTATCGCAGCTATAATACTAAAAATCATTCCTCCCAAAGCCCCTTCCACTGTCTTTTTAGGGCTTATGCGCGGGATTAACGGGGTTTTCCCTACGGAAATACCCACTAAAAATGCGCCTATATCCCCGAATTTCGTAATTAATAACAACGCCCCCAGGATCCCCAGTCCGCCGGGTAAATACCTTATTTTAATCAAAAAACTAAAAAACCAGGAAACATAAAGTATACCGAAAAGAGTGGTTGAAATATCCACAATAACGCCGTCATTTGCCCTTCTGCGAAACTGCATGAGTATTAAAAAAAGAAGGGCCAAAACTATAAATAACAATTCCCAGCTCTTTGTCGGCTCAAAATGGAAAGCAATTGAAAGAGGTATAATTATACCCATGCCTATACCGACATACTTGTAGGTAGTGACCCCCTTCTTTTCAAGCATGCTAAAGAACTCATAAAGTCCGATAATTATAAAAAGGGTAACAAATAAACCGCAGAGCCAATCTACGAAAATTACTCCCATGATTATCCCGATAAGGAATATTGCGCTGACTATCCTTTTAAACAGCATCGGCCTTTCCAAATCTCCTCTCCCTAGCCTGAAACTCCCTTATTGCTTTCAAAAGTTCTCTTCTATTAAACTGCGGCCAATAAATGCCGGGAAAATAAAGTTCACTATATGATAACTGCCAGAGAAGAAAATTGCTGATGCGTATCTCCCCGCTTGTGCGTATTAAAAGATCAGGGTCCGGAATGCCGGCTGTATAAAGATAACCGGAAAAAACTTTCTCATCTAAATCCTCTATCCTAATCCTGCCGCTCTTTACGTCTCTTGCAAAATCCTTCGCCGCATCCACAATCTCCTGGCGCGAGCCGTAATTTAAAGCGAGGATTACGGTCATAGCTGAATTATTTTTAGTCATTTCCTGCGCCGCCGCTATTTTTTTCTGTAAAGCGGCCGGGACAGGCTCTTTCCTGCCGATCACCAGAAAACGTATATTATTCTTATCTAGCTCTTTTACCTCGCGCTCAAGGAAATTATCCAAAAGACGCAGCAGCATATCTATTTCATTTTTTGAGCGAGCCCAGTTTTCGGTAGAAAACGCGAAAAACGTTATGAATTTTATTCCCATATCCCCCGCAGCCTTGACAACTTCCTTAATCCTTTTTACGCCCTCGCGGTGCCCGGCAGTACGGGGAAGGCGCCTCTCTTTAGCCCATCTGCCGTTGCCGTCCATAATAATGGCGATGTGGCCGGGTATTTTATTAATATGCCGCATTATTAACTGTGTGCTTTGTAATCTATTCCGGGGAATATATTGTCTTTATATTCAATGTCGACTAACCACTGTTCGTCAATTGAATTTGATTTAATATCTTCATAAAGGCGGTTAAACCTTAAAATATGGTTCTTGGTGCGCTGCACCGCGTAGGCTGTATGCGTGCCTGTGCCCATGATAAAAGCCCAGTCAGAGCTCTGGGCAAGGAGCAGCTCGCGCAATGCCTGGTTTAATGCCCTCTTAAGTAGGCCGTTACAACTAGTGTACTCCCTTGCCAGCTCGGTCATCTTATCGGAAGCCACGTGTAAATGGCGGTATATCCAGTCATTTGACCCCTGCAGCCACATCTCGCTGTAGCCTTTCCATCCCCAGCTTGACATTGACGGCGTGATTACCTGATTACGCGGATTTTCATCCAGATATTCTGAGGGCGTAATCAAACGTAAGTCGTCCTGATCGTAAGCAATCTTCCTGAAAAGGAAATCCAGCCACTGCGGGCCTTCATACCACCAGTGGCCGAAAAGCTCGGCATCATAAGGAGAAACAATTATCGGCTTCTTCCCCATAAAGCTATAAAGATACCCCACCTGTTTCTGACGGTTGAACATAAAATTACCTGCGTGTTCCCCTGTTCTGTTACGCGCCCATTCCGGGACATACGGCTGCTTGTTGTCTCCTGAGCCGGTAATACGGTAATACTTAATCCCCGTATTAATCCTTACTCCGTCGGGGTGTATATAGGGCCGGATATATTCGTATTCAAGGTCAAACCCGATATCCCGGTAAAACTCGCGGTAATTGTAATCTCCGGGGTAGCCTTCAATTGAAGACCAGACCTGTTTTGATGATTCAAGATCCCTGCCGAAGCAGGCGACATTCGTGCCTTTGCAATACACGGGGGCAAACACTCCGTATTTTGGCCGCGGGGAACCGTGTAATATGCCATGTGAATCGGTAAAGAAATAACGTATCCCGGATTCCTTTAATATCGCATC
This sequence comes from Candidatus Omnitrophota bacterium, assembly GCA_049517335.1. GTDB lineage: Bacteria > Omnitrophota > Gorgyraeia > Gygaellales > Profunditerraquicolaceae > JBEKSD01. The sequence goes on along the minus strand of JBEKSD010000001.1, from coordinate 95,963 downwards.
CTGCCCCGGCTGATAACCGCATTCAGGAAGCCAGATGCCTTTAGGCTTTCTACCGAAGACGCTCTCGTAATGAGCCACCGCAACCTTAACTTGCGCCCTTACCGATTCCCTACGCGTATCCATGAGCGGAAAATAAGCGTGGGTTGCGCCGCAGGTAATGATTTCAAGCTTGCCTAGGTCCTGGAATTTCTTGAACGCCCAGACTAGGTTACGGTTGTATTTTTCAAAGGTACTGCGGGCGTGAGTAAAATTATCAAGGTACATCCAGCTTAAGCGGTTAAATTCGGGCTGCGCATGGGTCCGCTCAACTTCCTTATGCGCAAGTTCTATGGATTTGTTTATATGCTTAAGGTAGCGTTCCTCCAAAAGCTGGTCGCTTAACATGGAAATAAGCGACGGGCTTAAGGTCATGGTAAGACGAAAGTCTACCCCTTCTTCAACCAGTTTTTCAAAGACCGAAATCAATGGGATGTAAGTTTCGGTAATTGCTTCATACAGCCAATCCTCCTCAAGGAAATTCTCATGCTCCGGATGGCGCACATACGGAAGGTGGCCGTGCAAGACCATGCATAAATATCCTTTATGATTATCTTTCGGCATTTTAATATTCAAAGTACTATTTTTTCAGGATACTGGATGCTCCGGAACTTACCCCTGAGCTTAAGATGTGTCTGAATCTTTCCTGCCAGCCCTGGCCCACAGGAGAGCTTTTTCCGAAACCGAAACCCATCCCATATAGACGGGCAAACATATAATCAGGTATCATCCATTCTTCATCAAGGACATCCGATGGACCATCCGGGGGAGTCGCAACTGTATTGGAACGTAGGATAGTAACGAACCTGCCGTCCGGGAACAATAACCCTAAATCCACGCACCATGACCTTCCCGAGCCGCCTATTTCAATAAACCAGTTCCCTATAAAAGTGCCTACTTCAATGTCAAAATACCTGTGGGCATTACGGCCGTTAAAATTAATGTCAGTGACGTCGTAAACACGCAATACTTTTTTGGCCTGCCAGAAAATATCCTTAAACTTCGTCTCAAATCCGGCTACAGTAGAATCCTTTACTTCCCACCATACGTATAACCATGAAGGGTCCCTGACCATAAGCGTAATCTTATCCTGCCCGTATTTAAAAGGAAGCTCGCTGGATAAATCTTTTTTCGGAGGTTGCGCCTCAGGCTGAGGCGGAAAGAATTTAGCTTTTTCAACCGTAAGTTCATCTGCGACAAGAGATATTTGTTTTCTTCTTTTAAGCTGAACCTTACGGCTCTTATGGGTGCGTTTTATTGCCTTCCTGTTTCTGAGCGCCTTGTTAGTCTTAGCCGTTTTCTTTTTCTTAAGCATTTTTTTTACCCTCATGGGTTCCTCCTTGCCAATAAAAAAGGGGATTGTTATCCCCCTTAGAAAAGAACTTACTTCATCCGTTCTTTTTCCCCCTTGTGCGTTTTAAGTCATCTTGTAGTCTTCTTATTCTTAGCCCGGACATTTTCCAGCTCCGCTTCCAGGCCTTCCTTAACTTTTACAACCGTGGCAAGCTCATCTTTCAGGCTTGAGCTTACCATCTGTTCCTGCTGGAGAGCTTTTTTTACGGCATCCAATTCAGAGCGCGCTTCGGAGAGCTCCTTTTCTTTCGCTCTGATTTCTGCATCCAAGCCCGCTTTTTCCTGACTAAATTTACTCATTTTCTCTTCCAGATTAAAACGGGCGGCCACTTCTTTATCCCGGGCAAGTTTTTGGCGCGAAGCGCCGTTACAGGAGCTTACCGCGAGAACTAAAAACAATACGCAAACAACAGCCAATATGAAGATGAGTTTATTCTTAACTTTTTCTTCCATTAAAATATCCTTTTTCTGTTATTTTAAATTTTCCTGCGGTACTGAAAAGCCTCTCTCAGCCGGTTGCGGCGTGACCGGGTTTTTTACTTTTGTAGCCCGAGGCAGGATTACTATTTCAACCCTGCGATTCAACTGTCTGCCTTCTTTTGTATCATTTGGTGCCACGGACTGGAATTCTCCGTAACCGATTGCGGAAAGGCGATCCGGAGAAATATCTTCTTTATTAATAAGGTAATGTAAAACGCTTAAAGCCCTGGCGCTGGAAAGTTCCCAATTGGATTTCCACGCAGAGTGCTTAATAGGGACATTGTCGGTGTGGCCTTCAATGCCTACCTGAAACTGCGCCATATTTTCTTTTAAGACTGCTGCGACTTTATTAAGCAGAGGATAAGCTTCGGGTCGTATCTTAGCCTTGCCTGAATTAAACAACAGGTCTCCTACGACAGTGATAACCAGGCCCTTTTCCATCATCTGTAATTTTACCTGTTTATCCTGAATTTCACCGCTTAAGCGCTCTTCCAGTAATTTTTTAGCCTGAGCTAAATCATCAAGCTGGTTTGATAATTGCTTAATCTTCTCCGTATCCGATCTCCTGCCTGTCTGAAAAATAAAGGTGCAGCCGGCTAAACTTAAAGTCAATAAGGCGGCTAAAGTCATTTTAAAGATTTTGTTTTTCATTTTACTTCTCCTTTTTTCTTGAGATTTTACTATAACACAAGCAAAATTTATAGTCAAGGATTTTATATAAAAATAGTATCCTCGCGGCCCGAGCCGACCGATACCATGGTAATTTTCGTTTTAAGGATATCCTCTAAAGTCGATAAATAAACCTTCGCGCAGGCTTGTAACTGACGGTAACTACTGGGTTTATTTACGCTCACCCCCCATCCTTTCATTTCCTTATAAACAGGCTGCGCCTTCATCAAAACTTCAAAATCCTGCGGGTATTCTTTAAAAAGCTTTCCTTTATATTTATAGGCAGTGCAGAACTTAATGGTTTTCAAGCCGCCTAAAACATCCATTTTCATAATCGCCAGCTCAGTGATGCCGTTTAGCATGACTGCTTCTTTTACCATAAGGCTGTCAAACCAGCCGCATCTGCGCGGCCTTCCTGTGGTAGAGCCGAATTCCTTTCCTCTTCCGCGCATTATTTTACTGAATCCCGGCCCAAACTCGGTGGGAAACGGCCCTTCTCCCACCCTCGTAGTATAGGCCTTGGCTACGCCGATAACTTTATCTATTTTTACCGGTGATACGCCCGTCCCTATACAAGCTCCGCCGCTGGTTGCGGATGATGACGTAACAAATGGATAAGTCCCGAAATCAATGTCAAGGAATGTCCCCTGCGCCCCTTCAAAAAGTATATCTTTTTTTGCGTCAATCGCTCCGTTTAAAAGGTGCGCACTGTTACAAATATGGGGTGAGAATATCCTGCCGTAATTCAGGTACTCGCGGTAAATTTCCTTAAAGCTGAAACCCGGATGAGCGTATACCTTTTTAAATATCTCGTTCTTCTCTTTTAAATTGTCCTTTAATTTTTCGCTTAAGACTTTTTCGTTAAGCAGGTCAATCATACGCACACCGCAACGGTTGATTTTATCCGCGTAGCACGGCCCTATGCCGCGCCCCGTTGTACCGATTTTATGCGTGCGCTTTTTCTCTCTTAACTGGTCAAGAATACGGTGGTAAGGAAGTATCACGTGCGCAAGGGACGATATCTTAAAACGGTTTCCAACGCAGATACCCGCCTTTTTTAATTCTTCCAGTTCCTGTAAGAGCACCAGCGGGTCGATGACAACGCCATTACCGATACAGCATATCTTATCCTTATGCAGTATACCTGAGGGGATTAAATGGAAGATATATTCTTTATCTCTCACCACAACAGTATGACCCGCGTTATTGCCCCCCTGGTAACGGACGATATAGTTAACTCTGGAAGATAAAATATCAATTATCTTACCCTTACCCTCATCCCCCCATTGCGCACCTACGATTATAACATTCATTCTTTAGTCTTCCCGTTATCCGGTTGCCTGTTCAATTACGGCGTCATTGTAAAAATTTTACGGGCAATATCCGGATGCGTTGCTATGAATTTCAGCTCTTCATCTACCAGCGGCTTCTGATTATGGACATTAGCGTACCTGACCAGCTCAAGGATTTCGGTTGCTTCCGCGTCATCCTTAAAAGTAACTTCCAGTTTTTCATAAACGTTGCGGAATCCCTTTATCCCCGAATACTCCCCCGCGGTAATCTTACGCCCGGTTTCAATTATTTCCGGCTCGCCTCTTCCTAACTCCTCATAATCGTAAAGCTCATAATTGCGCCTGTCTTTAAGCGCGCCGTCGGCATGAATTCCCGACTCATGCGCGAAAGCGTTTGAACCCACGCCCGGCTGGTTTATCGGGATGGGCACACCAAAAGCGTAAGAAGCATATTTGCATATCTTCCAGGCGATCTTTAAGTGCACCCTTGGGCCAAGTTCATAGTCCTGCATGCCGCTACCGTATTTTAAGGCAAGTATAACCGAAACTAAATCCGCGTTTCCCGCGCGCTCGCCCATACCGTTAACGCAGGTGTTAATAAAAGCATCGCATCCTGCGTCATTAGCGGCCCTTGCGCCGGCAATTGAATTCGCCACAACCAGCCCTAAGTCGTTATGGCAGTGCACCTCAATAGATATCTTCACAGCCTCTGCCAGAAGTTTAATCCTTTCATAAATTGAAAACGGCGTATCACAGCCTAAGGTGTCGCAGTAACGAACCCTATCCGCCCCGGCCTCTTTTGCGGCGCAGGCAAATTCAATCAGATAATCCATTTTGGTCCGCGAGGCATCTTCCGCGTTCACGCCCAAAGATTCCGCCCCCAGTTTTCTGGCCTCATGCACCGCTTCAACCATCTCCTTTATTACCGAAGAGTGGTCAAGCTTACCCTTGAATTTATGAATAATCATCTGGTCAGAGGTAGATATGGAAAGGTTCAGGTGTTTTATCTGCGGCACGAACTTAAAAGACGCCTTTACGTCATCTTTTGTAGCCCTGATCCACCCGCCTAACCTTATCGGTGAAAGTACGCCCTTCTTTACCAATTCAAGGTTGGCGTTCAAGTAATTTGTCTCATGACGGGTAATGGGGAAACCAAACTCCGATTGGTATATCCCCATCTCATTCAGATAGAGATTGATCATTGTCTTCTGTAATTTAGAAAGGCATATGCGCGAAGTCTGCACTCCGTCACGGTTAGTTACGTCAATGATATAAATTTTATTTTTCTCTGGCATATTTCACCTCTTGAGTATTTTTTTCAACAATTCTTTTGAAGGCGCGCCTTCCGAAGCGAATATTTCTACATTATCCACAAGGTACGCTGTTCCCGTCATTACGCGTAATTCTTTGTTAATTTTAGAATTCTCTTCCAGTAATTTTTTCCCCTCAGGCCCTCGGGCGCACGTTTTTATCTTATTAATATCCGCCCTTTTCCCTAAGCAATCATCCCACCATGAACTGTTAATATTGTTTGCGCGGCAGACAAGATAATCCCAGAATTTTTCCGGATAATATTTCTGCACGCACACTGCCCGTAAATCCTCCTCAACCTCCATGCTGCCTTTAAGCGCGTCAAAAGCTCCGTCGGCATAAGTAACAAGGAAGTGGACTTTAGGGTCAAACTCTCTTAATGCGTTTAATACCGCCAGCGTATTATTTTCAAAAAGGCTTAAAAAAACATCCAATGTACCTTTAGTCTTATCCCTGTTTATGAAATAACCCACCCCTGCCAGCTGCGCTTTGATCAGGTAATTATCGCCCTTTAATTCAACCAGATCCTTTATTATGCTGAAATTCTTCTCATTTTCCGCGGCCCTTTCCAGAAAATAAAGAGGGAGCGCATCCAGATTGAATTTCTTAATAATATCTTTGGCTTCGCTGTCAGGGTCAGGGTAATACAAATAAATAGTTTGCAGCCCGGGAAACAGTTTTTTAAGATAATTAACAAAGCTCTCCGCCTTACAGGTAGTGCATGCCTTTGAAGTAATTACCGTAAGGCCGATCCTTTTTGGCTCGCTGAACATACAGGAAGCATTCATGCTGCCCGCATTCCGGCAGACTCCTATGAGGCTTTCTTTCCTGCAATTAGTATCGGAGAAACAACGGGGAAGGATTTTTAGGATATCCGGATCATCGACAATCCCTTTTTCCAGGCGTATGCCTTCGGCTTTATAATCCGCTATTTTGTTATCTTCTATGCTTAAAACCGCTTTATTCAATTTTCTACCCTGCCAACTGGTCCTTAAAAATAAAGTATCCCCTTTTTTTAGGGACAATTCTTCGCTATTAATAAGAGCGCGCCCCGTGATTACGATATCTATTCCCGAAACATCCTGAACTAACCTTGTGTCTTCATCTTCCCCTAAATTGCTTAAGAGGATAATTATATTTGCGCCTTTGGCTTTTAGTTCTTTTACTGCCTGAATAACCGCTTCTTTAGGGTTAAAAATCTCAAGGCCTTCTGTTTTTTGCCCGGCTTTAGGAGAAGTTACTGCAGTAATGCCTATTTTAAGCCCGGCGGTTTCTTTTATGATATAAGGCGCGGCTTTTTGCATTTTAATATTAGCCGAGAGGAAACGAAGGCTGCTCTTTGCGATATTATCCGAGAGAAAGGCTTTACCGAAATTAAACTCATCATCCCCCACTGCCACCGCGTCATATTTCATCTCTTCCATTGCGGCTAAATTTACCAGGGTGCGCTGCTTATCCAGTTCGGCATTCTGGGAATACTGATCCAGGGGCCCGGCGGCAAAGAAACCGCCCGTAGAAAGAAGCAAAGATGCCGGGTATTCTAGCCTAAGCTGCTTTACAAGCGTAGCCCTGCGCGCTACTCCGCCGTCAGGTTCAATAGGGCAGTTACAGGGATAAATCATACCGTGCGTTTCCCCGGTATATATTAAAGTGATCTCTTTAGTGTTTGAACCTGCGTATGCGCGAAAGGTAAATCCAAACACCGTAAGAAGTAAAATTAAAATCTTAAAATCAATCTTCATGCCTTAATTACTTTTACCGTCAGAATATTCTCTAATTTCCGGATTTGCTCCTGCATGGCAGACGGGATAGGGCTGTCCACGTTCAAAACGCTGATTGCTCTTCCTCCCGGCTTATCGCGGCCAAAAGTCATCGTCGCGATATTGATGTTCTGTTTACCCAAGAACGTACCGAGGCTGCCGATTAAGCCCGGTTTATCCCAGTTCCGGATAAATATCATTACCCCCACGGGCGAAAGGTCCAGATAGTATTCGTCAATTTTAACGATACGCGGCTGCTTATTGGAAGAAAGAGTGCCGAGTATTTTTCGCGCCTCTTTGTCGGTCTTAATCTCTAGCTGTATGAGGTTGACGAATTCTTCTTCCTTGGAAGATTTTACTTCATTTATCTTAATGCCTCTTTCTTTGGCTAAGGCCACGGCGTTGACAAAATTTACCGTCTCCTGCATAATCGGATAGAGTACTCCTTTGACGATAGCCAGAGTCAGGCTGCTTAAATCATACTGGATAATATCTCCGCCGTAAGTAATATTCAATTCCTGCGTCCTTCCTTCAGCCAGCTGGCTTGCGAACGCGCCGATTTTCTCAGCCAGATTAATATAAGGCTCTATGATCTTGCAGACTTCCGCCTTAAGGCAGGGGTAATTTGCGGCATTGCGGATGCCTCTCCCAAGCAAAGCGTCACGGACAATTTCCGCAACTTCTATGGCCACATTCACCTGTGCTTCTTCCGTAGAAGCGCCCAAGTGCGGCGCAACGATTACATTTTCCAGTTTTAACAATTCATTTTCCGGTGATACCGGTTCCTGTTCAAAGACGTCAAGCGCTGCTCCGGCAACTTTACCTTCTTTAATGGCCGCAATCAAGGCTACTTCGTCAATAATCCCGCCTCTTGCGCAGTTTACGATACGCACGCCCTTTTTCATTGCGGCGAATTCTTTCTTAGAAATCATGTGTTTGGTTTCTTCGGTCAGGGGAGTATGCACGGTGATATAATCCGCACTCTCCAGTATATCTTTTAACTCTACAACCTCAACACCTATTGCCTGTGCGACTTCACGCGATAAAAAGGGGTCAAACGCCAAAACCCTCATTCCGAATGAAAGCGCCCTTTTGGCGACTTCCGAACCAATCCTGCCGAAACCGGCTATGCCGAGCGTTTTACCGTAAAGCTCAACACCCATAAATTTTGAACGTTTCCATTCGCCCTTTTTTGTAGAACTGTTCGCCTGCGGTATATTGCGCGAAAGCGAAAGAATCATGCTCATGGTATGCTCCGCGGTTGAAATTGTATTTCCACCCGGAGTATTCATGACAATAATACCCTTGGTAGTTGCCGCTTCCAAATCAACATTATCCAACCCTACTCCCGCGCGACCGATTACTTTTAATTTTCCCGCCTCCGCGATGATCTCCTTGGTAACTTTGGTTGCGGAACGCACAACAAGGGCATCGTAGTCCCTGATTGCTTCTTTTAAGGAATCCGGTTTAAGGTCGGTCTTGACATCAACCTGAAATTCTTTTACCTCTTTTAGGATTTTTAACCCCTCTTCCGAAAGGGGATCACTGACTAATATCTTGAACATTTCTGACTCCTTATCTTAAAAATACTTCTTCCGCTGCTCTTACGCCTTCACCTAAAACGAACTTATAGCCCATCTGCTGCAAAACTTTCTCTAAACACGATATAACTGTGATAATATCGAACTCTCCGATAAAACCCATATGCGCGATGCGGAAAACCTTACCCCTCAATTCATCCTGCCCGCCGGCAATGGTGACCCCGTAAGTATCGCGCATGGTTTTGACCAGTTTTTCAGCGTCAAGGCCCGCAGGAACCTTGACTGCGGTGACAGCACCGGATGCGGCACTAGGCGCGAATAATTCCAAACCCAGCCCCTTCATTGCCGCTCTTACTGCTTGAGCCATTCTTTCATGCCGGTTAAATACATTCTCCAGTCCGTCTTGCTTAATCATCTTCAGCACTTCAACAAGCGCGATAACCAGCGTTATCGCAGGAGTAAACGGCGTATCGGTCTTCTCAATAGCTTTTTTTGTTTTCCTTAAATCAAGGTAATAACGAGGGCTTTTTGAGTCTTCAATTAATTTCCACGCTTTTGCGCTCACCGAAATAAAACCCAACCCCGGAGGCAGCATAAAGCCCTTCTGGGAGCCAGAAACAACAACGTCACACGACCAGGCATCGGTTTTTAAGTCAATTGCGCCTAAACCGCTTATGGCATCAACAACTAAGGCTGCCTCGGAACCAGCCACAACCTTGCCGATTGCTTCAATATCGTTATTTACGCCGGTTGAGGTTTCGCAAAGGGTAGTAAATACGGCTTTAATCTTTGGATTGTTTTTAAGCTTGGCAGCTATCTCTTTCGGCTCTACGGCTTTCCCCCACTCCACGTTAATTATATCGGTATTAATACCGAAGGCCTTACAAATCTCAGCCCATCTCTCGCCGAATTTACCGCCCTGTACAACTAAAGCGATATCCTGAGGAGAAAGAAGATTTACCACCGCTGCTTCCATTGCTCCCGTTCCGGAAGAAGTAAGTATAAAGACGTCATTCTTAGTCTGATATACGTATTTTAAGCCCTCAGTCGCTTCCTTAAGTATCTCCTGAAATTGCGGGGTGCGGTGGTGTATAATCGGCCTGCTCATTGCCTCCAAAACCTGCGGCGGCAACGGCGTGGGCCCGGGCGTAAGTAAGTAATTCTTCTTCATTAGATATCCTCCTACAAAACCTTTATTTTGAAATTCGTCACTAATATTATCTACTTCTTTTTCTGCTCTATAATTACTTCGTCAATCAAACCGTATTCTTTTGCCTCTTCCGCCGACATAAAATAATCGCGGTCAGTGTCCTTTTCAATCTTCTCCAGCGGGTTTCCGGTATGTTTTGCCAATATTTCATTTATCCTGTCGCGCATCTTTAATATTTCTTTGGCATGGCGCGAGATATCTTCGGCAGCGCCCTGCACCCCGCCCCAAGGCTGGTGGATCATGATCCTTGAATTGGGAAGCGCATGCCTCTTTCCTTTAACGCCCGCGGCAAGCAGTATTGCCCCCATGCTTGATGCCTGGCCCACGCAGTAAGTTGCCACATCACATTTGACAAACTGTATGGTGTCATAAATTGCAAGGCCTGCGGTTACCGAGCCTCCCGGAGAATTGATATAAACCGCGATATCCTTACTTACCTCTTCCATTTGCAAGAACAATAATTGCGCAATAATGAGGTTGGCAACATAATCATCAATAGGAGTACCAATGAATACGATGCGGTCTTTAAGTAAGCGCGAATAAATATCATAGGCGCGTTCGTAACCCCGGGAAGTCTGCTCTATAACCATGGGAACTAATGTTTGGGCCTTAATGCTCATATCACACCTCCGTTTTAAGCTGCTTCTTTCCAGTCCGCTTCCCTTAACAGGAACTCCATGACATGACGCGGCATATGGTCGTCCAAAGTAATATTTTCTTTTTTAGCAATCGCCGATAATATAAGGTAAATCTTGACCTGATTCCTTGCCTCAGGCTCAAGCTCAGAGAGCATGGTTTTTTCCTGCTCTTCTATCTTCTCGCGCGCTACGCCTTTTATGGCTAAATCCACCTTGGTCTGCCTGAGCATATCCTGCAGCTGGCGCTCAACCAGTAACTGTGGGACTTTAAAATCCAACCCCTTACTTATATTTAAGATTATCTCATTCTCTATCCTCTGGCGTTCCTGATTCTCTTTATGCAGGTATATCTGTTTCTCAAAAGTTTTCTCCAACTCTTGCATGCTGGGGTAACCTAACGTCTTTGCGAAGCTCTCATCCGCTTTCTCAAGCTTGCGGGATTCTTTTACCGAATCAATGCTGCGCTTAATGTCATCGGCAGTTACCTCAACTTTCCTGTAATCAATTTTTATGCCCTTATAATTCTTTACCTCTATTTCCGGACTCACCTCAACCGTTGCTTTTAAGATAAGGCTTTCGCGGTTAAGTTTTACGTCTGTAATCTGGGGTAGCTCAATGACGTCCAAGCCCTCCTTATCAATTGCCTGATTATAGATATCGGGCACCAGCTCCTTTAGAACCTGCTCGTGCACGGCAGAACCATAATGTTTTTCCACTAAATCACGCGGCGCGTGTCCCGGCCGGAAACCGGGAACCTTCGCTTCCTGAGTTATCTTTTTGAAAACATCCTCAAATTTATTCTTGACGATATCGTCACCTGCTTCAACAATAATTTCCCTCTTATTGTCATCGAGTTTCTTAACTGAAATTTTCATGCTAACTTTGTTTCCTTTCTTAAATGAATCCGTAACTTACATACTGAACTTCTCACCCAAGTAAACCTGCCGGGCCTGCGGGTCATTTATCAGGTCGTTTGCCGTGCCAGAAATAAGTATCTTTCCTTCCGCGATTAAATAAGCCCTGTCCGTTATGGAGAGTGTCTCTCTGACATTGTGGTCGGTAAGCAAGATCCCTAAGCCCTTATCCCTTAATTCTTTGATAATCTCCTGCGCTTCATTAACTACGATAGGGTCAATGCCCGAAAAAGGCTCATCTAAAAGTATGAAAGACGGATTTGTGACCAGCGCGCGCGTAATCTCAAGACGCCTTCTCTCGCCGCCGGATAAGGTATAAGCCTTATTTTTGGCAAGATGAGAAATATTCAACTCTTCTAATAAAGCTTTCAGCCTGTGTTTCCTTTCCTGTTTACCGATAGGCAAAGTCTCAAGTATTGCCATAATATTTCCTTCAACCGTAAGTTTCCTGAAAATGGACGCCTCCTGCGAAAGATAGCCGATACCGCAACGTGCGCGTTCGTGTATGGGCAGGGAGGTGATATCGTTATTATCAAAAATAATCTTTCCCCGGTTGGGAGGGATAATCCCAACTACCATGTAAAACGTCGTGGTCTTTCCCGCCCCGTTGGGACCCAGCAGCCCGACGATCTCGCCCCGCTTTACCAGAAGGTCTACTCCCTTGACCACTTCCCTTCCGTCGTAAGACTTGCTTAACCCTTTAATTTCCAACAGGTGCATTCAGATCCTCCGTGGAATAAATCACAAGCTTAGGCCTTCCGCTTAAAATCAGCTTCTGGTCCGCGGCAGAATAAACTGCTTCATCGCTAAACGACGTATTTTGCCCTCTGGTAACTTTCACATTACCGCGGGCAACTATCCTATCGATTTTACTGCCGGACATTATTCCAGAAGACTTCTTTTCTTCTTTTTTATCCTGAGCCTTGGATTCCCTACTTCGGATAAAAAATACGTCCATTTTATCACTGTAAATAACCGAGTCAGGCCTTTCTACTTTAACATTATTCTTAAAAACAGCAACATTTTTCTCATAATCAATCTCCAGCGGGCCGTCGCAGGTGATTATTATTTTATTTTTTTCATCCGTTAGGCCTGATTCACCTTTAGTCTGCTGGTCAATATCAAGCCGGACATTCTTCTCTAAAGCCACTGTCTTTAAATTCGTCTCGCCCCTTGCCCCTATTGCCACCAGAGTCATACCGTCTTTCTGGATGTTGACCAGATCTTTTGTCGACACGAACTGGGCCTTCCTATCCCAATCAAGAGAGTCGGTAGTAAGTTTAGCGCCCGAAGAGGTGGTAATAACTACATTATCCTGCAAATGCACCTTGCCTTCCGCCTTGTTAAAATCTCCCCTTTCGGAGGTAAGCTTTATGTTCTCGTCGTCGCCGTACATATTGCCGACAACCTTGTTCATCTTTACCACGTCATTGAATATATCCGCGGACTTGCCGGAAACATCCCAGCTTTTCTTTCCTTTTTCGCCGTAACCGGAGAGGGAAAAATCATTAATCTGCTGTCCGGAGTCCGTATTCGCAGGCTCTTCTGCCGCATGAGCCGGTGGTTTCAATAAAAAAATTATAAAAGCGCAAATTAATATTTTTTTAAACATTATAGAACTTTACGATTTTCTCCCATTTATTCTGTGATTTTAAGATAAGTTCGGCCACCTCGCGCACCGCTCCCCGCCCCCCGGATTTCAAGGTAATGTAACTGGCGGCGAGCTTCACTTCCGGACAGGCGTTAAAAACCGCTATCGGAAAACCCACTCTTTTCATAAGACAGATATCCACGAGGTCATCACCTACAAAAGCCACTTCGCTCATATCCACTTTATATTTCTTCAGGATTTTATCCAGCACGGAAGATTTGGGGGACACATCCGCAAATACTTCGGCGACGCGCATGTCGCGGGCCCGCGGGATTATGGAACGCGAACCCTTGGCGGTGATAAGCACTGTTTTAATCCCCACCTTATTTAAGGCGTACACGCCCATCCCGTCGTGTACGTCAAAAAATTTTGAATCCCTACCACGCGAATCATAAATAATGCGCCCGTCCGTAAGCACGCCGTCAACATCAAGCAATAATAATTTAACCTTGCCTGCCAGTTCCCTTAACTCCTGCTTTACTTCCATATTTAACATTTTGTCTAAACGAGCCCTGCTTTAAGTAAGTCCTGAACATCAAGCAGGCCTACGGGGCGGTTAAATTTATCCACTACGGGGAGTTCGTCTATTTTTTTCAACTGTAAAATCCGCATCGCTTCCGCTGCCAGCATCTCTTTATTCACTGCCGTGGGATTTTTAGTCATTACTTTCCCGATTTTCTGTCCACTAAGGTCTTTTTCCAGCTCAAGGTGCCGGCGCAGGTCGCCGTCCGTAAAAATCCCGGTAAGCTTACCTTTTTTATCTACCACTGTTGCCGAACCCGCGCGCGCCTGAGTAATTTTCAATAAAACTTCCGGGACTAATTTGTCCTCATTAACAATAGGGTTTGCCTCGCCACGCCTCATGATCTCTTCAACCCTTAAAAGCAGCCGTTTGCCCAACGCGCCTCCCGGATGGAAAAAAGCAAAATCCTTTTCCTTAAACCCTTTTAATTCCAGTAGGCATATTGCCAAGGCATCACACATAGCCAAAACCGCCGTGGTGGACGCCGTAGGAGCCAACCCCAGTGGGCAGGCCTCTTTTTTTACCGAAACGTCCAAAACTATATCGCTGTATTTTGCTAAAACGGATTTTATATTGCCAGTCATGGCAATTACCTTGCATCCGATTTTTTTTAACAAAGGCAAGAGCTGTTTCATCTCTTCGGTTGAGCCGCTGTTTGAAAGGATAATAACTACGTCATCAGCAATTACTTTACCGAGATCTCCGTGGATTGCCTCTGCAGTATGCAAAAATAAACTGGGGGTGCCGGTTGAAGCTAAAGTGGCTGAAAATTTCTGGGCGATAATACCGGTTTTACCCATACCGCTTACCACGATGCGGCCTTTGGATTTCAAAATCAAATTTACCGCTTTTTCAAAATCCCTACCTACATGGTTTTTTAGATCTGTAATCGCGCAAGCTTCGATCTCCAAAACTTCCTTTGCCCTTTTTATGATATTTATTTTCATATGTTCAATTTAGCCGTTCCCCTAAGGTCTTTTCTATCTTTTTTACCTGCTTCAATAGTTTTTCCAATTGTTTTAAGTCAATCATATTCGGCCCGTCGCAAGGCGCCTTATCCGGAGCCGGGTGGACTTCCAGGAATAATCCGTCGCATCCAAAAGCTGCTGCTGCGCGGGATAATCCTTCCACAAACTTCCGCTGGCCTCCGGAAGAATTACCTCTGCCGCCCGGCAACTGGACGCTATGGGTTGCGTCATAAATTACAGGGTATCCAAACTCGCGCATAATGGCAAGGGAGCGAAAATCCGTAACCAGATTATTATACCCGAAACTTACTCCCCGCTCGGTAATGATAATCCGTTTATTGCCGGTAGATTCAACCTTCTTGATTATGGGCAGCATATCCCAGGGCGCCAAGAACTGTCCCTTTTTGATATTAACGGCCTTGCCCGTCTTAGCCGCAGCCACCACGATATCCGTCTGCCTGCTTAAAAAAGCGGGAATCTGTATTATATCCAAGACTACAGCCGCTTCCTTTATTTCGCTTATGCAGTGGACATCGCTTAGCACAGGCAGCTTTAATTGCTGCTTAACCTTATTTAAGACCTCTAAGCCTTTTTTTATTCCCGGCCCCCGGTATGATTCAAGGGACATCCGGTTCGCCTTATCAAAGCTGGACTTAAAAATAAAGGGCACGTTTAATTTATGCGTAATATCTTTGATACTCTTTGCAGTATCAAGGCAATGGCCTGCTGATTCAATTACGCAGGGCCCGGCAATTAAAACAAAACTACTGCCTCCGATTAAAACATCCCTGATTTTTATCTCTTTAGTCATCATATTAGATATTCCCTTGGGCGAGGTATTCTTTTACCCGTAGAAGGTCATCCGGAGTATCCACGCCGATACTATCATATTTTGTTTCAATTGCCTTGATGCGGAAACCCTCTTCCAAAACCCTGAGCTGCTCCAATTTCTCGGCCTTCTCCAGATTTGAAACCGGGAGCTTCTTAAAAGTGAAAAGGAAATCTTTCGTATATGCGTATAACCCGATATGCTTGTAATATAACGGTTTCTCCACTTCAGAGTTTGCTGCCGGAAAGGGAATGCGTGCTCGCGAAAAATACAGGGCAAAATCAAACTTATCCACCACAACCTTGACTACATTCGGGTCATTGATAAGCGCTTCGTCGTCTATACGCTTCCTTAAAGTAGCCATAGAAAGATCCTTATCATCCAATAACGCCCGGGCAACACTATCAATCATCAAGGGATGGATTAACGGCTCATCAGCCTGAATATTAACGATAATTTTTACATCCAACGGGTTTACTACCTCGGCGATCCTATCTGTGCCGCACATATGCGATTTTGAGGTAAGCACGGTTTTTGCGCCGAACCTTAAGGCAACTTTCTCCACCAATTCATGGTCGCAGGCGATAATGATTTCATCAAGGATTTTTGCCTGTTTTGCCCTTTCCCAGACGTGTTGGATCATGGGCTTGCCGTTTATGTCCGCAAGCACCTTGCCCTCAAACCTGGTTGATGAATACCGCGCCGGAATTACTCCGATGACATCCATATGCCCTATTTAATCCTCTTTAAAAGCTCTTCCCTTGTGGTAACCGCGGTGCCGACTTTGCCGACTACTATGCCTGCGGCATAATTGGCGATATACGCAGCTTCAAGTTTCTTTGCGCCGGCGGAAAGGCCCAGAGTAAATGCGCTAATTACCGTATCTCCGGCGCCCGAAACATCAAATACCGCCTGTGCCTGTGTCGGGATATGGGTTGCGCGCCCGTCTTTCTCAAATAATTTCATCCCCTGCTCACCCAGCGTAACGAGTATGGATTCAAGCTCCAGATATTCCATGATCTCAAACGCCGCCAAATCTATATCTCTGTCGGTAAACAGGCGGTCGCTATTTAATTTAAACCGGTTTTCCTCATCCTTTATTTTTAAATTACGGATAGCATTCTCAAGCTCTTTACGGTTGGGGGTAATTGTGGTTGCTTTCCGGTAAAACTGAAAATGATCCTCTTTAGGATCAACGGTGATAATCTTCTTATTTTCGTGTGCAAGCGAAATCAGATCTTCCAATAGGTCTTTGTTAATTACGCCCTTGCCGTAATCTTCAATAATCAGCGCGTCATAAGCTAAGATACTCCTTTTAATAAAGCCGATTATTCTTTTGTTCAACCCTGCGCCAAGGGACTCCCTGTTCTCCCAGTCAACCCTGACTATCTGCTGATGCCCGGCGATAACGCGGGACTTTAAGATGGTATGCCTGTTTTGCGCTGTGAAAACCCCCCTCGTATCAATGTTGCGTTTATGCAATTCCTGCGTAAGTATTTTGGCGTGGTTATCGCGTCCCATAACCCCCACAAGGGTTGCTTTGCCTCCGAGGGAAGAAATATTATTTGCCACATTCGCCGCCCCTCCGGGAAGATAAGTGCGTTTATTCGCCCAAACTACCGGGACGGGCGCTTCAGGGGAAACCCTGTCCACCGAGCCCCAGATATACTGGTCAAGTATCAGGTCGCCTATGACGAGGATTTTGGTTTTATTGAATCTTGAGATTATGTTTTCCAGGGTTTTCATAATTTTTCAATCACTGCCTGCGCAAGCAACGGAAGCATTATTTCGTGGTGGCCGATTACATAATAGCCTTTTCCACCGGAAGAGACCGGCCGGAGGCATACATTCTGACTCGGACGGTAATGGTAAATCATATCAAAATTCGCGGTAACGAAATCCTTCACCTGCGCGCCTAAATTCCGCGATAAATTAAGGCCTTTTAGGAAAACTTCCGGCATAATCACCGCGGAGCCGAAATTTAATACTACTCCACCGGAGTTTAAATTACCGATATTCTCAGTCAAAAGATAAAAATCCCTTATAGAGCCTTCGGCAGTAAGGGAAGCGTTAAACGAAGGATGCTGATGGATGATGTCCGTACCTATGGCGACGAAGACACAAACCGGCACTCTGTACTTATAGGCATTATAAAGCAAGCTCAATTCTTTATACTTAAGCTTTGCTTCACTTATCTTTTTTGCCACTGCATAACCCAACCCTAACCCTTCACTAACGCCTTCCTTGGCCGCGTTATTAAGGAAATCCGCGGTTTCTTTGCCCATCCCGAAACTTCCATCCTTTAGGTTCTCAGACACATCCTCGGAAGTTTTTCCCTGAAAAGCCAACTCAAAATCATGAATTATCCCCGCGCCATTTAAGCATATGCAGGTAATCACTTTCTTCTTTATCAGTTCGATCAATACCGGGTTAAGACCACATTTAATCACATGCGCCCCAGCCATGAAAATTACCGGCTTCTTCTTTCTTTTTGCCCTTACTATTGCAGCGGTAATATCGCGTATCTCCTTGGCCTTTAATATATTAGGTAGGGAATCAAAGAATTTAGCAAAACTGCGCTTACGCGCAGGCGGCTTGGCAAAATCAGCCAGATTAACTTTGCTAAAACGGGCCTTAACCGGGTACCTTCTTACCTTATTAATATTAATCATAGGAAGTAGTGATTATAACACAAAATCAGACTAAATCAACCAAAAACCTCAGGAAAATCGTATTAAAAATTTTTAGCTTATGCCCTATCACAAATCAGCTCAGGCGCTTGAATAAATATTAAAAAAGAAATATAGATACTACGATAAAAGCGATTCGGCGGCAGAGACGACTTCTTCGACGGTGATTGCCTTAAGGCAGGCGAACCCTTTTTGGCAGTTATGCGCCAGGCACTCAATACAGCCAACCTGTTTATGCAAAACCCTTGCTGCTTTTCCCATCGGAGCCCAGCGTTTCGGGCTTAACCCCGCCTGTGCCCTGCCGAAAATAGAGATAACCGGAATACCTAAAGCTGCAGCCATGTGCACCGGCCCGGAATCATTAGATATGAAAAGAGCGCACCTTTTAAACACGCTCGCCAGCTGGCTGACGGAAACCTTCCCCGCTAAATCTATGACCGCGCAATGCATCCTATTGATTACATCCTCTGTCCTGGCAATATCTTTCGGGCCCGAAACAGCCACAATTTTAAAACCGTGTTCCTGCGCTAATATATCGGCAACCTGCGCAAATCTATCCGCAGGCCAGACCTTTGACGGACAGCTGGCAGAAGGATGTATCGCAAGTATTTTATCTGTTTTTCTGATCCCGGAGCTCGCAAATATCTTTTCAACAGTTTTTTCCGATTCATTTTTAACCGGCATAAATAACTCTTTATCTTCTGCTTCAATGCCCAGATATTTTAACAGATCCAGATTGTATTCTAATTCATGCTTTAGCCCTGACTGCTTGGTATGTGGAATCCTATCTGTAAGTAAAAAACTTAATTTCCTGTCATAGCCTATGCGCCGCGGTATAGCCGCCAAGTAAGTTACCAGATGCACCCTGTTAGTCGGATGCAATATTATCGCTAAATCAAAACGCTTCTTTTTTAAGTTTCTTGCGAATCTAAAGGTCTGCTGCCAGCCTTTATGCCTTCCGTCCTTATCATAAATAATCACCTCATCCAAGTAAGGGTTGCCTTCCACGATATCTTTGGTACTGGCTGAAACCATCATCGCAAGATAGCTATTCGGGAAGTTCCGGCGCAGGACCCTAATTACAGGAGTTGATAAAAGCACATCGCCCATTCTATCGGTACGCACGATTAGAATACGCTTAAAAACATTAATTCGTGGGTCCGTGGGTCCGTAGGTCCGTGGGTTCAAAATGTCCTTTACTGCCAAAAAGACATCCGTTGTTTTTATTACGCGCATGCAATCAAGGGTGCCGAATTTACATTGCGCCTTGCTGCACGGCCGGCAGAAAATATCTTTTTTTATCACTGAAGCTACCTTTGACCATGGCCCGTATTTTTCTTCATCCGTCGGCCCAAATACCGCTGCTACCGGGACATTTAAATAACTCGCCAAATGCATTACCCCACTGTCCCCGGTAATCAAAAGTTCAGCCTTCTTCAAAAGACAGGCCAGCTGCGTAATTGTGGTCCGAGAAGTAAAATCAATTATTCCTGCGCCTGTATTATCTTTGATGAACCTGGCAACCTCTGAATCTTCCTTATCGCCAATGAGAATTATCTTAAGGCCGAATTCTTTACCTAATGAAGAAATAAGCTCCGCAAACTTCTCTTTTTGCCATCTTTTTATATGGCTGCGTGTTCCCGGAGCAACCGCCGCTATCCTGCTCTCCGGAAGAATGCCGTTTTCCTTAAATAAATTTTCTACATACTCTTGGTCTTTACGGCTTATATATAACGACTTCGCTTCAGTTTTAGCCTTGAGCTCCGCAGCCCGGGCCCCGAGCTGATAAAGATGCCTGTCCCGCATGTGCCTTATTTCTTTGGGGATAAACAAAAACGGAGACGTTTTGATATGAGTCGGCAAAAATACGCCGAAGAAAGTATTGCGCAAATCTACGACCAAATCAAAATTTTCCTTTTTTAATTCATTGAGCTGTTTGATATTCTCTTTTAGCGTGGAATGTTTATCGTAGAGAATAAATTTATGAATATTGGGGTTATTTTCAAATATTTCTTTTGTACGCGGACCGGACATCACCGTAATTTGAGCCTGAGGATAACGGGAAATAAGCATATCCAGAGTAGGTAAAGTCATAATGCAATCGCCGATATTACTTAAAGTAATAAATAAAATCCTACTTATTTTTCTGTCCATTATTATTTATGGAGTATTTTATTAACTTCACTAATTACGTCTTTGGGGGTTATCGCTTTCATGCAGCGATTGTCTTTACAGTTTACCTGGTAACAGGGGATTTTACAATTTACGTCTTTGCGGATGACAATTACGTTATTTGCGGGAAACGGGCCGGTCAGAAACGGGTCTGTCGGCCCGAATAAAGCAATGATCCTTTTTGCTCCGACCGCATTGGCAATATGCAGCGGCCCGGTATCGCCGGTGATAAAAAGTCCGGCTCTTTTGGCAAGTGCGGCCAGCTGCTTCAGATTCAGGACGCCGCAGGCAATTATCGGCCTTTCCTTCATCGCCATCTTAATCTGGTTGGCTAAATTCAAATCATTTTGCGCTCCGCTTAAGATTACTTTCGCTTTAAAGCCGTTGGAGAGCATATTGGCAAGCTCGCTCCAATATTCCTTAGGCCATCTCTTAGGGCCCCAATTCCCTCCAGGGTTTAAAACCGCAATAAAATCACCTTTTCCTATCGAATTCTTCTTCAGGAAGGCGTCCACCGATTCTTCATCTTCATGGGTAATAAAAAATTCCGTATACCTGTCTTCCACCTTAAGACCCGCTTTTTCTATAATATTCAGGTAATAATCAATGCGGTGAAGAGTATTTATTTTAGGCATAGTTATCTTTTTTGTAAGCAGAAAGCCGCGTTTTTTCGTGTAATAGCCTATCCTTTTCGGTATGCCGGCAAGGCGACAAATAAGCGCGCGGGTGAGCGACCGGTGCAACAGGAATACCGTATCAAACTTCTTTGCTTTGAGTATTTTTATGAAATCAAGGCGGGAAAAGATGCTCTTATGCCGATCTTTCTCATCAAATATGATGATTTCATCCAAATGCGGGTTGTCTTTTAATACCGGATAACAGCGGCTGGGGATAACGCAGGCAATATAGCTTGAGGAGAAATTCCTGCGGATATTCCTTATTGCGGCAGTAGAAAATAAAACATCGCCGAGCCAATTGACATTAAAAATGAGTATGCGCTTAGTTACTTCCATTCTTTTTATCCTTAGCGGTACTTTATACGCATTCCAAATAGACCTTCTCGGTCTGATTAACCATTTTATCAAGCGGGAAGTTTTCTGCGATAAACCTTGCCGCTGCCTGAGCATAAGTTTCAGCCTGTGTAGGATTACTCAACAGTTCGCTAATTGCGCCGGCTAAACCTTCCGGGTCAGCCGGCTTAACCAGTAAACCGTTTACCTTATCCTTAATCAGGCTTTTAATCCCACCGACATCGGTTCCCACAACCGCCTTAGCGCTGGTCATCGCTTCCATAAGCGCCAATCCTAACCCTTCTTTTAACGACGGCATGACAAAGACATCCATTGCAGCTAATTCTATCCTTGTATCTTCTGTGCGCATGATAAATTCAACATGCTTCTCAATATTCAGCTCTTCCACTAACCTTAGCAATATATTATACATCTTTCCTTCTCCGACAACAAGCAGCTTTGCCGAAGGGAATTTCTCCAGAACTATTTTCATTGCCCGGATTAAGTAGATATGCCCTTTTACATCGGAAAGCCGCGCGATTATGCCCACTACCGGGCCGTCCCTGTAAGCCAGGCCCTTTTTAATTCTAAACCTATCTATGTCTATTCCGTTATTGATTACCCTGATACAGCCTTCATCCAGTTTGAAATCATGCATAAGGTGCTCTTTCACCTGCTCGCTTATAGCGATGACCTTCATTCCCCAGCAGGGAAAGATTAGACGCAGCGGCCTTCTTTTAAAATAACCGTGACAGGTTGACACGTGCGCAATGTTTTCAAATTTATTTAAAAGGCATCCCAATACCTGCGTGGTGCGGCTGTTAGAATGCACAATGTCTATTTTGTTCTTTTTTAATTTATTCCTTAGCTTAAGGTAACTAAAAATAACGCTCGGGCTTATTTCCTTTTTGGTCTTAATCGGAATTTCAATAAAGTTTACGCCGAGCTTTAAGAATTTATCAAGGCTCTCCCCTGAGTGCGACGCTATAAAGACATTGTGGCCTTTCTTCTTCATCCCCGAAGCAAGGCTGAATAAATAACTGGTGATGCCACCGGTATTTAAATGGTTGGCTAAATATAAAATGTTCACTTTATTAGTTTTTCTACTGCTTCCAATACTTCCTGCGGGGTTATCAGCTCTAGGCACCTCTTGCTTCTGCATTCAGGCTTATAACACGGGCTGCAGGATATATCCTTTTTTATTAAAATATAATTATTTGCGGAGGGCGGCAGATGTCTTCGCGGGTCAGTCGGACCGAACAGGGCGATAAAAGGCGTGCCGACACTTGAGGCGATATGCAACGGAGAAGAATCCGCTGAAATATATACGCCACACCTTTTAATCAGGCATGCCAGTTGGTTCACCGAAGTCGTGCCGCAGGCGTTTATTAATTTAGTATTCTTAACGCTGTTGGTTAACGACTCTGCGTAAGGGATATCTTTTTCCGTGCCGGTAAGGACAACGCGCATATCCTTAAAACCCAGTTCCTCGCAGAGTTTTACTATATGTTTTTCCGGCCAGCTCTTAGTAAGCCAGCGCGGGCTGGCTGAAATATTGATTCCCACTAATTTCTGGTTCGGGCTTAACCACTGGGTATTCAGGAAACTTTCAACGTGCTCCTCGTCTTCTTTAGACGGCCAGAGTTCAAGCCGGTTATCTTTTAAATCTATCCCCAGCATTTTTAAAATCCTGAACTGATGCGTAACCGGGTCAATAGGCGCCTTAGCGTCTTTAATGCGGTAATTCAAGAGAAATCCGAACTTCTTATTATCGTACCCGTAGCGTTTAAGCGCCAAAGAAAGATATGACAAGATATGACTCTTCCTGTTATTCTGCAAATCAATAACTATATCAAAACACTTCTTTTTTAAATCCGCGACCATCTTGAGTAGGCCCTTAAACCCTCTGTCTTTACCCTGAAAATCCGCGACCAATAATTCGTCAATATAAGGACACCTTAAAAGCGCATCCTTTGATTCTTCCCCGATAAGAAAACTGATTTTATAATGCTGCCCGAATTTCTCTCTTATAGCCCTTATCGCGGCAGTTGAAAGGATGATATCGCCTAAAGAACTTAGTTTAATGATCAGGATTTTAAAATTGTTCAGCGCATCATGGTAGACATCAAGCGTATTTTTAACCATAAGCTCAACATTGTATTTTTCTTTTACTTTCCTGTAAGCGTTCTCAGCGAGCGAGCGGGCCAGCTGCTTATCCTTGAATATCTTAAGTGCTGCCTCAGCCATACTGCCGGGGTCTGCGGGGTTAACCAGCAGGCCGGTTAAGCCGTCGTCAATAATATCCACCACCCCGCCGACTTTTGTCGCTACAACCGGCACTCCTGAAGCATGCGCTTCCAGGATTACCCTGCCGAAGGCCTCATGGGTGGTTGTCGCTAAGACCAGCAGGTCAAGGTTAGCTAAGATACCGGGTATATCTCTTTGCGTACCTAAGAATTCGGTGCAATGGCTTAAGCCCAGCCTCCTGACTAAAAGCTGGACCTGCTCTTTATATACCTGTTTGGAAACCGGTGCCTCTCCGACAATCCAGATTTTCAAGCGCGGAATTACGCGGTAAACTTTGGCCATCGCTTTTATAAAATGCAGGTGTCCTTTTAAAGGCGTGATCCTGCCGATTATGCCGATATTGAACTCATCTTTTCTCTTTGTGTCAGGGCTTATATATTTAAACTTCTCCAAATCCACGCTGCGGGGAACCAACCTTATGCGCTCATATGGGACGGAAAAATCCTCAATCATGTGCCTGCCGATAATGTTACTTAAAACGATTACCCGCTTACCCCATCCCATTACCGAGCTGAAAAAATGTTTCCTATAATAACCGTGACAGGTAGTGATAAAAACAGCGTTGGTGCGGCGGCAGGCAAAATAAGCTATCCAGGCAGGCACGCGGGAACGCGCATGGACGATGTCAATTTTTTCTTTTTTAATTATCTCAACCAGAGCCGGAACAGCTTTTAGCATTTTAACTAATGATTTCCTTTCCACCGGCAACTGATAGTGAACAGCCCCGGAAGATTCCAGTTCTCCTACCAGGGCTCCTCCTGCTGAAACCACTACAGCTTTGTGCCCTCCCTTAACCAGATATCTGGCAAAGTCAAGCGTACCTGTCTCAACGCCGCCTACATTTAATTGGGGCAATACCTGTAAAACATTCATAGTATTTTCCTTAACGCTTCCTTTACCAGGATAGCGTCGTCAAGCTTATTAAGCTTATTTCCCGGTGTTAATAGGGTTTTTATGTTCCCGGCCACTTCATTAATTTTAATCAAGCAAATGAACCTATCCTGAGAAAGATTCTGAAGGAAAGTCTTATGCTTTTTAGAAAGTCTGGGCATGTTAAAAACGATGGTTGGTTTTCCGCTGCTTGCAGCTTCTGAAACCATTGAGATACTCTCTGGGCTGGTTACGATGACGCTGCTTAAGCTTAAAATCCCTCCTACAGTCTGCGGGATATTATTTTCATTGGCAATGACCAGCAGTTTGGCGCGAGGATAATCCTTAAACTCATCCTTAAGGAGTGTTTCTATTTTCTCCGGCGTCCTGCGCGAAGTAGTCAGCAGGATTCCGGTATCAAACTCATCTGCTGCTTTCTTTAATTCAAGAATAAGTTCTCTCATCATTCCCTCAATGAGCTTAAATTTTTTGCTGTCCCCTCCGATTAATACGCCGATATAAATGGCTTTGGGGTTATAGCCGGGGATGTATTCTTTAAGCAGGTTGCCTTGAGTTTTAAGGTATCCCTCGTTAATCAAATTTAGAGCGCCGTTTATTTCTAAAACATTCTTTTTTCTGCCTAAGTTATCATGTTTAGGCGCAATGATTAAATCAAACTTATTTAAGTTTAATAAGGAGGGGCGCATGATTACAATTGATTTAGCCATATTAATCTTGGCAATAATATAATTGATTCCAGATACAGAAGAAGAACAGGAAATCACAATATCCGGTTTATAAAGGCTTAAGCTGTCGTAGCTACCTTTTTTGAGTAATTTTTTCAGGCATAATGAACAACCTTGACAGCTGAATTTTGAGGCAAAACAACTGCTTAAAAGAGAAGCGGTTTTAGCGGCTTTATTCCGGAAAGCAAGTACCTCGCTGCGCAGTTCGGTTTGAGCCCCTTTTTCTTTAAGGAGTTCTTTGATAATCTCTGCAGCCGCCTGCACCTGGCGTAAATGGCCGGGCAACCCGTCCGAAAGCAGCAAAACCCTTTTTAAATCGCTATATTTCCAGATTTTATAAGTCCAAAGGTACTCCTTAGGATGCGCGGCAATATGTCCTTCAAAAATATTTATGGCTTTCTGCAAATTATTATGCAAATCTTCTTCCGGATTCCCGCTCTTCTCTATCTTAAGCGACGCATTTATAATTATCCGCGCATAAGCGCCCCTGGTTCTCTCAAAGAAAACCGGCAGGACCTCTGTGCCGTATTTTAAAGCCAGCCTGATTGCCCCGCTAGATATTGAAGCGTTCCTGCCGAAAAACTTAACCAACTCACCGCTTGAGCCTCCCTGATCCAAAGTCATTGCCACAGATTCGTTATTTTTTAGTGCCGAAACCAGCTGTCGTAATTCCCCGCCTCTGCTTATCACTTTGGCGCCTTTTTGGCGGCGGAAATCATTTAACAGGCCGTTTAAGCGGGGTAAACCCTGGTCGCGGACAATTACATTGAAAGGAACGCCTAAAGAAGCTGCGACAATATTGGAAAGCTCCCAGCCGCATTCATGCACCACAAGCAAAATAACCCCCCTGCCTTTCTTAAGCGCATTATGGATATTCTTTTCTCCCACAAGGTCAACATACTTCTTCAAATATTTTTTATCAATACGGGGAATAAGAAAGAGCTCAATTATGCTCTGGCCGAAAGACTGATAGAAACTTTTGGTGATGCCGGAAATTTCATTTGGCTTAAATTTGAGTCCAAGCGCTTCTTTGATATTGGCGTAGGCTATCTCCCTGTGCCGCCTGTCAAGATGATAAATAAAAAAACCCAAGGCCTTGCCGAAAAAATAGCAGAAACCGACTGGTAAAGACCTAAAAAGCGGGCCTAAAACCTTAAGCAGGATAAATGCCGAGTAATCGGCTGATGAATTTTTCTTCATTTATTATGGCCAGTTTTATTTTTAGAACCAGAATCTCTAACCCCTGCGGTAATGCCAGTCCCTTAAGCCGGACAGCATCCTTTTCCGTGGTAATTATGGTATCAATATTTTCACCCTGCGCAGCGCTGATAATACTGTCTAAATCATGCTTTGCATAATTGTGGTGGTCAGGGAATTTAAAAGACAAGCTAATTTTCAAGCCTTGGGCAGAGAGCAGCCTTTCAAACGAATCCGGATCCCCTATGCCGGAAAAAATTAGAGCAGTTTTACCCTTTAAAGACTCAGGGCCCATAATCTTTTCTTTATTATTAATACTATAAAAACCTTCTGCTAAATGCACTGCTTCAAAAACTTGCGCAGCAGGATTTATTTTATTCAATAGTTGTCTTATTTTTTGCGTATCCCTGACTAAATTGGTTTTGGTAATGACAAAAATACCGGCGCGCTTAAGCGATGACAGCGGCTCGCGTAAAATACCGCGGGGAAGCATTTGTAAATTCCCGAACGGCTCCAAGGCGTTAATGAGAACAATATCAAGGTCCTTGATAATTCTCCACTGCTGGAAAGCATCATCTAAAATGACCGTATCTACGCCCGGAATAGCTGCTGCTTGATTAGCGGAACTTATTCTGTCTTTACCGGTAATCACCTCTACCCCACTTAACTTTTCCGCAAGCATGACCGGCTCATCCCCGATATTTCCTTTCGCACTTTTGTAACCCCGGCTTAATATTGCGCTCCTATGGCCGTTATTTTTAAGCTTAAGTGCGATAAACTCAACTAATGAGGTCTTCCCTGTACCCCCCAGAGTAATATTCCCTACGCTAATAACCTTTAAAAGGAGCTTTTTACGTCTGATTAAAGAGAGACAAATAAGCAGCCTGATGAATGCTCCGTAGATAATAGCAAGGACAAAGAGTATGGCTTTTAAGGACTGCGCAATTACGCCCTTTCTTTTGTCGCTAGCAAGGCTATAGAGGTATTCTAACATCT
Source organism: Candidatus Omnitrophota bacterium (assembly GCA_049517335.1). Taxonomy (GTDB): domain Bacteria; phylum Omnitrophota; class Gorgyraeia; order Gygaellales; family Profunditerraquicolaceae; genus JBEKSD01. Next base: position 68,800 of record JBEKSD010000001.1, on the reverse strand, counting down.
TAAAAATTTCCTCCGTAAAACGGCGAATTTATATATGTTATCACCAGGGTACCCCCGAAGCTAATCCGAGGACATAAAAGAGAGGTTTCTTTCGATAAATTCAAGGAGCTTCTGCTGCACAGAGCCGGACAAATTGATAAATTCAACCCCCATTCCCGGCCAGGTTTGCGGCTGCACCTGTTTGTCAGGAAGCCAGACTACTTTGGAATTAAGTTCAATTTCCTCACCCTTGGGAGAAAGCTTAAGCTTAATAAGCAGTTCGTCGCCTAACTTAAATTTGCTGCAACCGTATATGTAGGCGCCTATGGCGCTTAAATTCAAGATATCCGCATTAAGGCAAACTGGACGCTCTGCGCGTTTTTGTTTTATTTCAATTTTTATATCTATAGGCAGGCGCTTAAAACGCCTTCTTAGCTGCAACTTCTGAATCTTCTCAATAACCTTATCTTCATTAAAGGTTTCTAAAGCAAGGTCTTCAGTCGCATAGAATTCCATTACCCTCTCCAGCCCGGCTACGGAAAATACCCCCTTTAAATGGGCGGGGACGCAACAAAATTTCATCCTGCCGTTGTTATTAACAACCTCTTTGTAGGCAATGACAATAACCGAAACGCCCATGTAGTCAATGAACTCAATATCCTCAAGATTACAGAGAACCTCATTGTAGCCGTCACGCACGCACTGACCCACCGCTTCCACGAGGTTGGCGGAATTAACGTCAATGCGCCCGGCTAACTCTAGAATTATTATGTTACCCTTTTGCCTTGCCCGTATTTCCATAGGATAAATAATACCATAAAAAACAAATCTTAAAAAGGGGAGAGAACCTCTTTTATAACTTCCACATTCCTTAGCGTAGCGCCTTTATTCAGCGTAATAAGATCATTGCCTTTTCTGCCCAGCATCTGTGCTTCCTGAGGATTATGCAGCAGCCTGCTGATAACTGGACTCAGTTCTAAAGCATTATGCAGCATTATCGCGGCATTATTGTTTATGAATAAACCGGCTATATCACGGAAATTAGACATAAATGGGCCGAAAATAACAGGCTTACTGAAACCCGCCGGCTCAAGGATATTGTGCCCGCCCTTATTAATTAAGCTTCCGCCGACAAAAACTATATCCGCAATGCTATAGTAATCAGCCAGGGAGCCGACGGTATCAAGGATAAAGACGGTTTTATTGCGATGCTCCGAGCCTAGCGGCAAGGTAGATACCATTGCGCTGTCAAAGTTGTACTTTAAGATTAATCCCTCAACTTCTTTACTCCTCTCCGGATGCCTTGGCGCAATAAGTAATCTTAAATTTCCGAACTTAACCAGTATTTTTTTATACGCCCTGAGGATTATTTCTTCTTCGCCCCGGTGCGTTGAACCACAGACCAGAAGCATATCCATTCCTTTAAACCCAAGCTTATCCCGCAGCCGATTGTTTACCTTGGAGTCTCCCTTTTCCAGCGCGGCATCAAACTTCATATTCCCGGTAGCCCTGATTTTGTCCGCCTTAAGCCCGATCATCTTAAACCTTAAAGCATCGCGCTCTGACTGGACGCAGCAGGCGGAAATCCTGCCTAAAACATCTTTTAGTAGAAATTTTACCGCCAGGTACCCGCGTAACGATGCCTCCGAAATCCTGCCGTTTACCAGGACAACAGGGATATTCTTCTGATGCAGGGCAGAGATTATATTCGGCCATATCTCGGTTTCCACAATGATAAAGAGAGACGGGTTAATTTTGTCCACTACGTGCCTGACAATGAAACTTAAATCCAACGGCAGGTAAGTAACAAAATCGTTTTTTTCAGCGTATCCCCGGACAATTTTATTCCCTGTTACCGTTACCGTAGAAATAACAAACTTTTTTCCCACGTAAATTTTCCTTAATTCCTCCAGCAGCGCCTTTACCGCCTGAGCTTCTCCTACGCTTACCGCGTGTATCCATATGGGCCTGCCTAAATCAAGGTTGCGCGGCAGGAGGCCAAAGCGCGGCAAAAAATCTTTCTTCAGCTTCCCCTTAAATAAATAAACGGGGAACTGTATTAAAATGAAGAGAAAAAATATAAAATCGTAGATTATAAACATCCTTCAATTAAGCATGCGGGTGCGCCTTATCATAAACGCTCTTTAATTTAGCTGTAGTCAAGTGGGTATATATCTGCGTTGTTGATAAATTAGCATGCCCCAATAACTCCTGGACCGTGCGCAAATCAGCCCCCCGGTTTAGAATATGGGTAGCAAATGAATGCCTTAAGGTATGCGGAGAAATTCCCTGCCTTATCCCGGCGAGGTGGATATACTTATCCACGATATTACGTACCCCCCTTGTGGTTAGGCGTTTTCCGTTTTTATTTAAAAAAAGCGCGCGGTCCTCTTTTTTTCTCGTATCAAGGTACTTTTTAATCGCGTTCATGGCCACATCGCCGATAGGCACGAGCCGCTCTTTCCTGCCTTTCCCGAAAGCTTTTAGCGTGCCGCCGATAAAATCAATATCCTCCGCGCTTAAAGATACCAATTCTGAAATACGCATACCGGTTGAATAAAATGTTTCCAGGATTGCCCTGTCCCGCAAGCCCCTTTCGTCTGCTGCGCCGTGAGCAAAGGCGCTCTCAATTAACTTAACAACCTCTTCTTCAGTGAGGAATTGCGGCAGATGCTTGTCCAACTTGGGGCTGAGGAGCATAAGGATGGGGTTATTTTTAAGGTAACCTTCGCGCGTCAGGAATTTAAAAAATGAGCGTAAAGCGGATAAGCGACGGCCGACGGAGCGGGCGCTTAAATTCTTTTCTTTTAATACGGCAAGATATTTTCTTAAGAGCAGGTAATCTACTTTTTGAATATCACCCGGGCTTAAGAACTTACTGAAATCCTCCAGGTCCAGTTTATAATTCAATATGGTATGAGGAGAATAATTCTTTTCTATTTCAAGGTAGCGGATAAATTTCCCGATATACTTCTCCATTACTCCTCGGCCTCTTTGCCCTGCTCCTTATCGGAGGGAAGGGTTTTCGAAGTAAAAGTGCATTTTGGAAAGTTAGAACAGCCGAAAAAGAAGCCCCTTTTTGAACGGCGTTCAATCAGTTCTCCCGTGCATCCGGGTTGCGGACATTTAATCCCAGTGGTTATGGATTTTGAATTCTTGCAGGTAGGGAAACCGGAACAGCTTAAGAATTTCCCGCGTCTTCCCCATTTTACTACCAGAGGCTTACCGCATTTGTCGCAAATCTGGTCCGTAAAAACCACTTCCTTTTTAATGTTCGCCTGCGCATAATCAAGGCTGATTTTGAACGGTTCATAGAAATCTTTTAGCACCTTAAGTTTATCGGCTTTGCCCTCTTCAACTTCATCCAGTTCCTCTTCCATTAGTGCCGTAAAACCGATATCCATGATTTTAGGGAAATACTCTACCAAAAGGTCACAGACCATAAACCCCAGTTCCGATGGCTGGAAATACCCCCTTACCCTGCGCGCATAATTGCGTAAAAGAAGGGTATAAATTATGGGCGCATAAGTAGAAGGCCGGCCTATCCCGTCTTCTTCCAAAGCCTTGACTAATGAGCTATCGGAATATCTTGCCGGCGGCTTGGTAAAATGCTGCGAAGGGGTTAATTTTAGGAGCGCGAGGTCCATGCCTTCCTCTAAATCGGGTATTGTATTCTTTTCTTTCTCATCGCCGTTTTTATTATAGAGCGCCGTAAATCCGTCAAATATAGTAACGCTTCCGGAAGCTGAAAACAGGTATTTACCCGCCTTGATATCTACGGAAGTTGAAAGATAGCGCGCGCTGGTCATCTGGCTGGATAGAAAACGGTTATAAATCAACTCATAAAGTTTATACTGTTCCGCGCTAAGGTAAGTTTGCAGGCTTTCCGCTGGTCTAGCTATCAAAGTCGGCCTTATCGCTTCATGCGCCTCCTGGGCAAGTTTCCTCACCTTATAAACATTCGCTTCATCCGGAAGATAATCTTTACCGAATTTACTTTTTATTAAGTTCCTCACTTCGGCTATTGCTTCAGGCGCAACTTTTGGGGAGTCCGTCCTCATGTAAGAAATAAGGCCCACGGGGTTTTCCTGACCTATATCAATGCCTTCATAAAGCTGCTGGGCAATAATCATGGTCTTGGTCGCGTTAAACCTTAACTTGTTGAACGCTTCCTGCTGCAGAGTGCTGGTTATAAAAGGCGCTTCGGGGTTACGCTTCTTTTCCGTCTTTTTTATCTGCGTAACTTTAAAACGGTTGGTTTTGATATCTGCGCAAATTCTCTCTGCATCAGGTCCGTTTTTAATTTGCGCTTTTTCTGCGTCAATTTTTTCCAGTTTCGCCTTGAAAACAGCCTCTGCCTTACCCAACTGCGCCTCTATCTCCCAGTATTCCTGAGGGACAAACTTCTGGATTTCCCTTTCCTTGTCAATTATTAACCTCAAGGCTACCGACTGCACTCTTCCTGCACTTAGGCCGCGGCTAATCTTTTTCCATAACAAGGGGCTTAAGAAATAACCTACCAGCCTGTCAAGAATACGCCTTGAGCCCTGCGCTTCAATCATTTTTGAGTCGAAATCGCGCGGATGCTTAAAGGCACTGCTGACGGCGGCAGGGGTAATCTCATGGAAGGTAACCCGCAGTACTTTCTGCTTTTTGAAGAGCTTATCTTTAAGGTGCCAGCCTATGGCCTCGCCTTCCCGGTCCGGGTCTGTGGCCAGGTAAACAACATCTTTATCTTTGGCTTCCTTCTTCAGGGAAGCTAAAATCTTATTCCTTCCGACCAATATCGTATATTCCGGCTCAAACCCTTTTTCAATATCCACGCCCAGCTTCTTAGACGGCAGATCATAGAGATGGCCCATGGTGGAGACTACGGTAAAATCCCTGCCCAGTATTTTACTGATCGTCTTTGCTTTTGTCGGTGATTCGACTATAACCAGACCTTTATTCTTCATTTATATCCTTATATCATATTTCCCGGGAAGTTCCCGGATCAGCTTCTTTTAGCCTTAAAGCTAAAAGTATATCAGAAACACGGACAATATCCAGATTTGTTTCAACAATAAGCTCATCAGTATGACTAGGGTTGTTTGACCCTCTCCAGGCTGATCAACGCTTCAAGGCGGTTCATTTAATTTTGGAGGTAATTTTGCTGAGCCGGGCTGTAATTTCTTTAACCGATAATTTAGAGGTATCTATGATTTTATCAGCCTGCGCATAGTAAGGAGCGCGCATTTTAAGCAAGAGCTCAATTTGTTTTTTAGGCTGAGCTACTTTAAGAAGGGGTCTATGTGTAAAGGCGGATGTCCTTTTTAATATTATATTCACATCTGCAGTAAGGCAAACCATTATCCCGGTTTTTTTCATGGTTTTAATATTAGCTTTATCCAAGACTATCCCTCCGCCGCAGGCAACGATGAAGTTTTTCTCTTTACTAACCTTTGATAACGCCTGCTTTTCGGTGCGGCGAAAATAAGGCTCGCCTTCTTTGGCGAAGATTTCTGAAATGAGCCTTTTCTCTCTAAGCTCAATAAGGTCATCAAGGTCAACAAACGGCCATTTTTTCTTTTTGGCTAATTCTTTGCCTACGCTTGTCTTACCTGTACCCATGAATCCTACGAGATAGATATTCATAGCTTTTACTAGGAACGCTTCTCAAGTATTTTAAGAAGCATTCCCTAAGTCCTCTCCTTTACTTAAATAGAGCAAAGAGCTGGCAATATCTAACGGATTCTTTTTAAATAATTTTTATAAGCTTGCCTGATATCGCTTAAAGCGTCTGAGCCGAATTTCTCTAAAAACGCATCGGCTAAGACAAAAGCAAACACCGATTCCGCGACCACACCCGCAGCTTCAACGACACAGGTGTCAGACCGCTCAACAGCAGCTTTAGCGCTTTTTTTGCTTTTGATGTTAACCGAATCAAGCGGGCTTATCAGAGTACAAATGGGTTTCATGCAGGCGCGGATAATTATATTTTCTCCGTTTGAAATGCCGCCTTCTATGCCCCCGGCATTATTGGTCTTACGCAGGTATTTTCCGTTTTTGTAGTAAATGGCATCATGGACTTCCGAGCCGAAACTGAAGCCAAACCCTAAACCTAAACCGATTTCCACTGCTTTAATGCCCGGAATGGAAATTATCCCTTGAGCGAGCCGGGCGTCAAGACGCCTGTCCGGCTGGACATAACTACCTAACCCGACAGGGACATTTTTAGCGGTAACCTCAAATATACCTCCCACGCTATCCTTATTATTTACGGCTTCTTTTATTTTTTCCATCATCCCCGCACGGGTATTTTCTCCGCCGATGGAAAGGACCCTGCTCATTATATTGATAGCGAAGCTCTTAAGGAATATTTTACACAGAGCGCCAACGGCTACGCTAGCCGCAGTGCTTCGGGCTGAGGCGCGTTCCAAAACTGCCCGTATATCCTCAAAGCCGTACTTTAAAGCGCCCGCCAGGTCAGCGTGCCCCGGCCGGGGGCAAAAGACATTAGGCAATTTTTCTATGCTGAAATCCTTATTTTCTATTAAAACGGAAAGTGGGCTGCCCAAAGTAATATTATTTTTAAGTCCGGAGATGATTTGGGCCCGGTCGTTCTCAATCTTCATGCGCTCGCCCCGGCCAAATCCCGCCTGTCTACGCTTTAATTCCTGGTTCAGGATAGCCGTATCTATTTTTAACCCTGCCGGCATACCTTCAAGTATGGCCATGATCCCTTTTCCGTGCGACTCGCCTGCGCTTAAGCATCGTAACATAATAACCTCCTCTATCCTTTCTTCTTACTGCCAGAGGCCCCTTCTATTTTCACGCGCCTCCTGGTATAATTTTTTGAATAAATCCGCATACCTGACATTCGGGGGGATAGTCAGCAGAGAGGCGTACCCCTGTTTTACAATCTCGGCGTTTACGAAAGTCTTAGCCGAATCATTCAAATATATGTAAGCAAGCAACTGGCCATCTTTATCATATTTTTCTAGATCGAACTCGAGGCTTACACGTTTGCCTTCAACCAACTCTTTGGTAAATTTATAAGCGCGTAGACCAAGCTGCTGAATCAGCGATGTCTTCTCTTGAGTGCGCTCGGCATCGCGATCAAGCTTACTTGACTGCTGCATCTTTGGGGTATCAATACCGATTAAACGCACCCGTTCTCCTGTTTCCAGTAATAGGGTATTGCCGTCCACCGCCCTCTTAACTAAAACATCAGCGTAATTATAAGTTCTCCCAAAGGGCAGGGATAACTTGAATTCTTCCGATGGTTTCGTCCAGTTTTCCGAATCGGCCCCGTGGAGGTATCCGCCGACAAGCGAAAGCAGGGTGATCAGGAAAACAGCCCAAAACACTCGTTTCATTTCTTTCTCCTTATAATTTCGAAGCAATAATTCCGGCTAAAACTACGATATCCTCGGTGCAAAAAATCTTCAAAATGCTGCGGTCAAAATAAATATTGGCATCCGCTTCAAACTCTGCATCAAGCATCCAGACTTTAATCAAAACAGGCACGTTCGGGAAGGCCTCAACGATAATCCCAACATCTGCGCCTTCAATTTTTTTTGCAGGGAACTTGTTTAAATCAGCGCATATGCCTTGCGGATTCAAGCCGTATTTTTTTACTATCGGCTCAATGGCCCGCCTCCTAAAAGCTTCAGCGTAACCCTCAACACCGGATAATTCCCTGAAGGTAAGCCATTCATTATTTAATTGCGGCAGACCCTTTAATCTTCGGGCCAGATAATGGAGTATTAAGATTGCGCTGAAATCCTTGGCCGGGGAGGAAGTTAAAAGCGAGACCACCGATTTATTCTTTAAATCAACTGCAAACCCTTCCCCTAATAATTTTACTTCCTCTTTTCCGGCGGGCTTTAATTCGGACAGCTCATCCCAGGCTTTATGCTTAGCCGCATCATAGCTCATTTTTTTTATTTTACTATTTTTTATTAGATAAAGCAACTATTTTAGATATAATAAGGGTATGCGATACGATAAGTTCCAACAGGAAGCCATTGATTATATAAATCAGGGGCACTCGGTAATCGTTTCCGCTCCCACCGGGGCAGGGAAAACCGCGATTGCCGAACACGTAATCCTTTCTTCCCTTGAGGGTAATATCGGCGTAATCTATACCGCTCCGATTAAAGCCCTCTCTAACCAGAAATTCCGCGACTTCCAGAACCAGTTCGGGGATAAAATAGGTATATTGACCGGGGACGTTTCCATAAACCCTCAGGCCCCCGTCTTAATCATGACCACGGAGATATTCCGCAATAAGATACTGGATGAGCCGGAATCATTAGAAAAATACAGCTGGATAATTTTTGATGAAATACATTATATAGATAATCCTGAGCGCGGCAGCGTCTGGGAGGAATCGCTGATCTTCCTGCCTAAACAGATGAAACTACTCGGACTCTCCGCTACCATACCAAACATAAAACAATTCGCTTCCTGGATTGAGAGTATTCATGATAAGCAGGTCAAGACCGTAATTGAAGAGAAGCGTCCCGTGCCGCTGCATTTCTTCTTTCAGTCCCAGAATGAAATAGTGGATAAGATTGAGCAGCTTAAGCGCCTAAAATACGGCAAGCCTAATAAGCTACATACCTTAATAAATTATTTGCGCCAGCGCGAAGGCTTACCGGCCATATATTTTGTCTTCGGAAGAAGGCGCGCCGAAGAACTCGCCGAGGAATTATATAGTTTCAACTTCCTAGATAAAAACGAAAAGCAAGAGATCACGGCACTTTATGATTCTTTATGCCAAAGGTTTGATTTAAAAACGGATAAAACAGCGCAATTTATGCTTCCCTTAATCCAAAACGGGATAGCTTATCATCACGCGGGCATGCTCCCTACCTTAAAAGAGGTGATTGAGCGTTTATTTACCAGCCGTCTGCTTAAAGTGATTTTTACCACGGAAACTTTTGCCTTAGGCATCAACATGCCCAGCCGCTCGGTCATGTTTGATGACTTAAGAAAATTCTACGGCCGTTACGTGCGTAACTTGAAGACGCGCGATTTCTACCAGATGGCCGGCCGCGCAGGAAGGCGCGGCTTGGATAAGGAAGGTTTCGTTTACTGCCGCATAAACCCGAACCGGATAACCTTTGAGGAAGCAAAACGTATTATTTACGGTAAGCCCGAAGAAGTAAAGAGCCAGTTCAATACTTCATACGCGACCATACTGAATATCTATGAAAAACATAAAGAAGAGCTTTTTAAAATTTATCCTCTCTCCCTGCATTTTTTCCAGTCCCGGCCCGTAGAACAAAAAGAAGCCTTAAGGTTAATTGAGGCAAAATTGAAACTGTTAAAAGATGCGGGTTATATTTATGAAGGTAAATTAACCGATAAAGGCATATTCGCCAAAGCTGTTTACGGCTATGAATTGATCCTGGCTGAACTTTATGAGCAGCAGATCTTAGAAGAGATAGATGAATTCGGCTTAGGGGTGATTGCCTCGGCAGTGGTATTTGAGCCTAGGAAAAATCAGCGCCTGCCTTTGGGGTTATCCAAAAATACGCGAAGGATTAAAACCGCCTGCGAAGAGATCTACGCGAGGATTGAACATAAGGAGCAAAGATTCAAAATCTATCCGCAAAGCAAAACCCCCTATTTTCACTTAAGCTCCTGCATAGAAGCCTGGCTCAGGGGCGCGAGCTTTGATAAAATTATGCGTTTTACCGATACTGATGAAGGCGAAATAGTGCGCTATTTCAGGATGAGTGTACAGGTTTTACGCGAGATAAGCTCGGGGAAATTTTCTTCTTCCGTATTAAAAGAGCGCATCCACGAAACCATCCGCGTCTTAAACCGCGGCATCATTGATGCGGAAAAACAACTGAGGGAAGCTTCTTAAACCTTCGTTTAAAATGTCCCCTTAAGGGACAATCTTTCCTTTTTTTTAAGAAACATTTCTCTCTTTTAAATAATCTTCAATTATCTGTTTATGATCAAAGGCAAAGCTAAGTTTTCTGATATCTTCAAACTTAACCACGCTTATACCTGCGGCATCATCCCCGGCTTTAGGCTTGCCTTTAGCTTGGGCAATAAATACCGTGCCGACAGTATGAAAGCGCGGATCGCGCTGGGGATGAGAATAAGTATGGAATTGTTTAATTTCAGTCAAATCTAAATCCGTCTCTTCTTTTGCTTCTCTTTTTACCGCATCTTCCAGGCTTTCCCCATAATCCACAAAACCTCCCGGTAAAGCCCAGCCAAAAGGCGGATTACTTCTCTGGATAACCACGATACCTTCAGGCAATTCAATAATCGCATCCACAGTCAGATAAGGCCCCTGGGAAAGTTTGGTGGTTACGTACTCTAAATACCCTAAAACCCCTTTCTTGAAAATAGCGAGCGCTTCTTCATCGTAAAGGCAAAAGATTATTTCTTTGAAGGTTATCTTTTCTTCGCGTAAATACTTCAATACCTCTTGAGCCATAATCTTTGCCGAAGCTAAGAGCGAGAAACCCCCCGTGCCGCAGCCTAAGGCCGGGAAAGCAATGGATTTGACCCCTAATTCTGCAGCCGCTTTTAGGGAACTTCTGCAGGAATTCCTAATCTTGATTTCATCGGTCTTAAAATCCAAGCCCATAGTCGCCGCATGTATTACATATTTTGCTTTAAGTAATCCTGCTTTTGTCGCAACCGCTTCTCCTATGGCAATCGGGGCTTTTTTTAGCGCTTCATCCTCAATAACTTTGCCGCCTTTTCTTTTTATTGTACCCGCAACCCCTCCTCCCATAAGCAATTTATTATTTGCCGCATTGACTATGGCCTCAACTTCCAGCTGCGTAATATCACCCTGAATAACCTTGATTTCCGTATCTTTTATCTTCATATTTATTTTTAAAGTAGCTACTCCCCGATTATCTTAACCAAAACTCTCTTCCTGCGCTGGCCGTCAAACTCCCCGTAAAAAATCTGCTCCCACGGCCCGAAATCCAATTTCCCTGACGAAACGGCCACCACTACTTCCCTGCCCATTATTGTGCGCTTTAAATGCGCATCCGCGTTATCTTCCCCGGTCAAATTATGTTTATATTTTTCTATTCCATAGGGTGCAAGTTTTTCAAGCCAGACAATGAAGTCCTGATGCAGCCCGCTTTCGTCGTCATTAATAAAAACGCTTGCGGTTATATGCATGGCGTTTACCAAGCATAAGCCTTCTTTTATCCCGCTCTTTCTTAAGCCCTCTTCTACTTCCTGAGTTATATTGATGATTTCCCGCTTTTCCTTGGTATTAAAGACAAGGTATTGGGTATAAGTTTTCATTTAAAGTTTCTCCAGTATTAGTTTTTTGTCCTTGCGGTCTATTTTAAAAGAAAAATGTTTCAGGAAGGACATCCCGAGTAGACCGTCGACAGGTCCTAAGGCGCTCTCTTCCTCCAGAAGCATGACGGCATCAACTTTGGAAACTTCGCTATCCTGCACTTTTACGCTCTCCAAAATAATATGCTTGGCACTAACCGTCTTTCCGTCGGCAAGAGTAACCTTGGTATCGGGCTTATCCAATTTTATACCCAGCTTCTCAGCCAAAGCTCTCTTTAGCATTATTGCCGATGCCCCGGTATCTAAAACAAGGTTGACAGGAAGCTCTCCATTCAGTAATGCTTTCACCATGATACTTTGGCTTTCGTCCGAGAACTCCACTTCTTTAGGCTGGCGCTCTTCTTCAGCCTTAACCTGTTTTAATCTCTCCTCTAGAGCGGTCTTTTGGTTGTTCCATTGCTTGCGTATCAATGCATCATCAAATTCTGTGCTTCTCTCAATCTTCTCTATTTCAAGGTTATGGATTTTAATCGAACCACCGTAAACTTCCAGTTCCACTACAGCGTTGTCTTCGCTCTTAATTATCCCTTCAATCTGGCGGCCGTTTTTTAAATAGAGGGTGTCCGCGTAAACATTTGTCACCAGAATCAACAAAAATATTAAAATGAGCCTTCCTACCATTTTCCGCTCTTCTTTTTATGCCTCTTCGGCAAATGCTTGATAGATTCAAGTGACTTATTCAAATCTTCCTCGGGAAGCGCACCACTGCAACGAATCCCATTATAGCAAAGATTGGCAAAAAAAGTAGGGGAATTATTTCAGCTGGGGATGTCATTTGGGGCAATAACAAAGAGTTTAAAAGTTAGTCAGAAACCTGTAATCAATGCCTACCGTCGCAATAAGTGATTCCTTGATAAAACTGTCGTTTTTGTCGCTTTTTAAATAATCTATTTCTTGTAACTATCTGTAGCTCAAATAGTTACAAATATTATGCCAAAAAGAGCGACATCGTTTACAATTGGTCTCTATTGATAACATGAATCATCTCGCAAAGCCTGCCATAGTCACGTAGATTAAACTCCATCAGAATCCTAGGCAAGCTAAGATATTCCCCATCCTGGATCTCTTTATTCGTCGGAGGCGAAAGCCTAATCTCGCCGCTTGTCAAAATGTCTTTAAATTTTTGATTAATAAGCTTTAACGTCTTCCCTGAGATTTCTTTATTCAGCCTTATTACAGTCAGACCCGAATCGTATCTAATCGAGTGATATACCCTGTAAAAATCTTCTATATATTTTATTGCCTCATCAACAGTTCGTGCGATACAAAAAAGCTTAAGGTCTTCCTTTTTGATAAAGCTATTTTTAAGCAGGTGGTCAATTACATAACGTTTCCACGCATTCCAATATGCCGAGCCTTCAGGCTCCATCAAAATTATCGGCCGGGGCTTAGATTTACCGGTTTGCATCAGAGTAAGCATTTCAAACCCCTCGTCATGCGTGCCAAATCCCCCCGGGAAAAGAGCGGTTGCGTCAGTCTCTTTTACAAAAATTAGCTTCCTGGTAAAAAAATATTTAAAGTTTATTATTTTATCTTTTTCGTCAATGTATGGATTGGGCTTTTGTTCAAAAGGAAGCCTTATATTTAATGCAAATTCTTTGCCAGCTTCGGCGCCTTTATTTCCGGCCTCCATAACTCCGGGGCCGCCTCCGGTTACAATCATGTAGCCTTTCGCTGTTAGCTTTCGCGCAAATTCCTCAGCCATCTTATATCCGGCTGATGTCTTTTTCGATCTCGCCGACCCAAAGATTATTACCTTTTTGACGTTTCTATAAGGAGAAAATATCTTGAAAGAATATCGTAATTCTTTCAGCGCATTATTTACAAGCTTTAGATCTCCCTTATCTTTTGATTCCTTTCCTAACTTAACAGCAGTCGTAAGTATTTCACGCAGCACGTGTTCGGTTTCAATAGAACCGGAACTCTTGGTAAGTTCATCTATTAAGCCATCTATGGTTTTATCGCCAATTTCGTATTCTTTCGGTATCTTTTTCATTATGCACCCTCTTTTAGTCTGTTATTATAGCGTATGTATGAGACCATAGCGCAAGCTGGCTTAATCCTTCTCAATGCATATATTCCTATGTTTCCTGTATTCATCAGAATTCATGACGCACATTTATATAACCTGAATGGCTGTAGAAACCCGGCTTCAGCTCATAATCGTAGTTGAGAGAAAACGAAATATTATTTTTTGTAAGTATAGTCCATTTAGTTCCAAGGTTATAACTTGATCTTGGCTGGTTAAATCCGCTTGTAGGAAAGGAAGCGCCTCCTCCGGCGAAAGTAGATGTAGCCTGCTGGTTATCATTGATAAAATTATAGAGCCATTTAAAGTGAAAGTCCGGGATAACGGTGAAATTCTTTTTTTCTAACGTATAGGCAATTCTTGCTCCCAGCCCTGACTGGAGTAGATTATAACCCTGGCCATCTACCGTAAGATCTGCAGCATCAGCATTTTTTTCGGTGTAGCCGTCGATATTAAGGCGCATATACTGAATTGAGGCAAGCGGAGTAATCTCGAGTTTATTAAAATTAAAGTTATATCCACCTTCAAAATACAAAGAATACTGCTGACCGTCATAGTTACTTGCCGGAGTAAGGTTAAGCCCACCGAAATTAATTTCGCGCGATGAATCATAACGGTTATAGGCAAAGGAAAAAATCCCGTCTATATAATAAGCTGACCGGGTAAAGCTTCCGTAAAGTCCAAGCTGGTAACTATCAACCCCTGTCTGGCCGCTAAAATCCTTAGTCCGGATTTCATCGCGGGCATATCCTATGCTGACGCCAAAGGCAAGGTCATTGCGCACTTGCTTATCATAACCGCCTAAAATACCCCAGACACTGGCGTTATAACCATTACTTGTCCCTCTGGGGTCCTGATGCAAGTAAGTACCGAATGGCTGCGCCCATACTGCCGGATCTAAGCCCCCTGAAGAAGCCGGAGTAGCTTGAAAAACAGTATTGATGTGCTCAACAGTAGTATTAATAAACCTGGTTTGCGTTTCATAATTCACCTGCGGGCAGCTATTGTTAACATTGGGAGTAAGCGAGCTTAAGGCCTGATCAATTTGATTGCCTGAGCCCAAAGAATCAAGCGCACCTAAAATATTTGTGATATCCCCGCTTGCTGTAGCGCTATTTGCTATGGTATTTAAGACTCCTCCCACAGCGCTTGAATTGGCGTTAGTAGCAAAACTGCTATAGGAATTAGCTCTAGTCGCAGTCAAACTAAGATGATCCCCTGTTCCATTTGCGCTGGAAAAAGTAAATATAGGACTGCTGCTGCTGATCGTTGCGGGAACATTGATACTATTACTTCCGGTGCCGCTTACCACATTGCTTAAAGTAGTATTATTTGGGATGTATCCGCCGACTGTAACAATAACATTGCTATGCAAATCCACTGAGGTAAGGTTACTGGTAGCGGTGACCTTACCAAAATCAGTAGGGGAATTGGCAGTTAGTTTTAAAGTAGAGTTTGGATTCTGAACATATGTTCCGGTAACTGGCAAATTAGTATTGCCTACATCCAAAGCAGCTGTAGAATTATTAGCCAGAATTACATCTCCGCTGATAACTCCACCGGTGCTATTGACAGCAGTAGTTCCGGAGTCAATTTGAATTGCTGCTAAGGCACCTACCCCGCCCGTAGCAGCGATAGTTCCGGTATTGGTGATTTTATTGCTGCCGCTTAAGAAATGAATGCCGTAGGTATATCCGGAAATTGTTCCGCTATTGGTTATCTCAGTATTACCAGCATCTGCCTCTACGGCTGTACTAGAGTTGCTGGGATCGCTAGAGATCCTCCCCGAATTGATGAGTATATTCTTACCTCCCGCAATATTACCGTAAGTAGTGTCTCCTAAAAAAAGTAGCGCAACATTATCCGTACCGAGCATCCCCGGGTTAGATGGATGGCTATTATCGTCCCTTAACTTTTTGAGAGTTGCCCCGCTGATCGTGCCGTAATTGGTAACGGTATAGTTGGGCGACCAAACCAGAATTCCCTGACCGCCGGAAATGGTAGAGCTTTTGGCTATAATTATCTGATTCGGATTACTAGGATCACTGCTGGCATTCACCTGAAAAGCATTTCCCGCCCAGATAGTATCGCAGTTTCCGGTAACATTAAAACTAGCAAAACCATTACCGTATTCGGCGTCCGAATCAGTGCTAAAGACGCCGTTCTTGTTTTTAGTATACATATAAGATTCCGGTGAATAAATACCGATAATTTTCACTTGCGTGCCACCTAAAATAATAAACTCACTCATCCCTTTTATCTGGTTAAGCGCGTCTCCGTTACCCCAGAAATAGGTGTACCCCAGCTGAGTCCAAGGGAAAGTACCCGCCCCGCCCAAGGCAGTTGTCTGCCAATAATCAAGATACTTTTGTAGATAGGTGTAAACAGCATCGGACATGCCGCTTGGTTTATTCGGAGTAAAAGGATTGGAATAGCCGTAACTAGAAGCATCTGTGGGATAAGTCGATATATCCGGGTTTAACGTAGGCCGCATAAGGTTATTGTTGTTGGGTAAAACCGCATACTCCACAATTGCAGTATGTGAGCCAGCATTATTCATGCCAAGCCCGCTCTCCATAGTCGTAACTAGACTACTGGGAGAAGTAACGTTGGTATCGATAAATTTAGTCGCATCATTACCGGTTGTTACCCAAGAAGCCTGCTGATACTTAGTTGGATTGTCATCGTAAGTAGTATAGGCTCCTACGCCGTATTGCAGGGCTCCGCTGCTAGTATTCGCATAATAACCTACATTAGTCAAGGTCCTGACTATCAGGTAATTATTACCATCGCTAAAACTATTATTATAGGTTAGGCCGAAAGAAGGATTCTCGGTAGCGGAATTACCGGTTATGGTAATGATAGAGCCATCGGTGGGGATCCATCCGGAAGGATTGTTTATATGCGCTTGGGCCTGCGAAATGGCATGGGTGTAGTCTGGAGGCAACGCAGCTGAAGCCGTAAAAGGAAGAATAAAAAAAACCGCGATGATACACGCGGCCAGATATTTAGTCTTTATGGTATTAGTTTCTCTCATTTAGAAATAGATTACGAGAGCACAAAAAATATAAATTGTCTTTACTTTAACTGGAAAGTGATATTTTGTCAATGGTTTCTCGAGAATATTCAGTTATTCCTGGAACGGATTTTTCTCAAATACTGACGTGACTCTCCGCACACAGCTATTGGTAAATTTGAGAGGTGACTCCCGTGAGGACGCCCAGAAATATGGCGCGGCAGAAAGACTCTCTGTATACAGGTAAAAAAGCTATTGACCGTAGATCAATATTTTCTAGACTCTCTAATGACGCGAGGACTTGGATGGGTACATTTTGGGCACAAAATTAATCTCCGTATGGTATAATTTTTATATCAAAATTAAGTCTGACCTTTTTCTATTGATCAATAGTAGTCCTTAAATATTCATTGTCAATTAGCTTTACCTAAAATACTATCTTTCAAAGAGTTAAGGATATTTCCCACCGCAGGATGAAACCTGTATTTTGGCTCTTTTAACGTCCCCGTAATACGTATTGTCCCAAAATGCTCAGCCCCTCCGATAATAGCAGTAGCCAGATCTTTGAATGTCCCCGTTAAAGGCACATTATCACTGAGCACCTGCACATTCAATGAGGCATCGATATGGGAATCAAAACCTATCTGCACAGTGCCATCAAGATTAGTAATATTACTTTTCATCACTAAATCTTTCGTAGAAATAACCTTATCGCGTACGATAAAGCTGCAGGAACCCTCGCTAAAGACAATCTCGGAGAAATCGCGTATGAATAATAATGAGCCTAACCCTTGGAATAAATTCAGCTGCCAAAGCCTGCCGTCGTTAATATAAATTTTACCTGTTGCACTAAGCTTTGAGATATCCTGCAGCACGCCGTTTAACTTCAACTGCGCTTTTAAATTTCCGGCGATATCTTTTTTCTTAGCCGCAGTGTCGTTCTTTAACTTCTCAATTTTTACTCCGTCTATATCCAAATCCAATGAATAAAGAGTATCTTTCGAATTCAAATTTACTTTTACCGCTGCGTTAACTATGCCGTCATATAAAACCAAATTCATTGACGGAATATCAATGAGCCCGTTTTCCTGGTTATACTGCAAATTAAGGCGCCCAGCTTTTAAGCCATATGCTGAAACCTCCTCGGAGGTAACCTTCGCCTGTAGCGCACAGTTTTTGAAATCATTCAAGTCTCCGCCCAAAGAAAAATGCGCATTCAAAATACCCTGCGGTTTTATCTCTTCAAGTTGTCCCTTGAATTTAGCCATAAGGATATTTAGGTCTTGGAGGTTAAAATTGATATCTCCTTCAAGATTAGGCACAAGTTTACTTGTATCAGAAATATCCAGATCGCCTTTTATGGAAAATTTAGAGTTTAAATAACCGCCGTTAAATTTAAGCAGATGAATAAGCTTATCCTCTAACCTGAATTCAGAATCGAGCTTCAGGTCTTTCGAAATAAGCCCTAACTGGACAAATGGGGTATTGAAATTTGAAACTGAACCGGAAACCTTGTAAGGAACGCCTTGATATTTTAAGTTCAAAGCCTCCCATTTAACGTATGCAGGATTAAACTGGATTTTACCGCTGATATTTTCCAAGAAAAGCGCGGGCTTCTCTAACTTTGCCGAAGCATTCAAGAGAGTCAGGACGCCTTCAACCTGCGAAGATTTAATCTTTAAAGTTAAAGCCGCATCCCCTGTTAATTGTCCGGGAAAGGAAAATTTCATTTTATCCTTAAGCAGTTGAGGCAAATAATCAAGCTTCAGATGCGCGATATCGATATTCAGTAAAGGATTGCTGTAATCTGTTAACTTCAATTTCGCCTCAAGGGGGACTCCGGATAAAACTAGAGAGATCTTATCCGTTGATAAGCCTGCATTATTAAAACTCACCTCCGTATTTATATTAACAAGTGTGCCAACCGGCTCTAACCCTGAAATCTGCGAATTGACAAAACCGCCTTTTCCTGCATAGGATAAACCCTTATCTTTTAAATTGTATTTTACCTGGGCTTCCAAATCCGAGTTTATCTCTGCGGACAATTTATCCTGCGCTATTATTAAACCTTTACTCTGCACTGAAATATCCGCAGTTACAAGCTCATCTTTAAATCTTAACTTTATTTCGGAATTAATCAGACCATCGGATATTTTGACTTGGAACGGTTCATAGTAAGGCGCGAATTCTCTGGGGTCGATATCCTTAAGAGAGATATTAGAGAGCAGCTCTTTCTGGATTAATTTATACTCACCCTGACCGGATATCTCCATAGGTAATTTAGCGGTAGCGGGGATTCTTGCCTTAACCCTGAATCTGACACTTGCGGGCAGCGATAAATTAACTACAAGGTTTAAATTTTCGATATCCTTTCTAAAAGGCTGTTTTAAAGTATTATCCTGAAAATAAACATTGGCGTTGGTAATGTTTATTTTGTAAAGGACAAACTGAAACTTACTTTCTTTGGCAGCAGGCTTGGAAACAAACAAACTCTGTAGGTTAAAACTATTATCAGGCAGCCTTTCCAGGATAATCGCCGGGGATTTTATAGTCACGGATGGGATAATGATGTTTTTCTTAAACATCGGCAGCAGTAAAAATGAACAGGACACTTCTCTGGCGCTGATGATTTTCTTACCATTATCCTCTATGACCAGGTTTCTTAAGACCAGGCCCTTAAATATATTAAACTGCAATGAATCAAGGCTTACCTTTTTGGCGGTCTGTTCTTCTAGGCCTTTAATTACAAGGGATTTGATTCGGGTAGGGAGAACTACGCTATTGAGGTAGATAATTCCGCCCGAGATAATAAAGATAAGAATGAGTAGGGCTATGAGAATCTTTTTTTTCATTTAGCGAAAGCTTAGGATTTTTTAGCCTTTGAGGCTTTAATTATTCTGGCTGCGGCCTTCAAAGCAGAGGCCTTGTCCGCAATTTTACCTATCGCACGAAGTTCTTCTATATCAGAAAGGAGTTTTCCGATTAATGGCGAAGATTTAAGCTTAAACTCTCTAATCAAATCATCACCCGTGATAAGGCGAACCTGCTTTTTTTCTTCTTTCTTCTTAAATAATTCTTTGGTTAAAATACCCACGGTCTTTTCATGGCGCTTACGCGATAATGCGGTAGTAAGCCGGCCCTTGGTTGCGCGCTGGTCAGCCAGAGAAAGAAGAAACACGCTCAATGCCTCATGAGCCGTATCCCTGAAATACCTGAACTTTGCCCGGGCAGTCAAAATCTCCAAGTCCGAAAGATACCCCGGGCGCAGATGCCATAAAATCACCCTTCTTAAGATATTAATTTCGTCGTTTGAAAGCTTTAAGCGCCTGGCAATAGCGGTTGCGATATTAAGTCCGGCCCTCTCATGCCCATGAAAAGTAATTTTCCCGTCTTCTTCATGTCTTAAGGTAGCGGGTTTTCCGACATCATGCAGTAATGCCGCCAGTTTTAAAAGAGCATTTCTTTTGCGCTCAGCGGATATAATTTCGTCAAGAAAATCAATAATTTCTGTTTTTTTAACATTTTTAAATATCGATTCCAACTGCTTTAATGTTTCAAGGGTATGGTTCCATACATCCAGATGGTGATACGGCCCTTGCCCTATGCCGCGCATACTTGAGCTTTCAGGAAAGATTATTTTCAGAATACCCGCTTTATCCAATTGCTTAAGGCATGCGTAAGCATCCTCTGTTGCAAAAATTTTGAATAATTCGTCGCGCACGCGTTCTCCTGAAACTGCTTTTAGTTTATTTTTTACCGGCGGAATTAATCTAAAAACGGAAGGTTGTATTTTAAACTTAAGGATTGAGGCAAAACTGAATGCCCGCAATACGCGCAGCGGATCTTCTTTAAACGAACTTCTGCTGATTTCTTTTATTATTTTTTTATTTATACCTAGTCTTGCAGCATAAGGGTCAATTAAAGAAAGGCTTAAATCTTTACCGGATAAAATATGATGTGCTTCTAGGGCAAGCGCATTAATGCTAAAATCGCGGTGCAGCAGGTCGTCTGCAATATTTATGCCGCGAAAATCCGTAAAATCATAAGTGCATATTTTATGCTTTAATTTCCTGACCAAGCGACAGGAACCATGCTCTTTATCTAAAATGACAAACCCGCAAGATAATTCTTTGGCCAGCGCCTTGCCGAAACTTATAGCCCCTCTTTTAAGGGCAAAATCAAAATCAGGATTTTCTTTCAATCTCCCTAAAATCAAATCGCGCAGAGCCCCGCCTACAAGGTAAAGCTTTACCTTTCGTTTTTTGGCGAACTCAATAACCGGCTGCATCAGATCACGATCTTTTTTAGGGAATTTAAGCATACTCTTTTAAACCGCTTCGGGATTAATTCCGAATCCGCTTTGCCGATTTAGGCGCTATTTCGGATTTTCGGACTTCTTAATGATCTCATCGTCAACAAAAATGGAGGCGTGCGCGCGGACTGCCAAAGCTATGCTGTCCGATGGACGGGCGTCAACTGTTTTAAGCTCTCCGCTTGCGGTTTTAAGGACTATTTTTGCGTGGAAGGTGTTTTCCTCCAGCTTGTCAATTATGATCCTGTCAACGCTCGCTTCTAAATTCTTAATCGTCGTATGCAGCAGGTCGTGCGTAAGCGGCCGTGGAGGGTTAAAGCCGCCTATTTTTAATTTTATGGCCGATGCCTCCGCTAAACCAATGACAATAGGCAATAAACGGGTCCCGTTTTTTTCTTTTAAGACGATCAACTGGTCATGCCGTTTTTCGTCAATGACAATCCTGCTTAACTCCATCTCTACCATGAATTATTTCCTTTTCTTCTCTTTACTCAAAATGTCCTTTAACTCAACCATGAACTGCCCGACGTCCTTAAACTGCCTGTACACGGAAGCAAAGCGCACGTAAGCTACGTCATCTAAAACTTTTAGTTTTTCCATCACCAGCTCGCCTATGCGCGAGGCGGAAACTTCGCGGTCGCTTTTCTTCTGTATTGAGCGCTCAACCTGGGTGATAATCTCTTCCATCTTCTCCATGCTCACCGGCCTTTTTTCGCAGGCCCTGATAATGCCGGCTAAAATCTTCTTCCTGTCAAACGGCTCTCTCCTGCCGTCTTTCTTTATGACCATCAGGGAAACTTCCTCAATATATTCGTAAGTAGTAAAACGCTTACCGCATTTTAAGCACTCCCGCCTGCGCCTTACGGCTGATTCTTCGGCTGTGGCGCGCGAGTCCACTACTTTATCTTCTTTAAAACCGCAATATGGACATTTCATAATTTTTAGTGTCTGGCTTTCGTCACTCTTATTCCGGCTTCCTTCAGAAATTGTAAAGACATTTCGTCAGGATAACCTTCAGAAATGACAATCTCGGCTATTCCCGCATTAATCAGCATTTTCGCGCAGATAAGACAGGGCTGGTGCGTGGCATAAAGGGTGCTGCCTTTAACGCTTATGCCGTGGAGCGCTGCCTGTATTAAAACATTCTGCTCCGCATGCAAACCACGGCAAAGTTCATGCCGCTGGCCCGAAGGGATCCTTAATTTATCCCTCAGGCATCTGCCCATCTCAAGGCAATCATCAAGCCCTGAAGGCGCGCCATTATAACCCGTCGCCAATATGCGTTTATCCTTAACCAAAACCGAGCCGACTTTACGCCTCAAACAAGTTGCCCTTTTGGATACAAGGATTGCTACGTCAATAAAATATTCTTCCCACGTCGGCCGTTTATCAAAGTTTTTCTTTTTCATTCTCTTGAAAGCTCCGGATATAATGGATATTTTTTGGTTAAATTAAGGACTTCCTTCCTCACCTGTTCTAACCTTTTTAAATCATCGCTTCCTTCAATAGCTTCGTTAATGAACTTTGCAATTCTCCGCATATGCACTTCTTTAAGGCTGCGGCTGGTAACTGCCGCAGTCCCGAGGCGGATACCGCTTGCCACTGCCGGGCTTTTCTTGTCAAAAGGAATGAGGTTCTTGTTCACCGTAATTCCCACCTGCCCTAATATACACGAGACATCCGCGCCGGTAACCCCTTTCTCGGATAAATCAACCAGCATCAAATGGGTATCTGTCCCGCCGGAAACTATGCGAAAACCC
This sequence comes from Candidatus Omnitrophota bacterium, assembly GCA_049517335.1. Lineage (GTDB taxonomy): Bacteria > Omnitrophota > Gorgyraeia > Gygaellales > Profunditerraquicolaceae > JBEKSD01. The sequence goes on along the minus strand of JBEKSD010000001.1, from coordinate 46,367 downwards.
AAATTAGCAAGGGACTTTGCCAGTTCCTTAGAGTTTTTCACAATCTGGCGCTGATAAACGCGGAAGGCTGGAGTCATTGCTTCGCGGAAAGCTACTGCCTTGCCTGCGATAACATGCATAAGCGGCCCGCCCTGAATCCCAGGGAATATCTCCGCGTCTAATCTTTTGGCAAACTCTTTCCTGCAGATTACGAACCCGCCCCTTGGGCCGCGCAAAGTCTTATGCGTAGTGGAACTTACGAACTCTGCATAAGGCACAGGCGAAGGATGTACGCCCGCAGCAACTAGCCCCGCAATATGCGCCATATCCACGAATAAATAAGCGCCTACTCTATCGCATATCCTGCGGAATGCCTTAAAATCAATTTTCCTCGGATAGGCGGAAGCGCCAGCTAAAATCATTTTCGGTTTGTGTTTTTTGGCCAGATCCATTATGCGCTCATAGTCAAGCATTTCCGTCTTACGGTCCACGCCATAACCTACTATTTTATAAAACTTTCCCGAGAAATTATGCGGATGGCCGTGAGTAAGGTGCCCGCCGGCAGATAAATCCATGGCTAAAACAGTATCCCCGGGCTGAAGTAAGGTAAAATAGACCGCCATATTTGCCTGAGACCCCGAATGCGCCTGCACGTTGACGTGCTCCGCGCCAAAAAGCTTTTTGGCGCGCTCAATTGCCAACTCCTCTATTTCATCCATGAATTCACACCCGCCGTACCAGCGGTGATGCGGATAGCCCTCGGCGTATTTATTGGTCAATACCGAGCCTTGGGCTTCAAACACGCTCATGGAAGTAAAATTCTCCGAGGCAATCAGCTCCAAGGTATCTTCCTCTCTGCCGATTTCATTTTTTATTGCTCTATAAACCTGCGCATCGCTTTTCTTTAAATGCTTCATATTACCGTGCCTCTCTTTCAAACCGCTTAATCAAATTAAGGCGCTTTAAGTGCCGTCCGCCCTGAAAAGGCGTCTTTAGCCAGACATCTATGATTTTTTTAGCCAGCTTTTTAGTTACAAATACAGAACCCAGGACTAAAACATTGCTGTCATTATGCTCCCTACTTAAACGCGCTGCCTTAACATTGTAAGCTAATGCCGCACGCACCCCGCGCAGGCGGTTTGCCATAATGGAATTGCCGATGCCGGTCTTACAAATTAAAATACCCCTCTTGAATTTCCCTGCGGATATTTTCTTGGCCAGGGAATAGGCAAACTCCGGGTAGTCGCAGCGCTCTTTTGAACAGGTACCCAAATCAACTATTTCCAAATTTTTCTTTAGCAGATAGGATTTAAGTTTTTCTTTTAAATTAAAACCGGCATGGTCAGAGGCAATAAGAATTTTTTCCATCATAAAACCCCGCTTATCCTTTCTACTGCTTCCTTTATTATGTAATAAATATTCTCGTAATAATCCAATGTATGCCCTAAAGGGTCATGGATTTCTAAGTCATCATCCCGTATTTTAGCAAATTCTTTAAGTAAAAACACCCTATTTTTAGCATCAGGAGCGATCTTCAGGATCTCCTCCTCATGTATTTTCTCCATAACGAGGATCAAATCCGAACGCCTGATAATGTCTTTGCTCACCCGCTGCGAACGGTGCCCTGAAACATCAAGACCGGCCTTACTTAAAACCTCTTTCGTGCCCTCGCTTGCGCCAAGCCCGCCTAACAAGATTATGCCAGCTGAAATCACCTCAACGTCGTCACGCTTATTATCTTTGAGTTTCTTTTTTAACAATACCTCCGCCATCACCGAACGGCAGGAATTTCCAGTGCAGACGAAAAGCACCTGTTTTCTTCTTGCGGTTGTTTCAATCTGCTCTTTTTTAATTGCCCCTTCGCGGATAACTTTTACTTTATCCGAAGTTAAATCAACTATCGTAGATTCAATTTTATGTTTCGTAGGCCCGCTATCTACGCCAAGATCAACCAAAGTTCCCAATTCTTTTATCGCCTGATCAAAATTTACCGGAGGATTTTTCCCGGAAATATTCGCCGAAGGACAGGCCACGGGAACGCCTGAGCGCTGGATTATCTCCAAAGCAACCGGATTATCCGGCATGCGTATGCCCACCGTGCCTTTTTCTTTTGCATTCAATATCAATGTCAAAGGCCCGGGCCAGAACTTATCCATAAGCCGATAAGCCTGAGGCGCTAACCCTTGGGCAAGCTCATCAACTTTCTCCTTATCGGCAATAAGCAAAGAGAAGGGCTTATCTTTGGGCCGCTTCTTTATTTCATATAACCTTTCAAGGGCTTTCTGATTTTGCGCATCTGCCGCAATACCATAGACGGTTTCCGTGGGGATAATTACCAGCCCGCCGTTCTTTAAAACCTCGGCCGCCTGCTGAACATTCTTTTCTTCAGGGCCCTTCGGGTCAACTTTAACTACTTTTACGCTCATAACCTTACTTTGCTATTTTTTACTTTCACGTGCATCTCTTTCCTGTAGTTAAGGAGTTTAGCGCTTATCTTTTTATCACTTGTTCCTAAAATTTCCAAGGCAAAAAGCGCGGCATTCTTTGCTCCTGCCTTGCCTATGGCCATGGAAGCAACCGGAATGCCCGCAGGCATCTGCACCGTAGATAAAAGGGAATCCAAACCTTTTAAGCTCTTAGTTTCAATGGGTATGCCGATAACCGGCAGAGTTGTATGTGCTGCGATTACCCCGGCCAAAGCTGCAGAGCCACCGGCTGCGGCAATAAAAATCTTCCTTCCATCACAAGAAGCTTTCTCAACATAGTTCGCCAGTTCTTTCGGCGTCCTGTGCGCGGATAAAATTTTAACCTCAAAGCTGACTTTGAATTGTTTTAATATCTCAATAGCATTCCCTACTATCTCAAAGTCAGAACTACTCCCCATAACAATACTGATTAATTTAGACATAAATCCCTCCGCATACTCAACTCACTGCCTTCCTGCCTATATCTTTCCTATAATGTATGCCTTCAAAGCTTATCTTTGCTACTGCCTGATAAGTATTGTTAATTGCTTCTTTAATATTTTTTCCTAAGCCGGTCACACCCAGCACCCTGCCGCCGCTGGTGACAATTTTATCCCCCTGCTTTTTAGTGCCGGCGTGAAATACCACGATATCTTTCATTTTAGCTACTTCATTAAGCCCAGATATCTCTTTACCCTTTTCATAATCTCCCGGGTATCCCTTGGAAGCTAAGACTACCGTGACACAAGCGCGCTCATCCCACTCTAAATTCCTGAGGCGCGAAAGTTTTCCTTCCGCTACCCCAAGCATTACTTCCACTAAATCCGACTTTAAGCGTGGCAGAATCGCCTGTGTTTCAGGGTCTCCGAAACGCACATTAAACTCTAAAGTCTTTGGCCCTTCTTTAGTAATCATAACACCGGCGTAAAGAACACCTTTATATTCTATGCCTTCTTTTACCAAGCCGTCAATAGTACGGTAAACTATTTTTTCCATAATTTCTTTAAATAATTCTTTTGTTACCACTGGCGCGGGCGAATAAACGCCCATTCCGCCTGTATTCGGGCCCTCATCATTATCAAAAATCCTCTTATGGTCCTGCGCCGAAGCTAAAGCAATTACTTCTTTTGAATCAGTAATTACTAAAATGGAAGCTTCCTGCCCGACTAAACAATCTTCAATAATAATTCTATTTCCGGCATCGCCGAAAATTCTTTCTTTTAACATTGAATCTACTGCCTTATTTGCCTCTTCAATAGTCTTAGCCACGACTACACCCTTACCCGCGGCTAGACCATCAGCTTTTACAACGCAAGGAGCGCCGTGCTTAGCGATATAATCTTTTGCTTTCTCAGCATTATCAAAGACCTTAAAATCCGCAGTCGGCACCTTATATTTAGCCATCAGCTCTTTAGAGAAAACTTTGCTCGCTTCCATCTGCGCTGCTTTTTTATTCGGGCCGAAAACTTTTAACTTATAATTCTGGAACTCATCAACAATACCTGCGGCAAGCGGAACTTCAGGGCCGACAACAGTTAAATCTATTTTTTCTTTTCTGGCAAATTCAAGTAACTTGGGGATATCTTCAGATTTAATATCAATACATTCGGCAATTTCTGAAATACCACCATTTCCCGGAGCGCAGAAAATCTTGTCTACGAGCTTTGACTGCGCAATCTTCCACACCAACGCATGCTCTCTTCCGCCAGAACCAATCACTAATATTCGCATATTATTTCTTTAACCCGCTAATTTTGCGCGATGAGTCAAAATATTAGCCCAAGTATAGGCTGTTTCTGCCCAAAATGTATCTAAACGCATATCTTTCTCTAATTCATTTAAAGATTTCTTAAAATCATAGAATGTTCCTTTAAAACGCGGCTTTAAAGGTATTGACTCGAGTTGACGGACATATTCATCTGTTTCATTTAAGAATTGTTCGACTCGGGAACACTTGCCCTCATAGGCATATCTTCCAATTCGTCCTAAATTTACAGCAATATTCAATATTATTTCTTGCGCGCTCATTATTTACCTTAATATTGCACGAATAATTACTTCTATCTGTTTGCGTATAGCGGAATCTAAAACTTCCCGGCTAGGATTATTTTGCCCTGGCCTTAAATTAATCATTGAATCAAAATCAACCTCTCCGGACTCAATGTCTAAACCGCCTCCCCAGATATCTGCCTGTTTACTTCCGTCTTCCAGAAGCAGCCTTTCGCCATCCACATGCATTTTCCCACCGGCAGACAAAATCTTACGCCGGACATCTACAACCACTTTAATATATCCCTTAAGATCTTCAGCAACCTTAGAAATAATCTCCTCGCTCGCCTTCTCTCTGATAATTAATAACATTTTTTCTTAATCAACTCCTCTTATGCAAAATATTAGTTATTCTTGCTCTAATATCAGATTAAGCCTTAATCATTACCAAAAGCATCTTAAAGCGATCTATGGCCTTTAGAGAATGCGGCTTATTTGCTGGCATAATAATAGTTTCGCCTGCTTTTAAGTAATGTTGCTTGCCGGCGATACTAATTTCTGCTTTGCCGTCAAAGATATAAACTAAGGCATCAAATGGCGCGGTATGTTCACTTAACCCCTGCCCTTTATCAAAAGCAAAAAGCGTTACCGTGCCTTTTTCTTTTTTAATAACTTCTTTACTAACAACAGAACTGTCTTGATAATCTACCAAACTAACCAAGCTTCCCACTTTTTCAATAATATTTGCCATTATTCCTAAGGCGTGCACTCTGGAAAACGATTATTTTGCCTGATGCGTCGTTGTTGGGCTGTTCGGCATTGGAGTAGGAGCCATCTGCTTCTCCTGCATCATCATGCCGCGTCTCATAGGCATCATCCCACCCCGGGATAAAGATGCATGAATCCCCGTAGTGAACATCGAAATCGCACAAATCCAAAGCAGTGCTACTACTACATACCCGAATATTTTTAAGTCTTGCATATCGGTTTTGCGCGCCACAAATAATACAAAAAAACTAACTGTCAGAAACATTGTCACAGGAACTAACGCAAGTGCCTGCATAACATTATACACACCCATATTACCCTCCTTCTTAATACTGCTTCTTTTTCCTGCCTATTTTTTCGTTTCGGTTTTAAGCGGCAGAAAACCTGCCATTTCACCAATTACATTAACTAATTCTGTATTCGCGGGAACAACAATTTTTGCGTTATTCTGCAATGACTTCTCAACTGCTTCTAATTTGCGCAGTACTTGCGCATTACCCACAAAATAATGTTCCGCTGCTTCATTTACTAATTTTATTGCCGCTGCTTCTCCTTCTGCCTCCAAAATACGCGCCTGCTTGATACCTTCTGCTTTCTTAATCTCTGCGCGCTTCTGGCCATCAGCAACAGTTTCAGTGGCAGTCGCAAAATCAACCGCGGCAATCTTCTCATTCTCCGCCTTAACTACTTTATTCATTGTCTCCTGCACGTCTTTCGGAGGGTCGATTTCTTTTAATTCTGTCCTGACAATTTCAATACCCCAGTTTGAAGTTTCCTCCATCAAGGTCCTGTGCAGCTCGGCATTAATCTTACCGCGCTCGCTGTTGGCTGATTTTAAGGTGAGGGTACCGATAATATTCCTTAATGTGGTACGGGCAAGGTTTACTATCTGATACTCATAATTATACACATTGTAAATTGCACATTTTACATCCGTTTCAGCCGGCTTAACTTTAAAGTAAACCTGCGCGTCAACTTTAGCGTTTAAGTTATCATTGGTAATAATCTCCTGCGGCTCGGCATCCACCATCTGCTCGGTGATATTTACCGGATATATTTTCTCCATAACCGGGATAATCCAGTTAAAACCGGGATTAGCAAAACGGTTGTATTTACCGAATCTCTCGATCAGCCCGCGATGCGTAGGTCTAACTATCCTGATGCCCATTAAAAATGCGACGACTGCGATAATTACCAATAAGAAAACGATATTCATAGCACTTACCCCCTTTTTTAAACTAGCTCTACTTCCTTCTTTCCCTTAACCGCTGCACCGATAACCCATGCTTTAAGCTTCAAAGCAGTAAACTTTGAAATTATATTCTTGGCCGCATCCGGCTTGACTATCAAAACCATACCGATACCCATATTCAAAGTGTGATACATTTCGCACTCCCTAACATTCCCTTTGTTCTGAATAAGCCTGAATATTTTCGGGACATTCCAAGAGCCTTTATTTATGCGCACATTTATGTTAGCCGGTAAAATACGGCTAATTTTATCATAAAAAGCACCACCCGTAATATGGGCAATGCCGTGTATATTTACCTCGGGTAATAAGCTTAACACTGGTTTTACATAAATTCTGGTCGGGGTAAGTAATTCTTTAGCCATCCTTTTCTGTTCTGTTAAAGAGAAAACCTTCCTCACTAATGAATAACCGTTGGAATGACACCCGCTTGACTCCAATCCGATAACTAAATCTCCTGCTGTAATCTTTGAACCATCAATGATATCTTTTCTCTCAACTACACCTACACAAAAACCGGCAATATCGTATTCATCTATCCTATACATCCCGGGCATTTGCGCGGTTTCACCGCCGATTAAGGAACAGCCTGATTCAATACAGCCGTCATTTATGCCTTTGACCAGATCAAGCAATATTTCTTCTTTAACTTTTGTAAAGGCAATGTAATCTAAAAAGAATAGTGGCTCTGCTCCCGTACATAGAATATCATTTACGTTCATAGCCACTGCGTCAATGCCTACGGTATCGTGTTTATTCACTAACTTCGCAATCTTAAGCTTTGTGCCCACGCCGTCTGAAGAAGAAACAAGGATCGGGTCTTTGTATTTATCCTTATTTAACCTGAAAAAACTCCCAAATCCTCCGATATCTTTTAAAACTTCTGGCCTAAAAGACTTCTTCACTAACGGTTTCAGTTTGTTTTTAAAGGCAGCTACGCTTGATATATCTACTCCTGCTTTCTTATAGGTTAACATGCTTCTAACTCTCCTTGGCCGCAGCAATGTTCTTCGAGAGAGAATTTGCTGTGTTTCTTCTCTGCCCTGACCGGGTATTTCCCCGTCCAGCAGGCATTACAATAGAAATTCTTGGCGCACTTCATACATTTCTGCATACCTTCCAAGCTTAAATACCCCAGAGTATCAACGCCCAAATACTGCCTTATTTTTTCAATTGACTCGTATTTATTGGCGATCAGTTCCGATGACTTATGGAAATCTATCCCGTAAAAGCAGGGGAAACGGTGCGGCGGGCAGGATATCCGCAAATGCACTTCTTTTACGCCGATGCGCCTTAAATTACGCACGCGTATCTTGGAAGTTGTTCCACGGACAATGGAATCATCCACTATAACGATGCGCTTGCCCTTAAGCACAGCTTTCATAAAATTGAATTTTACCCTTACTCCCAGATCGCGCGTATCCTGCGCCGGCTGGATAAAGGTTCTTCCTACATAGTGGTTACGGATAATCCCCATTTCTAAAGGAATCCCGGATTCTTTGGCGTATCCTAATGCCGCGGAATACCCCGAATCGGGAACAGGAACAACATAATCAGCATCCACCGGATGCTCGCGCGCCAGCTCCTCCCCCAGCTTTCTTCTGACCAAATGCACGGTCTCACCGAAGACCACCGAATCAGGCCGCGAAAAATATACATGCTCAAAAGTACAGAAGGCGTGCCTGCGCTTAAACTGCAGTTCTTTAGGCTTAATTATCTTAACCACATTTTCGCTGATGATGATTATTTCACCTGGCTCTATTTCGCGCACGAATTTAGCGCCGATCAGATCAAAGGCGCAGGTCTCCGAAGCCAGGCACCAGGCGTTGCCGAATTTACCCAGGCACAGCGGCCGAAAACCCAACGGGTCCCTTACTCCGATTAAATGCTTATTATCCATCATCACCAATGAATAGGCGCCTTTAATTCTTTTTAAGGCATATATCAGGCTTTCTTCCAAATCCATGGAACGGGAGCGCGCCATTAAATGAATTACAATCTCGGAATCGGTTGTAGTCTGGAAAATGGAACCGGTTTTTTCCAGATAGCGGCGCAACTGGAATGAATTTACCAAGTTTCCGTTATGCGCGATACAAATAGAGCCCTTGGCATAATCAATTAAAAGCGGCTGGGAATTTTTCAATACGCTTGAGCCGGTAGTAGAATAACGCACATGGCCCACCGCCATATTCCCTTTTAACTTGGCCAGGATCTCTTCGTTAAATACATCACTGACTAACCCCATATTCTTGTGTATCGTCAAAATACCTTTATTATTCACCGCTATCCCACAGGCTTCCTGCCCCCGGTGCTGCTGGGCGTAAAGCCCCATGTAGGTGAGCCAGCTTGCGTGTGCGTGGTTAACAATTCCGAAAAGGCCGCAATATTCTTTTGCTTCGTCGCTATAGTTTAGCTCTCGCATATTCCACTCCATTCCTGAATATCTGCATCCCGTCGCCTGCGCCTGCTTTAGCAGTAGACGTCCAGCGGGGAGCCTGAGTAAATTGAATGTGCCTTTCAGGATGAGGCATCAGGCCGAAAACCCTGCCTGTCTCATCGCAAATGCCAGCGATATTTTCCTTTGAACCGTTGGGATTATAGGGATATCCTTCCAGTTTAGCTCTTTCATCGCAATACTGGAAAACAATCTGGTCGTTACGCTTTAATCTTGCTAAAACAGTTCTATCCTGGACAACAAATTTTCCCTCTCCATGCGCAACCGGCAAATAAATTATTGGGGCAAGATTTTTTGTCCAAACGCATTTATCGTGAGATTTGCGTAAATACACCCAGCGGTCTTCAAACTTCCCCGAGTCATTAATAATCAAGCTTGTTTCCTGTTTTAATCCTGGGCCTCCCGGAAGCAGGCCGCTTTTTACCAGTATTTGGAAGCCGTTACATATCCCGATGATCAATTTACCGTCACGGATGAATTTCATTAAATCTGCCGATAATTTATTCACCATCTCATTGGCCAATATTTTCCCCGAGGCAATATCATCTCCGTAACTAAAACCTCCGGGGAGGACAAGAATCTGGAAATTGACAAGGTTCTTCCTGCCTTCAACCAATTCCTTGATATGCACAAATTCAGTTGTCCCACCCGCAGCTGTAAAGGCAAACGCGGTTTCCTTATCGCAATTTGTCCCGGCTGTCCTCAAAATGCAAACTTTAACGCTTGGCATAAAATTTCTTTACTATCGTTACTACTTCTTGCGGTTTGTCGGTAACTTTAAATAAGTCTAAATCATAGGGATATATATTCCCGTCTTTTAGAACTACCTCTTTAAGCCATTTAATCATACCTTTCCAGTAATCGCTGCCGAATAAGACAACCGGGAATTTGGGTATACGCTCGGTTTGAATCAGGTTTATGGCTTCATAAAACTCGTCCAACGTACCGTATCCTCCGGGCATGATCACAAATGCCTTGGCATATTTAACGAACATCACTTTGCGCACGAAAAAATAATGAAAATCAAGGAGCGTATCAATATAGGCATTGGCCTTCTGCTCCGTGGGGATCTGGATATTTAAACCAATGGAGAGCCCTCCGGCGCGCCGGGCACCGCGGTTACCAGCCTCCATTATTCCCGGCCCGCCGCCGGTAATAATAGCGTAGCCGGATTTGGCTAAAAGATAAGCTATCTCTTCGGCAAATTTATAATACTTGTTATTAAACCTAGAACGGCTTGAGCCGAAAATGGAAACCGCCTTGCCCACCTGAGAGAGGACTTCAAATCCGTCAACAAATTCGCCCATAATACGGAACATGCGCCAGGTATCTTCCTGAGTAAAGTCTTTCTTGATTATGCGCTGTTTTTGCATACTCCCTCCCCTCGGTTTTTTCACCAGCTAAATGGTTTTTGCCACGCCTCTTTTAAATCTTTTATATCCGCCTGAAGGCAAACCTCGGAATCCAGGCCGTAAACTTTAAAATATTTCTTATCTCTAACACATCCGATTAAACCAAAAGGAAGACCTTTAAGCAGCCTTTCAAATTGTTTCTGCTTATCCTTATCAACCTCGACTATAAAACGGGAGTTGGATTCGGAAAATAATATAAAATCATTTCTTTTTTCTTTAGACTTATAGGGAACCTCGGACAAAAACAGCTCCATCCCCAAGCCGCCGGCAAAAGCCATTTCCGCAGCCGCTACACCCAGCCCGCCGTCAGAACAATCATGCATTGCCTTGATTAACCCAGACGAAGTTGCCTTGGTAAGACTATCAAAAATAAGTCTCGCCTTCTTCATATTCACTTTAGGGACATTATTGCCAATCACGCCGCATAAATCATAATAATGCGAAGCGCCTAATTCAGCAAAAGTTTCACCCACTATATAGATCAGGTCTCCGGCTTCTTTTGTATACATGGAAACAGCTTCCTGAACATCATCCATGATGCTTATGGCCGAAATTAAAAGCGTACCGGGTATACTTAAAGATTTCCCCTTCACCATGTATTCATTATAAAGGCTGTCCTTCCCGGAAATAAAAGGTACAGAGAAGCCTTTTGCAGCGTCATAACAACCATAAGCAGCACGTACCAAACCTCCTAAGCGGTCAGGCTTATCCGGATTTCCCCAGCAGAAATTATCCAGTATCGCTGTCCTCTTTAAAGAACCGCCTACTGAAATAACCTGGCGTAGAGCTTCATCGATACAGGAAGCTGCCATCCAATAAGGGTCAATAAAACCGAAGCGGAAATTTATCCCATTTGCTAGAATAACGCCTTTTTTAGAATCAAGCAGTGGCTTACTGATACTGGCATCTGAGGGCCCGTCGTTGACAATGCCTGTTAAAGGCTTTAACACCGAGCCACCCTGCACCTCATGGTCATACTGCCTGATAATCCACTCCTTGGAGGCAATATCATAATGACTAAGCAAGCTAAGGAGCGATTTACTCAGCTCTTTTTTAAGCGGGATTTTTGGCGCTTTATGTTTTGGCTGAATGAATACCGCCTCTTTGCTTATTTTCGGCGGCCCGCCATGCAAAAACTGCATATCCATATTACAAACCAGATTATTTTTATAATACAGCTCTAATTTTTTACTAGCGCTAAATTTACCGATTACAGTTGCCTCCAGATTCTCATCATTAAATACTTTCAGCAGCTCCCCAATTTTTTCCGGGGCAACCGATAGAACCATCCTCTCCTGAGACTCTGAAATCCAGATCTCCATGTAGCTTAACCCGGAATATTTCAAAGGCACTTTATCAAGGTCAACCCTTGCGCCCGTGTCAGCACCCATTTCCCCGACCGCGCTGGAGAGGCCGCCTGCTCCGCAGTCAGTTATTGCGGTATATAAATTAAGGTCGCGCGCTTTCAAAATCCCGTCTAAGACTTTCTTTTCCTGAATAGGGTTACCGATCTGCACTGCTCCTGAAGAAACTTTCTCCGATTCATGGGTAAGCTCACCCGATGAAAATGTCGCGCCGTGAATCCCGTCCCTGCCGGTCCTGCCTCCTACCAGCACGACCAAATCCCCTATATTGGTTTTCTTAAAAGATTTATCTTTAGGCATAATCCCGGCTGTGCCGCAGTAAACCAGCGGGTTTCCCACAAAGCCTTCATGAAAAAGCACTGCCCCGTTTACCGTAGGGATCCCCATTTTATTCCCGTAATCGCGCACCCCGGAAACCACGCCTTTCATCACCCGCTTAGGATGAAGAGAACCTTCAGGCACTTTGCTAAAAGGCAATTCCGGAGGGCCGAAACAGAATACATCCGTGTTTAAAATGGGCTTAGCGCCCAAGCCTGTACCTAAGGGGTCACGGATAACCCCACCTATTCCGGTGTTTGCTCCGCCGAAAGGCTCTAATGCCGAAGGATGATTATGGGTTTCCACCTTAAAGCAAACATTATGTTTATCGTCAAATTTAATTACCCCGGAGTTATCCTTAAAAACCGAAACGCACCACGGCTTATTCAGCTCTTTAGTAACCTTCATAATCGTAGACTTAAGCAGGCCGTCTATTTTTTTAGCTTTGAGTTTTTTAAAATTTTTACCCTTCTCTTTATAATATATTTTCCCACGGAAAGTCTTATGGTAACAATGCTCTGACCAGGTCTGGGCAACGGTCTCCAGTTCGCAATCTGTGGGGTTACGTTTGAGCTTCTTGAAATAATCTTTTATCGCGCGCATCTCGTTTAAATTTAAAAAGAGCTGACCCTTCCTGCTTAGCTCAAGCAGCTCTTTATCGCCTCTAGCTAATAAATCTACGCTAATAAGCTTAAATTCATAGGAAGCTTCGGCGTGTTTTATCTCTTCCCCCGGCCGCACAATATGCTGTATAAGTTTATTGTAGAGGAGCTTTTCCGAGATAGTTTTAAGTTCCTGCCTGGTAAGTTTACCGCGGATAATGTATTTCTTGGCGGTCCTAATGGCAAGTGCAGCTTCAATTCCCAAGTCACGGATACCTTTTAAAGTGGAATCTTCTACCGGGTCCATGACGCCGGGATTATAGGCGACTTCAATAATAAATTGTTCGCGGGTTCCTGAGTTCGCGGGTTCGCGCCCATCAATAATATAATCCTGCGAGATTTTGTCGGTAAGAAGTTCGCTGCAGATATTTTCTATCTGGATATCCGGAATATCCCCTTCAATAGTATAAATCTGAATGAATTTTACTTTCTTTGCGGAATTTATGCCTAAGTCCCGGATGTCCTTCAAGATGCCTTCACCCACGGCATCAAAGACTCCCCGTTTATCGGCTATTTCGATCTTATACTGCATTTTAATTAACTACCTTTGGAAAAATTGAAGGTGAGGGTTATAAACCAACCTTGTCAAAAATATAATCCACTCGGCGTAAATAATAATCCAAGTCAAAAATCTTATCAAGCTCTTTTAGGGAAAGATATTTTCTAACCTCTTTTTCTAAAAGAAGATTGTCTTTGAAATTTGTCCCTTCTTTCCATGTCTTCATCGCCGCCCTTTGCACGATATCGTAAGCGATCATACGCCTTAATCCTTTATGCATAAGCTCTAAAAGCACTCTCTGGGAGAATATCAAGCCGTGCGTCCTGGCTAAATTAATGAGCATATTGTCCGGATAAACGCTCATCCCTTCTACAACCTGAATGAATTTATTCAACATATAATCCAGGACTATTGTAGAATCGGGCAGGATCACGCGCTCAGCCGAAGAATGCGATATATCGCGTTCATGCCAGAGGGCAACATTTTCCATCGCCGCTATCGCATTACCGCGTAGAATTCGGCTTAAGCCGCAAATACGCTCACAAATTACAGGGTTTCGCTTATGCGGCATGGCAGATGAGCCTTTCTGCCCTTTTCCAAACGGCTCCTCAACTTCTAAAACTTCCGTTCTCTGCAAGTGCCTTATCTCTGTGGCAAATTTTTCCAAAGATGTTCCGATTAGCGCAAGCGTAGCCATATATTGGGCATATACATCTCTTTGTATGACCTGTGTTGAAATATTAGCCGCTTTCAAGCCTAGCTTCCTGCAAACGTATGTTTCTACAAAAGGATCAATATTGGCATAGGTACCGACAGCGCCGGAAATTTTGCCTAAGCCTGCTTCGTTTGCAGCCCGTTCTAATCTCTTTAAATTACGCTTGGTCTCATCATACCAAAGGGCTAGCTTAAGCCCAAATGTTGTGGGTTCCGCATGTACCCCGTGTGTGCGGCCGATGCAAACCATATCCTTGTATTGTTTTGCTTTTCTGGCCAAGATGCCCAGAAGCTTATTAAGATCATCCCTGAGAATACCAGATGCGCTTTTAATTTGGACGCCTAAGCTAGTATCCAAAATATCCGAAGAGGTGAGCCCTAAATGTAAATATTTGGCATCAGACCCAATATATTGTGCCACGTTAGTAACAAATGCCACAACATCGTGTTGGGTTTTCTCTTCAATTTTCTTAATTTGGGCTAAATTAAAGCGGGCTTTTTTCCTGATCCTTGAGACGGCAGAGGCGGGAATTTTATTCTTCTTAGCGAGCGCTTCCAAGGAAAGTATCTCAATGGCAAGCATGGTCTTAAACTTAAACTCTTCCTGCCATATACTCTTCATTTTTGGTAAGCTGTAGCGCTCAATCATCGTTCCTCCCTGAAGGAGTTAAATTATACCAGAAATGCTTAATTTTAGCAAATAAAAAAAGGACCTAAAACAGAACTCAGTGCCCAAAGGCGCTTGACCTTGTTTTAGGTTCAACAACCGCTAGGATTAACCTAAAATTATACTGATTTTATGCACTTTATCGGGAGATAAAGCGAGGATACGTTTACGGGGAATAATCAGAAAATTATATTCTTCAAGAGACAGCTCTTGCGAGTTAAGCGAAGCTTTAATTATTCCGTATCTTCCGGCTTTAAGTTTTTTAGGGTTAGAGAAAGTTACTTCTATTTCCCTTCCGGCAAACGACCTCCTGAGGCTAAGCTTAGCTGAATTCCTGAATTGTCCGCGAGAAAGCTTTGGCTCAATCAACAGATCTCCTGCTAAGCCCCTTACTCCGAAGGCCTGCGTCAAAAGGGTTAATACGAACCAGCTGGCTGAACCGGTTAAATATGAATACATCCCCCGGCCCTCGGAATTAAAATACTCCGGAAGGCAGGGGTATATTTTACTCACCCCCGTGTCAATGGCCATATTATAAATGGAATTCAATACCTCCCAGCCATCTTCGGCATAATTACGTTTATATAACGCGTAGGCAAACATTACGGTCATGTGGTTAAAGAAAGCGCCGTTCTCTTTTTCGCCGTAAGTAAAAGAAAAAGCCCGGCCTAGATCAAGCTGCTCTTCCCTAAAGTCGGTGTTAAGCCGGTAACCGCCGAATTTTTTGTCGCGCAGATATTTTCTCACCTTCGCTAAAGCCATATCAACCTGAACGTTACTCGCCACTGCGCTCATAATCGGCATAACTTGCGAAGTAAACATCATCCGCATGACGCCGGCCCTTAATCCTTCCACGCGCCTTGACTTATTATCATAATAGCCGTTAAAGAAGCCTTCTCTTAGCCATTCGGTTTTACGGATATGCCGGCTAATCCATTCGGATTTATCCTTTAAATCTTCAGCCAGCTCTGCGCTGTTGAGCGTAACCTTTGCCCCGGATACGCTGGATTGGACCTTCTGAAAATACCTCTTGAGCATCTTAACCTTTTCAACCGGGTTGTCATAATCAATTTTTCCAAGCAGCAGTTTCAATTCTTTTATAAGCGGGATATTGCGTTGCCCACTTTTTATCAATAAATCGGCAAGTGTTTTTAAATTCTGCGCGTACATAGAGGTAAAAGCAACGCTTTCGCCTTCTCTGCCAGCCATATCAAGCCCGTCATTCCAATCCGCGCCTTCAAGCCGGATATGGTTATGACGGCCAACGTTAAAAAATTGCGTCAAATTTTGTAATAACAGATGCTCAAAAATACTGCCTTTATAAATCCTTCCTGAACTTTCCTTTAAGTAATTCCCTCTCCTCGGATTCCAGTTTTTGTTTAGGGCATTAGAACGGAAAATATGGCGGTCGCAAAAATAAGCTGCTTCCTCAAATAAAATCCCGTAATCCCCTGTTTCGTTAATGTATAAATCCAGGGTCAAAAGCGGCCAGATGCCATGGTCCATCCAGACGCGGGCAATATCATTCCGGTCGGCGATAAACCCTCCGTTTTTATTAGTAATAATGGTAGCATTGGAGCCGTCAATGCGCAGGCCTGAAAAATTATTGATTAAAAGCGAGCGCACCGAATGAGGGTTTGACAAAATTAATCCCAGGCAGTCCTGCCAGAGGTCACGCCAGCCCCTGCCGCCTTTGCCGTAATCAAAATCCGGCAGGAAAGAACAACCAAATATCTTCCTTAAAACCGGCTGAATGGCAACCCATGAAAACCAATCATCAAAATTTCGCTCTCCGCTAGCAAGGGTTATCTGTCTTGACTTCTTAATCCACGCTTCCTTGGTTTCACTAAAGGACTCTTTAACCTTTTTTACGCTATTGAATTTGTTAATTATACTTTTAATCTCATCACTGCGCTCAGTAATACCCATTACCACTATGTATGATACTGACTTTTGGCTCGCTAAACTCTTTTTTCCAAAACCTAAGGCAGCCATCGGCTCTTTGCCCTGAATTGGCATTTCGCTAGGTGCTAAATTTTCTAAAACGCTCTTCGGGGCTTCAAGGTCCCCTTCCTCCCCGCAAAACATCTCCTGCGTCGGATAGATATACCGGGGGCCATTGGATAAGGGGTCAAAAGCGAAAACAAAATAACTTGCATTATTACACTCATGGCCCGCTTCATCAAATAACAGCGTGGGCTTTACTACTACTCCGAATTTATTTAAAGTAATGCGCGCAAGTAAAGAGGTAACATGACGGTGGTCGCGGATAGTGGTTGCTGAACGCGCATAAAGGGGTATGGCAGCTGTGGGGATAAAATTTATTTTTTTGCGGGAAATATTCGTTATTTTAACCTGCATTATCTCAACCGGCTCTCCGCTTGCAGGAACAAAAGATAAAATTTCCGCCCTCAAGCCCATACGTTTATTCTCTCTGGTTATTTTATGCCAAAGTAGCCCCGCATCAAGGATTACCCTGTCTTCTTTAATTTGTCCGGCTTCCTTGGATACTCCGCTGGCAGACCAGATTTTGTTTTTATCAATATAAATCCAGAAGTTCCGGGAAGCCCTGGAAAGGGTTAAATCTATGCGGGATACAGGCGGCATAAGGAAAGAATCCTGCCCCGTCTTAATATCTCCGTGCAAATCCGGGGAAACAGAGGAAAACAGGGCTTCATTTCCTAGAGGAAAATAAAGGCTTTTTAGGTGAATCGCGCTCTTGGAAGTAAAACTTCCGCAGTCATCATAAAATTTGAAAAGCTTTTCCATAGGGAATTAGGTTATCATAAGGCTTTTTCTTTTGCAAGTAATTTAATAGGCTGACCGGAACTTCTACCTGTCGGCAGAGAGGAATTCCGATCCCAATTTTTTAACATTGACTAATTTAATTTTAGAGTGTAAATTAAAGGAAGATGCCCTTCATAACCAGACCATACGACAAAATCGCAACGCCCGAAGAGAAAAAAGTGGTGCTGGGTAATTTTATCTCCCTCTCCACCCTGCAAGGCATTAATTACGTCCTGCCCATACTGGTACTTCCTTATCTGGTGCGCATTATCGGGCCTGAAAAATTCGGCCTAATCGCTTTTGCCCAAGCCTTTGTGCAGTATTTCATGATCCTGACGGATTACGGGTTCAACTTCACCGCCACACGCAGGATTTCTCTCTGCCGCGAGAATAAACAAGAGGCCTGTTCCATATTTTCCTCGGTTATGACCGCAAAACTCATCCTTACCTTTATAAGCCTGATTATTTTCCTGCTTATCCTGAATTTTGTCCCGCGTTTTAAGAATGACTGGCTTATCTTCTTTATTAGCTTCTGGGCGGTCATAGGTAATACGCTTTTCCCGGTGTGGTTCTTTCAGGGGACTGAGAAAATGAAATATATCTCAGCGATAAATATCGTCGGCGGCATAATTTATGCGGCGTGCATCTTTATCTTTGTAAGAAAATCCGGCGACTACCTTATGGTGCCAACGCTTAACTCCTTGTTCTTTTTGATAACGGGCTTATGCGCCTTTTATATTGCTTTCAGTAAATTTGAATTAAGTTTCGTTTTTCATAAATACGCGCATATCAGGGAGGAATTCAGGACAGGATGGAATGTTTTTTCTTCAATAGTGGCAATAAATGCTTACACTTCATCGCGCGTTTTTGCAGTAGGTTTACTTACGAACAACATGCTTACCGGTTATTATTCAATTGCCGAAAAAATCGCAGGCCTCATCCAGACATTCCCTTTAACTTCATTTTCGCAGGCAATTTACCCGAGGCTTAACAGTATCTTCCAAAGAAGCAAACCGAGAGCATTCAAGATTATGCGTAAATCCCAGTCTATCGTCGTCTATGTGTCTTTAATAACCTTGCCGTTTATCTATTTAGCTTCTCCGGCAATAGTAAAAACCGTCTGCGGTTACGATTTCCAGGAGGTCGTTATCACCTTAAGGCTTCTTCTGGTATCAATAATTTTTGTGGCGACAAATGCTTTCCCGGTACAGTTCTTGCTTATCTGTGACAGGACGGATATCTATTCAAAAATCCATATCGCCGGAGCCTTAATCGGCCTGCCGTTAATTTTCCTTTTAATAAAATTAATCTCCTACCCCGGAGCTGCTTTCGCCACCATAATAACCGAAGCGGTGATACTTGTCCTTACCATAATAATGTTGGGGGAGTTAAAAGAAGAAAAGTTTAAAAAATAAAGAGCTATTAATGAAAACTCCTTATAATATTCTCGACATTCCTGTCCATGCCTCTTTTGATAAAATCGGGTATTGCCGCCTGCAGCCTCCTCTTAAAATCCGATTCAAGCCATTGGAAATTCATTCTATGCACGTCGCCTGAAAGCTGGAAATCAAAAATAATATCCTTAAATTCCTGGCCCAATAGTTTAAGCAGGGGGGTGAGTTTTTTAGACTGCTGCAGTAATTTCCGGGAAAAACCGAGAGAAATCTTGCTTGAAACCAAATCATTCCGGTTTAAATTGAAGTAGCCGTTTAATTTAACGTCTTCAGATATAAGACGCATTCTGTTAAGGCTTACGTTTTTGGCGTTTAGCAGAAAATCTGAAGACAGCATATTAAAATTTATTTTTTTTAGTGCAGGCAGGTTAAAATATCCGGCCAGCCAGTTAAAAAAAACCGAATCCTGTAGATAACCATCACGTATAACTATTCCACCTTTCAAAAGTAAACTTGGAGAATTACTAAAATATACCAAACTGTTTAATCTACCGTGGAATTTTGATAAATCGGTAGAGAGGGTATTAAATTTATCGGCATCGGCATTTTTTATCCTGAACAGAGATGCAAAGCTCAGCGGAGAGCGGGAAATATCAAGGCGAGCACGGCCGTCTAATCTGCCGTTATAAAACGGACAGCTAAACTCGGCAAATTTTAGCTTTTCGTCTTTAAGGTTAAATGCGGCGCTAAGGCCGGTTAAAATTAACTTATGTTCGCTTTCAGCATCCTTAAAATTTAAGCTACCATAGCCAAGGCGCATTTTAAGATAAGGATATTGTGCAAAACATAGAACTAAATTATTAAACGTGCATTGAATTCTTTCCAAAGAAGAAACGCTTCTTTCTTTTTTCACGGATTCAATATCTAGCGCAATATCGCTTATAAAGGTCTTTTCCTCCAGCCTACCTTTAATTTTAGCTTTTATCTTTTTAACATCTGAAGAAATAGACAGATCCACTGAAGGCGGTCCTAAAAACATAATATTTCCTTTTATCTCAACGGGGTTGTTGTTTAAAGAAAATTTGAGCTGCTCTATCTTGAGTTCAGGAAAAGCGTATTCGCCCCGGAAATCTATATCAAGCATGAATAAATTGGCTCTTGGACTTGCGTCTCTTTTAAAAAAAGTGTCCATAAACGCGAACCCGTTTAACTTAAAGAACTTACCTTCCTGGTTTCCCCACAACTGCAGGAATAACCCCTCTCTTGTCAATTCAAACTTCTCTATAGAGAGCCCGCTTCTCGAAAGGGAGGCTTTGAAATTGTAGCTTAAAGGCAGCTTTTCGCGCTTAATTATGCCGGAACTTATGAAAGAATCGCCTTTTATTTTTAAGCTGAAATCAGCGACAATATATCCGGAGCCTGAATTATCTTTGCCCAGATATAACTTCATACCTTTAACGAAAAAATTAATATCCTGTTTGCGTAAACTTTGAATGGAAGAGGCAATTTGGCCGGACTTGCCGCTTATAAAATCACGCATTTTAATGAAATTTACTTCCGAACCGTAAAAATAAACGTCCGAAACAAACAACTGTCTTTTGATTATCATGTCCCAGAAGGATAATTTAATGGATACGGATGGTATAAAAACAGCGGGCTCCTCTGCAGACGGCGCGGCGCCTTGAAAAAAAACATTTTTAATGACGATGATGTTCGGCGGTAGGTATCCTATCTGTCCTGAAGCTAGCGTATGGCCAAAATAGCTTTCCAGGGTAAATTTTAATTGTTTTCTTGATTCAGTTAGGATAAGCCGGTATATTACGGCGAAAGATGCGGCCAGAAGAAATAAAATGAGCAGGAAAATTAAGAATTCCCGGGATTTAATAGTAAATTTTTGCAAATATCTCCCCATCTAAATAGAATTCTACGTTATCAATATGATAAATTACCTCGTATTTTCTATAAAGCGGCGACTTGAACTTATACTTTTTATAATCTTTAAACAGGAAAATAAGCCTTTCATATGTCACTATTTTATTTTCTAGCTCTTTGGCCAAAGACTCTTTGCCCTGCAATTCTGCCAGTTTAAAAAGATATGCGAGCGCGAATATTTCTCCTTTATAGCCCGGATAATCATTAACCAACTGCAGGAATTTCCCGGCCGCATCACGGTAATCTCGGGAGAAGAAATAATATTCTCCTGTGGCAAATAATGCGTCCTGCCTATGCCTTGACTCAGGATAATTATCCAAAAGCATCTGAAAATACATGAAGGCAAAACCGGAATCTCTGGATTTTGCGGCTTGAAGGCCCGTCTGGTACGTCTCTTCGCTATCCTGCGGATACGCTGCCTTGAAAAATATAAAATTAAAAAACAGGAGAGAGAATAGAAATAATACGGCCTTAACTTTTATTGAAGCGTAAGGATGCATAGACCCTCTGCATTCTGATTGAAACGGGGTTCATTATAATTTAACGGCGATGATGAGGAAATAGACTAATTCCCCTTTATTTTGACTTTTTTCCGGGGTTACTTACTGGGAGCATACCCGGCACTGTTTCTTTATCTACTTTGTAGACACAGGCAATCTTCTCTGCGCAGCTAAATACAACGACATTAAGAGGTTTATTGGAATTATCCGCGATGGGAAGGTTTACATACATAACTTTCCTACCTGCATACGTAGCTAAATCATACCCTCCTTCTTTACATACATTTTTTAACAGGCCCCAATAAGGGCCGGATAAATAAGCCGGTAGCTGTTCTTCCTGCGGTTCAATGAGGCCGGTGACTTTAATATTTAACCTCTTAAGTTCTGCCAGAATAATATCAATATCCGAAGCAAATAAGCGGCTGCTCGCCATAAATATCCCAATAAGCAGTAAACTGATATAAATTAACTTTCCTTTTTTTATCATTTCCCCTTTAGTATCCTAGCCGCCCAGAAGATAAAACGAATGAGCAGAATAACGGGGTAGCCGAATATAGCTATCTTTAAGCCAAAAGATATCGTTCTCATATATGGGATATAGCCTACAAGGTGATACCTCATATTTTGCACGACTTTGAATCTAGAGGCTGTGTGCTCACTTAAATAAACGGCATTTAAGTGGCTGCCTATAAAATATACGGCTAGCCCTAAAATTACGATACCTAACAAAATTAGCCCCTCTTTTGCTATGATTTTCTTAATGTTCATGACAATAAAAACCTACCTTTTCAAGCGGGTCTTTTGTATTTATTGCCCGCGTTGGCATTAGGTAATAACTTTATCTCTCAATATTGATAGGCTAATTATATAGGAAATTGGGCAAATATCAAGAAATTATGGGCTATAAGAAATAGATTTTAAGGTATGATTATGGTATTTTAGTCGATTTCTTGCCCTATTTGTCCGCTTTTTAGGGGGGTCATTTTATGTAACTTTTTGACACATAAATGGTTATCGTTGTCTAGCCTCCGAGAGATGGACATTTTATTTCCCATTATTTAATTTCTCAGGATGATGCCTTACGACTTCTGCTTGCACCATGTAGATCACATCTTCTGCAATATTAGTGGTATGGTCACATATGCGCTCCAAGAAACGGGCTATCAATAACAACTGAACCGCTCTCGGAACAGTAGTAGCATCTTTGACCATATAATCTTCGATAAGTTCTTTTTGTATTATATTGCGGAGCTGATCGGCTTCAGAGTCAGATAATAAGACTTTTTTAGCTAACGCAATATCGCCTTTGACAAACGCATCTATGGACATCTTTACCATATTTTGCGCCACAACTGTTAACTTAGGTATATCAACCAGCGGCTTTAAAAGAGGCTTATCTACTATTTCAAGCGTACGTTGTGCTATATCTACTGCAATATCCGCTATTCTTTCTAGTTCAGCGTTTATCTTCATACCGGTTGTAATAAAGCGGAGATCTTTAGCCATTGGTTGATGCCGGGCTATCAGGTCTAAACACTTCTCATCAACTATTAGTTCCAATTTATCAATTGCCTTGTCATTATTAATGACTTCTTGAGTCATATCTTTATCGCGGTTTTTAAGCGACTCAATAGACTTATAAATAGCCTCTTCGGCAAAAACTCCCATCTTTAATATATCGTTGTTTAAATCTCTTAATTCTTCATCAAAATGTTTTCCCATCGTTCCTCCTATGCACTACCTACTAATTATACTTTTAATTAACCAAACCTACCAGTAATATAAGCCTCGGTTTTGGTATTTTGGGGCTTGGTAAAAATGTCCGGTGTCTTGCCAAGCTCGATGATTTCTCCCATTAAAAAAAATGCAGTATAATCTGAAGTCCTAGAGGCCTGTTGCATATTGTGGGTTACAATTACAATAGTATAATCTTTTTTCAGCTCCATAATTAACTCTTCTATTTTTGCTGTTGAAATAGGATCAAGGCTTGCGCACGGTTCATCAAACAAAATTACTTCTGGCTTAACTGCTACGGCCCTGGCAATACATAGCCGTTGCTGTTGGCCTCCAGAAAGACTTACACCTGAAGCATTAAGTTTATCTTTCACCTCATCCCATAAGGCCGCCATCCTAAGTGACTTTTCAACTATTTCATCAAGATCATCCCTTCTTTTCATTCCGTTTAATTTTAGACCTGCTGCCACATTATCGTATATGGAAAGCACAGGAAACGGATTAGGTCTCTGAAACACCATCCCAACCCTTCGCCTTAGCTCAATGGGATCAATATCGGTTGAGTAAATATCTTTGCCGTCTAATAAAACCTCACCGAATACTTTTGTATTCGGTACAACCTCATGCAGTCTGTTTATGCAACGTATAAATGTAGACTTACCACAACCTGAAGGACCAATAATAGCGGTAACCATTTTTTCTTTAATTGAAATGTTGATATCCTTCAACGCCTGGGTATTTCCGAAATATGCATTCAAATTTGATACCTTAATTGCTTCTTCCATATGCCTTCCTTATCTTCATGTTGAGAATTTATATCGTAATCTAATTACAAGTCGGCTTATAAGACTCATTAAAAAAACTATAAAAATTAACACAAAGGCACCCGCCCAGGCCTGCCTATGCCAATCATCATAAGGAGAAATTGCATAGGCGAATATTTGAAGAGACAAAGCAGCTATGGGTTGTTGAAGACTTTGATGCCAGAACCTATTGCCAAAAGCAGTAAAAAGAAGCGGGGCTGTTTCTCCGGCAATGCGTGCTATCGCCAATAGGATTCCTGTCACTATTCCTGGCAATGCGGTTTTTAATACTATGCTGATTATCATCCTGAACGGGCTGATGCCTAAGGCTAACGCCCCCTCGCGTAAATTACGAGGCACCATCCTCAGCATCTCTTCGGTTGTGCGCATTACTGTAGGTAGCATAATTATCCCCAAAGCGAAAGCACCGCTTACCGCTGAGAAGCTTTTCATTGGCAGAACAAATAAGGTATAGGCAAATATTCCGATTACAATAGATGGAATCCCGCTTAAAACATCCGCAGTAAATCTGATCGTTGTGCCTAATTTATTATTACCAAATTCAGAAAGATATACACCGCCCCATACGCCTATGGGTATCGCCCATAAACAAGAAAGCCCTATTAAAATTAAACTTCCTACTATAGCATTACCCATGCCCCCGCCAGATTCTCCAACAGGTTTTGGTAAACTAGTGAAAAAACTAAGATTTACGCTTGTAATTCCTTTTGAAATAACATAACCCAAAATACTAATCAAAGGCACTAAGGTCAAAATTGCACACAAAAATGCAATTAGGCACATTAATTTACTGGCAATTTTCCTTTTTTTGTAGATGTTCATTTCTTATATCGCCTTTTACTTTCACTGAAACCTGCCAAATAAGCGCTCTGGCTACGATATTCAGAATCAGTGTAATAAAAAATAATACAAGCCCTATTTCAATAAGTGCTGAGAGATATAAATTACTAGTAGCTTCACTAAATTCATTAGCTATAACCGATGCCATGGTATATGCGGGAGCGAATAAAGAAGCGGAAATTTCTGGCCTATTACCTATAACCATTGTAACTGCCATGGTTTCGCCTAATGCCCTTCCTAAGCCTAATATTACTGCGCCTAAGACTCCTGGTCGGGCAGACTTCAATACGCTTAGCCTTATAGTTTCCCAGCGCGTTGCACCTAATGCTAATGCTGCCTCTCGTTGAGTAAAAGGTACAGCTAAGAATACCTCTCTTGATACAGAAGAAATTGTGGGTATAATCATTATGCTTAAAATAATCCCAGCTGTAAACATTCCTACGCCATAAAAATTACCCTGAAATATCGGTAAAAAGCCAAAAAATTTGGCTAAAAATGGCTGCACATCTTGTCTTAAAAATGGCGCTAAGACAAATATCCCCCATAAGCCATATACTACGCTAGGAATAGCAGCTAATAACTCAATTAAGAAACTCAAGGGTTCTCTTATCCATCTAGGTGCCAGTTCCGCTAGGTAAATAGCTATCCCTAATGAAACTGGCACGGCAATTAACAAAGCTAACGCTGATGAAACAATGGTTCCGTAGATAAAAGGCAAGGCCCCGAAAATTTCTTTAACCGGGTCCCAGGTGGAGGTAAATAAAAAATGCAACCCAAATTTCTGGATCGCTGGCATGGCATGAACAGCCATGTTATAAACTAAAAAGAAAGTTAAGGCGACCACGGATAAAGCCAATAACGTAGTCGCCTCCTTAAATCCTAAATCAAGAAACTTTACTTTCATAACTTAAATTAATTTCCTAATAATTAATCTGATTTAGCTTTTCTTCCACCTTTTCGACTATACTCTTTGGCAAAGGCGCATATAGTAAATCAGTAGAGTATTTTTGGCCATCAGTTATAGCCCAGCGTAGGAATTCAACTATCTTTTTGCCTTTTATCTTGTCAGTTTGATTTTTATAGACTAAGATCCAGGTTAGTCCGGCAATAGGATAGGCATTTTCTCCATCAGGATTCACCAGAGAAACTCTAAAATCAGCCGGCATTGAATTGATTTTTCCATTCACTGCTGCTGTAGTTGTTTCGATGCTCGGGGTTATAAAATTCCCAGCCTTATTTTTGATATCTACGTAGGCAAGGTTATTTTTTACAGCATAAGCAAGCTCCACATAACCAATAGTGCCTGGTGTCTGCTTGACCAAACCTGCAACGCCCTCATTACCTTTTCCTCCTAAGCCAACCGGCCAATTCACCGAAGTCCCCTTTCCAACCTCAGCTTTCCAACTGCTAGATACCGAAGAAAGATAATCCGTAAAAATATTGGTTGTCCCGCTTCCGTCTGAACGATGGGCAACAATAATATCTGCCTTAGGAAGGTTTACTCCGGGATTATCTTTGGCAATCCGCGGATCACTCCATTTTACAATCTTTCCCAGAAAGATATCCGCCAATACATCCTGGCTAAACTTTAATCCCTTATCTATCGGAGGAAGGTTATAGGTAACAACCACAGCTCCTGCAGTCATGGGTATGTGTAATATTTCCCCCGGAGCTTGTTTTAATTGTTCCTCAGTCATCGGACCATCAGATGCGCCAAAATCAACTGTCTGGGCTAAAATCTGTCTTATCCCGCCACCTGAGCCGATAGATTGATAATTAAAATTTACACTCTCATCAACCTTAGTGTATTCGTAAAACCACTTTGAATATAACGGGTAGGGAAAGGTTGCCCCGGCGCCGTTTATCAAAAGGAGCTTATCAGCCCAAGCAATGCCTCCCATAAGACTTGCTGTTGCAAGCGCTGCCACAATTAGCCATAAAAACTTTCTCTTCATTTTAAAGACTCTCCTTCCTTCAGTTTGCAATTAGAATTTCATATTCCAGTCAAGCTGCAAGGTATTCTCTGGTGTATAGGTGTCATTAACTTTGCTTAGGCTTTCCGCATAGTAATAACGTAGCCTCAGCCATGTATTTTTACCTAGACCGTAATCTAAGATAGCCTCGTAATCCTTGGAGTTTGTTCTCCCAGGATAATACCTGTCAACGTTAGTGATATTATCCAGCCAGGCATCGCGTCCTAACTTAGAATAGACCAGCCTTGCCTGCCATTGTCTTGCATCACTTACGCTTTCGTTACCGAATTTTATACCTACATCAAAGGCTCCTGCACCTGTAGCATTGCTTGGCAGACTGGTATTATACATATAATCACCGAATATGGAGGCAAACGGCAGGAGTCCGTGAAAAGGTTCCTTAAAAGATAGCTCTACGCTGGGTTGAACGGAATCATAATTATATGCGTAATTCCCGTTAATAAATGTATTGGTTCCTGCGCTATTCGCAAATTTTGGCCTATTCTTTAGAGCGTCAAATTTATAGTAGGCCAGCGCTCCCTTAAGATTTGTGGTATTGTTGATTTTAAAGGTTGCTCCTGGCTGGAAAACAAACATTACCGGCCACTTAGTATCTGTCCTTGCATCATTTGTCAGCCAATAAAACATATTGTTCATGAATAATTGCAATCTGGAATTCAGGTCGTGCTTTAGCGTTAAGGCTGCCCCTTCCGGAGTGATATTGGGATCCCAGAACATATCATGCGGCTGCCAAAGAGGATTAATGTATTTACCTCCAATGATAGAAACTCCGTTAACAGGCGTATATTTAGCGTAGGCGTAATCTAGCAGAATTGTTTTTGCCGAACCCGGGGTATTTGTAACAGCGGCATCAGTGCCTAAAGTAACGTTTCTGGTGCGGGGATCCGAAGACTTACCAGTAGCTATCCCAACGCCCATTTCCAGTTTATCATTAATTTGCGATATGACTCCTAACCGGGCGCGAATACGAGCCCTGCTTTGATCAACCTGCCCTTTATCCTTGTCATATTGATAGCGTAATCTAAAATCACCTGTTAGCTTTGTATTTTTTACCCAGTCAGGCAAGTTATCCTTTGTCGTCTGTTTATAATCTTCCAATTTTTGTTTTTCTGTCTTTGCTATTTCTTCATTGGTTTCAGTTCTTATTTGCTGTGCCTCGGGAGCAGTCAAAATTCCTTTATCAATCAGTTTCTGAAGCAGGGCGTCTACTTCGCTGGCATAAGAAGAGTGTATTCCCGGGCTAAGCGCAATAATCCCGCTTAATACAATTGCTGTTAAAATCTTCCTCATTTTCCTTTCCTCCTTTACTAATTGCTATTTTAACAAACTTTCCTGATTTGACGTAAGACTACCTCGATTTCTTTCAATGATATATCGGTATACTGACAATCAACCCTATCGCTTACTTCTATATTATTGAGGATATTCTGCAGCCTGTTAAGCTGAGAACGCAGATTGCTTGCTACAAAATCCTTGCGAATTGTAGACATACCATCCATATCAACTTTCACCTCCTTTTCTAAAGTGCCGCCTAAATTCAGATTATTAAATTCATTTACCCTTTTTGCCTCTTTATCTATAATTTGTCTAAAGAAGTTAGTTATTGGTTTGATTGTCTGTCTTAATAGTTTTCTCATAATTTCCTACCTTTCATATTCCATCCCTAGTATAAAATACGCGTGTTAAATGCGCTTTTAGGAGAAGTAAAAAGTAGGTAAAATCTATTTACTCAGCTTTACTGTGAAATCCTTATTCTGCATGGTTTGAACTTCCTTGACTACCTCTATCAATGTCCCTACCCTGAAAGGCTTACTTAAATAACAATCTGCACCTAGGATATGCGCATACAGCTTGTCTTGATTGCTGGTTCTTGCGCTGATAACGATAATAAATGACTTGTACGAATTATCACTTTCCTTTATTTCTTTGCAGATATCAAAACCGTTTATTCCAGGTAACATTATGTCAAGTATCACTATGCTAAAATACTCGCTCTTTAATCTTTCACTGGCCTCATCGCCATCAAAAGCCTGTTCTACAATAAAACCCTCTTTCCTTAAGTTATAAGTTATAAGTTTATTAATACCGGGGTCATCTTCTATAACTATAACTTTATTCTTATTAACCATAGACCTCTCCTTCCTCTATAGGATTATTCTTTTGCGTGTATTCATAATAAAAGCTATCCATAATTTCGAACTCTTCGGAGATTATTTGTCTCAAGTATTTACGTAGATTAATAAACAAACTGTATATTTTATTCTTCATGGCTTAAGTATAAAATAGGGTGGTTAAATCCGCTTCAAGGATAAGTAAAATGTGGGTAAAATAAAAACGCTCCTTTTTTGATACTTAAGGAGCGTTTATAAGGTTAAATTAACAGTTTTACTTTACCTAATAGGAAGAATGAACCAGAATTTTGAACCGAGGCCTTCAGTACTTTCTACCCCGACTGTACCGCCGTGTAACTCTACAATATGCTTTACAATAGAAAGCCCCAGGCCAGTTCCTCCGAGTTCGCGCGAGCGCGCTTTGTCAACGCGGTAGAATCGCTCAAAGATACGCGGGATATCCTTTTGCGGGATGCCCAGGCCACAATCTTCTATTATAACTTTTATATTTCCACTACAG
Source organism: Candidatus Omnitrophota bacterium (assembly GCA_049517335.1). Lineage (GTDB taxonomy): Bacteria > Omnitrophota > Gorgyraeia > Gygaellales > Profunditerraquicolaceae > JBEKSD01. The sequence goes on along the minus strand of JBEKSD010000001.1, from coordinate 17,190 downwards.
TCCTGATTATATATTTTAATTGATCCTTTATCTTTATTAAACTTTATAGCATTATCAATGAGATTAACTAATACCTGTTCCACTCTATCTTTGTCGCCATTAATTATGAGTTCTTTCGGCAAATGATTTATAATTTCAATACCTTTACTTTTAAGCTGAGACTTAAATCCCGCAACTACCTCTTTAACCTGATTACTTAAGTTAAATTCATTCTTAACAATTGCTATCCCCTTTGACTCAAGATGCGATAATGACAAAAGATCATTTACAAGGTTATCCAGCCGGTTTGCATGCTCCTGAATTATCTTTAAAAAATTACGGTTATTTTCTTTATCTTCTAAAGCACCTTCAAGAAGCGTCTCCACAAAGCCCTTAATAGATGTAAGCGGAGTTTTTAATTCATGCGAAACATTTGCCACAAAATCACGGCGCATTGTCTCTAAGCGTCTTATTCCGGTTATATCATGTATAACCACAAGACACCCACCTACAGAACCATTCTCAAAAATTGGAGTAGCGTTTACTTCAAAAATACTCTGCACTGGATAAACAAGGGTTATTTCTTTAGAAACCGGCTTCCCTGCTTTAATAATTACGCTAATTACTTCAGCAATATCATTATTATGGATTACCTCAAGAAAAACCTTACCCACTACATCTTGCTTCGTAATCCCGAATATCCTTTCAATAGCCTGGTTAATGGATATTATGCGGTCTTGTCCATTCGTAACAATTACCCCTTCAATCATACTGTTAAAGATAGCATTTAATTGCTGACTTTGGATACTAACATCCTTAACTTTATCTTCTATATCCTTAGCCATCTTATTTAAAGTATCGGCAAGCTCGCCGATTTCATCTTTAGAGTCATGGTATATCTTATGAGAAAAATCTCCAGCAGAAAACTTTCGTGAAACATTTATAATCTTATTAATTGGTTTAATAATACCCGAAGTTATCAATGTGCCTAAAATAACTGCGAGACCTGACGCAAAGAGAATGCTAAATATAATTGCGTTTCTGATACCATTCAGCATCTTTTCTACATTAGCAAGTGGCAAGGCTAGTCTCATAACTCCGATTATACCTTTACCGGACTTAATTGGAACTGCAACGTATAACATATTCATCTTGAGTGTTGCTGAATAACGTAACTCTTCCCCTGTGAGACCTGACAAAGCTAATTTTATCTCCGGTCGGGTAGCGTGATTCTCCATAGTAGGAATTTCGTTTAGCGACTTCTCGGAATCAGCTAAAACTTTTCCTTTAGTATCAACAATAGTAATGCGAGATCTTATTTTTGAACTCAAATCTTTAACTAAGTTTTCCAGTGTAGGTGTTTCAGCCTGGATAATTGGCTTAGAGGAAAGCTGGCTTTCAATCAACTGCGCCTGATTAACTAGAGAAGATTTAAGATCACGCAGAGAATTCTCTTCTAAATTCTTATCCAAAAGGAAGGCGAATAGCCCAAATGTGAATATGATTACAAATATATAAGAAAATATTAACTTTAATTTTAAACTTCTAATCTTCATATTCAAACCTATATCCGTAATTCTTAACAGTGATAATATATTTTGCTGCAGTCTTTAATTTCTTACGCAAAGTCCTAATATGCACATCTACAGTGCGGGTCTGGATTTCTATAGCGTGGTCAAAACCCCAGATATTATCCAAGAGATAATCTCGAGAAAGAACTCTACCTTTTGCTTGCACTAGAGTCTTCAAAAGCTCGAATTCCTTTGCCGTAAGCTCAATCGGCTTATCTTTGACAGTAACCGCAATCTTAGAAAAATCTATAGTTAAATCGCCTATCTTTAAGATCTCGGGAAGCTTATCTTTTTCCTTCCCGCGGCGCAGCACTGCCTTTATCCTAGCAATAAGCTCTCTGGGGCTAAAAGGCTTGGTCACATAATCATCAGCTCCCAACTCAAGTCCTACGACCTTATCTGATTCCTGGGCTTTAGCGGTAAGCATAATTACGGGGATAGAAGCTGTTTTTCTTTCGAGCTTAAGCTGCTTGCAGACCTCAAGACCATCTAATCCGGGAAGCATTAAATCCAAGAGGATAAGATCAGGAAGTTTTGTATTCGCCATATCAATGGCATCTTCTCCATCATGGGCGACTAAAGTTTTATACCCTTCCTTTTTTAGATTATAGTCCAACATCTTGACTATATCTTTTTCGTCTTCTACAATTAGTATGGCCTCTTTCATATTCTTAACCTAGCTTAATCCTTCTAACCTGATATTACTTTTCTGACTCAAGTATTTGAGGTAATTCAGCTATGAGGGTGTTTAAACGCTTTACCTCCTGCCGCATTTTTTCTATCAACGCAGTGCGCCTTGAACCGTCTTTAATGTTTTCCAGATTCAGCAATTCTGAGGCAGTTTGAGAAATAGACGTAAGAGGATCAGTAAGTCCCGAAGAAAAAGTAGTTAGAATTAAATTCCTCAGCCGTTCATTCTCAATCCTAGATTCCGCATCAAGAGCTGCTGCGGCAAGCTGTGCTCCTTCAACCGCCAAAGCAGTTTGATTAACGAACATCTCCAATATATGTAACTGCTCCGGATCAACAAATTGTTTCTCCTGAGTTGGAAAAACTCCCAAGACTCCTACTGTTTTTTCTGCACCTGTAAAAGGTAAGTACCTACCACTTGATCCAGGTAGAGTATCCGTACCTTTACCTGCGGATTTCTTATGCTCAAATACCCACTGGGCAACGGCAACCTCATTTGAATCTAGTGCCAATTGCACAGCTTCGCCAAACTTAGCTACCAGCCTCTTGTTTTTATCTAGCACAAAAATAACTACCCTGCATTTAAAGAAATCTTCGATATGCGAAAGGGCAATCTTAAACAATTCATCGGGATAAGAACTTTTCGAAAGTTCGCGGCTTAAAGCATAAAGCGTTTCAGTCTTGTCTTCGCGCATCCCCATAGAGATGGTTTGTCGCCTGAGTCGACCAGTTAAATGCGCTATCGTGAGACCGACGCCCAGCATTACTATAAATGTAAAAATATACTCAACATTTTTCACTACAAAACTAAAATAAGGAGGCACAAAGAAAAAGTCAAAAAATAAAACGCTTAAGAATGAAGCTATCAAAGATAATCGGCGACCATAACGAAAGGCAATCCAAGTAACACCGACAAGATAAATCATTATTAAATTTACCAAAGAGAGGCGGGAAGATAGAATCCAATTAAATAACGTACAAAGAATAACGATACCTATTGTAAATCCAAGATTTTTCCAAGAAAAAGGACTCAAAGCAGGCGATTTAAATTTAAGCTGCTGTTCTTGGGTATCCCCACTCAACAAATACAAATCTATATCTTGGCATTTACGGGCTAACTTATCAAATATTGAGCCGAAAATCAATTCCCGCAGCTTTGGTTTTCTGGGCTTTCCAATGATTATCTTTGTTACATTTTTTGATCGGGCGTATGAAATTAATGTCTCTGCGATATCCTGACCGCCAAGCGTCACTACTTGAGCGCCCAATTTTTCCGCAAAATTAAGCATCTCAGATACCCTGCCTTTATCTTCCGGACGTAACTCGACCAGAGGTTCAACATATGCCACGATCCACTCTACTCCCAAATCTAAAGCGATACGCTTACCGGCTCTGATTAATCCCATCGCAGAAGGACTAGGACTTATAGATACCAAAAATCTATCCCTCACATTCCAAACTTTTGAAACAGCGTGCTCCTTTTTATACGACATCAACTTAGTATCTACGTTGCGTTCCGTATAACGCAGGGCCAACTGGCGCAAGGCAATTAAATTCCCCGGCTGGAAGAAATGCTCTGTCGCCGCTTGAGCTTGCTCACCAAGATATACCTTCCCTTCTTTTAATCGTTTGAGAATTTCTTCAGTAGGAAGATCAACTAACTCTATTTCATCTGCCTGCTCAATAAATGTATCAGACACGGTCTCGCGGACTATAACTCCGGTTACCTGAGCGACGATATCATTTGCGCTTTCGCAATGCTGGACATTTAAAGTAGTATACACATCAATGCCTTGGTCGATAAGCTCTTGTACGTCTTGCCAGCGCTTTGGGTGCCGAGAGCCGGGAGCATTACTATGTGCCAGTTCGTCAACTAAGATAATCTTGGGTTTTCTCTTTAGGCTCGCGTCAATATCAAATTCACGCAACTGAACATTTTTATAAGAGATGATTTTAGGCGGGAGTATTTCGAGGCCTTCCAAAAGTGCTTCAGTCTCAACGCGTTTATGAGTTTCTATGTATCCGACCACAACATCAACGCCTTCTTTTTTTCGTAGGCGAGCTGCTTCAAGCATCGAATAAGTTTTGCCGACACCCGCGACTGCTCCAAAGAAAATTTTAAGTTTACCGCGGTGGCTCTCTTCGGCTTTAACTTTCGCTAAAATTGCATCCGGGTCTGGTCTTTCCATAAGTTTAATTATACATTAAAAATATGTCTTTGTTATTCATTTTTTATACGCATCTAACGCCAAATTTGTTTCCAGCACATTTACAACCGGCTCCCCTATAAGTCCCAATAAGCGACCATACGTATGTTGTTTAACAATAGCCCTAACTGTGTCTTGGGATAAGCCTCGTAAGCGCGCAATGCGAGCAATCTGATAATACGCGGCTGCTAAGCTTATATGGGGATCTAAGCCGCTAGCAGAAGAAGTAACCAGGTCAACTGGAATAGAATTTGTATTGTCAGGGTCGGCTGCTTTTAACGCTTTAATACGCCCTTTTATTTCATCAAGCAATGCTGGATTAGAAGGACCTATATTAGAACCTGTAGAATTTGACGCGTTATATTGGGGTGAAGTCGCTGAGATACGCCCCCATAAATATCTGGGATCGTCAAATGTCTGGCCAATGAGAAACGAGCCAACCACTTTTCCGTTTCTATATATCAGGCTGCCATTGGCCTGATTGGGGAATAGCAGTTGCGCAATCCCCGTAATAAAGAGCGGATAGATAACTCCCGTAATAATCGTCAGAATTAAAAAAGAAAGAAGCGCCGGTTTAATATATTCTTTAAACATTTTCCTTCTCCTATTTGACTAAATGCAAAGCTACTAGTATCATATCGATCAATTTAATGCCTATAAATGGGGCTATAATGCCGCCTACTCCATAAATCAACAGATTATCCCTCAATAGTTGAGTTGCCGGCATCGGCTTATAAGGTATGCCGCGTAAGGCAAGTGGAATTAAGGCTATAATAATAAGTGCATTAAAAATAACTGCAGACAAAACAGCGCTTGCAGGCGTGGCAAGATGCATAATGTTGAGTGCACCAAGCGCAGGATAAGTTCCTACGAATGCAGCAGGGATAATCGCAAAGTACTTTGATACATCGTTAGCAATGCTAAATGTGGTTAACGAACCCCTGGTCATAAGAAGTTGTTTTCCTATTTCGACAATTTCAATAAGCTTTGTGGGATTGGAATCAAGGTCAATCAGGTTTCCTGCTTCTTTAGCAGCCTGCGTTCCTGTATTCATGGCAACAGCAACATCTGCCTGCGCAAGGGCTGGCGCATCATTAGTTCCGTCTCCCGTCATAGCTACAAGCCTGCCACCAGATTGCATTTCGCGGATAAGCTTAAGCTTGGTTTCAGGGGTGGCCTGAGCTAAAAAATCATCCATGCCGGCTTCTGCTGCAATCGCAGCTGCAGTAAGAGAATTGTCTCCTGTAATCATAACGGTTTTAATTCCCATGCGCCTTAGTTCGGCAAAACGTTCCTTAATTCCCCCCTTTACAATATCTTTCAGCTGAATAACGCCTAACACTCTCTTATGCTCTGCCACAACTAAAGGGGTACCGCCACTCTTAGATATTGATTGTATACTTGACTTCAGTTCTTCGGGGAAAAGACCACCAAGTTGTTTTACATAATCCTCAATAGCATCGGCAGCTCCTTTTCTAATCTGTCTTCCATCTCCCAGATCTACCCCACTCATCCGTGTCTGTGCCGTGAAAGGAATGAATCTTGCTTCCAGTTCATGAATATGACGTTCTCTTATACCGTATTTTTCTTTAGCCAATACCACTATGCTTCTTCCTTCCGGAGTCTCATCAGATAACGAAGCAAGTTGAACTGCATCTGCTAATGATTCTATACTAACACCCTTAGTTGGTATAAAAGCTACAGCCTGCCTGTTGCCAAGCGTTATAGTTCCTGTTTTATCCAAGAGTAAACAATCCACGTCCCCCGCTGCTTCTACTGCTCTACCCGAAGTGGCAATTACATTGGCCTGGATCATTCTGTCCATACCAGCTATACCAATAGCAGGTAGTAATCCTCCTATGGTAGTTGGAATAAGACAAACAAGCAATGCAACTAAAACTGTTACTGTAATTGGCATACCATGGTCAGCTGACACTACGCTGTAAATTGAAAATGGTAAAAGTGTTACTGTAGCTAGGAGAAAAATGATGGTGAATACTGCCAAAAGGATACTAAGAGCGATTTCATTGGGTGTTTTTTGTCTTTTGGCACCCTCAACCATAGCAATCATATGATCCAGGAATGTTTCTCCGGGATTTGAACTAATCCGTACGATAAGCCAATCTGAGAGGACACGGGTGCCACCAGTAACGGCGCTACGGTCTCCACCGCTTTCACGTATAACAGGCGCGCTTTCACCAGTGATAGCACTTTCATCAACAGAAGCTACACCCTCAATGACTTCCCCATCCATAGGAATAAAATCTCCTGCTTCAACTAAAACAATATCCTCTTTATGAAGCGTTGATGCAGATATTGTCTCGTAAACAGAACCGTATTTAGGTTTGGAGAGTTTTTTTGCCAGAGTGTCTTTCCGAGCTTTTCTTAAACTTGCAGCTTGGGCTTTTCCGCGACCTTCTGCCATAGCTTCGGAAAAATTCGCGAATATCAGTGTAAACCATAACCACAGGGTTATGGCCAGAATAAAATTTGCAGGAGCCTCCCCATGCCCAAATATCGCTTGAAGATACAAACCTGTAGTCAATACGCTTACTACCAAAACCACAAACATTACAGGATTCTTAATTTGGTGCCTAGGGTCTAATTTCTTTAACGAATCAATGATTGCTGGTCCAACGATGGACAGCTCGAACAAGGATTTTGACTTATGTGATCTATTCATAGATACCTCTTTTAAATATGATGCATCATTAAATGTTCAACGATTGGACCCAAGGCAAGCGCAGGAAAAAATGTAAGCGCTCCCACAATCAAAACAACCATAACCAAAAATAGAATAAAAAGTGGAATATGCGTAGGCAATGTTCCTTGGTTTACAGGTACAATTTTTTTCTTAGAAAGTGAACCCGCAATCGCAAGCGTCGGAATAATAAGCCAGTAACGCGCGAAGAACATCGCCATGGCTAAAGCTATATTGTAGAAGAGATTATTTGTCGAAAGGCCTGCGAAGGCGCTTCCGTTATTATTTCCGCAGGAAGAAAAAGCATAAAGCACTTCGCTCAAACCGTGTGGCCCGGGATTGAAAATAGCCGATTTTACTTGCGGCAAGACAACCCCTAAAGCTGTCCCCGTAAGGACGAACATATGCGGGATTAAAAGTATGAGTGCGGCCATTTTCATTTCGTAAGATTCTATCTTTTTACCTAAATATTCAGGAGTACGCCCAATCATAAGACCAGCTATAAAAACAGCTACTATTACAAATGCAAGCATTCCATACAAACCGCATCCTACACCACCAAATACAACCTCTCCTAACTGCATAAGCCACATCGGTATTAAACCTCCGAGAGGCATATAAGAGTCGTGCATTGAATTGACTGAGCCGTTAGCTACAGCGGTTGTAGTAGTTGCCCAGATGACGGAATTCGCGATCCCGAAACGGGCTTCTTTTCCTTCCATATTACCACCTGGCTGGAGAACACTTGCGTGTTGGTTAATGCCTAATTTATCAATAAGAGGATTGCCGCCTTGCTCAAAATGCATGCATACCCAAAGGCATGGGACAAAGATAATGAACATCGCTACAAGAATAGCCCACCCCTGGCGCCTATCCTTAACCATATAGCCAAAGGTATAACATAAAACTGCCGGTATTAATATTATCGCGAGTACTTCCAGAAAGTTCGACAAAGGCGTGGGATTTTCAATAGGGTGGGCGGAATTAACGTTAAAAAAACCTCCACCGTTACTTCCTAATTGTTTGATAGCGAGTTGTGAAGCAACCGGGCCAACAGCAATTATTTGTTCTGTGATAGTCTTCCCATCCGTGTCTTTGGTTTGTTGTAGCAGAGTGGCTTTTATGCTGGGTCCAAAAGTCTGCACGACTCCCTGTGAGACAAGAAGCAAAGCCAGAATTATCGATAGTGGAATAAGAATATAGAGAGTTGATCTGACTAGATCGACCCAGAAATTGCCGATAGTATTTAGCTGTTTTTGAATGAATCCTCTAATAAAAGCCACTAGCACTGCCATACCTGTAGCTGCGGAAAGAAAGTTTTGCACGGTCAACGCCACCATTTGGGTAAAATAACTCAAAGTCGTTTCGCCGCCATAACTTTGCCAATTCGTATTACTAGCAAAACTTACTGCTGTATTGAAAGCCAAATCTGGCGTTACGGACGGCATAGACATAGGGTTTAAAGGAAGGTGCGCTTGAAAACGCTCAATCGCGTAAACTATTATTATACCTATAATATTAAACAACATCACAGCAAAAGCGTATTGCTTCCACGACATCTCTTTTTCAGGATCAATACCCGAGAGTTGATAGGTCAATTTTTCTACAGGCGCGAACCATACATTAAGGCCAGTCTTCTTACCTGTATATATACGAGCCATATAAATCCCGAGTGGCTTGACTAAAAAAAACGTCGCAAAAATAAATATAAAGCTTTGAATAAAATTGTTCCAGTTCATGAGAATATCTCCGACTTAAGAAGAGCTACCAATAGATAAGCAAATAAGAAAATAGCAATAATTCCCCCAATCCAATAAATAATTGCCATAAGATTCCTCCTTAAACTTTAGAGCAAAGGGTAATAAAAGCAAAAGAGGCTAGTGTAATAATAAGTATTATTGCTATTATTAAAATGTCCATTACTGCCTCAATCTTTCGTTATTAGGCATAACATTCTTAGTGCCGGCTTAGGTAAAAACCGATAAAAAGATACAGCATTAGTACACCACAAACAACAACTCCAATCCAATAAACTTTTTCTTTCATATTTGATGTCAAAAAATAAACCAGAGAATGGTTTCTCTGGCACATTCCTCTTATTTAGCTTACGAGGTTAGCTGTCGGGCTCGGGTTGAGTAACCTTAATCCGCAATTGCAGGATATCCGCCCCAAGATTATTGAAAAATCGTGCTCTTGGTTCCCCCGCTATCTTTTTAGTCTTTACAATCTTATTTTGAAACTAAAAAAAGATTAAGCGTTTATTATTAAGTTAAGTGTAGCACAAAAAATAACTTTGTCTAGTTAATTATACAAGTAAAAATCCGCTTATTTTGGTAACCCAATCTTTAACATGTCAAAGCATAAAAATAGCCCTGATTAGCATCGCTAGTCAGGGTTTAAGTTATCTCTCATTCTAAATTTTGAGAGATATATCTGGTTGCGGGGCTGAGATTTGAACTCAGGACCTCAAGGTTATGAGCCTTGCGAGCTACCAGGCTGCTCCACCCCGCGATATTTTTATAATTAAAGAGCGACTTACCTATTTATTGTAGCACAAATACGCGTATTTGTATTTATCTTTTCTTCCCAGAGACTATCTTAATGGGGATTTCGCCTTTACGCACAATCCCCATTTTGTCCCGGGCGATCTTTTCCTGATAAACCGGGTCATTCTGAACGCGTTCAAGCTCCTGCGCCAGAAGCGCGTTATCTATGTTTACTTTCTTCAATTTTACTTCAAGCTCCTTATTCTTCTCTCTTAACCGCTGGAGCTTGGCGTAACCCGGGAAAAATAAAATCAACAGAAAAACCGAAATTCCAAAGAGCCAAAATGCCTTTTTCAGGGAAGAGAACATTATTTATTCCAGGATGTACCCGCATAAACTGCCGCCTTGCCCAGTTCTTCTTCAATCCTTAAAAGCTCATTGTATTTACAGATCCTGTCGGTGCGCGAAACGGAGCCGGTTTTAATCTGCCCGACGCCGGTGGCAACCGCAAGATGGGCAATAGTAGTATCTTCTGTCTCGCCTGAACGGTGCGAGATTACTGCGCGGTAGTTATTCTTTTTGGCGATATTTATTGCTTCCAAAGTTTCGGAGAGCGAGCCGATCTGGTTGACTTTTATCAGTATAGCATTGCCGATTTTTTCCGCAATGCCTTTCTTGAATATTTTCGGGTTGGTCACAAAAATATCGTCTCCCACCAGCTGAAGCTTACCCCCTAATTCCTGAGTCATCTCCTTCCAGCCGGCCCAGTCATGCTCGGAAAGCCCGTCTTCTATGGAAAGAACAGGATATTTATCCAGCCATTGCGAATAAATCTTTATCAGGTCCGCAGAATTTTTTTGGGAATTCTCAAACCGGTATTTTCCGTCTTTATAAAACGAGCTTGCAGCGCAATCAAGCGCAAGATACACATCGCGGCCTGCCTTATAGCCCGCCTTTTCAATTGCCTGTAGTATTAACTCCAGCGCTTCCTGATTTGAAGTTAAGCTTGGGGCAAAACCGCCCTCATCCCCCACTGAAGTAGAAAGCTTTTTAGATTTAAGGAGTGCTTTTAGGTTCTGGAAGACCTCTGCCGCGTACCTTAAACCTTCCCTGAAATTCGGGGCGCCCAAGGGCATGATCATAAATTCCTGAATATCTAGATTATTATCCGCGTGCATCCCTCCGTTTAAAATATTCATCTCCGGCACAGGTAAAATCTTTGCCTCCTCCCCGCCTAAAAATTTATAAAGCGGCTGTTTCCTCTCCAGTGCCGCAGCCTTAGCCACAGCCATAGATACGCCGAGGATTGCATTCGCGCCAAGGTTGGATTTGAACTCTGTCCCGTCAAGCTTAATCAAAATAGTGTCTATTTTCCTGAAATCAGGCGTCAATCCCTTTATTTTAGAGGCGATCACGGTATTTACATTCTCAACCGCTTTTAGGACGCCCTTTCCCATATACCTTGATTTATCATTATCCCTCAATTCTAGAGCTTCATTATCCCCGGTAGAAGCGCCCGAAGGCACAGAGGCCCTGCCTAAAATGCCATTCTCTAAAATTACATCTACCTCAACCGTAGGGTTGCCGCGGGAATCCAGAATTTCCCTTGCCCAAACTTTGTTGATCTTTGCCATATTAGTTCTCCTTATAATAATTGTTTTTTAGAGTTATAATTATACCCGCAAAAGATACTTAGTCAAGAGAATCTGGGAGGACAAGAATTAATTCGCGCTTGACTTAATAGGGCTAATATGTTATTTTCTATTAAACAGCCTTTTAAGGAGAAGCGATGAACTGGAAAAAAGTTAAATTCTACTTAAGACTTTACTGGACTAAAATCCTGGTTATCTTCGGCGCAACCCTGCTATTAACATCCCTTATTTATTTTATCATCAAAGGCATCCACGCCTGGAACGAATCCGAATCTTACCTCAGGCAGTCGCAGATGGCCATGATCCCCCTGCAGTTATATTTACAGATAATCATGGCGATTATATTCGGCTTAGTCTATACCTACCTATGGTATTGGCTGATGTTTAAGAAAGGAGCCCAGTCATTTTCGCAAACCTCTAAAAAATCTATCGCCGGGGATACTATAGGAATCACCTGGAATGATGTTATCGGGATGGACGAAGCAAAACAGGAAGCTTTTGAAGTGGTAAAACTCATTACCGACCGCGCAGAATTACAGCGTATCGGCGGAAAGATCTTAAGAGGCCTCTTAATGCTCGGGCCTCCAGGCTGCGGTAAAACCTACCTTGCCAAAGCCATTGCCACCGAGTCAAAACTCCCCTTTATATCCATGTCTGGCTCGGAATTCGTAGAGATGTTCGTGGGCGTAGGTGCTGGCAGAATACGCAGCCTATTTAAAAATGCACGCCAATTAGCAGAGCTTCACGGCGGATGCATTATATTTATTGATGAAATTGACGCGGTGGGCGCACAAAGAGCAAGCGATAGCGGTTTCGGAGGGCAAACCGAAACCAACACCACCTTAAACCAGCTATTGGTTGAGATGGACGGCTTAAAAGAAAAAGATTTAAATATTATCATCATCGGCGCAACCAATATGCCGGAAAATTTCATGGACGCCGCCCTTCTGCGACCGGGAAGGTTCGACCGTAAAATTTATGTGGACAAGCCTAATCTGGAAGATAGAGAGAAACTTTTTGAATATTATCTTAAAAAAGTAAAATACGATCCGGAAAACGTAAAAATTGACCGCCTTGCACGTATTACCGTAGGAAATACTCCGGCTGATATCTCCAACATCGTAAGAGAATCAACGCTTATTGCCGTACGAAATAAAAGACAAGTTGTAGCAATGAAAGATATTGACGATGCGCGGGAAAGAATTGCCTTAGGCATTAAACGCAGGATAAAGATAAGCGAAAAAGAAAAATGGCAGGTTGCTTACCATGAAGCAGGTCACGCAATCATTACTTATCTTTTAGTCCCTTCAAAAGATGTTTTCAAGATAACCATAACTCCGCGCGGGCACACGGGTGGCGCAACCTGGATCCCTGAACATGAGGAAGTTTTGATTGAAGACCAAAAACAGCTTTTAAATGAAATAAAGATTTCTCTCGGTTCTTACGCCGCTGAAAAGATAAAACTCGGCTTTACTACCTCCGGGGTTGCCGGTGGGGATTTTGCCAACGCCCTCTTTATTGCACATAATATGGCCTGGCGCATGGGTATGGGTAAATCGGGAATAATCGGAGACTTCCACGCACTTGACGCTTTCAGGAGATCCGGCGCAGCACCGCTTATCTCGGAAGATACTAAAATGCGGCTCGATAATGACGTCCAGGATATATTGAACACCTGCCTTAAAGAAGTAAACGAAGTCCTACGCAGAGAAGAAGCCCTTCTGGATCGGATAGCTAAAGATCTGGTAGCAAAAGAGGAATTAAACTATGATGAAATCGAGGCTATCTTTAAAGAGTTCGGTAAAAGCCGCGCTGTGTAGTTTAATAATAACCCTCTTTTTATCCTCTTTCGGCTGTTCTTCTTCCACAAAGCCTACCTTCCAAAAAGAAAATATTGAACAAGCGATAACCGATATCTGTAGAAAAGAATACAATATTAAGGTAAAGGTCACGCTACTCGGCTCAACTCTTTGGATATATTTTCCTACTGAGGATATCGTTGAAAGAACGGATAAACCGGAAAAAAGTACATCCATATTCCTGACGGAACTCACTCAAATAGAGCCTCTCGGTAATAATTTTAAGATAGATTATCTCATAAAAGCCATACCGCCCAAAGAAGAAACGCAGGAATACAAATCCAATAAAAAAGTCGGGGAAAAAATCAATAAAATCTGGAGCGTTTTAAGAAGAGTGGTTTTCAGCACGGACAGAGTCAATCAAAAAGAGCCGCAATTTTACTGCGTAGTCTCCGCTGACATTAAAAATGGTTTTGAAATTGAGGAACTAGCGTATTATCTGGACCTAAAAAAGTTTTCTTACGGTTTAATGTCGGTTACGGAATACCAGCACCGTTCGATTCAGGAAATAAAGATTAATCAGGCCATTATAGGAGACGAAGAAGGAACACACCTTATCCTCAAAGATATAACAATGGATGATTTTATTGCCGCTCAAATTAAATACAGAATGAAGCTAAGATTCCAGAAGCCCGAGGCTACAAAAAATATGGATATCGACAAGGAGGTATTAAAAATTGCGGTTTATACTATTAAAGCCTACAATTATAGGAATTTTGAAGAACTTGAAATAAATAACCTCTTTATTAAAAACAAAGTTATACTGAATAAAACCGCGGTTTTATCAACTACAACCAATTAACCCTTCTTACTTCTATTTCTAATTTACCTTCCACAAACAATTTTATGGCCTCAGGGTACAATTTATGCTCTAGCTTATGTATCTTGGCTTCTAAGCTCTCCAGAGTATCTTTATCGCCTATCAAAATAGCCTGCTGCAGGATTATCGGGCCGTGGTCCATCTGTTCATCGACAAAATGCACCGTCACCCCGGTAACCTTAACCCCATACTCAAATGCATCTTTTATTCCCCCCTCCCCCTTAAAAGCGGGAAGAAGCGAAGGATGAATATTAATAATGCGGCCCCTATACTCATTAACAAATTCAGCGCTCAATATGCGCATAAAGCCGGCTAAGACTATTAAATCAATATTATTTTCCTTTAAATACTCGCTTATTTTAGCCTCAAAATCTTTCCTGCTTAAGAATTCATCCCTGAGCACTAAAACCGCCTTAACCTTCGCTTTCTTCGCTTTCTCCAAAACAGGCGCTTTTGGGTTATCACAAACCAACAATGTAAGCTTAGCGCGTATCTTCCTGCTTTTTATCGCGGAAGCAATCGCCAAAAAATTACTTCCATATCCTGAAGCGAAAACAGCGATATTCTTTAATCCAACCATGATATTCTCCTGTGATAGATAAGGCTTATTGTCCCCAGAATACTAAAGATACACCCGACAAAGATCAGAATCCACAAATGCGATAACCGTTCCGCCAGTAAACTGCTTACAAACATAAACAAAATAAACCCCAAATGCATCACTATTTCAAGGGAACTAAAAATCTTGCCCATCATTTCATTAACGCTAGCGTTATGAATAATCGTATTGGAGGCGATCATAATCGGCGAGATTAAAATACCAAACATCAGGGCCAAAACAGCGGCTTGGGGAAAACTGTGGAAATGGTTTATTGCCAGCGCAAAAATTATGAGCATAAGCCCGCTTAAAGTCAACGAAGCGAATATAGCCCTATAATGCGATATCCTCTGGCCGAACTTGCCGTAAAAGATGGAGCCTATAAATAGACCCATACCCAGAAACATAATCAGGAGCCCGAGGTCTTTCGTAGCCGAATGGAGGGTTTTCTGCACAAAGACGATTAAGACTACATAAACCGCTCCCAGCGCAGACCACAGCACGAACATTATGCCGGCGGTAAACCTTATGTCTTTTTTATGGATAAAATATAAAATTCCCTCTTTTATTTCCTGAAAGACCGATTTATTTATTGCCTCTACGATGTTTTCGCTCACCTTCTTAAGAGCTGCCGGAGGCTTTAATTTCTTAACGATAAAGAATATCATTAGACCTGAAATGAAAAAACTTAAAGAATCAAGGTAAAATCCGCTCTTTGCCCCCAGCCATTCAACCAGCACCCCGCTTACGCCAAAACCAAGCACCGCGGCGATCATTCCGGTGGTATTCACCAAAGAATTAGCCAAAAGTAGGTCTTTTTTCTCAACTAAATCCGGGATGATAGCAAGTTTTGCCGGGACAAAGAACCTTCCGATTGAGAAGACTACGAAAACAATGATGTATATCGGTACGATATTACGGGAATAGAAAAGAAAAAACGGGATAGTAAAGACTAACAGCGCGCGCAGGATATCGCAGACGTACATCAGGCGCCTCCTCTCCCATCTGTCCACATAAACTCCCGCAATCGGTCCTATCAGGAAAACGGGGATAATGGTAAAAGAAAGAATCTTGGCAATCTGCATGGTAGAGCCCGGAGAGCGCAGATAGACAAAGGCAATTAAGGCCATCTGGTCGAGCCTGTCCCCCAGCTGGGAAATAATCTGACCGAGCCAGAGAAGGAAAAAGTTGCGGTTTTTAAGGAGACCTCTTATTTTAGGCATATTAACCTGTCGGGGCTTTAAAAAAAGCTGGCGAGAGGAGTTGAACCTCCGACCTTGACTTTACGAAAGTCCTGCTCTACCAACTGAGCTACGCCAGCAATACGACGGATTTGATTATACCAGAAAAATAAATATTGACAAAACAAATATGACTGATATAATATTTTCATTGCAATTAGTTTAAGGAGAAACAAAGAAATTGTTTAAGGGTACAAACCGTAAAGCTTAAAAAGTGCAAGAGACTCTAAAAAAGCTTTGCGGTTTTTTGTTGGAAGGCCCCTCACTAGTGTTGTGTTTAGGGCCAATTCGCCCGCCAGAAACCTTGGTGGGTTCATTGAGGAGGTGAATCAGTAGAAAATGGCAAAAGGTAAAGTAAAGTGGTTCTCAAACCAGAAGGGTTACGGCTTTGTCACTTCTGAAGACGGCAAGGATATATTCGTCCATTTTAGCGCGATCAAGGGTGATGGCTACAAATCTCTGGCGGAAGGTGATGAGGTAGAATTTGAAGTTACGCAGGGGCCCAAAGGCGAACAGGCAACCAACGTAACTAAAATATAAATTAATCCTCTAAAAACTAAAACACCCGCATTCATTAATGTCAAATGCGGGTGTTTTATTATAGTTCTTTGAGCTTCTGGAGTAAATTATCAACATTGTAGGGCTTAATTATGACCCCGTCTATTGAACCGGATAAGCCCTCCTCTTTTAGTATGGCATCAATAGAAGAATTCCCTGAGATTACGAGAACCTTGCATTGCAACTTATTATTTATTATTTCCTTTATCAAATCAACACCGCTTAAACCCGGCATTTTATAATCCAACATGACAATATCATGGATATTCTGGTTAATGAGCGCTTTACCCTCGTAACTATTTGATGTCCTGTTCACATGGTAGCCCTCCAATTCCAGTATCTCTGCAAGCTCTCCGCATAGCTCAACGTCATCATCAACCAATAAAATTTTCACTTTGTCCATTTTACCGTTTTCCTCCTGTTGCGCGTAAAATAGTTATTATAATTACGATGAAGTATAATCTATAATCGGCAGGTTTAAAGATTGATTTTAGGTATTTCGGAAAACGCTTTCAAATTGTGGGCTGAAGAGAGGCGCTCCTTGAAGAGCTTAAGAAAGCCTCGGGGAGAGAAAAATAAATATCACAAAGGAGAAATAGATGATTTTTGGTGGTGAAATTGGTGGTGAAAGGGGCATCTTGAGCACAAATATGTTTATACTGAATCCTATCAATTTAGTCTAACCTAAGATTATAGACAGAGGGGTTCACCCCAGTTTTTATCCAGTTCAACTAAATTAACGTTCGTTTTTTTGGGATTTGGTTAAATACTTGTGCTTAAATATAAGATATACAGTATAAAAGAAAGCCCTTTCAAAGTATCATGAGA